>NZ_JACCQC010000001.1:0-648557 GCF_015712225.1 Burkholderia sp. 9775_39 | reverse complement strand
TTTGTATAAGGGACAGTCCCATGTGGGGGAGGCGCGTGGACTGGGGGCCGTTTGTGATTCGGTGTGCGGAAATTGGACAGTTGGGGGGGCGGTTTTTTGCGGCATGCGATCTGATGACGCGACAAGACCTGCGCTCACGCTTCTTCCGAGTGGCAGTTACCGACCCAGAGTCGCCTTTCACCGCATCGGACGTGCAACGTCGGTTTGTCGATCTTCGGCGGTCGCTCGATGAATACTTCCGGTCGTCGCGATGCTGCACACGCAATTTCCACGCGGAACCACACGTTTGGTAATACAACGATGGCTGACTGCTACACGCTATAGCTATCCAAGGCATCCGTAGGCACATGCAATTTGCTATCCGCCGTTAGCGCTTCCAGCAGATGTTTGACGGTAACTTGCACTCGTGGCGCGACAAGCGCCCGGTGTGGATACTGCATCACCATCTCATAGCTTCCGGGATGGTGAAACCTGTGGAGAATGACCTTCAGCGCACCGGAACGCAACCGATCCCACGCAAGATGCACCCCGACCTCCGCGATGCCAACGCTATCGCACGCCGCCTGCACCAGCGATTCCGGTGCGGATAGTGTCAGCATTGCCTTGCCGGAGGGGTCGATCGTCGTGATGCTTTTGTCGTCGCCCGTGAAGTTCCACGGCGCGACCTGGCCGCTCAGGAATCGCCGTGCAATGAGCCGGTGCGCGTGCAACGCATCCGGCGTTTCGGGCACGCCATGGTTCGCCAGATAGTCGGGAGACGCTACCAGTACTGTATTCAAGCGACAAATCGGGCGAGTCACGAGCGCGGAATCCGGGATGTTGCCGCCTCTTACCGCAATGTCGTAGCCGTCCCGGACAATATCGATGACCCGATCGTCGAAATCGACCTCGACCGACAGCGCCGGGTAGCGAGCGAGCAGCGCGGGCAGCGCCGGAAGCACGTGGTTATGCCCGAAGGCGGCACTCGTCGAAATCCGCACGCGCCCGGCCGGCACGGCCCGCTGGGCGGAAACCGTATCGATCGCGGCATCCAGTGTTTCAAGTGCGATGCGCGCGTGGCGCAAAAACGCCTCGCCTTCCTCTGTGAGTTTGAGTGTGCGGGTCGTCCGGTTCATCAGCCGCACACCCAATGCTTTTTCGAGGCCCGCCACGTTCTTGCTCACGGCAGCCGACGTGACGCCCAATTGTCGGGCCGCTGCCGCAAAACTTCCCGCATCCACGGCCTGGACGAGAGAAACGATGGCTCGAACACGCTGCGAAGAATCCACATTTCCTCCATGACTGACATCGCGCCGACCTGTCGTCGCGCCGCCGGATTCTAAACTTTCAGTTGAGGGTGGTTCAACCCTGCCAGAACTTCTCGTAATGAGTGACGCTGGTGACAATGGCGGACATCGCCCCTCCGTCCGAAGCTTGCGAGTCTTCAATGCTCATCACGATCCTCTATGACAGTGGCTATGGCCACACCGCGAAACAGGCCCAAGCCGTTGCAGACGGCGTTCGTCGCGTGCCGGGTGCCGAAGCGCAGTTGATCGCCGTTGCAGATGGCGATACGCCCTGGGAAAAACTCGCCGCGAGCGACGCGATCATCTTCGGTTCGCCGACCTACAACGGCACCGTCAGCGCGAGGCTCAAAAAGGTGATGGAGGACTCGACGCGGCCCGCGTGGATTCCCCAGTCGTGGCGGAACAAGGTTGCCGCAGGCTTTACGAATTCGGGCGCCATGCACGGCGACAAGCTGAATTCCCTCGTCACGATGGCGCTGTTTGCCGCCCAGCACGGGATGATCTGGGTCGGACTCGATATCTTCCCGGGCAAGTCGCCGCAGGAGAAGAATCGTGTCGGCGGATGGCTGGGCGCGATGGCGCAATCGGATGATGCATCACCGGACATCACCCCCATCGAGAGCGATATCGATACCGCTGCGTATCTGGGCGAGCGCGTCGCTCACGTGACCAGCCAGTTCATGTCAGGAGCCGCACGATGAAATTGCTTTGTCTCGACGTCCCGCTGCCGGGGGCCAGCCCGGACGCCTATCAGCCCCATCTTCTCGAAGAAGTGCGCCATGCGTGGCATCTGTATAAAACGGGCTTCGTGCGCGAAATCTCGTTCCGTCAGGACCGCCCGGGCGTCGCCATCATTGCCGAAAGCGATTCGGTCGATGCCGCGAGACAGGCGCTCGCCGAGTTTCCGCTGGCCAAGGTCGGCCTGATCGACTGGGAGATCATTCCGCTCGGCCCGTTCGTCGGCTGGGAGTCGCTGTTCGCGTCGCGCGACGCTTGACTGCTGCGGCAGCGTCTATCGCGGTGTCGGTCCGTGGTTGTCGTGTAGCGCTGACGCGGGATAAATCGTCAACCACGGGCCTGCCGCAGTCTGCTTATCGGCGTTGTGTGACCGTAGACCTTTGAAGGTGAACATGGAATATGTCAATCTGGGCCGAACGGGCCTGAAAGTATCTCGTCTTTGCCTGGGATGCATGAGCTATGGGGAGCCTGCCCGCCTGCCCCAGCCTTGGTCCCTCGATGAAGCAGCCTCCCGCCCGTTTTTTCGGCAAGCGCTCGAGGCGGGCATCAACTTCTTCGACACTGCCAATATCTATTCGGGCGGAAGCTCCGAGGAGATCACGGGCCGAGCGCTCAACGACATGGCGCGGCGCGAAGAGGTCGTCGTCGCCACCAAGGCGTTCTTTCCGTGGCGCAATTCACCCAATACCGGGTTTCTCTCGCGGAAAGCGCTCCTTCAGTCGATCGACGACAGTCTGACCCGCCTCGGCATGGATTACGTCGACCTCTACCAGATCCACCGTTTCGACCACGGCACGCCTGTGGAGGAAACGATGGAGGCGCTGCACGACATAGTGAAGTCAGGCAAAGCCCGCTACATCGGTGCATCGTCGATGGAGGCATGGCGCTTCGCGAAAATGCAGCACGTCGCGGAACGCAACGGCTGGACACGCTTCATCTCCATGCAACCGCAGTACAACCTGCTCTATCGGGAGGAGGAACGCGAAATGTTGCCTCTTTGCGCCGACCAGGGCGTCGGGGTCATTCCATGGAGCCCGATGGCGCGCGGCAGGCTGACGCGCGACTGGAGCGAAACCACGCGCCGCACGCAGAACGATGCCTTTGCGCTGCAAATGTATCGGAACGCTGAAATCCAGGACCGGAAGGTGGTTGACGTCGTCGCGCGTATCGCCGAGGCGCACCATGTGTCGCGCGCGCACGTCGCACTGGCGTGGCTGTTGACGAAGCCGGCGATCACCGCGCCGATCATCGGGGCAACGAAGCCCGAGCATCTGGCAACCGCCATCGGCGCGCTCGACTTCTCGCTGACGCAGGACGAAATCGCCGCGCTCGAAGCGCCGTATGTCCCCCATCCGGTGGATGGCATCGTGCCACCGCTTCCGGAACATCCGCCGACGATTTCAATGCCGCGGAATTGAATGTCGCGAGCGGCGGTACGTTCAATGGCGGCAGCTTGCGAACTCGCCGCCGCGGTCGAACGTACCGCCGCTGGACGAACATCGAATGCGAAAATAGATATGAAGGGGCCGTTCATCGAGTGCCGACGTCTTATCCTCTTCGCGCTCGTTGTGATGTGTGCGGTACTGCCGTTGGGGCAGCACGGTAACGTCCATGCGCAGGAGCCAAAAATGTTAGTCCGTATCTCCGAAATCGAGATATTCAATCAGCATCTCGAAGCATATCGGCGCATCTTGAACGAGGAGGCTGAGGCGTCGATGCGCGTCGAGCCGGGGGTAGTGTGCATTTTCCCGATGGCTCAAAAGGATAGCCCGACGCACATCAAGATTGTGGAAATCTATGCGAGCCACGATGCGTACGACGCACATATCCAGTCGCCGCATTTCAAGAAGTACAAGCGTTCGACGCTGGACATGGTGAAGTCCCTGCGACTGGTTGACATGGATGGGCTGGATGCTGAAGCAATGCCGCTCATCTTCAGGAAATTGAGGGGTCGGTCGTAACAAACACCGGCCAGATGGGAAGAATGGATCGCCATGAAAGCGTGCGTGTCCGTTGTCGGAACTCGACCTGCCTACCGGATGTCTGGTTGCTGTTGTTGGTCCACGAACGGTTTTGGCCGATAGTGGCCGTCAGCGTCTGTTGGACGACGCGTATCGACAACAACGTCAATCTCCGTCGACCCGCCTCCTTTCGATCGTTCGCAGAGGCCGCTCCTGAAGGCCGGACGTCCAGCTCCACCGTTTTTCCCCTCAGGAAAACCCTGATCCGACTCCGTAGGGCACCGGTTTTCAGCCGATTTTCCCACTGCCGCAAGCAGCCTCGATAGGCTCCCGCCCAACCGCTCCCCACCCCCGCGCAACCCCGTTCCATCAACCCTCCGAGCCCGCCTACCTAACCAAAACAGGTATGGCGCACCGCAATATTTCGCGCCCACGGCCGGATTTCAATACCCACCAGGTATCAAAAATCCCGACCAAAAGTATTGGACGCCCCATTTCCCCGCCGCGTATAAATCCGTTCCATGAACAGCCCCCACGCAGCGCGCCCCATGTCCTCCGCCACCATCGAACGCATCGAAACCCGTCTCGTCGACCTGCCGACGATCCGCCCGCACAAGCTGTCGGTGGCCACGATGCACGGCCAGACGCTGATGCTCGTGAAGGTGTTCTGCAGCGACGGCGTGACCGGTATCGGCGAAGGCACGACGATCGCCGGCATGGCCTACGGCCCGGAAAGCCCGGAAGCGATGAAGCTCGCGATCGACGCGTATCTTGCACCGGCGATCGTCGGCCGTGACGCCACGCGCGTCCAGACGCTGATGGCGTTCGTCGGCAAGCTTGCGAAGGTCAACCACTTCGCGAAAAGCGCGCTCGAAACCGCGCTGCTCGACGCGCACGGCAAGCGGCTCGGCGTGCCGGTCAGCGAACTGCTCGGCGGCCGTCGCCGCGATCGCCTGCCGGTTGCATGGACGCTCGCGTCGGGCGACACGGCCACCGACATCGCCGAAGCCGAGCGCATGCTCGACGCGCGCCGCCATAACGTATTCAAGCTGAAGATCGGCGCGAAGGCGCCGGAAACGGATATCCGGCACGTGGCCGAGATCAAGAAGGCGGTCGGCGATCGCGCGTCGGTGCGCGTCGACGTGAACATGGCGTGGAGCGAAACGCAGGCCGCGCGCGCGATTCCGGCGCTCGCCGATGCGGGCTGCGAACTGGTCGAGCAGCCGGTCGCATCGGCCGCGGCGCTGGCGCGCCTGATGCGCCGCTTCCCCGTCGCGCTGATGGCCGATGAAATCCTGCAGGGCCCCGACAGCGCATTCGACATCGCGAAGCAGCACGGCGCGGACGTGTTCGCGATCAAGATCGAACAGAGCGGCGGCCTCTTCGCCGCGCAGCGCGTGGCCGCGATCGCGGATGCGGCCGGCATCGAGCTGTACGGCGGCACGATGCTCGAAGGCGCGTTCAGCACGGTGGCATCCGCGCACCTGTTCGCGAGTATCGCGAACCTGCAGTGGGGCACCGAACTGTTCGGGCCGCTGCTGATCACCGAAGAAATCCTGACGCAGCCGCTGGATTACAGCGACTTCGAACTGACCGTGCCGGACGGCCCCGGTCTCGGCATCGCGCTCGACGAGGACAAGGTCAGGCGCTTCACCCGCGACGGGCTGACGAAAGTCGCGCGGTAAGTCGAGTCAGGCAACGACCGTCATCCCCCAAATACACGTGGAGACAGCATCATGAGCGTCAAAGTTTTCGATACCCGGGAAGTGCAGGACCTGCTGAAGGCCGCGTCGAACGCGGGAGGAAACGGCACCGGCGGCAACGCACGCACGCAGCAGATCGTGCTGCGCCTGCTCGGCGACCTGTTCAAGGCGATCGACGATCTCGACATCACGCCCGACGAAGTGTGGGCGGGCGTCAACTACCTGAACAAGCTCGGTCAGGATGGCGAAGCGGCGCTGCTCGCGGCCGGCCTCGGTCTCGAGAAGTATCTCGACATCCGGATGGACGCCGAGGACGAGGCGCTCGGTCTTGACGGCGGCACGCCGCGCACGATCGAAGGGCCGCTGTACGTGGCCGGCGCACCGGTGCGCGACAGCGTCGCGAAGATCGACCTCGACGCGGACGACGGCGCGGGCCCGCTCGTGATCCACGGCACGGTCACCGGTCTCGACGGCAAGCCGATCGCCGGCGCGGTGGTCGAATGCTGGCACGCGAATTCGAAGGGCTTCTATTCGCACTTCGACCCGACCGGCAAGCAGAGCGATTTCAACCTGCGCGGCGCGGTGAAAACGGGCGTCGACGGCAAGTACGAATTCCGCACACTGATGCCGGTCGGCTACGGCTGCCCGCCGCAGGGCGCGACGCAACAACTGCTGAACCGTCTCGGCCGCCACGGCAACCGCCCCGCGCACGTGCACTTCTTCGTGACGAGCGACGATCACCGCAAGCTGACGACACAGTTCAACATCGACGGCGATCCGCTGATCTGGGACGACTTCGCGTATGCGACGCGCGAGGAATTGATCCCGCCCGTGACCGAAAGAACCGGCGGCACGGCGCTCGGCATGAAGGCCGATGCGTACCAGGACATCGAGTTCAACTTCGTGCTGACGCCGCGCGTGCAGGGCAAGGACAACCAGATCGTCGAACGCCTGCGCGCGTCCGCCGCGGCATAACCACTGGCGGCACGGCGGCGCGCGTGCGCCGCCGCTGCCGGCCGGTCCCCCGAGATTCAACCGATACCGATGCGAGCGTGCTTGCAGGACGCGGCACGCGCATGGAAGGAGCCATCATGTCCGTCACGATCGACGCTACGAACGACCTGGATCACCTGCTGGAAACCGCCGTGCAGGATGACAAGGCGGCCGGCGTCTTCCGTTGCCGCCGCGACATCTTCACGAACGCGGCGCTGTACGAGCTCGAGATGAAGCACATCTTCGAGGGCAACTGGGTGTATCTGGCGCACGAAAGCCAGATTCCCGACAACAACGATTACTACACGACGTGGATCGGCCGCCAGCCGATCGTCATCACGCGCGACAAGACCGGCGAGCTGCATGCGGTCATCAATGCGTGTGCGCACAAGGGCGCGATGCTGTGCCGCCGCAAGCACGGCAACAAGGGCAGCTTCACGTGCCCGTTCCACGGCTGGACCTTCTCGAACACCGGCAAGCTGCTGAAGGTGAAGGACGAGAAGACGACCGAATACCCGGTGCAGTTCAACACGCACGGCTCGCACGACCTGAAGAAGGTCGCGCGCTTCGCGAACTATCGCGGCTTCCTGTTCGGCAGCCTCAACGCGGACGTGCTGCCGCTCGAGGACTACCTCGGCGAAGCGCGCGTGATCATCGACCAGATCGTCGACCAGGCGCCGAACGGGCTCGAAGTGCTGCGCGGCAACTCGTCCTACATCTACGAAGGCAACTGGAAGATGCAGATGGAGAACGGTTGCGACGGCTATCACGTCAGCACCGTGCACTGGAACTATGCGGCGACGATGGGCCGCCGCAAGGCGGACGGCACCAAGGCGGTCGACGCGAACAGCTGGAGCAAGTCGGTCGCGGGCGTGTACGGCTTCGACCACGGCCACATCCTGCTGTGGACGCTGACGATGAACCCGGAGGTGCGGCCCGTGTATCAGCACCGCGACGAGATCCGGGCGCGCGTCGGCGACGTGCAGGCCGACTTCATCGTGAACCAGACGCGCAACCTGTGCGTGTATCCGAACGTGTTCCTGATGGACCAGTTCAGCACGCAGATCCGCGTGGTGCGACCGCTCGGCGTCGACAGGACCGAAGTCACGATCTTCTGCTTCGCGCCGAAAGGCGAGAGCGAGGCCGATCGCACGACGCGGATTCGCCAGTACGAGGATTTCTTCAACGTGACCGGCATGGGCACGGCCGACGATCTCGAGGAGTTCCGCGCGTGCCAGGCCGGCTATGCGGGCATCACGGCGATGTGGAACGACCTGTCGCGCGGCGCGCCGCTGTGGGTCGACGGGCCGGACGAGAACGCGAAAAAGATGGGGCTGAACCCGCGCATTTCGGGCGAACGCAGCGAGGACGAAGGGCTGTTCGTGTGCCAGCACGAACACTGGGTGCACGTGATGCGCGATGCGCTGAAGAAGGAACGCGGGGAGGTGGCGGCATGAGCTTCGATTACCGGACGATTTGCGCGGCGCTGTATCGCGAAGCGCGCCTGCTCGACGATCGCGAGTGGGACGCGTGGCTGACCTGCTACACGGAGGACGTCACGTACTGGATGCCCGCATGGGACGACGACGATCGGCCGACCGACGATCCGCAGAGCCAGATCTCGCTGATGTATTACGCGGACCGCGGCGGCCTCGAGGATCGCGTGTTCCGGATCAAGACCGAGCGCAGCGGCGCATCGACGCCCGAGCCGCGTACCAGCCACAACGTGACGAACGTCGAGGTGCTGGCCGAACGCGACGACGAGGTCGACGTGCGCTACAACTTTCACACGCTGAACCACCGTTATCGCGTGACCGATCACTTCTTCGGCACGATGTTCGTCACGTTGCGACGCACGGGCGACGCGCTGCTGATTTCACGCAAGAAGATCGTGCTGAAGAACGACTACATCCGGCAGGTGCTCGACGTCTATCACGTCTGACGCCGTTGGCCTGTCATGAAAGGAAGTGGAGGTGACGCGATGTCCAGCTACAAGATTGCACTGAATTTCGAGGACGGGGTGACCCGCTTCATCGACTGCAAGGCCGGCGAGAAGGTGCTCGATGCAGCCTTTCGCGCGAAGATCAACCTGCCGATGGATTGCTCCGATGGTGTGTGCGGCACCTGCAAGTGCCGCGCCGAAAGCGGCCGCTACGACCTCGGCGACGACTACATCGACGATGCGCTGACCGAGGACGAGAAGGACGGCGGCCTCGTGCTGACCTGCCAGATGGTGCCGCAAAGCGATTGCGTGATCGCGGTGCCGACGTCGTCGGTCGCCTGCAAGACCGGGCAGAGCGCCTTTGCCGCGACGGTCACGAAGGTCGAGCAGCACAACGATGCGGCTGTCGTGCTCGAACTCGACGTCGGCGCCAGCGCGCCGGTGTTCCTGCCGGGCCAGTACGTGAACATCGGCGTGCCGGGCAGCGGCCAGCATCGCTCGTATTCGTTCTCGTCGGCGCCGGGCGACGCGAAGGTCGGCTTCCTGATCAAGAAGATTCCAGGCGGCGTGATGAGCACGTGGCTCGAATCGGCGCAGCCCGGCGACACGCTCGAACTGCACGGGCCGCTCGGCAGCTTCTACCTGCGCGACGTGCAGCGGCCGCTGCTGTTCCTCGCCGGCGGTACGGGCCTCGCGCCGTTCCTGTCGATGCTCGAGGTGCTCGCGCGCAGCGGCTCGCAGCAGAAGGTGCACCTGGTCTACGGCGTGACGCGCGATCTCGATCTGGTGCTGGTCGATGCGCTTGAGGCGGTGGCGGCGAGGCTGCCGAACTTCAGCTTCGCGACGGTCGTCGCGGACGCCGCGTCGAGCCATCCGCGCAAGGGCTGGGTCACGCAGCACATCCCGGCCGACGCGCTGAACGACGGCGACGTCGACGTGTATCTGTGCGGGCCGCCGCCGATGGTCGACGCGGTGCGCCAGTACTTCGACGACGCAGGCGTGAAGCCGAACAGCTTCCACTACGAGAAGTTCACCCCCAACGTCACGGCAAAGGCGGCATGACCATGCAACGATTCTCTGGAAAGGTCGTCGTCGTCACCGGCGCGGCGCAGGGCATCGGCCGCGGTGTCGCGCTGCGCGCGGCGGCAGAGGGCGGCAAGGTGCTGTTCGTCGATCGCGCGGATTTCGTCGCCGACGTGGCGGCCGAGGCGACCGGTGGCGAGGCGGAAGGCTTCGTCGCCGATCTCGAAACCTATGAGGGCGCGCACGCGTCGATCGCGTACGCAGTGCAGCGGTTCGGCGGCATCGACATCCTGATCAACGGCGTCGGCGGCGCGATCCGCATGCGGCCGTTCGCCGAGTTCGAGCCTGCGCAGATCGACGCGGAAATCCGCCGCTCGCTGATGCCGACGCTCTATGCCTGTCACGCCGTGCTGCCGCACCTGCTCGCGCGCGGCGGCGGCACGATCGTCAACATCTCGTCGAACGCGACGCGCGGCATCCGGCGCGTGCCGTATTCGGCGGCGAAGGGCGGCGTGAACGCGCTGACGTCGGCGCTCGCGATGGAATATGCGGAACACAACATCCGCGTCGTCGCCACCGCGCCGGGCGGTACCAGCGCGCCGCCGCGCCGCGTGCCGCGCAATGCGACCGGCGACACCGAGCAGGAGCAGGCGTGGATGGGCGAGGCCGTGCGGCAGGTGACGGAATCGACGTACTTCAAGCGCTACGGCAGCCTCGACGAGCAGATCGCGCCGATCCTGTTCCTCGCGTCGGACGAGGCGAGCTACATCACGGGCACGGTGCTGCCGGTGGCGGGTGGCGATACGGGTTGAAGGGCGTATCGCTGGCCATTGTTTCATCGACAACCGCAGACGGCCGGCGCGACGATGCCGGCCAAGGAGACAATCATGCATGAACGCAAAGCCATCGTTCCGGCGGGAATGGAAGCGGTGTACGAGAAGATCGGCTACGCGCCGGGACTGAAGGTCGGCGATACGCTTTACGTATCCGGCCAGATCGGCCGCGACGCGGCGATGCAGCTGGTCGAGGATCGCGAAGCGCAGATCGTGCAGGCGTTCGAGAACCTGAAGCAGGTGCTGGAGGCGGCCGGCGCATCGTTCGATGATGTGGTCGACCTCACGACGTTTCACACCGACATGCGCGACCTGCCGCTGTTCATGCAGGTGCGCGACCGCTATTTCGATGCGCATCCGCGGCCTGCGTGGACGGCCGTCGGCGCGCACATGCTCGGCGGCGCGCCGGGTTATATCGTCGAGATCAAGGCGGTGGCGGTGCTGGCGCGCTGATCCGGTGCGTCGATGAAGTCAGGCTCCGTGTGGATGAACACCCGAGATCGAATCGTCGGCGATCGCTGAACGGTTTCGATGCGCGTGCGACGACACCGACACCGACACGCTACTTGTGTATCGCTCCCCGCAACCGCCGCACCTCCTGCTCCGACACCGGCGCGGCCCGATTCCCCCACGCGCCGCGCACGTAGCTGACCACCGCCGCGATTTCGCCGCTCGTCAGCGCGCCGCGCATCGCCGGCATCCGTTGCACCGGCCCCGGCTTGCCGGGCGCGGGCCGGGCGCCTTCGACCACGATCCGGATCGTGCTGGTCGGATCGGCTGCGAGCACGACCGAGTTGCCTACGAGCGCCGGCCCCCGATCACGCACGCCCGTGCCGTCCGCACCGTGGCAACGCGCACAGAACCCCGCATACACGCCGGCCCCCGGCGCCTGCTGGCCGCCTTCCGGACGCGGGCCGGCGGCCGTCAGCCGCGGCACGCCGACGCCCAGCGGATTCGTCGCGGCAGTCGGTTGCGCCGGCAACGACTTCAGGTACACGGCGATCGCATGGCGGTCGGCATCGGTCAGCAACGCGGTGCTTTCGCCGACGACCGGCGCCATCGCGCCGAACACCGCGCCGCGCGCCGCATGGCCGCTGCGCAGGAACGCGGCGATGTCGTCGGCGGACCAGCGGCCGAGGCCGTCCGGGCTCGCGCCGGTCAGGTTCGGCGCGAACCAGTGATCGTTGATGCCGCCGGTCAGGAACGCGGGGCTGCGCTCGTCGTAGCCGCGTTCGTTGTAGGCAGGCCCGCGCGGCGTATGGCACGCGCCGCAATGGCCGAGCCCCTGCACGAGATACGCGCCGCGATTCCATTCGGCCGACTGCGACGGCTGCGGCGTGAACCGGTCGCGGTTCGCGAACACGAGGCTCCACAGCCCCAGCGCCCAGCGCTGGTTGAACGGAAACGGCAGTTGCGTGAGTTTGGCCGCGTTCGCGGACGGCGCGACGCCGCGCATGAAATACGCATACAGCGCGCGCACGTCGTCGTCGGTCAGGTGCGCGAGCGACGGGTACGGCATCGCCGGATACAGCCGGCTGCCGTCCGCGCGCACGCCGCGCCGCAGCGCATCGTCGAACTGGCGCAGCGTGTAGTGGCCGATCCCGTGCGTCGGGTCCGGTGTGATGTTCGGCGCGTAGATCGGCCCGAACGGCGAATTCACCGGCTGGCCGCCCGCGTACGGCGTATGGTCGGCCGCGTCGTGGCACGCGGCGCAATCGCCGGCGAGCGCGAGGTAGCGGCCGCGTGTGAGCGTCGCGGCGTCGGCGCTCGCGGCAGCCGCGGCGATCACCGGGCGGCGGGCGGTCGACGTGGAGGCCGCCTCGGGCGGCGGGGGGGACGCCGCGGACGATGGCGCATCGGCCACCGACGCGTCCCGGTCGCGTGACAGCCGCCGGTCGTCCTTCACGCGTGCGGACATCGACGCAGCGGCATCGGCCGCCGACGCACCGATCCGCACGAACCGCCAGCCCGACGCGGGCTCGGGCGCTTCCGCCGCCGACGCGGCGTCGGCCGCATCGCCGGGTGCGGCCGCGTTGTCGTCGCGCTGCATGTCGCATCCGCACAGCGCGACGCACACGGCGAACGCGACGCGCGCGCGGCGGCCCGGAACGCGGAACGGCAACGAAGCGAGCGAGATCAGCGCCATGGACTGCAAGGCCCCACGAAAGCGGTGACGATCCCCGTGAATACGAGACCGATCACGAAGCCGAGCGCGGCGAGCATCCCGCAGCGCGCGAGAAAGCGGGTACTGTCGTCGCGCGTCGCGGCCGGCGCATCGGCATCGTGCCGGCGCCGCCACGCGCGCGTGAGCCACGTCGCGCAGGCCGCGGCCAGCGCGAACGCGCCCGCGGCGATCAGCGCGAGCCACACGCCGACGTGCGCCCAGCGCGGCGCGGCCTGCGCGACGCCGAGCGGATAGCACGCGGTGGACGCGAGCGTCTCGGACACCAGCATCTGCGCGAACCACAGCGCGGGCGCGCCGACCAGGCCGGCGGCGATCGCGAGCAGCGGTGTCCACGTGCGTCGTGCATCGTTCATCCGGTGCTCCTCAGCCAGAACGGCGACACGTACAGCGCGGTGAAGATGAACAGCCACACGATGTCGACGAAGTGCCAGTAGAGCCCGCCGACCGTCAGCGCGACGCGCCGTTCGCGGCCGAAGAAACCGGCGGCGGTCCAGCCGGCGAGCAGCGCGAGGATCGCGAGGCCGGCCACGACGTGCGCGAGGTGGAAGCCGGTGATCGTGAAGTAGAGGCTGCCGTACAGATGCGCGGTCGGGCCGTACGGATGGTCGCGCCATTCGTGCAGCTGGACCAGCGCGAACGCGATGCCGAGCACCAGCGCGACGACGAGCATCGCGACCGCGCGCCCCTGGCGGCCGGCCCGCACCGCGCGCTCGGCGAGCCACACGAACACGCTGCTCGACAGCAGCACGACCGTGTTGACGGCCGCGAGCCCGATCTTCGGCATCCCTTCGGGCGGCCACGGCGCGGGCCATTGCGACTGCAGGTAGAAGTAGCAGAACAGCAGGTAGCCGAACAGCCCGGCCTCGGTGACGATCAGCGTGAGCACGCCCCACCAGCCGCCCGCGCGTTCGCCGCAACTGCCCACCGGCAGCGGCGCGACGCACGCGGCCGGCGCGCCGGCCGGCACCGTCGGCGATGGCGGTTCGTCCGGACGAGGGCCAGCCGCGGCCGCGGGCGCCTGCGTGTCGGCGCGAGCCGGCAGCCGCGCGCGTTGGCCGAGCGTGCGGCGCGGCCACAGCCACGCGGCGGTGGCGATCGCGCAACCGGCGACGGCCACGCAGACGAGCGTTGGCGAGCGCGCGAGCATCGCCGCGAACACGGCGGTCGTCAGCAGCGCGAGCACGAACGGCACGCAACTGTCCTCGGGCATTTTCAGGATCGCGCTCGGCGTCGCGGTGAGCGGCGTGACCGCGAGCGCCTCGCGCCCGTCCGCGAGCCGGTAGCCGACCCGCAGGCTGGTGCGTTGCGGATCGTCGCGCGTTTCCCACAGCGGATGCCGCGACGCGACGAGCGGCAGCACCGCGAAGTTGTACACGGGCGTCGGTGACGCGACCGACCATTCGAGGCCGGCCGCGCCCCACGGGTTGTCGCCGGCGCGCACGCCGCGCCGCGTGCTCACCAGCGCGTTGACGACGAACATCACGATGCCGATCCCGAACACGAACGAGCCGATCGTGGTCAGCAGGTTCGACGTGTCCCAGCCCATCCCCGACGGATAGGTATAGATGCGGCGCGGCATCCCGAGCAGGCCGGAGACGTGCATCGGGAAGAAGCCGAGGTTGAAGCCGACCAGCACGACCCAGAAGGTCCAGCGGCCGAACCGCTCGTTCATCATCCGGCCGGTGAATTTCGGGAACCAGTACGCGACGCCGCCGAGCACCGGAAACACGTTGATGCCGAGCAGCACGTAATGCAGGTGCGCGACGACGAAGTACGTATCGGTGAGCTGCCAGTCGAGCGGCACGGCCGCGGTCATCACGCCCGACACGCCGCCGACCACGAACATCAGCACGAAGCCCGCGAAATACAGGAACGGCGTGCGGAACACGGGGCGCCCGGTCCAGATCGTCGCGATCCACGCGAACACCGCGACCGCGCTCGGAATCGAAATCAGCATGCTCGCGGCGCCGAAGAACGCGAGCGCGAGCGGCGCGATGCCGGTCGCGAACATGTGGTGAACCCACACCTCGAAGCCGATCAGCATCGTCGCCACGGTCGACACCGCGACGGCCTCGTATGCGACGAGCGGCCGCCGGCAGAAGGTCGGCAGCGCGTCGGACACGATCCCCATCGCCGGCAGCACGACCACGTAGACCCACGGATGCGCGAACATCCAGAACAGGTGCTGCCACAACAGCGGCCGGCCGCCGTGCGCGACGTCGAAGAAGTGCGTGCCGGCATTGCGGTCGAGCCACAGCAGCAGGAACGCGAGGCTCACCGACGGCACCGCGACCAGGTTCGCGACCGACGCGGTCAGCGTGCCCCACACGATGATCGGCAGCCGGTCGATCGACATCCCGTGCGCGCGCATCCGCAGCAGCGTGACGACGAAGTTCGCGGCGCCGCCGGTCGTCGAGATGCCGAGCAGGATCATCCCGAGCGCATAGATGTCGATGTTCGCGCCGGCGCTGTAGTCGAGCGACGTGAGCGGCACGTAGTTGAACCAGCCGCCGTCCGGCACCGCGCCGAGCGGAAAGCTCGCATACAGGAACAGCCCGGCGAACAGGAACGCCCAGTACGAGAACGCGTTCAGCCGCGGGAACGCCATGTCGCGCGAGCCGAGCATCAGCGGCCACAGGTAGTTCGCGAAACCGGACAGCACCGGCAGCGCGTACAGGAAGATCATCGTGACGCCGTGCATCGTGAACAGCGAATCGTATTGCGCGGGCGTCAGCACGGTCGCGTTCGGCCGCGCGAGCTGGATGCGCATCACGAGCGCCTCGACGCCGCCGAGCAGCAGGAACACGAATGCGGTGACGATGTAGCGCAGCCCGATGCGCTTGTGATCGACGGTGCCGAGCCAGCCGCGCCAGCCGGGTGCCGATTCCCACAGCTCGGCCAGCGCGCGCTCGTGCGCGGAACCGGGCGGCGCGTCGCCGAGATCGGGTACGCGGCTGAGCGGGGTGGACGTGTCGCGGGCAATGGCCATCGGCATCCTCCGTTCAGTGCAGCGTCGCGAGATACGCGGCGAGATCGTCGGCGTCGCGTGGCGCGAGCGCGATCGACGGCATCAGCGATTGCGGCTTGACCTGCTGCGCATGCGCGATCCAGCGGCGCAGGTTGTCGGGCGTGTTGTCCAGCGTGCCGGCCGCGAGCAGCCGGCGCGTGCCGACGTGCGTGAGATCGGGGCCCGCGTCGCCCGCGGCGTCGGTGCCGCGCACCGCGTGGCAGCCCGCGCAGCGCGCGGCGAACACGCGCTGGCCGCGGCGTTCGGCGTTGGCGCCCGCCGCGGGTGCCCGGGCCGGTTGGCGCTGCGCGGCGAGCCATGCGTGAAACGCGGCCGGCGGCTCGGCCACGACTTCGAACGCCATGTGCGCATGTTGCGCGCCGCAATACTGCGAGCATTGGCCGCGATAGATGCCAGGCCGGTCGGCCTGCAGCCATTGGCGGTTGGTCTGGCCGGGAATCGTCTGGGTCTTGCCGGCAAGTTGCGGCACCCAGAACGCGTGGATCACGTCGGCGCTCTTCAGTTCGATCGCGACGGGCTCGCCCACCGGAATATGGATCTCGTTCGCGGTGACGAAGGCCGGGCCGCCCGCATCGTCCGGATAACGAACGGCCCACCACCAGTCTTGTGCGGTCACGGTGATCGTCAGCGCGGGCGGGCGCGGCGGTGCGGCGACCATGCCCAGCACGCGCAGCATGTACACGAGTGCGCCGAACAGCAGCAGGATCGAGATCGCGGAGCCTACCGTCACGATCGTCAGGCCGCTGCCGTGGCCGCCGCCTGCCCGTGCGCGACGACGAAACAGCGCGATCAGCAGCAGCACGGCGATCGCGATGCAGACGAACGTACACAGCGCGAGCAGCGCCCAGCCGAGCACGAACACCGGCTGCGCGGCGGGGCCGGCCGCGTGCACGACGTACGCGAGCGGTAACGGCGCGGCCGGATTGCCGGGCGCCGCAGGCGCGGCGGCCGCGTACGCGACGCTCGGCGCGACCGCGCACGCGAACGGTGCGACGCGCGCGATATGACGCGTTTTGCGGGACAGCGGAACGAGCAACGAGACTCCTTGCCGGACGCACCGGCATGACGACAGCCGTTCGCGGCGGAGCAAATTTCGTGCGCGTGCGGCCGGCGCGGAGGCGGCCGCGAGGTGGCGGGATTGCGCGCACGACGGCCGGCGCGTTACAGCCGGCTTGTAAATTGGGCGACCGTTCACGGCTCGCGCCGAGGCCATACGGCCCCGGCGGCCGACGGCATGTCGTTTGCTGCGCCGATCGCGTTCCGGCACGTTGCGGCGCGAAAGCTTCGACGGCGTGCCTGCCATCATCGAAAAACGGGAGGACTCGACCGTGAAGACCGTCGCGATCACGGGTGCAAGCGCGGGCGTCGGTCGCGCGACCGCCCACGCGTTCGCGCGACTCGGCGCGAACGTCGCGCTGCTCGCTCGCGATCCGCGCGCGCTGCACGACACCGCATGCGAAGTGCGCGCGTATGGCGTCCAGGCGCTGCCGATTGCCGTCGACGTCAGCGATGCGGCTGCGCTCGACGCGGCGGCCGAGCGGATCGAACACGAACTCGGGCCACTCGACGTGTGGGTCAACAACGCGATGGTGACCGTGTTCGCGCCGTTCGACGCCATCTCGCCGGAAGACTATGCGCGCGTGACGGCCGTCACCTACCTCGGCTGCGTGTACGGCACGCGTGCCGCGCTCGCACGGATGGCCCCGCGCAACCGCGGCACGATCGTGCAGGTCGGCTCGGCGCTCGCATACCGGTCGATTCCGTTGCAGGCCCCGTACTGCGGCGCGAAACACGCGATCCGCGGCTTTACCGACGCGCTGCGCTGCGAGCTGCTGCATGCACACAGTCATGTGCGCGTGACGATGGTGCAATTGCCCGCGATCGACACGCCGCAGTTCGACTGGGCCGAATCCGTGCTGCCGCATGCACCGCGTCCGGTCGCGCCGGTCTATGCGCCGGAGGTGGCGGCCGATGCGATCGTGCACGCCGCGCGGCATCCGTGCCGCGAGCGCTGGGTCGGCTGGTCGTCGCTCGCGGCGATCGTCGCGAACGGCCTTGCCCCCGGCTGCTTCGACCGCTATCTCGCGCGGACGGCCGTGCGCGGCCAGCAGCGCGCGGCGCGGGCCGGCCCGCGCCCGTCGAACCTGTGGGAGCCGGTGCCGGGCCGGCATGCGACGCGCGGCGCGTTCACCGACGAAGCGCGCCGCGCCGGCGCCGAGGCAGGGCTCGGCGCGTCGCGCGCGCTCGCGTTCGGCGCGGCCGTCGCGGTGCTCGCGGCTGCCTTTTCCGCCGCGCGCAAATGGCACCGGTGAGCGCGATGCGGATCGAGGATTACGCGCTTGTCGGCGACGGACGCAGCGCGGCGCTCGTCGCGCGCGACGGCAGCATCGACTGGCTGTGCTGGCCGGACTTCGATTCGCCGCCGTGCTTCGCCGCGCTCGTCGGTACGCCGGACAACGGCCGGTTCCGGATCGCGCCGCGCGAGCACGATGCCCGCGCCACGCGTCGCTATCTGCCGGGCACCGCGATACTCGAAACGACGTTCGACACCTCGTCGGGCCGCATCACGCTCACCGACTGGATGAGCTGGAACGCGCCCGATCCATGCCTGATCCGCAGCGTGAAGGGCGAGCGCGGGACGGTCGACGTCGATATCGACCTCGGCGTGCGCTTCGACTACGGCAGCGCGCTGCCGTGGTGCCGGCGTTTCGGCCGGCGCTGGCGGATGATGACGGGCGGCGATGCGATGTGGCTCGACACGGATGCGCGGCTCGACGTGCAGAGCGACCGGCTGGTCGGCACGCGACGGATCGCGGCGGGCGAGCGGGGGGATTTCTGCATCAGTTACGCGCGTTCGTTCGACCCGGCGCCGGCCGTGCCCGACGCGTACGCGTCGCTGCGCGACACGCAGGCGTTCTGGCGCGTCTGGTCGGATTGCAACGCCGCCGAGGGCCCGCATCGCGACGCGATCGAGCGCGCACTGATCACGGTGAAACTGCTGTCGAGCCTGCGCACCGGCGGCATCGTCGCGGCGCCGACCAGTTCGTTGCCCGAGCGCTTCGGCGGCAAGCGCAACTGGGACTACCGGTTCTGCTGGTTGCGCGATGCGAGTTTCACGCTGCGCGC
Source organism: Burkholderia sp. 9775_39 (assembly GCF_015712225.1). Taxonomy (NCBI): domain Bacteria; kingdom Pseudomonadati; phylum Pseudomonadota; class Betaproteobacteria; order Burkholderiales; family Burkholderiaceae; genus Burkholderia; species Burkholderia sp. 9775_39. Next base: position 629,739 of record NZ_JACCQC010000001.1, on the reverse strand, counting down.
GCTGGTGCGCTGCGGCTATCGCGACGAAGCCGCGCGTTGGCGCGACTGGCTCGTGCGCGCGATCGCCGATCATCCGTCGCAACTGCAGGTGCTGTATGCGGCCGACGGCGGCCGGCGTGCGGCCGAGTGGGAAGCCGCGCATCTGGCCGGTTACGAAGGCGCGCAACCGGTGCGCTTCGGCAACGCGGCAGCCGACCAGTTGCAGCTCGACGTGTACGGCGAGGTGCTCGGGGCGCTGTACCAGGCGCGCCGGCACGGGCTGCCGCCCGACGACGACGCGTGGACGCTCGAGCGGCGCCTGCTCGAACATCTCGCGACGATCTGGCGCGAGCCGGACGAAGGGATCTGGGAGGTGCGCAGCGGCCGGCATCCGTTCACGTCGTCGAAGGTGATGGTATGGGCCGCGGTCGAAAGCGCGTACCGTTCCGCGCGCGCATTCGGCCACCACGCACCGCTCGACGTGTGGCGGCGCTGGGCCGACGCGGTGCGCGCGGAGGTGCTCGAGCACGGTTATCACGCGCAATTGGGCCGCTTCGTCGATCGCTTCGACGGCGACGGCATCGACGTGAGCCTGCTGCTGATTCCGCTGACCGGGATGCTCGACGCGTCCGATCCGCGCGTGGTCGCGACGGTCGCCGCGATCGAGCGCGAACTGGTCGACGACGGCTTGCCGTTCCGCTATCGGCCGCCGCGTTTCGCGGACGGTTGCGAAGGCGACGAAGGCGCGTTTCTCGCGGCCGGCTTCTGGCTCGTGCAGGTGTACCGGATGCAGGGGCGCGACGACGACGCGCACGCGCTGTTCGAGCGGCTGCTCGGCTTGCGCAACGACGTCGGGCTGCTGTCCGAGGAATACGACGTGCACACGCGGCGCCTGTGCGGGAATTTTCCGTTCACGCTCGCGCAGGTCGGGCTCGTGAATGCGGCGCTCGCGCTGCAGGGCGACGGGCGGGACGACGTCGACATCGGCTAGGATGACGCGCCGTCCGCGCGTGCGTTGCCTACGATTCGCCTTTCCCGCCCTTGCTGCCTTTGCCGGCCTTGTCGCTGTGTTCGCCGTTGCCGGGCAGCACGGCCGACAGCACCTGCCGCGCGGTCTCGACGATCACGTTGGCTTCGCGCGCGTCGCCTTTCACCAGCGTTTCGGCGAAATGCTTCGCCTGCTGCAGCGTCACGTGCGGCGGCAGCGGCGGCACCTCGGGGTCGCTCTTCACTTCGAGCACGACCGGCCGGTCGGACGCGAGCGCCTCGTCCCATGCGGCGCCGAGCTGTTCCGGATCGTCGACGTAGATCCCCTTGAGGCCGAGCAGCGTCGCGAAGCGGTAGTACGGCACGTTCGGGATCTGCTGCGACGCGTCGAACTTCGGGTCGCCTTCCATCACACGCTGCTCCCACGTGACCTGGTTCAGGTCCTCGTTGTTCAGCACCATGCAGATCCAGCGCGGGTCGGGCCACTGGCGCCAGTATTTGGCGACCGTGATCAGTTCGGCCATGTTGTTCATCTGCATCGCGCCGTCGCCGACCATCGCGATCACCGGGCGCACCGGGTGCGCGAATTTCGCGGCGATCGCGTACGGCACCGCGGCGCCCATCGACGCGAGCCCGCCGGACAACGACCCCATCATCCCGCGCCGCATCATCAGGTCGCGCGCATACCAGTTCGCGCAGGAGCCCGAATCGCTCGTCAGGATCACGTCGTCGGGCAGGCGCGGCGACAGCTCGGTAAACGCGCGCTGCGGGTTCACGCCGCGCCCCGCGCTGGCTTTCGCGGCCGCGCGGGCGGCGAGCGTCTCGTGCCAGTCGTGGTTCCATTTCGCGATCCGGTCGCGCCATGCGGTGTCGCGACGCTCGTTCAAGAGCGGCAGCAACGCGCGCAGCGTCTCGGCGCTGTCGCCGACGAGGTTGACTTCCATCGGGTAGCGCAGGCTCAGCATGTCGGCCTTCAGGTCGATCTGCACGCCGCGCGCCTGGCCTTCCTTCGGCAGGAATTCCGAATACGGAAAACCCGAGCCGACCACCAGCAGCGTGTCGCATTCGGTCATCAGCTCGTAGCTCGGCTTGGTGCCGAGCAGCCCGATCGAACCGGTGACCCACGGCAGGTCGTCCGGCAGCGCGGCCTTGCCGAGCAGCGCTTTCGCGGCGCCCGCGCCGAGCCGGTCGGCCACCGCGATGACCTCGTCGGTCGCCTTCAGCGCACCGGCGCCGACCAGCAGCGCGACTTTCGACCCCGCGTTGAGCACGTCGGCCGCGCGCCGCAGGTCGTCCGCATACGGCACGACTTTCGGCGCCGTGTAGCCGACCCCCGAATGCACGGTGCCGTGCGCGCGCTTCGGCGGCGCGTAGTCGAGCTCCTGCAGGTCGTTCGGCAGCACGAGCGCGGTGACCGTGCGCGCGCCGAGCGCGGTGCGCACCGCGCGATCGACCAGGTGACGCACCTGGCCGGGCACCGTCGCCAGCTGAACGAATGCACCCGCAACGTCCTTGTAAAGCGCCGGTAGATCCACTTCCTGCTGATAGTGGCCGCCGAGCGCCGCGCGCGCCTGCTGGCCGACGATCGCGAGCACCGGCATGTGGTCGAGCCGCGCGTCGTACAGGCCGGTCACGAGGTGCGCGGCGCCGGGGCCCGAGGTCGCGACGCATACGCCCAGCTCGCCTGTAAATTTTGCATGCGCGGACGCCATGAAGGCCGCCATCTCCTCGTGGCGCGCCTGGATGAATTCGATCTTGCCGTCCGCGCGGTTCAGCGCGCCGAAAAAGCCGTTGATGCCGTCGCCCGGGTAGCCGTAGATGCGGCGCACGCCCCAGTCGTACAGCCGCTCGACGATGAAATCCGCCACTGTCGCCATGCCGTTTCTCCTTGGTTCGGGATGAGCCGATGCGAGGCTGCCGCGCAAGGCACGTGCCGCGCCGCAGAAGCCGGGCACAGCGGTTGCACGCCGCACCGCAAGCAACAAGCAAGCTGACCGGAGCGCAACGATGGCACTTTCCGCCGCGCCGGCGATCGACGACGTGCGCGCCCGCGCGTACCGCGTGCCGACCGACCGGCCCGAAGCCGACGGCACCTACGCATGGACCGCGACGACGGTCGTCGTCGTCGAGATCGACGCGGGGCCCGTGACGGGGCTCGGCTATACGTACACGGACGCGAGCGCCGTGCCGCTCGTGACGTCGCTGCTGGCCGGCGTGCTGCGCAACCGGCCGGTGGCGGACATCCCGGCTGCCGTCGACGCGCTGTGGCGCGCGGTGCGCAACGTCGGCCGCGGCGGAATCGCGGCGACCGCGATCTCGGCGCTCGACGCCGCGTTGTGGGACGCAAAGGCGAAACTCGCCGACGTGCCGCTCGCGCTGCTGCTCGGCCGCTTGCGTGAGCGCGTGCCGGTGTACGGCAGCGGCGGTTTCACGACTTACGATGCGCCGACGCTCGCCGCGCAGCTCGACGGCTGGCGCGCCGGGCACGTGCGCGCGTGCAAGATCAAGATCGGCGTGGACGATGCACGCGATCCGTCGCGCGTGCGCGCGGCGCGCGATGCGCTCGGGCCGGGCGTCGACCTGTTCGTCGATGCGAACGGCGCGTATGCGCCGCGCACCGCGCTCGCGTTCGCGCAGGCCGCCGCCGATTGCGACATCCGCTGGTTCGAGGAGCCCGTCAGCAGCGACGACGTCGACGGGCTGCGGTTCGTGCGCGAGCACGTCGGCGCGCGGGTCGACATCGCCGCCGGCGAGTACGCGTATACGCCCGACGATTTCCGGCGCTTGCTGGAAGGCCGCGCGGTCGACGTGCTGCAGGCCGACGCGACGCGCTGCGGCGGCGTCAGCGGCTTTCTCGCGGCCGCCGCGCTTGCCGATGCGCATCACGTCGACCTGTCCGCGCATTGCGCACCCGCGCTGCACCGGCACATCGGATGCGCGGCGCCGCGCCTGCGCCACATCGAATGGTTTCACGATCACGTGCGCATCGAGCGGATGCTGTTCGACGGCGCGCCGCGGCTCGTCGACGGCGCGCTCGAGATCGACGCGACGCGCGCCGGGCTCGGCCTCGAATTGCGCGCCGCCGATCTGCTGGATCTCGCGCTTTGAATCCCGACGAGGAGGAACGATGCGACACCCCCGACATCGCGCCGCCGAGCGCGACAGGTTGCTCGCCGACGCCGCGCGGCTGCTGAACCGCAGCGCGCTGCTGCTGGCCGGCTCGGTGCTCGCGGACAGCGGCGTCGAGCACTATCGCGGCACCTTTCACAATCGCGCGATGCTCGCGCCGCTCGCGATGTCGACGCTGTCGGTGATCGCGAGCGTGCACGGCCACGCGGACGACACGCCCGTGCGCCACCGGCTGCGCGACGCGGTGCACGTCGCGTCGGCCGCGGTCGGTGTCGCCGGTTCCGCGTTCCACCTGTACAACGTGACGAAGCGACCGGGCGGGTTCAGCTGGCACAACCTGTTCTATGGCGCGCCGCTCGGTGCGCCGTTCGCGCTGCTGCTGTCGGGCGCGCTGGGGGCGGCGGGCGAGCGGCTGCGCGAGAGCCCGGCCGACGCGCCGCGGCTCGCCGGACTGCCGGCCGGGCGCGCGCTGGCCGGGCTCGTCGCGGCGGGGCTCGTCGGCACGCTCGGTGAAGTCGGGCTGCTGCATTTTCGCGGCGCCTTCCAGCATCGCGCGATGTTCGCGCCGCTCGTCGTGCCGCCGGTGGCCGCACTGGCGACCGCGCAGCTCGCGCTGTCGCGTCCGCGCGCCGACCGGCGGTTCTGCCGCGGCTGGCTGCGCGCGACGGCCGTGCTCGGGTTCGTCGGCGTCGCGTTTCATGTGCGCGGCGTCGCGCGGCAGATGGGCGGCTGGCGCAACTGGTCGCAGAACCTGCTGTCGGGCCCGCCGCTGCCGGCGCCGCCGAGCTTCACCGCGCTCGCGATCGCGGGGCTCGCCGCGACCGCGCTCGCCGAACGGGAGGCGCCATGAGCGATACGAACCGCAACGCGGTCGCGCTGCCGCGCTATCCGGGCTACGACGTGCTCGCCAAGCGCGACACGCCATCGTGGAACGATGCGACGCGGCGCGCAATCGATGCGCGCCTGCGTGTCGCGGCCCATGCGCCACGCTATCTGGATGCCGAACGATTCGCGACGCTCGGCGCGTTGTGCGCGCGCATCGTCCCGCAGCAGCCGGGCGGCGCGGGCGCGATCCCGACCGCCGCCTTGGTCGACGCGCGGCTCGCGGCCGACGACGGCGACGGCTATCGCGATGCGCGCCTTCCGCCGCTGCGCGTCGCGTGGCAGACGGGTCTCGCCGCGCTCGACGCGATGGCGCGGCACGCGCATGGTTGCCCGTTCGCGGCGCTCGGCGCGCGCGACGCCGATGCGTTGCTGCACGCGGTACAGCAAGGCGACGTCGACCGGCAGCTGGAACCGGCGTGGGACGGCATGGACCCGCGCACGTTCTTCACGAAGCGCGTGCTGATGGACGTCTGCGGCGCGTACTACGGCCATCCGTTCGCGTGGAACGAGATCGGCTTCGGCGGACCCGCGAGCCCGCGCGGCTACGTGCGGATGGACTTCAACCGCCGCGACCCGTGGGAAGCGGACATGCGCATGGAGGAGGGCGATCGCGATGGCCGCAGATGAACCGCTGTCCGCCCCGACGCCGCGCGGCCGCGACGGCCGTGCGCCCGATCCGTTTCGGGTCGGCGGCTGGTCGCCGATGCGGATGTTCCGCGACGACGATGAGGTCGACTTCGTGATCGTCGGCACCGGCGCGGGCGGCGGCACGCTCGCGTGCAAGCTCGCCGAATACGGCTTTTCGGTCGTCGCGCTCGACGCGGGTGCATGGTGGCGGCCGCTCGAGGAATTCGCGTCGGACGAGACGCATCAGCACAAGCTGTTCTGGACCGACGAGCGGATCTGCGACGGCGCCGATCCGCTCACGCTCGGCACCAACAACAGCGGCCGGGCGATCGGCGGCAGCACGGTGCACTTCGCGATGGTGTCGCTGCGATTCAGGCCCGAGTGGTTTCGCTCGCGCAGCGCGCTCGGCTACGGCGTCGACTGGCCGCTCGACTGGCGCGAGATGTGGCGTTACTACCGCGAGGTCGAACAGGCGTTGAAGATCAGCGGGCCGGTGAATTACCCGTGGGGCCCGCCGCGGCCGCGCTATCCGTATCGCGCGCATGAACTGAACGCGGCCGCGCTCGTGCTCGCACGTGGCGCGGAGGCAATGGGCATCGACTGGACGCCGACGCCGCTCGCGACGCTGTCCGCGCCGCGCGGCCGCGCGCATCCGTGCGTGTATCGCGGCTTCTGCATCGCCGGCTGCGCGACCAACGCGAAACAGAGCGCGCTCGTCACGTGGATTCCGCGCGCGGTCGCGGCCGGCGCCGAGGTGCGCGATCTCGCGATGGCGCTGCGGATCGAGGCCGCAGGCGATCGCGCGACCGGCGTGCACTACCGGCGCGATGGCCGCACGCATTTCCAGCGCGCGCGCAACGTCGTCGTCGCCGGTTACGCGATCGAGACGCCGCGCCTGCTGCTGCTGTCCGCGAACGGGCGGCATCCGCAGGGGCTCGCGAACCGTTCGGGCCTCGTCGGCCGCTATCTGATGGCGCAGCTCAACCAGGCGTCGTGGGGGACGATGGACGACGAAGTGCGCTGGTACAAGGGCCCGCCGTCGCTGTCGATCACCGAGCACTGGAACTACGCGGACGAAGGCAAGGATTTCTTCGGCGGCTACTGCTGGATGAGCCAGGGGCCGCTGCCGATCGAATGGGCGCGCAAGGTCGCCGCGCGCGGGCTGTGGGGCGATGCGCTGAAGCGCGAGATGGCGCGCTACAACTTCCAGGCCGGCCTGAAGATCGTCGGCGAGACGCTGCCGCGCGCGGACAACCGCGTGACGCTCGCCGACGAACGCGACGCGTTCGGGCTGCCGGTCGCGCGCGTCACCTATTCGTACGACGACAACGATCGCCGGATGATTCGCCATGCGCTCGCGCAGATGGGCCGTTCGCTGGAAGCGGCCGGCGCGCGCGACGTCTGGCACGAGGAGGACGACACGTGCCATCTCGCCGGCACCGTGCGGATGGGCGACGACCCGGCGACGAGCGTCGTCGATGCCGATTGCCGCAGCTGGGACATCCCGAACCTGTGGGTGTGCGACGGCTCGGTGTTTCCGACCGTCGGCGGCGTGAATCCGTCGCTGACGATCCAGGCGATCGCGTGCCGCACCGCCGACCGCATCCGCGCGCTGGTCGCGCGCGGCGACGCGCATGCGCGTGCGCGATGGCGGTGACGCGTGCCGCGCGGCCGCCGTCGTCGCGATGCGTGCGAACGAGAGGAGAGCCGCACGCGAACCGTTCAATCTCTTAGCGAGGATTCGTCTCATGTCTGCATTCAACCGTTCATCCCTGCGCCGCGGTGCCGCCTGCACCCTGCTGGCCGTGTGCGCGTCGGCGCTGCCCGCGGCGGCGCAGTTGCGTCCCGCCAATCCGGCCAGCGTGCCGGATTCATCCACGCAGGCATTCAAGCGTGCCGACCGCAAGATGATGGAAGCGATGGAAAGCGCCCCGTACACGGGCGACGCCGATCGCGATTTCGTCTCGCACATGGCGCCGCATCACCAGGGCGCGATCGACATGGCGCAGGTCGAGCTGAAATACGGCAAGGACCCGACGCTGCGGCAACTGGCGAGCCGGATCGTCGCCGCGCAGCGCGACGAGATCGCGCTGATGGAACGCTGGCAGAAGGAGCACGGCAAGACGCCGTGAATCGCGGGGCGGGACGGGATGCGCAGTCGGCCGTACCGGCGGCCGCGCATCCGGTCAGCGGCGACAGCGGACACGTGCCGACGCGACGGCGGCGCGTACCGGCAACCGCGACAGGAGGGGTGATGGATGGACGGTGAACGTGACGCGGCAGATCGCGCGATCGACAGCGTGGCCGACTACATGGCCGCGATCGGCGCGCAGCGGCAGACGATGGCGCTGCGCCTCTTTCGCGGCCAGTGCAATGCCGGCTGGCCGCTCGTGCCGGGCATCGCGCGGCAGCGCGCGTCGCCCGACGTCGAAGCGCGGATGCTCGACGAATTCACGCGGCGCGCGCTGCCGCACCTCGAACCCGGACAGAACCTCGATGCGTGCGACTGGCTGGCGCTCGCGCAGCAGCACGGGATGCGCACACGGCTGCTCGACTGGTCCGGCAACGCGCTCGCCGCGCTGTGGTTCGCGGTCAGGCGCGCGGGCGAAGCGGGCGGCGACGGCGTGGTGTGGTGCCTCGCGCACGACGCCGACGACATCGCGACCGCCGCCGAGCGGCGCGCCCCGCTGGAGGTCACGCGCACCAAGGTGTTCCGGCCGCGTCACGTGATGCCGCGGATCACCGCGCAGGACGGCTGGTTCACGATTCACGGCTACGACGCCGGCGCCGAGCGCTTCGTGCCGCTCGACGAGCATGCGGATTTTGCCGGCCGCCTCATCCGCATCGTCGTGCCGGGCGCGCGGTTCGCGACGATCCGGCAGGAACTCGCCGGTGTCGGCGTGAGCGTCGCGACGATCTTTCCGGATCTCGACGGCATCGCGCAGCTGACCGACACGCGCTATTTCCCGGACGACGAGGACACGCACGCGCCGCGGTAAAGCCGCCGCCGCACGGGCACGCGCGATGCTTGTTTCGACGGCGCGCACACGGGACCGGCCCCCGAGCGGCCCTGCATGCGTCCGGTTCGCGGCGGGCGGCGACGCGGTTCATGCGCACATTCCAACCAACCATCGAATCCGGAGGCTGTCATGCGCGAACCCAACGAACCACCGAGCGACCGTCGCGACACGGCGTGCAAGCCCGGCGCCGGTTCCGCGCCGAGCGGGCACGCGGTCACCCGCGCGTTCGAACGTTTCGCGTCGGGCGTGACGACCTGGGCCGGCTCGCCTGTCGCGTTCGGCAGCGCGGTCGCCATCACCGTGCTGTGGCTCGTGAGCGGGCCCGTGTTTCACTACTCCGACGCATGGCAGTTGGTGATCAATACTGGCACCACGATCATCACGTTCCTGATGGTGTTCCTGCTGCAGCGCAACCAGAACCGCGACAGCGTGGCGCTGCACCTGAAGCTCGACGAATTGCTCGCGGTCACGCGCGCGGCGAGCGACCGGCTGATCGGGATCGAGGATGCGTCGGAGGAGGAATTGCGCGCGCTGGCGCAGACCTACGTCGAAATGGCGCAGCGCGCGGCCGAGCGCGGCGAGGACGAGCCGGGCGGCACACGCGCGGAAACGGCCGATACGCCGCCCGAATCCTGATCGCCTGATCGTGCGATGCGCGGCCCGATGATTTTTCAAACGCTTGTCGTTTCCGGCGTCGCATCGCGGCAGACCGGCGTGCCCATGACGCTCGCAGCGGGGAACGGCACGTGCTGCAACTCGAAACGAAGCCCGGTCGTTCCGGGTATTGCCTACGGTGCTTCCATGAACTCCAGAACCCCTTCGAATCCGCTGTTGAATCTTGCGGTGGCCGTCGCCTGCGGCGCGGCCGCGATGTACTTCCTCGATCCGTCGTCCGGCCGGCGCCGGCGCGCGTATCTGCGCGACAAGGCGGTTGCGGGCCGGCACGGCGTGGCCGATTATGCGAATACGCAGGCGAAGCGGGCGGCCGACCATGCGCGCGGCGCGATCGCCGGCCTGCGGGCGGACTGGCTCGCGGGCGATGCGAGCGACGTGCAGGTCGCCGAGCGCGTGCGTGCGGCGCTCGGCCGGCTCGTCGGTCGCCCGCGCGACATCGACGTGAGCGTCGAGCGCGGCAACGTGTGCCTGACCGGACAGGTCGAGGAGGCCGAAAGGCAGGCGCTGATCGACGGCGTCGCCGCGCTGCATGGCGTGCATCACGTCGAGGACGCGATGGGCGCGCGCAGCGAATACAAGGCGCCGCCCGGCGGCCATTCGCACTGACGCGGCCGCGGCTGCCCGCACCGGCGGGGGCCGGTGAACGACTACGACACGCATTCGGCGCACGCACGGCTGCCGGCACGACGGCAGCCTGGCGCCCCAACCGGAGCAAGCCCATGACCGACCGCCAGCCCCCCGATACGACGCCTCCGCATCCGGAGCCCGGCGCGCACGACGCGCTCGAACACCTGCTCGGCAGCCTGCATCGACACGGCTTCCTGCGTTTCGCGAACGAGGTCGTCACGGCGAACGCGCGGCTGGCCGACACGTTCGTCGACGTGCTCGACAAGCCCGGCATGCAGAGCGGCATGCAGAATCTCGCGATGCTCGTGACGGCGCTGTCGCGCATTCCGCCGGAACAGTTCGGTCGCGCCGCGTTCGCGGCGGCCGACGCGCTGCATCACGTGGGCGCCTGGCAGCCGGCGCAGCATGAGCATGTCGCGCTCGGCGTGCGCGGCGTCTATCGGCTGCTGCACGACGAGGCGCTGTGGGAGGCATTGACGCCGCTGCTCGAAGGACTGAAAGTCTTCGCGCAAGGGCTCGCGCGTGATGCGCAGCCGCCGGTCGCCGGGCTCAACGAGGCGACGAAAGACGCTTGACCGGCGCCGGTGACAGGCCGCACGCGGCGCACAGGTCCGCGAACTGGCGGATGATGCGCTGCGTCGGTGCGCTCGCCGGCCAGTGCGGCACCGCGTCGATGCCGACCCAGCGGCACAGCGCGATTTCCCGGCCCGGGCATGCGTGCGCGCCGCGCGGCAGGCTCGCGACGAACACGTGATGGCGTTTCACGCTGCCGTCCACGTAGAAGAAATACGCGAGTTCGAGATCGACGAGCCCCGTTTCCTCCCGAAGCTCGCGATGCGCGGCGTCGAGCGCCGATTCGCCGCGCCGAATCACGCCGCCCGGCAGCGTCCAGCGCGACGACGGCCGTCGGGCAACCAGCAGCACGCGCTGGTTGCGATGGCAGATGATCGTTGCGCGTTCTTTCGCCAGCGGCGCCAGCGGCACCGCGCGAACAGGGAAATCGGACGGGTCGGGGAGCGTCATGCAGGGCAGGCGACGGGTGAATGAAAGATCCATTACCCGGTACAGCAACCTGCATTCCTGCTTCGCCGCCGCGCCTGCCGGCGCGTGAGCGTTTCGGGGCTGCGTGCCGGCGGGCGTCCGCGATTTTTCAACGGCTTGTCATTTATGCCGCCGCCTGTCGCGGCCGACCGCGCGCGCGGTGCGGCGCAATGCGCGGCTATCGCGCGTCTTCGCGCTTGCGGGATGGTGCGCGATCCTGCGGCGTGCCGTTTTCCGGCTCGTCCGGCATGCCTTCGGCGGGATCGTGCGCGCTGCGCGGCGGCGGCGTGGCCGTGCCGGGGCGTTTGCCTTCGGGGCCGGGCGTGCTGTTGCCGCGATCTTCGTCGCGCGTGTCGGTGTCGAATGAGGTCGAGCGTGTCATGGTTCGCGAGTCCTGTCGGGGCCGTCGAAACGTACGCGTCGCGCATCGGGCGTGCCGCGCGGCTGGAACCAAGCGGAACCACGTTGCCGGGCCCGCTGTTTGCTTGATCGCGCGCTTGAGGTCCGTGCGGGCAATGACGCCCGCGGCCGCCGCCCGGAGTCCCGTTCATGCCCGATGCGATCCTGTGCCCGTTGTCCGTTCGTGAGCGATTTGGCGTCGCGGTCCGGCGCGCGCTGACGCCGGGACCGCGCGGCACCGGCGCGCCAGACGCGTTCGTGTCGGCGGCGGCCGGTGCCGCGCTGTCGACGCCGCTGCACGTGCGCTGGCCGACCGTGGTCGCGCGCGCAGGCGATGGGCCGTCCGGTGGCGGCAGCGGCGCGGGCCCCGCGCCGGGCCGCAACGACGGCGAGCACCCGACCGACGCGCCGGGCGGCGGCGGTGGCGACGACCATCCGCACGACGATCGCGGCGGTCGCACCGGCGGAGACGGAGACGGCAACGACGGCGAAGGCGAACGCAAGCGACCCGGCAAGAAAACGCTGATCATCCTCGGCGCGGTGCTGATCGTGCTGCTCGTCGGCGGCCTCGTCTGGTGGCTCGCGACGCGCAACCAGGAAAGCACCGACGATGCGTACACCGACGGCAACGCGGTCGCGGTCGCGCCGCACGTGTCCGGCTACGTGACGCGGCTGGCGGTCGACGACAACACCTTCGTGCGGCGCGGCGACGTGCTCGTCGAGATCGATCCGCGCGACTACCGCGCGCAGGTCGACGCGGCGCAGGCGCAGCTCGGTCTCGCCCAGGCCCAGCTGGATGCGGCGCGCGTGCAGCTCGACATCGCACGCGTGCAGTATCCGGCCCAGTACCGGCAGGCGCGCGCGCAGATCGAATCGGCGGAAGCCGCGTACCGGCAGGCGCTCGCCGCGCAGGCGCGGCAACGCGCGGTCGATGCGCGCGCAACCTCGCAGCAGGCGATCGATGCGGCCGACGCACAGCGCGCGACCGCCGACGCGAACGTCGCGATGGCCCAGGCGCAGGCGCGCACCGCGAGCCTCGTGCCGCAGCAGATCCGGCAGGCCGAGACGGCCGTCGAGGAGCGCCGCCAGCAGGTGTTGCAGGCGCGCGCGCAGCTCGAGACGGCCAACCTGAACCTGTCGTACTGCGAAATGCGTGCGCCGTCCGACGGCTGGGTCACGCGGCGCAACGTGCAACTGGGCTCGTTCCTGCAACCGGGCACGTCGATCTTCTCGATCGTCACGCCGCGCGTGTGGATCACCGCGAATTTCAAGGAGTCGCAGCTCGAACGGATGCGCATCGGCGACCGCGTCGACGTGTCGGTCGACGCGTATCCCGATCTCGACCTGCACGGCCACGTCGACAGCATCCAGCTCGGCAGCGGCTCGCGCTTCTCCGCGTTCCCCACCGAGAACGCGACCGGCAACTTCGTGAAGATCGTGCAGCGCGTGCCGGTGAAGATCGTGCTCGACGGCCCGCTGCCGACCCGTCCGCCGCTCGGTCTCGGCCTGTCGGCCGTGCCGACCGTTCACCTGAAATGACCGGCCGCCGCGCCGCGGCCGGTGTCGACCGGAGCGATCCGATGCCCGATACCCGCACGTCATTCCCGTTTCGCGAGGCCCGCCGATGAACCGGCCGCCCGAGCGCAACGGCGCGTCCGGCGGCGCATGGCGACCCGCCGCGAACCCGTGGCTCATCGCGATCGTCGTCACGCTCGCCGCGTTCATGGAAGTGCTCGACACCACGATCGTCAACGTCGCGCTGCCGCACATCGCCGGCACGATGTCGGCGAGCTACGACGAGGCGACCTGGACACTCACGTCGTACCTCGTCGCGAACGGCATCGTGCTGCCGATTTCGGGCTTCCTCGGGCGCCTGCTCGGCCGCAAGCGCTACTTCCTGCTGTGCATCGCCGCGTTCACCGTGTGCTCGTTCCTGTGCGGTGTCGCGACCAACCTCGGCGAACTGATCGTGTTCCGCGTGCTGCAGGGGCTGTTCGGCGGCGGGCTGCAGCCGAACCAGCAGTCGATCATCCTCGATACGTTCCCGCCCGAGCAGCGCAATCGAGCGTTCTCGATCTCGGCGATCGCGATCGTCGTCGCGCCGGTGCTCGGGCCGACGCTCGGCGGCTGGATCACCGACCATTTCTCGTGGCGCTGGGTGTTCCTGCTCAACGTGCCGATCGGCGCGCTGACCGTGCTCGCGGTGATGCAGCTCGTCGAGGATCCGCCGTGGCGGCGCGATGCCGAACGCGGGATCTCCATCGACTACATCGGCATCGGGCTGATCGCGATCGGGCTCGGCTGCCTGCAGGTGATGCTCGATCGCGGCGAGGACGAGGACTGGTTCGGTTCGAACTTCATCCGCATCTTCGCGGTGCTGTCCGCGCTCGGGCTGATCGGCGCGACGCTGTGGCTGCTGCGCACGAAGAAGCCGGTGGTCGACCTGTCGTGCCTGTGCGACCGCAATTTCGCGCTCGGCTGCGTGACGATCGCGACGTTCGCGGCCGTGCTGTACGGCAGCGCGGTGATCGTGCCGCAGCTCGCGCAGCAGCATCTCGGCTACACGGCGACGCTCGCGGGGCTGGTGCTGTCGCCCGGCGCGCTGCTGATCACGCTCGAGATTCCGCTCGTGAGCCGGCTGATGCCGCACGTGCAGACGCGCTATCTCGTCGGGTTCGGCTTCGTGCTGCTGTGCGGCGCGCTGATCTATTCGCGCACGCTGGTGCCGAACATCGATTACACGCACCTCATGATGATTCGCTGCGCGCAGTCGCTCGCGATCGGCTTCATGTTCGTGCCGATCACGACGCTCGCGTACCTGACCGTGCCGCAGCGGCTCAACGACGACGCGTCCGCGCTGTTCACGATGTTCCGCAACGTCGCGGGCTCGATCGGCATCTCGGTGTCGACCGCGCTGATCCGCGAACGCACGCAGGCGCGCATGGCGCATCTGTCCACGCACATGTCGACGCTGTCGCAGAACTTCCAGGATGCGTTGCAGGAGAACGCGCGCGCGATCGGCGCGCTGACGGGCGCGCCGCCGTCGGCCGCATTGCAGACGGCCGGCGGGCGGCTGTACGAGACCTTCATCGCGCAAGCGACGATCCTCGCGTATATCGACGTGTTCGCGATCCTCGCGGTGTTCTGCGCGTTCAGCATTCCGCTGACGTTCCTGTTCTCGCCGGCGAAGGCCGCGCGCGCCGCGGGAGGGCATTGAGATGAACGCACGTCGGGACAATCGCAATCGCCGCGTGATTCGCAGCCTCGTGCGCCGCGCGGTGACGATCTTCACCGGATGCGCGGTGGTCGCAAGCTGCACCGTCGGGCCCGACTACCAGTCGCCGCACGCGGACGTGCCGGAAACCTGGCATGCGATGCGGGCGGACGGACAGGCGGCGTCTCCCGCGTCGGACGCGGCCGCACGGTCGTCGCCGACGGTCGACGCCGATCCCGATCCGCGCTGGTGGCGCGCGTTCGGCGATCCGCTGCTCGACCGGCTCGTCGAGCGCGCGGCGCACGACAACCTCGACGTGCAGGCGGCCGTGCTGCGCATCGCGCAGGCACGCGCGCAGGTTCGCGCGGCCGCCGCGCAAGGTTTGCCGGACGTGCGGGCGACCGCCAGCTATCAGCGCGAACAGCTCGGCCTGAAAGGCATCGTCGAGGAACAGGGCATCGACCAGCGCGTCGATCGTCTCGGCGCGCCGGGCTCGCCGCTCGACCGGTTCGGGCCCGGCACCGGCGCGCGCGTGCAGCAGGGCGCGCGTAGCGCGATCGATGCGCTCGAGGCGCCGGTCAACCTGTGGCAGGCCGGCTTCGACGCGTCGTGGGAGCTGGACCTGTTCGGGCGCGTGCGCCGCTCGGTCGAAGCGGCCGGCGCGCAGACGAGCGCGGCGATCGCGAGCCGCGACGACGCACTGCTGTCGCTCGAGGCGGAGGTCGCGCAGACCTATCTGCAACTGCGCGGCGCGCAAGCCCAGCGCGCGCTGGCCGACGACCTGCAACGCGCGCAGCGCGAACTGCTCGACCTGACGCGCGAGCAGGCCGCGCACGGTCTCGCGAGCGATCTCGACGTGCGCAGCGCCGACGCGCGGCTCGCGCAGATCCGCGCGCAACTGCCGCAGTTCGACCAGCAGATCGTGTTGTTGCGCAACGGTCTCGCGTATCTGGTCGGCGGCGCGCCGGGCGCGCTCGACGACTGGCTTGCCGCCCCGCGCGCGCTGCCGGACGTGCCGCCGGCCGTGCCCGTCGGTCTGCCGTCGACGCTCGCGCGCCGGCGTCCCGACATCCGCCGCGCGGAGGCCGAGCTGCATGCGGCCACCGCCGACGTCGGCGTCGCGGTCGCGCAGTTCTATCCGGACATCTCGTTGACCGGGCAAGTCGGGTTGCGTGCGTCGCACGTGCGCGAGCTCGCGCACTGGTCGCACCTGTTCTATTCGTTCGGGCCGGCCATCTCGCTGCCGATCTTCTCCGGCGGGCAGCTCGTGTCGAACCTGCGGCTGTCGCAGGCGCGCCAGGCGGAAGCGGCGCTCGCCTACCGGCAGGCGGTGCTCGTCGCGCTGCGCGACGTCGACAATGCACTGGCCGTGTACCGCGCCGACCAGGCGCGCGCGGCCGCGCTCGACGATGCGGTGAAGGCCGAACAGGGCGCGCTGGACCTCGCGCGCGATCGCTACCGGAAAGGCTTGTCGCCGTTCCTCGACGTGCTGGACGCCGAGCGGCAATGGTCGGAGGGGCGGCAGCAGGCGCAGCAGGGCGCGTTGCAGACGACGACCGATCTCGTCGCGCTGTACAAGGCGCTCGGCGGCGGATGGCAGGCGGAGCCGGGCACGCGTGCGAATCCGGATGCCGGTACGGCCCGCGCGCAATAGCCGCGAACGCACGCCGGACATCGCGGGCTCCGCTTGCGCCACGCCGCTCGCCGGCCGCACGCGGCGTCAATCCCACGCGTGCTTGCTGAACTGATAGCCCTTGGAGCGGATCGTCTTGATCCGTTTCGGTTCGGCCGCATCGTCGCGCAGCTTGCGGCGCAGCTTCGAGATGCGACCGTCGATCGACCGGTCGAGGCCGTCGAACGCGATGCCGCGCAGCAGCAGCGTCAGGTCTTCGCGGCTGACCACCTCGCCCGCGCGGCACACGAGCGCCCACAGCAGGTCGAATTCGGTCGACGTCAGGCGCGGCATGCTGCCGTCGGGAAGATGCACGCGACGATCGGCCCGGTCGATTGAGAATTTGCCGAACACGTATCGCTGCGGCGAATCCGGCGCGGGCTCGCCCGCCGGTACGCGCGTGCGCCGCAACTGCGCCTTGATCCGCGCGAGCAGCAGCCGCGGCTCGACCGGCTTGCGGAGAAAGTCGTCCGCGCCGAGTTCCAGGCCGAGCAATTCGTCGAACGGTTCGTCGCGGCCGGTCACCATGATCACGATGCCGTCGTACTGCATGCGCGCCTCGCGGCAGATCTCGAAGCCGTCCTTGCCCGGCAGGTTGACGTCGAGCAGCACGAGGTCGGGGCGGTTCGCGACGATCGCCGGCACTGCGCCGGCGCCGTCGAACAGCGTGTCCACCTGGTAATGATGCTGGCGCAGATAGTCGGCGATCAGCGCGGACAGCGGGACGTCGTCTTCGACGAGCAGGATTCGGATGGGCATCGCTAAACGAAGGGGGCAAAACGGGAAGGTGGCGAGCGGTCAGGCCCAGTCCGAACGCGTCGTAGCCGAAGCGACGTGGATGATACTGCGCAACATTCCGGTGGAATGTGGCGAAATCTGAATCGTTCGGTGAGCTTAGCTATGGGCCAATCGCCGCCGCCGGGCGGCAGGTACGGGAAGCGCGAGGCGGGGTCGCGCGCGGGGCAGAAACGGTTCGGGGCGAGGGCCGGCGCGGCGCTCGCGACGATGCGCGACCGCGCATCCTTCAGACGAAAACGTTTGCGCCAGGCCGCGGTCGCGAACCGCGCTCGCACCGGTCAAACCCAGGCCAGGCAAGGTTAGTCGACATATCATTACAAAATATTACCGACGTGGGCGGGTGCCGCTCCCTACAATCTGCGCAGCCGACTCGCGCGCATCGCGCACGGCGATGGCATCGTTTCCCGATCGTATCGACTGCCGGTTTCGACGACACGTCGAGCCATGTCGCTCGCGTGCGGAACCGGATGCGCGCGGGTCGGCGCGACGCCGCGCCGGCGCCTGACGGGCGGGCAAGCGGATGGTACGAACGATTGACGGGGAAATGAAATGACGCCGTTGCAAGTCGTCCAGCGTCTCGAGGCACTCACGCAGGCGATCGAAGCCGCGGTCGCGCGCGCCGACTGGAACGAAGCCGTGCGCGCGGCCGAGATGCGGTCGGCGTTCGTGCTTGCGCTTGCACCCGATCAACCGGCCGAGGTCGTGTCGGCGTTGATGCGCATGCAGGAAATCGATGTCCGGATTTCCACCGTCGCGCGCGACACGCTGGAGGCGCTCATCGCGGAGGGCTGGACGGCGTTGCACGCGACCCGGTTGGCCACCCACGCGCTGAGGGTGCGGCAGCGATCGCTCGACGCCGGCGCCGCGGCCACGCGACATTGAAATTCGTTTCTGCAGGTGACGGGATGAGATTCAGAAAACGCACCAGTCACGTCGATGCGACACGGTGGTTCGCCGACGGCGACCATGAACGGGTAGAGCGCCGTGACGGGAAGTGGGCGGTCGCGACGCCGGAAGGCTGGCGGCCGGTGAAGCCGGGCGACTGGATCGTGCGCGATGAAGGCGGCAACTGCTGGCCGATGGAAGACGGCCTCTTCGTGCGTTGCTACGAACCGGCAGCCGACTGACGCGGCCGCCGGCTCGCCGCGCTTATCGGCTCTTGCGCGAAAACATCAACGAATCGGCGTCGTTGAACCGGATAGGCCGCGGCTCGCCGTAACCGGCTTTCTCCGCGACCCGGATCGATGCGACATTGGTCGGCGCGATCAGGCACACGCTGCGCTCGAACCGCTGCTGCGCGTCGAGCCATGCGAGCGCGGCCGCGAGCGCCTCGGTCGCATAGCCGCGGCCCTGCGCCCACGTCGCCAGCGCCCAGCCGGCTTCCGGCACGCCGCGGATCGGCGGTTCGATGTTCCGGTGGAAATCCGCGAAGCCGAGATCGCCGACATAGCGGCCCGACGCCTTTTCGCGAATCGCCCAGTAGCCATAGCCGAGCAGCGGCCACAGCCCGCGATACGCGAGCATGCGCATCCACGAGTCGCGCGGCGCGGACGGCTCGCCGTTGAAGATGTGTGCGACGACGCCGGGTTCCGCCCACATGGCGGCGAGTGCGTCGAAGTCGCCGAGCGGATGGCCTTCGAGCACCAGGCGCGGCGTGTCGAGAACGGGCGGGGACGAGACGGGTGGCATCGGGTGTCCGGAAAGAGGGGAAAGTCGGGCGGCTAGACCGTCAGCACGTCGATGCCGCGCTGGCGCAGGTCGTCGACCACGGCTGCGTCGGCGCCCGTATCGGTGATCAGCATGTCGAGCTGCTCGACGCTCGCGATCACCGAGAGATTGCGCTTCATCAGCTTCGACGAATCGGCGACCGCGATCACCTGGCGCGAGATCTTCAGCATCTGCGCGTTCAGTTGCGCTTCGAGCAGGTGCGGCGTCATCAGGCCGATCTCGGGATCGAGGCTGTCGACGCCGAGGAACAGCCGGTCCGCGTACAGCCCCTGCAGCGCGACGACGGCCTGCGGCCCCGACAGCGAATACGAGTTCGGCCGAAGCTGCCCGCCCGGCATGATCAGGTTGATGTGCGGCGCGGCCGCGAGCAGCACGGCCACGTTCAGCGCATTGGTGATCACGTTCAGCGATTGCAGCTTCATCGCGAGGATCTGCTTCGCGATTTCCTCGGTCGTGCTGCCGGAGTCGAGCAGGATCGTTTCGCCGTCGCCGATCAGCGCGGCGGCGGCCGCCGCGATCCGCACCTTCTCCGCGTGACGGAGCTTCTGCTTGACCGCGATCGGCACCTCGTCGCTTTCGCGCAGCACCAGCGCGCCGCCGTGGGTGCGCAGCACCGCGCCGGCCGCCGCGAGCGCGTTCAGGTCGCTGCGCACCGTGACGAGCGAGATGCCGAACCGCTCGGCCAGTTCCTCGACGGTGACCTTCTCCCGCTCGCGCACCAGCTCGCAGATCAGGCGGCGACGTTCTTCGACAAGCAGCGGCGCGTGATCGACGGCAGGCGACGGAGGCACTCGGTGAGCGGGCATGTCCATTTCGGCAAGACAGGGAGCCGAAATGATATCAAAACCCCTGGCCGGGCTGGAGCGCATGCAAGGCCGGCGCGTCGAGCGGCATGCCCGCCAGCCGGGCCGCGTGGACCGCCGCGCCGACGTGGGGCCCGAGCCGCGGCGCGGTGAGCACCGCATCCGGCACGCGGCGCGCGAGCGCGTCGCGCAGCGGCTCGAGCACGCGCGCGCCGGCGTTGAACACGCCGCCGGAATACGACACCGGCAGCGGTTCGCCGGGCGGCCAGCCGAGGGTGCGCGCGACGCCTGCCGCGAGTTGCGCGAGCTCGTCGGTCGCGCGGTCGATCAGCGCGTGCGCTGCGGGGTCGCCCGCGTGCGCCGCATCGATCACGAGCCGCGACAGCTGCGCGAAGCGGCTGCGCACCGCGCCCGCATTCACGGCCGCGCACAGGTCGAGATCGTGTTGCAGCGCGAAGTGCGCGCGCACGATGTCGAACAGCGGCCCGCGCGCGGCGCGGCCGTCCGCCATCCGCGAAAACGCGGCGAGCCCTTCGCGCGCGAGCCAGTAGGCCGAGCCTTCGTCCCCGAAGACCTCGCCCCAGCCGCCGCAACGTGCGGCGCGGCCTTCGCGTTGCCCGTACGCGATCGATCCGGTGCCGGCGACGATGCTGATGCCGTCGCCGCCGGCCAGCGTGCCGGCCCAGCTGCACACCATGTCGTTGCCGATCCGGTAGCGCTCGCGCGCGAACAGCGGCGCGAGCAGGCCGTCGAGCTCGGGCAGCAGGCGGCTGTCCTCGCCGTACGCGGGCAGGCCGGCGAATGCGTACGCGACGTCGTCGCGCGCGACGTTCGCCGCGGCCAGCACCGCATGCACGCCGTCGGCGAGCAGCGTGCGCAGCGCGTCCATGCCGATCTCGAGGTAGTAGCTGGTGGTCGTTTCGTGGCGCGCCCGCACGCGGCCTTGACGGTCGATCACCATGAACGCGGTTTTCGTGCCGCCGCCGTCGATGCCGAGAAAGAGTGGAGTCATGTGGGCTGCCCCGCGTACGGATGAATGGTGACGCCGGCCACGACGCGGTTGACGGTGCCGGATGCGCTCGGGTTGTCGGGCGTGAGCCCGAGGCGCAGCGACGCGAGCAGCGCGAAACACTGCGCGAGCACCAGCGCGACGGGCGCGAGCGCGAGATCGGGCAGGCCGGGCGGCAGCGGCACCGTCAGGTCGTCGCCGGACGGTGACGGCGTGCCGGTGTCGCCCGCGTCGTCGGCCGGCGCGACGCCGACCGACAGTATGCCGGCCGCGCGGTTTTCGCGCCGCAGTTCGCGCAGCAGGTCGAGGTCGTAGCGGCGCGTATGCGGATCGCCGGACAGCAGCACGACGACGAGCGTGCGTTCGTCGAGGAACGTTTTCGGGCCGTGCCGGAAGCCGAGCGGCGATTCGGCCATCGCGACGATCAGCCCGTCGGTCAGTTCCAGCAGTTTCAGCGCGGCTTCGCGCGCGAGCCCGAGCAGCGTGCCGCTGCCCAGATACACGACGCGCTCGGGCAACTGCCGCACGTGCGCGGCGAGCCGCGACGCGTGGTCGCGCAGCAGCGTGCGCGCGGCGTCGGCCAGCGGCCCGACCGGCATGCCGGCCACGCCGAACGCCCAGGCCGCGCCGAGCAGCATGCCGCTGAAACTGGACGTCATCGCGAACGCCTGGTCGTGCGTGGCCTCGGGCAACAGCACGACGTGCGCGCGCGGATGCGTGCCGAGGCGGCGGTTCAGCATGCCGTCGGCCGCGCACGTGAACGCGAGGTGGCGGCAGCCGTCGACGAGGCGATCCGCCAGCTCGACGGCCGCGACGCTTTCGGGGCTGTTGCCGGAGCGCGCGAACGACACCAGCAGCGTCGGCACGCCCGGCTGCAGCGTGTCGCCGGGGTTCGCGACGATGTCGGTGGTGGCCACCGCTTCGACGCGGCCGCCGAAGCGGTGCCGCAGCGCGGGCGCGAGGCACTGGCCGATGAAGGCCGAGCTGCCCGCGCCGGTCAGGACGATGCGCAGGCGAGGATCGGCGAGCAGCGGCGCGAGAAACGCGTCGAGCGCCGCGCGCTGCGCGTCGACGACGGCATGCACGTCGGGCCAGACGTCGGGTTGCTGGGCGATTTCGCGTGCCGTGTGGGCGGCGTGGCGGCGGCTGAGGTCGGCGGGATCGAGGTCGAAAAATTCCATGAGCAGATCTGAGGAGAGTCGGTCACGCGGCACACGCGTGGAGATACGGACGGACGGCCGCGGCCGTGCCGTCTTGCAACAGGGCGCCGGCGCGCAACGCGAGCCGTCCTTCGCGGACGGCCTCGTACTGGCGCGGCAGATGCTGGCTGACGAGCGTGAGCGGCGGCGGCGACGCATCGAGGCGCGCGAGCAGGTCGGCGCACGCGCGTTGCACGACGGGATGGGTCCAGTAGTAGCGGATGCGGTCGCTCAGGCTGTACGCGAGATCGAGTTCGAGTTGTGCGCCGGCCGGGTAGTAATCGCGCCAGTGCGCCGGTTCGTTGCGCATCACGCCGAGCACGGTCGCGATGAACCCGTCGTCGCCGCCGAGCCATTCGCGCTCGATCGCGGCGAGCGACCACAGCGTTTCGCGCATCGCGAAGGTCACGCCGGGGCCGACCTTCAGGATCGCGAAGTGGTCGCGCACGAGTTGCGCGAGGTTGTCGGGCGTCTGGTAATCGGTCGAATGCGCTTCGAACACGAGCGCGGGTTCCGTTTCGATGAATGCGCTCAGTTCACGCGCGTTGCCGGCGTCGTAGTCGATCACCTTGTGATGATCGAACTCGACGCCCGGCTGCACGACCATCGCGATCACGCGCGACCACGCATCGTCGAGGCCGGCGCGCGCGAACGCGTCGCGGTGCAGCGCGAGCGTCGAGCCGGCCGCTTCGGGCGTGGTGACCGCGACCGCGTCGAGCGTCTCGTGCGCACCGCCGGGCACCGGCACCTCGGTGCCGATCACGTAGACGGGCGCGTCGCCGCGCGGCGCACCGGCCGCCCACGCGGCCTCGGC
Organism: Burkholderia sp. 9775_39; assembly: GCF_015712225.1. NCBI lineage: Bacteria > Pseudomonadati > Pseudomonadota > Betaproteobacteria > Burkholderiales > Burkholderiaceae > Burkholderia > Burkholderia sp. 9775_39. Next base: position 607,133 of record NZ_JACCQC010000001.1, on the reverse strand, counting down.
GGCGCGGCACAGGCGCACCGCCCGCGCGGCGATCTCGGCTTCGGGCAACGGCTGCGGATCGTCCGCGCACGACATCGAGCAGTCGAGATGCAGCTTGCGGAAGCCGGCCGCCACGTACTGCGCGACCATCGTCTCGGCCTTGTCCATCGCGTGCGCGGCCGGCAGCCGGCGCCATGCGTTCGGGCCGAGATGGTCGCCGCCGAGCAGGATCGCATCGGGGCTCACGCGTTCGCGCGCGGCGATGTCGAATACGTGGCGACGGAAGTCGTGCGGCGTCATGCCCGTATAGCCGCCGTCCTGGTTGACCTGGTTGCAGGTCGCCTCGATCAGCGCGGGGCGTTCGCGCGCCGCGCATTCGCGCAGCGCGGCGGCGATCGCGACCGGATGCGCGGAGCACACGGACGGGATGCCGATCGCGGGTGTGCCGGCCGGCGCGTGACGCGACGACTGCTTGTGACGGCGGACGAGATCGAGCAGCGGGTTCATGCCGATTCCCCCGCCGTGTGGGTTGCCGCGGCGCCTTCCGGCTGCAGCGCGAGCAGCAGCGCGGCCAGCAGCGCCAGCGCGATGCCCGTGAGCTTGCTGCCGGTCGGCGTCGCACCGGTGACGATCATCGAGATCACCGACGTCAGCAGCGGCGCGCCCGCGTTGACGAGCGGCGACACGACGATCGCCTTGCCGAAGCGGAACGCATAGACGAGCGTCAGCGCGCCGATCGCATTCAGCACCTGGATCACGGCAGCGAGGCCCGGGCCGCCGATCCCGTAGTTGATCGTGCGGCCGAAGTCGGTCATCCACAGCGCGAACGGCACGCACAGCAGGCCCGTCAGCGCCATGTAGAAGAAGATCGATTCCGCGTCCATCGTCGCGTTCGCGATCTTGATGAAATACGCCTGCAGCCCCCATGCGACGAGCACCAGCAGCGCGAGCGCGAACCACAGCCCGAACCGCGCGGGGCCCTGGCCCGACTGGAAGTCGAACAGCGGCAGCGAGCACAGCGCGAGCACGATGCCGGCCACGCCGAGCTTGCCGGTGCGTTCGCGCAGCAGCAGGAACGACAGCGCGATCGTCAGCGCTGGCGACAGCGACACGATCGGGAACACGAGATACGGCGGCCCCGATTCGACCGCGCGGAACAGCAGCATCTGCCCGCCCGCGCCGAGCAGCCCGATCGCGAGCCCGAGCGCCAGCGAACGGCCATCGCACCGCACACGCCAGCCGGCGCGGCCGAGCGCGACCAGCGCCGGCGGAATCATCGTGAACGCCCAGACCACGTAGATCAGCGTGTCGGGGAAGCCGTGTTCGGCGGGCAAGCCGGTGAATGCGCCCCACACGCCCCAGAGCAGGGTCGTGACGAGCGCGTGAACGAGCCAGTTGTTTTGCATCGGTCGCGTCTTTCGAAGTGGGTTCTGATCCGTCGAATGCTTTCGTTTGATGCCGTGCAAGGCGAAATCGGAGGCGTTCGGCGGGCGAGCCCGACGACGTTCCAGCAGAAATCGGCAGAAACGTGCGTCGGGAGCGGCCAATCTATGATCTTTCGTTTTCTTTCGTTATTAGTGTAAACCACAAACGAAAGAAATCGAAAGATCGACTAGATTGCCGATCTGCGCGAGACGGATGCGTCGGCGCACGGCCCTTCTTCACGAGGAATTCCGTATGAACGCTTGCTTTTCCTTTCGATTTCCACTGCCTGCCCGGCGTGCCGGCAGCGCGGCGCGCTGCGTGCCGTTGCGTCGCGAGGTGCGTCCATGACCACCCGGCGCGCGTTCGTGCAGTGGCTGGCCGCCGGCGCGGCGAGCCCGATTCTGGTCGGCGTCGGCGTGCGCGATGCCCGCGGCGGCGAGCCGTCGCGCGTCGCGCTGCGTGACGACCGGCTCGTGATCGAGTTCGATCCGGCGATGCGCAGCCGGCTGGCCGTGCGTCGCGGCGGCGGCACGCGTGCGCTGACCCGCTTCGATGCGAGCGAGACGCTCGAGCAACTGATCGGCCCGGCGCCGGCGCCGACCTCGGACGGCCCCGCGCCCGACACGCGGCCGGTGCGCACGATCGATCGCTTCGCGCTCGTCGACGCCGTGCATGCGGACGTCTCCACCGCCTTCGGCGCGGGGCGGCAACTGCGGCTGGTGGGCCGGTCGGCGCACGGCTTCGAGAAGACGGTGCGCATCACGTTGCTCGACGCGCGGCCGGGCGTCGCGCTGATCGACACGCAGTTCCGCAACGTCGGCATGCAGCCGACCGACGTCCGCGCATGGAACGTCGCCGCGCACCGGCTGCTGCCGGCCGCGGCCGGCGCGGGCGGCTACTGGACCTATTCGGGCGCGAGCCACGCGGACCGGCGCGACTGGGTGCAGCCGGTCAAGGCCGGCTTCGATCAGCGCAATTTCATGGGCATGAACGCGTCGGACTATGGCGGCGGCACGCCGGTCGTCGACGTGTGGCGGCGCGACCAGGGCATCGCGCTCGGTCACCTCGACATCGTGCCGCGCCTCGTATCGCTGCCGGTGAAGGCGGTGCGCGACGAAGTCTCGCTCGGCCTGCGCGGCGAGCAGACGGTCACGCTCGCGCCGGGCGCGACGCTCGATACGCCGACCGCCTTCGTGATGCTGCACGACGGCGACTATTTCGTCGCGCTCGATACGTACCGGCAGATGATGGGCGCGCAGGGTTTCCATGCGCCGCGGCCGCCGGCGAGCGCGTACGAGCCGATCTGGTGCGCGTGGGGCTACGAGCGTCAGTTCAGCCTCGACTACGTGCGCGCGACGCTGCCGAAGGTGCAGGAACTCGGCTTCAAGTGGGCGGTGCTCGACGACGGCTGGCAGCGGCGCACCGGCGACTGGGTGCCCGACCGCGCGAAATTCCCGGCCGGCGACGCGGACATGAAGGCGCTCGTCGACGACATCCATGCGCGCGGCCAGAAGGCGCGGCTGTGGATCGCGCCGCTCGCGGTCGCGCCGGGCAGCGACGAACTGCACGACCACACCGACATGCTGCTGCTCGACGCGGACGGCGCACCGCAGGCGATCACCTGGTGGAACAGCTTCTATCTGTGCCCGGCCTACGAGAAGACGCAGGCGCACATCGCCGCACTGATGCAGAAGGTGATCGGCGAGTGGGGCTTCGACGGCGTGAAGATCGACGGCCAGCACCTGAACGGCGTCGCGCCGTGCTACAACCCCGCGCACCGGCATGCGCGGCCGGAGGATTCGGTCGAGTACCTCGCCGATTTCTACCGCGTGTTCCATGACGCCGCGCATGCGATCAAGCCGGATGCGGTCGTCGAAGTGTGCCCGTGCGGCACCGCGTACGCGTTCCACAACATGCGCTACATCGACCAGGCGCCGGCGTCCGATCCGCTGTCGAGCTGGCAGGTGCGCCACAAGGGCAAGACACTGAAGGCGCTGATGGGCGCATCGTCCGCGTACGCGGGCGATCACGTCGAACTGAGCGACGGCGGCCGCGATTTCGCGTCAGCGGTGGGCGTCGGCGCGGTGATCTCGACGAAGTTCACGTGGCCCGTCGATCCGAAACCGAAGGACTCGTTCCTGCTGACGCCCGAGCACGAGCAGGCATGGCGGCACTGGGTCGAGATCTACAACGCGCACCGGCTCGCCGAGGGCCGCTATCGCGGCGAGCTGTACGACATCGCGTTCGACAAGCCCGAGGCTCACGTCGTGGAAAAGGACGGCGTGCTGCATTACGCGTTCTACGCCGAGCGCTGGAGCGGCCCGGTCGCGCTGCGCGGCCTGCAGCCCGGCCGGTCATACCGGATCGTCGATTACGCGAACGGCAATCGCGAGGTCGGCCGCATCGCGCCGGGGCACGACGCGATCGCATTGCGCTTCGAGCATGCGGCGCTGCTGCGCGCCGAGCCGCTCGACGCGTGAGCGTCACCCCGCAACACCGCGTACCACCGCCCGGGCCACGTGTCGTCGCGCATCACCGGGCAACCGGCAGTTCCGCAACGCGCAGTTCCATTCGTCATTCCGATCCCTCCACTGGAGATGCTTCGATGAAAAAAATTGCACGCAACCTTTCCGGTGTCGCGGCGCTCGCGCTGTGCGCCTCGATCCTGCAGGCCTGCGGCGACGGGTCGTCCGATCCGTTGTCGGCCAAGGCCTTTGCCGCGTCGCCGCCGGCCGTGGCGGCGCTCGCGCGCGCCGCGTCGCACTGGACGCCAGCGGTGGGCGATACGTGGCAATGGCAGCTCAAGGGCAAGCTCAATACGTCGTACAACGTGGCCATCTACGACATCGACCTGTTCGATACCGACGCGGCGACGATCGCGGCGCTCAAGCAGGCGGGGCGCAAGGTCGTCTGTTATTTCTCCGCGGGCAGTTCGGAGAACTGGCGGCCCGATTTCTCGAAGTTCAAGGCGTCCGACCAGGGCAACAAGCTCGACGACTGGGAGGGCGAGCGCTGGCTCGACATCCGTTCGAGCAACGTGCGCGAGATCATGACGGCCCGCCTCGACCGCGCGGTGGCGAAGGGATGCGACGGCGTCGAGCCGGACAACGTCGACGGCTATGCGAACGACACCGGTTTCCCGTTGCAGGACACCGATCAGTACGCGTTCAACGTGTTCATCGCGAACGAGGCGCACAAGCGCAATCTGGCGGTCGGGCTGAAGAACGACGTCGATCAGCTCGTGGCGCTCGAACCGTCGTTCGACTTCGCGGTGAACGAAGAATGCAACGAGCAGAAGGAGTGCGACGGCTACACGGTGTTCACGTCGAAGAACAAGCCGGTGCTGAACGCCGAGTATGCGGGCAAATACCGGACGCCGAGCGGGCAACGCACGCTGTGCAATGCGGCGCGCGCGCTCAACATGCGCACGCTCGTGCTGGCGAAAAAGCTCGACGACAGCTACCGGTTCAGCTGCGACGGCGCCTGATCGAACCGCGCCCGTCGTGACGGGCGAACCTGTGTGACCGGTGTCCGCGCGCGCACGCTCCGTGCCCGGGCGTGCGCGTCGCGCGCATCGGATGCCGCGATCCGGCGCGCGATGCATGGCCGACGCCGCATCGACGTCCGTTCAAATCGATTCGCACTACTTATTCAACAATACGATGAAAAATTGCATGCTGATTGCAGGCGCTGCCGTGGCGGCCGCGCTTTCCGTCGCCGCGCGCGCGGAGGGTTCGGTCACGCTGTACGGCACGATCGATACGGGTGTCGCGTATCTGAACCACGCGGAAGGCGGGAAGTCGCGCGTATCGATGTCGTCGGGCGCGTTGTCGGCGAACGAATGGGGATTGACCGGCAGCGAGGCGCTCGGCGGCGACATGAACGCGATCTTCACGCTCGAGAACAATTTCGACGTCGGGACCGGCCAGCTCGACGGCGGCCGGCTGTTCGACTCGAAAGCGTTCGTCGGCGTCGCGTCCGCGACGTGGGGCACGCTGACGCTCGGCCGGCAGAACGATCCGGTGACGGATCTCGTGCAGCCGATCACGGCCGACGCGTTCAGCGGGCTCTTCGCGCCGCCCGGCGACGTCGACAACTACGACAGCAGCGTGACGTTCAGCAACGCGGTCAAATGGACGAGCGCGGCGTGGCACGGCGTGACGGTTGCGGCGATGGTGTCGCCCGGCGGCGTGGCCGGCGCATCGGGGTCGGGGCTCGCGTATGCCGGCGCATTCGGCTATGCGGACGGTCCGCTGAGCGCGGCGGCCGGCTACCTGCACGTCGACAACGGCAACGCGCTTCGTTCGACGCGCGGCGCATCGTCGGCCGATTCGTTCTTCAACAGCGCGGTGAACCGCGCGTATGCGTCGGCGCGGTCGATCGAAGTCGCGCGCGCCGGGGTGCAGTATGCGATCGGCAACGTGACCGTCGGCGCGGCGTTCAGCTTCAGCGAATACCGGCCCGACGCGTCGTCGACGTTCGTGCACGCGCAGCGCTACCGGAACGGTTCGGCGTTCGCGCAATGGCAGGCGCTGCCGTCGCTGCTGACGATCGTCGGCTACAACTTCACGTGGTCGGGCGGCGATTCGTCCGCGCGCTATCACCAGGTCAATGCCGGCGTCGACTATCTGCTGAGCAAGCGCACCGATCTCTATACGACGGTCGGCTACCAGCACGCGAACGGCTTCAACGGAACCGGGCCGGCCCAGGCCGTGATCGGGTCGTACAACGTCGATGCCGGCACGAATTCGCAGTTGCTCGCGATCGTCGGCATCCGGCACCGGTTCTGAGCCCGGTTGCCGGCGCGCGTTATTTGCGGCTTTTCAGGAAGGAGCGTCCTTCGGCCGTGATCGATGCGCCGGAGCGGCCGTGCGCGGGATGGCTGACGAACCCGGCGCTGACGAGTTCCCGCGCGATCGACCAGCCGAGCGCCGGCGCGTCGCGGCCGTAGCGAACATCGGCGAGCCGTTCGAGCGCCCAGATCGCGGAGGCCGACAGGTTGGGGGTGTTGGACGTGAGATTGTCGTTCATCGCTTCCTCGGGAAATGGGGTGTCGGGGTGGACGGCGCATGGCCGCGGGATCGGCGGCGCAGGCGTCAGCTTGCCTGCAGCAACGGCAGCAGCGCCTGCAGCGCGGCCTCCTCGTCGGGGCCGGTGGCGAGCACCTGGGCCGACGTGCCGCCGTGAACCTGCAGCGACGCGATCGCGCCGCCGTCTTTTGCGTTGCTGCTGTGCCCGTTCGCGATCAGCTGGATGTCGCTGTCGAAACGGCGTGCCGCGGCGACGGTCGCGTCGCGCGCGGCGCGGCCGCGATTGCGGTTCCATGCGGGGCCGATTTGAACGTACACAACGATTGCCACGATGCTGGAAAGCCTCCGGACAGGTGGGCGGGGCGGTGCGCGCCATGCACGGTTGCGCACGTGTTGCGGACATCGGACGGCCGGTATTCACGATTTCTCCCGCAGGGTCGCGGGCACCGGCCGGGCGGAGTGCGCGCGCCATCCGGCGCGAACATGCCGACATCCGCTGCGAAGGCGCATTCAAGTGCGCGGATTGTCGGGAAGTGCGTGATTATAATGCATCGGCCAGATCATGTGAATTGCATTATAATGCGGTGTGCGCCGATGCCGGCCCGCGGCGTTGCCGGCGGGCGTGTCGCCCGCATCCGGGCGCGCAACCTGCTCGCCCGGCATCATCGAACTCCTCCCCGAATGGAAGCCGCAATGAATGCCCCCGCCTGCCCGCAATGTGCAATGGAAAACACTTACCCGGACGGTGCGCTGACCGTCTGTGCGGACTGCGGCCACGAATGGTCGGCCGACGCCGGCGCCGAGGCCGGTGACGAACCGGCGGGCGACGTCGTCAAGGACGCGAACGGCAACGTGCTGTCGGACGGCGATTCGGTCGTGCTGATCAAGGATCTGCGTGTGAAGGGCTCGTCGATCACGCTGAAGATGGGCACCAAGGTCAAGAGCATCCGGCTCGTCGGCGGCGATCACGAAGTCGACTGCAAGACCGACATGGGCGGCTTCATGCTGAAGGCGTGCTACCTGAAGAAGGTCTGAGCACGCGGTTCAGGCGACCGTTGCCTTCGCGTTTTCATCCGCCGCGTTTTCATCCGACTACCCGCACATGGCCGAGGATCGAACTTCCTATGACGCGTTCGTCAGGTTCCTGGCGACGCCGCTGAACGACGGCCGGCCTTTCGTGCTGCGGACGCAGCACGCGGTGTCGCTGCACTTCGATCATTTCGGCACGCAGAGCTTCATGTCGCTGCGCGATCCGATGCGGCTGGAGCTGGGTTATACGCGCATGATGATGGGTTTCCTGCTGCTGCAGCCCGAGCCTGCACACATCTGCATGCTCGGGCTCGGCGGCGGTTCGCTCGCGAAGTACTGCTACCGTCACCTGCCCGGCACGACGATCGATGCGGTCGAGATCAATCCGGACGTGATCGCGCTGCGCGACGTGTTCAGGATTCCTGCCGATGATGCGCGGTTCTGCGTGGTATGCGCGGACGGCGCGGATCATCTGGAGCGGGCGGACGTCCGGACCGACGTGATCCTGCACGATGCGTTCGTCGCCGACGGTATGCACGGCCGCTGTGCCGGCGGCACGTTCCTCGACGCGTGCCGCGCGCGCCTGAGCGCATCCGGCGTGCTAGCGATCAATTTCATGGACGACGATCCGGCGTTGCCGCAGCACCTCGAGCAACTGCGGTCGGTATTCGGTTCGTCGTATGCGCTGCTGCCGTGCGGCGACGACAACAACTTCGTCGCATTCGCATGGAAGGACGGCAGCCGGCTGCCGTCGTTGCGTATCCTGCTGGAGCGGGCGCTCGCGTGCCCGCAGGCCGGCGAACTGAAGCTGGCTGCCACCGCGAGGCGCATGAAGCACGGCGAGGGCATCGATCCGCGGCGGCTGGTCTGGCGCGCGCAGTCGCACGAACGTTGGGAGATCGGCGCGTAACAGTACCGGGCGGTACCGGGCCGGCGGGGCCGGTGCCGCGCGCGGCTGGTGCGGCCGCGCTTACTTCACGCGCTTGCCGATCGCGCTCCGGGTCTTGTACGTGACGCCGTGCCGGTCCAGATATTCGCGGATCAACTGCCGTACGACTTGCGACGGCGTAAGATCCTGCTCCGCGCAGAGCATCTCGAAGGCTTCCTTCTTCGCGGGATCGATCAGGACGGTCAGGCGGGCGGTTTTCGTTTCCATGACGGGGCGAGGGTGGTCGATATGTTAATCAAATTATAATCGATCCGCTTTCGGCGTTACCGCGCGCGAGCGCTGCCTGTCGCGCACGATCAGCGTTTGCTGCGCAGCAGCGCGAGCAGGTCGTCGATCACCGGCACGATGGCGAGCGTGACGAGCACCGCGGCGAGCGGCACGGTCGACACGTAGCCCACGCGCTTGAAGCCGATCGCGCCGGCCAGGCCACCGACGAAGAACGACGAGAGCATCGTCGCGTGAATCCGCAGTTTCGAACGGTTGGCGATCACCGCGTGCGCGTCGACGTCGATGGCCGACCGGTTCCAGTAGAACAGCTTGCCGAGCTCGATGCCGAGGTCGGTCACGATGCCCGTCATGTGCGTCGTGCGGATCTCCGCGCCCGACAGTTTCGTGATCGTCGCGTTCTGCAGCCCCATGATGAAGCACAGCAGCGTCACGGTCACCGGCACGAAGAAGGTTTCCCACAGGGCCAGATGGCTGCCGAGCAGCCCGAACAGCAACAATAGCGCGGCTTCGACCAGCAGCGGCAGCATGAACTGGCTGTGCAGCCCGCGGCGGCGCCCCCAGTTGACGAGGACCGCCGAGCACGCGGCGCCGATCAGGAACGACCCCAGCGAGCTGATGCCGGCGAGCGCGAGCCGCACGTCGCCGAGCGCCGTCTGGTCGGCGATCGCCGACACGATGCCGCTCATGTGCGACGTGTACTGCTTGACCGCGAGAAAGCCGCCGGCATTGGCCGCGCCGGCGACGAACGCGAGCGAAAACCCGAGCTGGCGGTTCGCGGTCGCGCTGCGGTGTTTTCCCGTCAGGTTTCGAAAGTACTGCGCTGGCATAAGGGTGTCGCTCGATCGTCGCGGATTCGCGGTCACAGGCCGAAACCGGTGCCGGACGCCGTGACGGGCACGCCGCTTGCACCGGATACCGGGGCTGTCGAATCATGTGATGAACATGATAATGTCATTATCATACTCTGTTGGCCGGATGGTGCTTTCAGTACAATGATGGAAGGCGCCGCCGGCTGGCTGTTTCGCCGCTGCGCGGCGCGCGCTTGCGATTCCCTTCTGCCCACCGCTTCATGACCCCGATCAAGTTCATCCTGCGCTACACGGCGATCCCGTTCACGGCCATCGTCGCCGTGGTGATCTGGACTGTCATACCATCGTCGAAAGAGATCGATGCGAGACAATATGCGGCGCTGTCGCGCGCGTACGCGAGTTTCCCGCTGCCGTTCCGGCGCGAGATCTCGGACACGATGGAGCACGGCACGATCAACGACCGGCGCTATCAGGCGCTCGTGCGCGATTCGCTGGGCAACGGCGTCGCGCTGGACTGGCCGGCGTCGGGCGTCGGCGGCGTCGCCGACGAGCGGCAAAAACTGGCCGAACTGATTCAGGCCGATTCGGATCTTCAAAGGCAACGGCAATGAAAACCCTGCTGGTTTCTGTGGCATTCGCGATGATCATCGCGAGTTTGATCTTCGCGCTGTACTTCATGAATCACGATCGCGGCAAGTCCAAGCGGATGGCGTGGTCGCTCGCCGCGCGCGTCGGGTTGTCGGTCACGCTGTTCCTGTCGCTGCTGATCGCGTACAAGCTCGGCTGGATCGAACCGACCGGGTTGCCGATCGGGCGCTGACGCGCGATTGCCGCGCGGTTCGATCCCGCGTGATCGCACCGAAGTGGACTTGACGGCGAGAACCGGTGGTCGATCAGCCCGTGACGGCGGTTCGACCGGGGCAGGCAGCCGTCATGCGAGCGCGGAGAGCGTTGGGGCGGTGACCGCGCTGCCGGGCAGCGTGGGCAGTGCGTCGAGAAGCGATGCGGTGTACGGGTGCGACGGCGCGTCGAATACCTGCGTAACCGGGCCGCTTTCGACCACGCGGCCCCGCCGCATCACGAGAATCCGGTCGGCCACGTGATGCACGACGCCCAGGTCGTGCGAGATGAACAGCATCGCGGTGCCGTGTTCGGCCTGCAGATCGGCGAGCAGGTCGAGCATCTGCGCCTGGATCGACACGTCGAGCGCGCTGACCGGTTCGTCCGCGACGAGCAGCGCCGGGTTGGACGCGAACGCGCGCGCGATCGCGACGCGCTGGCGCTGGCCGCCGGACAATTCGCGCGGGTAACGGTCGAAGCACGCCGCGCCGAGCTGCACTTCGTCGAGCAGTTGCAGTACGCGGCGGCGGCGCGCGTCGCCGTGGAGTCCGGCCACCTCGAGCCCTTCGCCGATGATCCGGCCGACCGAATAGCGCGGATCGAACGAACTGTACGGGTCCTGGGCGATCAGTTGCAGCCGCGCCCGGCGGGTGCGCCGCGCGGCTTCGGGGATGCCGTTCCATGGCTGGCCGTCGAGCGTGACGGTGCCGGCGTCGGGTTCGACGAGCCCGAGCACGATGCGCGCGACCGTCGATTTGCCGGAACCGGATTCACCGACGATGCCGAGCGTCTCGCCGCGCGCGAGGGAGAACGACACGCCGTCGACGGCGGCAGGCGCATCGCGCTCGCCGTAGCGTTTCGTCAGCGCGTCGACGGCCAGCACCGGCGCCTGCGTGTCGATGCGCTTCGGCGGCAGGGGGACGCGCTCGGCGCTCGCCAGCCGGAATCCGCGCGACGCGGCGGTGGGAATTGCCGCGAGCAACGCACGCGTGTACGGATGCGCCGGTGAGCTCAGCACGTCGCGTGCCGGCCCCTGTTCGACGACCTGGCCCGCGCGCATCACGAGCACGCGGTCGGCCAGATCGGCAACGACCGCGAGGTCGTGGCTGATCAGCAGGATCGCGTCGCCGGCGTCCCGGCGCGCACGCAGCAGCGACAGGATCTGGCGTTGCACGGTCATGTCCAGCGCCGTGGTCGGCTCGTCGGCAATCAGCAGCGATGCACCGCCCGCGATCGCGGTGCCGATCAGCACGCGCTGCCGCAAGCCGCCCGACAACTGATGCGGATACTGCGGCAGCCGCCGCTCGGGATCGTCGATGCCGACCGCGCGCAGCAGGTCGGCGCTGCGCGCGGCGACATCGTGCCGGCGCGTATCGTGCAACGCCTCCGCGACGAGGTCGCGCACGCGCCACAGCGGGTCGAGCGACACCAGCGCGTCCTGCAGCACGTAGCCGATCCGGCGGCCGCGTATCGCGCGCCAGTCGCGCTCGCGATGGCCGCGCGCGTCGGTGCCGGCGATCTCGAATCGGGCCGCGTCGATCACGGCGCGCGGGCCGTTCAGCCCGACCAGACTGCGCGCGGTGACCGACTTGCCGGAGCCCGACTCGCCGACGAGCGCGACGCATTCGCCGGCATGCACGGCCAGGTCGAGCGGGCCGACGACGGCCTGGGTGCCTCGCGGGCCGCGAAACCCGATCGTCAGACGCTCGATGCGGACCAGCGGCACGGCGGCGTCGGTCGTTGCGCTCGCAACGGTATCGCGCGTGCTCATGCTGTCTCCCGGTGCTCGAAGCGCGCCTGCCAGTAGCCGCCGAGCGCATTCACGGCGATCACGGCCGCGGTGATCGCGAGGCCGGGCCACACCGCGATCCACCACGCGTTGTACAGATAGTTGCGGCCCTCGGCGAGCATCAACCCCCATTCCGCCGCGGGCGGCTGCGGCCCCATTCCGAGAAAGCTCAACCCCGACGTGCCGATGATCGCGGTGCCCAGCCCGATCGTCGCGAGGACCGGCACCTGCGCGATCGCATGCGGCAACACGTGCCGCCACACCAGTACCGCCGGCGCGAGGCCGAGGGTGCGCGCGTGCTCGACATAGCCGGACGCCGCGACGACGAAGGTTTGCGCCCGCACCACGCGTGCGAAGCGCGGTACCGACGCGACGCCGAGCGCGAACACGAGGTTGACCGCGCCGGGGCCGGTGAACGAGATCAGCATCAGCGCGAGCAGCAGGTCGGGGAAGGCGGACACGACGTCGAGCACGCGCGTGATCAGCTCATCGAGCCAGCCGCGCGCGAGGCCGGCGCACAGCCCGAGCGCGGTGCCGAACAGCGTCGCGACGCCGATCGCGGCCGCGCTGATCGACAGCGAGTAGCGGGCGCCATGCACGACCCGCGAGAAGATGTCGCGGCCGAGCTGGTCGGTGCCGAGCCAGTGCTCGGCGCTGCTGCCGAGCTGCGCGGACAGCGGATCGGCCGCCAGCGGGTCGTAGTGCGCGAGCCAGCCCGGTGCGACCACGGCGATCGCGTTCAGCAGCAGATACACGGCGGCGAGCGCGAGGCCCGGATGGCGGCGCAGCCAGCCGGCGGCGGCGAATGTGGCGGGCGTGCGCAACGTGAAGTCGATGGGCGTGGACATCGAAGTCTCCGGTTCAGCGCGCTGCGCGGCGGTCGCGCAGGCGGGGATCGATCAGCAGGTACAGCAGGTCGACGGCCGTGCTGAGCGTGACGTAGATGGCCGCCGACAGGATCGCGATCGCGAGGATCACCGGCATGTCCTTCGACAGCACCGCGTCGACCGTCACCTTGCCGAGGCCCGGCCGGCCGAACACCTGCTCGGTGATCACCGCGCCGCTCAGCAAGCCGCCGACGAGCCAGCCGGCGAGCGTGACGGCCGGCAGCGCCGCGTGGCGCAGCGCATGGCGCACCCGCAGCGCGAGCCCGCCGATGCCCCACGAACGCACCGTCAGCGCGTACGGCTCGTCGAGCGCGCGCTCGATGCCTTGCCGCAGCACGCGGCCGATCACCGCGCCCTGCGCGAGCCCGAGCGACAGCGCGGGCAGCACGAGCGACGCGAAGCCGCGATCGCCGGCCACCGGGAACAGCTTCAGCGTGAAGCTGAACACGAACAGCAGCATGATGCCGAGCCAGAACGACGGCGTCGACGCGAGCAGCAGTTCGACGCCCGATGCGGCGCGGCCGGCCCAGCGTCGGCCGGCGGTCAGTACCGCGAGGCCGACCGCGAATACGATCGTCACCACCAGCGCCGCGCCCGTCAGTTTCAGCGTCGGCCATAGCTGGCCGAGCACGAGCGGCGCGACGTCGGTGTTGAGGATGTACGAGCGGCCGAACTCGCCGTGCAGCACGCGCCACAGGTAATGCAGGTATTGCAGCGCGAGCGGCTCGTCGAGCCCCCATTCCTGGCGGATCGCGGCCTCGATCTCCGGCGTACTCAACTGCTCGCCGATCAGGATGCCGACGATATCGCCCGGCGCGAGATGCACGGCGGCGAACGACAGCGTCACCGCGGCCCACAGCACGAGCGCGCCGGTGGCGAGCCGCGTCGCGACCGGCGAACGCAGCCAGCGGCGCCACGCAGCCGGCGGCGCAGCGGCAGGCCGCGCGTCCGGGACGGCGACGAAAGCGGACGACGGACGGTTCATGGTCGATTCTCCTGTCGGGGCGGCGCGATGGGCGAGGCGAAGCAGGCCGGCACGCGTCGGCTTACTTCTTCACCCACACGTCGTACGGGTTCTCGGGCATCTGCGCGAACGAGCGGAAGCGCAAGCCCTGGACCGCCTTCGCGGCGGCGATCTGGTCTTCCGGCTCGTACAGCGGCAGCGCGTACGCCTGTTCGTTGATCGCGAAGCGCTGCAACTCACCGTACAGCTTCTTGCGCTCGGCGACGTTCTGCGTGCGCGCAGCCGCCTGCAGCCAGCGCGTCAGCTCGGGCGCCGCCGCACGGCTGTAGTTCAGCGCGCCGCCGCGGTCGACGGGCAGGTAGTGGCCTTCGATGTCGATGCCGTCCGGCGGCGTGTTCGAGTTCGCGATCGAACCGAACTTGCCGCTCTTGCGCGCCTCGACGTACGTGCCGTCGTCAACGTACTGAATCTTCAGGTCCACGCCCAGTCGTTGCCGCGCTTGTGCCTGCAGCGCCTGCAGCAGCACGTCGCGCTGGTCGCGCACGGTCGCCTGCGCCTGGACGACCGCGATCGTCAGCCGCTCGCCGTGCTTCGTGCGATAGCCGCCGCTGTCGCGCGCGCTCCAGCCGGCTTCATCCAGCAACTGGTTCGCGAGCTTCGGGTTGTTGCCGTAGGTCTTTTCGATCGACGCGTCGTAGAACGGATCGATCGGCGACGTGATGCCCCAGGCGCGCGTGCGCTCGCCGCGGTAGATCGACTGCACGATGCCGGTCGTGTCGAGCCCTTCGAGCAGCGCGCGGCGCACCTTCACGTCCTGTGTCGGGCCGTAGCCGACGTTCAGGAACAGCGAGTACGGCGTGCCGGTATTGAGCGCGCGGCGGTAGGTGAAATCGGCGTTCTTGCGGATCAGCGCGGCGTCGTTGCCGGACACGCCCTCGATCACGTCGACCTGGCCGGACAGCAGCGCGCCGGTGCGAACCGAAGATTCGGGCAGGAACCGGTAGACGATCCGGTCGAGATACGCGGGGCCCTGGTGGCCCGCGGTCGTCGGCGCCCAGCGATAGTCGGGATTCTTCGCGAACTCGATTTCCTGGCCCTTCACGTAGCGGCGCAGGATGAACGGGCCGGTGCCGGCGATGTCGGGGCCGCCGGATTTCAGGCCGGGCCGGTCGAACGCGTTCGGCGACAGCAGCGGCAGCCGGCCCGCGAACATCAGGAACGGCGCATACGGCGCGTCGAGCGTGATGACGACGGTGTGCTCGTCCGGCGTCTTGACGTCGGCGACGTGCGAGATCAGCCGCGCAAGCTGGCTGCCGGCCGCATACGACAGTTCGCGCGCGTTCAGGAAATTGCGGGCGACGGCCTTCGCGTCGAACGGCGCGCCGTCGGTGAACTTCACGCCGTCGCGCAGCGTGAACGTGTAGGTCTTGCCGTCGGCGGAGACCTTGTAGCCGGTCGCGAGCCACGGGACGTAGCTGCCGTCGGGCCTCTGCGCGAGCAGGCTTTCATACGCGTTGCGCAGCAGCAGCTCGACCTTGTCCTGGCCGTTCAGTTGCGGGTTCAGCGTGCGGGGCTCGGTTTCGACGCCCCAGGTCAGCGTGCCGCCCGCGACGGGCGCGCCCTGGGCGAACGCCGCATGCGGCAGCGCGAGCGCGAGCAGCAGTGCAGCCGATACGATGCGGCGCGACGCGTGCGGCGCGGAATCCGGAAATGCGAATGTCATGCGAGAAAGCCTTTTACGAGGTGGATAGCGGTGGATGCGGTTCGCGTCGTTTATGTGGGCCGGCGCGGCACGTCACGTCATGCGTTCGCGTGGATGCGCTCGTGGTCCCGGGCGGTATCGTCCGCTGTCGGGGCCGGGTAGAGATCCGGGATCAGGATTTTTCTCAGCCAGACGAGCGGCGTGCCGAGCGCATTCGTCGAGCGGTCGAACGGCTGATAGCCGCTGCGCTCGTAATACGACTGCAGCCATGGATGGTTGGTCGCGGTCGCGAGATACGTCGCCGGCGCCTTCACCTGCGACGCCAGGAACTGCGTCTCGACGTGCGCGATCAGCGCGTGTCCGAATCCCAGCCGCTTGAACGCTGGGGCGACCGCGAACCAGTGCAGGAACGGATAGGGCGTGCGATGGCGTTCGCCGGATACCCACGGAAACCGCACGGTCAACGTGGCCGCGAGGGCGGTACGGCCGTCGGGTGTCGCGTGTTCGAGCACGAACGTCGTTTCGCGCGCGATGGTCTGCGCGACGCGTTCGATCGGCGAGCGCGTGATCGTGAAGTGCACGCCCTGCGCCGCGAGCGGCGCGTAGGCGTTCTGCAGCAGCGCATAGACGGCCGGCACGTCGTCCGCGCCGGCGATGCGGATCGTATCGGTCATGGCGCGGTGCCTTCGAAGTGCGGTTGATGCGTGGTCGTGCGCGCGTTCCACCCGTCGCGCACCGCCGCGGCGTCGTGATCGTCGGCGGGCGCGCCGGCCAGCAACCGCAGCGACGCAATCCGCGGTGCGGCATCGGCGAGTGGCGTGTCGACGACGAATTCGGCAATCCCGTGACGACGATGCAACGCGTCGAACTCGCGCAGCACGTCGTCGCGCGTGCCGTGCACGATGCGCGTTTCGCGCGGGTCGATCCGGTGCGGGCCGCCGCCGGCCTGACGGATGTACGCATGCGCCTGTTCGACGCTGCCGACGTTGACGGCCGGCGTGTCGCCCACCTGCACGCGAAAGCCCTGATGGCCGCTCGCGAGCCGCGCGGCCGCGTCGCGGGTGCCGGCGACGATCGCGGAGACGGCCAGCAGCGGCGTGCGGCCGCCCGACGCTTCCCGATAGGTATCGAACGTACGCGCCAGATCCGTTGCCGATGCGTTCAGGTGCGACGCGTAGACGAACGCCCAGCCGAGCCGGGCGGCGAGCGTCGCGCTTTCCGCGCTCGCGCCGAGCAGGAACGGTTGCGCGGGCGTTGGCGGTCGCGGCGTCGCATGCAGCGTGGCCGCGTCCTCGCCCGTCGCATCGGTTGTCGCATCGTCACCGTGGAGATGGCGATTCAGCGCGTGGGCCAGATCGGCGAAGGGCGCGCGTCGCGCCGGATCGTAGCCGTCCTGCAGCGCGCGCGTCGACAGCGGCAGGCCGCCCGGCGCCTTGCCGATGCCGAGATCGACGCGGCCGGGCGCGAGCGACGCGAGCAGGTTGAAGTTTTCCGCGATCTTGTACGGACTGTAGTGCTGCAGCATCACGCCGCCCGATCCGACCCGAATGCGCCGCGTCTGCGCGAGCACGTGCGCGATCAGGATTTCCGGCGACGGGCACGCGAGCGCGGCCGTGTTGTGATGCTCGGCGAGCCAGTAGCGGTGGTAACCGGCCGCATCGGCGAAGCGCGCGAGCGAGACGCTGCGCGCCAGCGCGTCGGCGGCGGTTTCTCCGGGCGCGACGGGGCTCTTGTCGAGTACGCTCAAGCGGAACGGCAACGCGGACAAAGCGGACGAATCGGTGTGGGAGCGGATGGCGTCGAACGTCATGATGAAGCGATCGGCGCGGGTCGAAACGGCCGGATCAGCGGGTTTGGCATGCCGAATTATTTTGCGTCGTCGTTCGCACGGTCAAACAATCAAGAAGAATATCGAAAGCCGAAAATATTCGTTCCGGCCGACCGGGGGGCTTGCGTTATGGTCGTTGGCTGCGCGCCTCGCGGCGCGTGCGTGGAGCCTGCCCGACGATCTCCGGCGCGAGTACGCTCGCCGTCGCGATGGCCGCAGGCATGCCCCGATTCTCCGACCGAACGGAATCACGAGGAATCCGAATGAACGAGCAACGCGAACGACGTACGGCCTTCACGACGACCGGAGCCGCGTCATGAGCGGCGCACGCAGACGGCTCAAGACGCTCGTCGGCGCGGCGAGCGTGCTGTACGCGCCCGGCGATGCGGATGTCGCACAGGGCGTGCGGCGCGCGGCGTCGCTCGCGCGCAAGGCGGAAGCCGAGAAGATCACCGGCCTCTTTACCGCCGATCTGCTGCAGGCCGATGCGGCCGGCCTCGCCGGGACCACCGGCAGCCAGGAGCCGATCGTCGCGCTGGCGGCGCTGAGTCAGGCGACCTCGGCCATCGGGCTCGTCGCGACCGTATCGACGACGTATCACCATCCGTACAACCTCGCGCGGCTGATCGGCACGCTCGATCACGTGAGCGGCGGCCGCGCCGCGTGGAACGCGGTCACGTCGTCGGTCGGCGAGGAGAATTTCGGCGATGCCGCGCTGCCCGACCCGGAGCAGCGTTATGCGCGCGCGGCCGAATTCGTCGCGGTCGTCAACGCGCTGTTCGATGCGAACGATCCGCGTGCGACGCGTCGCGGGCCGGGCGGCGGCATCTCCGTCGATCCGCTCAAGCTCGGCGCGATCGACTATCGCGGCGCGCATTTCCAGGTACAGGGGCCGTTGAACGTGCCGCCTTCGGCGCAACGGCGGCCCGTGCTGTTTCAGGCGGGGCAGTCGGCAGGCGGCGTGGCGCTCGGCGCGCGGTATGCGGAAGTCGTCTACACGTCGCAGCCGACGCTCGACGATGCACGCGCGTTCGTCGCCGAGCTGCACCGGCAGGCGACTGCATTCGGCCGCGGCGACCGGCCGCCGCTCGTGATGAACTCGTTTCATTCGGTGATCGGCGAATCCGATGCCGACGTCGCGCGGCGCTTGCGCGACAAGCATGAGCGCATCGACTACGAACAGGGCAGGCTGAAGCTTGCCGACATGCTCGGCGGCGGTGTCGACCTGCGCGGCCTGCCGCTCGACCAGCCGTTGCCGGCATCGCTGCTGCCGGCGATCGACAGCGTGCACCGCCGGCGCGGGCGCGTGGCGATCTTCGTCGGCTATGCGCGCCAGCGGCTGACGCTGCGCGAGCTGATCGTGCGTGCGCAGGAGACCGGGCACTGGTTCGTCGCGGGTACGCCGGAGCAGCTCGCCGATGCGATCGAAACGCGCTATCGCGCGGGGCTCGTCGACGTGCTGTCGCTGCACGGGCTCGGCCAGCCGGACCAGGAGGACTTGTTGCTCAACGGCTTGCTGCCCGAGTTGCGTCGGCGCGACCTGCTCGATACCGACTATGTGGGCGGCGATTTCCGCGCGAACCTGGAACTGCCGGCGTTGCGGCGCGAGGCCGTGGCGGCGTGAACGGATGACCCGCGCACCGGGCGAGGACGTTGGCCGGTGCGCGGCTCGGCGCATATCGCGCGATCAGATATCCATCGCAAAAATAACCATTTGGTACACGCTTCGGCGCGCATTACAGTCACGCCTCCTGCCGGCTGCCACGCCGGTCGTTCCGACGTTATTTCAGAAATGCGCCACATGAATCGTTTGATGCGTTCCAGGGTCCGCCGTGCCGCGGCCGCGCTGTTCGTGCTCGGCCTCGCGCCGGTTTCCCATGCGGCCCAGCCGACGTTGCGCGTCGGCATCGACGCCGAGTCGTACCCGCCGTTCTTTTCGAAGGACGCCGGCGGTAAGTGGAAGGGCTGGGAAATCGACGTGCTCGATGCCGCGTGCGGCAAGCTGAACGTGCGGTGCGAGCTCACCGACATCGCGTGGGACGGCCTGATTCCTGCGTTGCAGAACCGCAAGATCGACGTGATCTGGTCGTCGATGACGATCACCGGCGAGCGGCAGAAAGCCATCGATTTCAGCCGTGCGTATTACGAATCGCCGACGGTGTTCGTCGGCGCGAAAAGCGACCGGCGCCGCGTCGACTGCGCGGTGCCCGCGACCTTCAAGGGCAGCGTGATCGGCGTCGAGGCCGGCACCAACTTCTCCGCGTTCCTCGATGCCCGCTTCAAGCAGGACGCGCAGATCAAGGCGTTCGACAAGTTCGACAATGCGCTCGCGGATCTGGTGTCCGGCCGCGTCGACTACGTGCAGGAAGGCAAGGGGCTGTTCACGGCGTTCCTCGCGTCGCGCGACGGCAAGGACTTCGAGATCAAGGCCACGTGCGCGGACAATCCGGTGCTGGGCCTCGGCATCGGCGCGGGCGTGCGCCATGGCGATGCGCTGCGCGGCAAGCTGTCGACCGCGATCGCGCAATTGCAGCAGGACGGCACGTGGGATGCGATCACCGCCCGCTATCCGAACCTGAAGGGCACGATCGAGAAGGGGCGTTGAGCGCATGGCCGCGGACGATTCGCTGCTCGCGTTGCTCGCCTTCGGCGACGGCGGTTATGGCCGCGTGTTCGCGGGCGCGTTCGCGCTGACGTTCGGCGTCGCGGCCGCGTCGTTCTGCACCGGCGTGCTGCTCGGCATCGCCGGCGCGCTCGGCAAGCTGTCGCGATACGCGGCGCTCGTGTGGCTGGCGCGGCTCTACACGATGCTCGTGCGCGCGCTGCCGGAGCTGTTGTGCCTGCTGCTCGCGTTCTACGCGGTCGCACCGGCCATCGAGAACGCGTTGCGCGGCAGCCGCATCGTAGCCGGCGACTTCGCGTTCGACCCGTTCGTCGTCGCCGCGCTGTCGCTCGGTTTCATCCAGGGTGCGTATCTCACCGACATCTTGCGCGCGGCGCTCGTCAACGTGCCGGTCGGGCAGATCGAAGCCGCGCACGCGTACGGGATGACGCCCTGGCAGACGTTCACGCGTATCCGGCTCCCGGCCGCGGCGCGGCTCGCGCTGCCGGGCGTCGGCAACGTGTGGCTGAACGCGACCAAGGACGCGTCGTTCATCAGCGTACTCGGATCGTTCACGGATCTGCTGAAGGCGAGCCAGCTCGCGGCCGGTGCGACGCGGCACTACGTCTTCTTCTATCTGGTCACGGCCGCGCTGTTCCTGCTGCTGAGCATCACGTCGACGGGCATTTTCGCGGCGCTCGAGCGGCATGCGAACCGCGGCACGACGCGCGCGACGACATGATCTTCTCGCTGCCGTTCCTGCTCGACACGGTGATGCCGAAGCTGCTCGCCGCGGTGCCGACCACGCTCGCGCTGACGCTCGTATCGGGTGCGGCCAGCGTGCTGCTGGGCGTGCCGCTCGCGCTCGCCGCCGGTGCGCGCCATGCGCCGCTGCGCTGGTCCGCGCACGGCTGGCTGATGCTGATCCGCGGCACGCCGCTCCTCGTTCAGCTCTATCTGCTGTACTACGGATTCGGGCAGATCGTCCCGCGCGAATGGATGCGCGACAGCTGGGCGTCGCCGCTGCTACGCGACGCGTTCTGGTACGCGATCGTCGCGCTGAGCGTGAACGAGAGCGCGTACGTGGCGACAATCCTGCGCGGCGCGATCGCCGGCGTGCCAGCCGGTGAGATCGAGGCCGGCCACGCATACGGGATGACGCGCATGCAGGTGCTGCGCCGCATCGTCGGCCCGCGTGCGTGGCGGCTTGCGCTGCCCGCGCTCACCGGCGAGGCGATCCTGCTGCTGAAATCGACCGTCCTCGCGTCGACCGTGACCGTGTTCGACGTGATGGGCACGGCCAATACGCTGCGCTTCGAGACGTTGCGCGTGTACGAACCGCTGGCCGGTGCGGCGATCGTCTATGTCGTGCTGGTCGCGTTGCTGACCATTCCCGCCGCCCGCGTCGAGCAGCGCATCAATCGCTACCTGACGCGCCAGCCCGACGAACGGGTGCCCGCACGGCGCAGCCGCGCGTCGTCGGGCGCGTGGGCGGCCCCCAACTGATTCCTGCCTTGGTACCGATGTCGACGATGTCCGATCCTCGCCCCTTGCTGTTTTCCCTGTATGAACAAGCCAGCGTCGGCTGCGGCGGCGCGCCGAGCCTGTGGACCCATCCGGCCGACGAACGGCTGCGCGCGAATACCCTTGCGTTCTGGTCGAACCTCGCGCGCACGGCCGAGCAGGCCGAGCTCGACATGCTGTTCTTCGCGGACGTGCTCGGCCTGTACGACGTCTATGGCGGGTCGGCCGACGCGGCGGTGCAGTGGGCGGTCGAGGCGCCCGCGAACGATCCGATGATGCTGATTCCGGCGCTCGTCGCGCAGACCGAACGGCTCGCATTCGGGGTGACGGCGAGCACGACCTACGAGCACCCGTTCGCGCTCGCGCGTCGCTTCAGCACGCTCGACCACCTGAGCCACGGCCGGATCGGCTGGAACATCGTGACGTCCTACCTGACGAGCGCGGCGCGCAACTTCGGGCTCGACCAGATGATCGGTCATGACGAACGCTACGCACGCGCCGAGGAATTTCTCGACGTCGCGTACAAGCTTTGGGAAGGAAGCTGGGCGGACGACGCGGTCGTCGCCGACAAGCACGCGCCGCGCTATGCGCGTGGCGAGCGCGTGCGGCCGATCGCGCACGAAGGCACGCACTACCGCGTGCAGGGGCCGCACGTCTGCGCGCCGTCACCGCAGCGCTCGCCCGTGCTGATCCAGGCCGGCTGGTCGGGGCGCGGGCGCGCGTTCGCGGCGAAGCACGCGGAGGTGGTGTTCGTCGCGAAATCGGATCCGCACGAGATTCGCGCGGGCCTCGACGAGATTCGGCGGCTCGCGGCCGAACGCGGCCGCGCAGCGGACGACGTGAAGTCGCTGACGGTGCTGCGGATCGTCACGGCGCGCTCGTCGAGCGACGCGAAGGAGAAGTATCACGCGCTGCAGCAGCACTATCACCTGCACGCGCAACTCGTCAGCTATGCGGGCGACACCGGCATCGACATCGACCGCTATGCGGACGACGAACCGCTGACGACGCAGACGGAAGGCCTGACGTCCTACGTGGTGAGGCCGGACGGCAGCGGCAAGCCGCTCACCGCCGGCGACGTGCGGCGCAAGTTCGCGAGCGTCACGCGCGGCACCGACCTGATCCTCGTCGGCGCGCCGGACGAAGTCGCGGACCAGCTCGCCGAGCATGCGCGGCAGTCGACGACGAGCGGCTACATGATCAACCCGCTGATCAGCCCGGGCACGCTCGACGATTTCGCCGAACTGATCGCGCCTGAGCTGAAGAAGCGCGGCCTGTACCGGACGACGCCGGCGAGCGGCACCTTCCGTTCACGGCTGGGCGGCCGCGACCGCCTGCCGGACACGGCCTATGGCGCGTCGTTCCGGTTTCCCGTGCCGGAAGCGGGCTGACCGGCCGACCAATGCCGAACGACTTTCATCGGAGTGGCGTGACATGATCGATGACGTACTGTTCCTGCCGCACCTGCATCGTGCCGACCGGAATCTTCCGGCATGAATGGCGCGACGAACGAAACCATGGAGGCGACGCGGCGCGAAGCTCGACCCCGTCGATCGGTGTCGCCGCCCGTCCTGAGCGCCACGGGCATCGCGAAACGCTTCGACGCGACCGTCGCGCTGGCGGCGCTCGACCTGTCGATCGGCGCCGGCGAAGTCGTCGCGCTGATGGGCGCGAACGGCGCGGGCAAGTCGACTTTCGTCAAGATCCTGAGCGGTGCGCTGCAAGCGGACGACGGCACGCTGACGCTGCGCGGCGAACCGTATCGGCCGGCGTCGCCGCACATGGCCAAGCGGCTCGGCGTCGCGACCGTGCACCAGTCGGTGGCCGACGCCGTCGTGCCGACGCTGTCGATCGCCGACAACCTGCTGCTGGACCGGCTGTGTGACCCGACGTCGCCGTGGCGCGCGCCGCCGGCCGCGCGGCGTGCCGCGGCGCGTTCGCTTGCCGAGCGGGTCGGGCTCGACGTCGAGCTGGCGACGCCGCTCGCATCGCTGTCGCTGGCCGACCAGCAGCGCGTGACCTTGGCGCGTGCGCTGGCCGGGCAGCCGTCGTTGCTGATTCTCGACGAGCCGACCGCCAGCCTGTCGGCGACGGAGGCCGAGCGGCTGTTCGAGCTGGTGGACGCGTTGCGTCGCGATGGCGTCGCCACCCTGCTGGTGTCGCATCGGCTCGGCGATCTGCGTCGCATCGCCGATCGCGCGGCGATCGTTCGCGACGGCCGGATCGTCGCGGATCTGGCCGCGCCGATCGATTTCGACGCCGCGGTGGAAACGATGATCGGCCGGCCGTTGCCGCGTACGCGTGCACCGGCGCCGGCACTCGCGCCGGCGCGTGCCGGGCTGGCCGGCTCGGGATCGAGCTCAGGCTCCGGCTCGGGATTCAGCGTGCGGCAGATCCGGCTGACACCGACCAGCACGCCGTTCGACCTCGAGGTCCGGCGCGGCGAGATCGTCGCGATCGCGGGCCCGGTCGGCGGCGGCAAGTCGCGTTTCGCGCGGACGATTTTCGGCGCGGTGCGGGCGGCGGCCGGCGAGATGACGCTGGACGGCCGGCCGTGGCGGCCACGCTCGCCGGCGGACGCTATTCGCGCCGGCGTCTTCCTGGCCGGAGAGGATCGCTGGCGCACGTCGTTGTTTCCCGACAGCGTGCCGTTTGCCTCGATCGCGGGCACGATCGGCTTTCCGTTCCTGTCGCGCTGGTTCGCGGGCGGCGCGGTGCGCCGAGCCCGCGAACGCACGGCCGCCGCGGCCGCGATCGCGCGGTTCGGCATTCTCTGCGAGGGGCCGGACGATCGCGTCGCGCACCTGTCCGGCGGCAACCAGCAGAAGGTCGTGCTCGCGCGTTGGCACGCCGAGCTCGCGCGGCTGTTGCTGCTCGACGAACCGTTCCAGGGCATCGATGCGGGCGCGCGCGCCGATATCGTCGATACGCTGCGGCGTCATGCGCATGAACGTGCGACGCTCGTGTTCGTCAGCGATCTCGAGGAAGCGGCCGAGATCGCCGATCGGATCGTGCGGTTCGATCGCGCGACGCTCGATGGCCTGTCTCCGACTTCTTCCATCGTGGGTGCCCGCTCATGAAACCCGTGACTTCTTCTTCCGCTGTGCGTCAGGCCGCCCCCGTCGAACGATCGTCGAGCACGGGGCCGGCGCGCATCCGCGATGCGCTCGAACGGACGGGCATCCTGCTCGTGCTGGCCGTCCTCGTGGTGGTGTTCGCGCTCAGGGAGCCTGCGTTCCTGAACCTCGACAATTTGTTCAGCATCCTGCAGGCCGTGTCGATCGTCGCGTTGCTCGGCGTCGGGGTGACGGTCACGCTCGCGGCCGGCGGTTTCGACCTGTCGGTCGGCAGCGTGGCCGCGACCGCGCAGATGGCCGCGAGCTACGTGCTGGTCGTCTGGCACGGCAGCGCGTGGGCGGCCGTGATCGCGTGCGTCGTGCTCGGCGTGGCCGCCGGGTTGTTCAACGGCTTGCTGATTACGCGGCTGCGCGTGCCCGACCAGCTCGCGACGCTCGGCACGCTGTTCCTGCTGGCCGGCCTGCAGTTGATCCCGACCGGCGGCCGTTCGCTCGCGACCGGCTCCGTGCTGCCCGACGGCACGGATGCGACGGGCGTGTTCCCCGACGCGTTTCTCGCGCTCGGCCGGCTGCGCGTATTCGACGTCGTACCGTTGCCGGTGCTGGTGCTCGCGGCCGTGACGGTGCTGGCCTGCATCACCATGGAAGCGACGCGCTGGGGCCGCGTGATCTATGCGATCGGCGGCAACGAAACGGCTGCGCGGCTGGCCGGTGCGCCGGCCGCGCGCTACCGTGTCGCCGCGTATGTCGTGTCGGGCGCGATCGCGTCGCTGGGCGGCGTGCTGATCGCCGCGCGAGTCGGCCGCGGCGACGTCAGCGCGGGACACTCGCTGCTGCTCGACGCGGTGGCCGCCGCACTGATCGGTTACGCGGTGTGGGGCGCGAAGCGGCCCAACGTGTTCGGCACGGTCGTCGGCGCGGTGTTCGTCGGCGTGCTGCTCAACGGGCTGACGATGCTGAACGCGCCCTACTATATGCAGGATTTCATCAAGGGCGTGCTGCTCGTGCTGGCCTTGGCGTTTACGTTCGGCATCGGTCGCCGGGCGGATGCCCGGGCGTGACGGGCGAGGTCGCCAAGCGTCGGCTCGGGAATGGACGGGTTCGAAGCACGCCCGGGCTGAACCGTTTGTTATCCAAAGTAATATCGATTGCCGAATCGGTCGGTTTGAGTTCGCGTGCCGCGCTGATAGATTGAGCCGATATCGTCCTGTATGGAGACCGACACGTCATGCGCTCGTTGCTTCGCCGAAAGTCGCGCCTCGAACCGAAACTCGGTGCACTCGTATTGGGCGCCGCACTCGCGCTCGGTGTGCCCACCGCGCACGCCGGCCCGCTCAAGGGCGCGCCCGCGCCGTTCGACAAGGGCGGCGTGAAGATCGCGCTCGTCAACTACCTGTCGACCGGCGATTTTTTCCAGGCCTACGAAGCCGGCGCGCAGAAGCAGGCACGCGCGCTCGGCGTCGATCTGCGCATCTACGAAGGGCGGCAGGACGCGGCCGAGCAGCGCGAGCAGATCCAGCAGGCGATCAGCATCGGCGTGTCCGCGATCATCGTCAATCACGGCTTGCCGGAATCGCTGAAGGACGTCGTTCAGCGTGCGCTGGACAAGGGGATCAAGGTCGTCGCGTTCGACGTCGATCTCGCCAATCCGAAGGTGCCGCAGATCGAGCAGAACGATCGCGACCTCGCGAACCTGCTGCTCGATCAGGCCGTGAAGGACAACGGCGACGCGTTCTCCGCCGGGTACGTGTACGTGGCAGGATTCGCGCCGCTCGACCGGCGCGACGCCGCGTGGCGCGATTTCAAGCGCGCGCACCCGAAGGTGCAGGAAAAGGCGCGCTGGGGCACCGTCGACAATCCGATCGCGCAGTCGGTCGCGAACCAGGCGGCCGCCGCGTACCGTGCGAATCCGGACATTCGCGTCGTGTTCGCCCCGTACGACGAGTTCGCGCGCGGCGCGAAGCTCGCGGCCGACGAGGCCCGGCTGTCGTCGAAAATCCGCATCTACAGCGCGGACGTGTCGACGGCCGACATCGCGGCCATCCGCGCGCCGAACAGCGCGTGGGTCGCGACGGCCGCGACCAATCCGGCGGTCGTCGGCGCCGTGTCGGTGCGGGCCGCGGCGCTGCTGGTCGCCGGGCAAAACCCGGGCGCGCGCATCGCGGTCAAGCCGACGCTGATCACGCGCGACGATCTCGTGAAGAACGACATTCATACCGTGGCCGAACTCGGCGCGAAGTTTCCGGCGTTCCGCGCGAGCGACGCGGCAACCGCCCCCTGGATTCCGGCGATCGACTGATCGCCCCGGCACGCAGCGAACCGATCGGTCGCGTGCGTGCCGCTTACCCGTGACTTGACCATGACGACCCTGAACGACTATCTCGCCCACAAGCGCGATGCGTGGCACGCGAAGCAGCAGGCTGCCCGCAACGATCCCGATTTCAAGGCGACGCCACTGAAGGCGACCGTGCGCGCGCTTGGCCGCAGCGGTGTGCGCGAGATCCGGATCCGCGACTTCCAGGTGATCAGCGACAGCCCGCCCGATTTCGCGGGCTACAACCTCGGGCCCGCGTCGCCCGAGCTGCAGCTCGGCGTGCTCGGCAGTTGCCTCACGCACATCACGTTGATCCAGGCCGCGGAGCGGGGCCTGAAGATCGATGCGATCGAAGTCGAAGTCACCGGCGACCAACATCCGCTCGCGCAGCAGCCGGGGTTCGAGCATGTTCCGGTATTCCCGCACAACATCCGCTATACGCTCGACATCGTGTCGCCGGAGCCGCCGGAGACCATCCGCGCGTTGCATCAGGCAGTCGAAGCGGTGTGCCCGATCTTCAACCTGCTGAGGCTGCCGCAGCACATCGACGGGGAATTGCGGCATACCGGCGCGTGATGCGCTGACGGATTGCTGCACGGCCGAGTTTGGAAGTGCAATCGAGGTATTGTGATAAGAATACTTATCCCGACGGTCGCGATACGAACGCATGGCGTTGACGGAGTCGCGCCATCACGAGCCCGACGAAGGCAGTCACGACGCTAGTTGCCCGATTCCTTCGTCACGTCATGACGATAGGCGCGCGGCGAGCAGCCCACGATCCGCTTGAACGCATGGCCGAACGCGCTATCCGAGTCGTAGCCGAGCCGTTGCGCGATCGTCGAGATCGACGCGTTCGAGCGGCGCAGTTCGCGCATCGCCAGCTGGATCCGCCAGCGCAGCACGTATTCGAGCGGCCCGAACCCGAGCCGCCGCTTGAAATGCAGCGCGAACGTCGACCGCGATACGTGGCAGCAGGCCGCCAGCGCGTCGACGGTCCAGCGCCGCTCGGGCGCCGCGTGAATCGCGGCCAGCGCCGCGCGGACCCGCGCATCCGCGAGCCCGGCCAGCCACCCGACATCGCCGTTCGCGCCGGTGTCCACGTAGCGCCGCAGGATCTGCACCAGCATCATGTGTCCGAGATGCCGGATCATCAGCGACCCGCCCGGCGACGACGCGCCGAATTCCCGTGCGAGTTGCTGCAGCGACCAGCGCAGCACCGCCGCCGATTCGGAATCCCCGCTCACGATCACCACGGGCGGCAGGCTGCCGAGCAGCAGCGGCATGCGTTCCTCGTACGCGAAGCGGCCGCCGATCAGAAAGCAGTCGGCCGGCTCGCCATAGTGCGCGATACCGCGTTCGACATGCCGGTACACGTCGGCGGCCGGCACCGGCGCGACCGACGGATCGCTCGCCAGCGAAAATGCCCGCGGCGCGGCGAGCAGGAAGCAGTCTCCCGTACGCAGCCGAACAGGTGGCCCCGCACCGTCGACGGTCAGCCAGCAACTGCCTTCGACCACCGCGTTGAACTTGATTCCGTCGGGCGGGGGCAGGTCGACCGCCCACGGGCCGCCGGCCCGCAGGCCGGTGAAAAACGAGTCGCGCGTTTCCAGCAGCGACAGCACTTCCGATAGCGGGTCCACGCGCAATTCCCGGACGATCTCGACGAAAAACCGGATTCTATTGCATTCACGGTCCGGATGCGCGGCCGGAGAATGGGTTCGTGCAGTGACGCGGCCGATGGGCGGCCTCGAGCTTCGCACCCCGTTCCTGGAGCCTTCGATGACGAGCAGGCAGCATCCCCTTCATTCCGGATTCGACGCCGCCTCGACGGCGAGCGACGTCCTGGCCGGCCTCGACCTGCACGGCAAGACCGCCATCGTCACGGGCGGCCATTCGGGTCTCGGCCTCGAAACCACGCGGGCGCTGGCGCAGGCCGGTGCGCACGTCGTCGTCGGCGCACGGAGCGTCGCGGCCGCGCGCGAGGCGACGCGCGACATCGACGGCGTGGAAATCGCGACGCTCGATCTCGCGGACGCCGCGAGCGTGGCCGCATTCGCCGCGCGGTTCGTCGACGCGCGGCGCGACGTGCACATCGTCATCAACAGCGCGGGCATCATGGCGTGCCCGGAGACTCGCTTGGGCGACGGAAGGGAAGCGCAGCTGGCCGTCAATCACCTCGGTCACTACGCGCTCGTCAACCGGCTGTGGCCGGCGATCGCGCACGGCGACGGCGCGCGCGTGGTCGCGGTGTCGTCGCTCGGGCACCGGCTGTCGCCGATCCGCTGGGACGATATCGATTTCGCGCGCGGGTACGACAAATGGCTGGCGTACGGGCAGTCGAAAACGGCCAACGCGTTGTTCGCGGTGCAGCTCGACGTGCTCGGCGCGCCGTTCGGTGTCCGCGCGTATTCGCTGCATCCCGGCAAGATCGCGACGCCGCTGCAGCGTCATCTGACGCGCGAGGAAATGATGGCGCAGGGCTGGATCGACGAGCACGGCGTGCCGATCGATCCGACTTTCAAGACGCCCGCGCAGGGCGCGGCAACCCAGGTATGGGCGGCGACGTCGCCGCGCCTGGCCGGTCTCGGCGGTGTCTATTGCGAGGATTGCGACGTCGCGACGGTGACGCGCGGCAACGAGGAATCGGGCGTGCGGCCGCATGCGATCGATCCGGAGGACGCGGCGCGGCTGTGGGCGTGGTCCGCGGCGGCGACGGGCGTCGATGCCTTTGCGGGGCGGGGCTGACGCCCAGGTATTCGCCGGGCCGGGCGGCGCGCGGGTATCGGCGGCGGTACGACACCCGCGCGCGGCAACCTATCCGCGCGCCTGCCGCAGCGCGCGCCCCATCGCCGCGATCGGCATCGCGGCGATCGAATTCAGCAACCGCATTTCCCCGGCGTCCGGATGCGCGATGTTTCGCACTTCATCGAGCGTCTCTCCGACGTGACGATCGAGCGGCTCGAGAAAGCGCTGCAGTTCGCTGGTGGCCGCTTTCTCCCTGAGCCCTAGCGCATGACCGAATGCGACCAGCGCATTCGTGTCGATATCGGCGAACCGCGTCGCATTCCCGAGCGGCATCGTCAGCTCGCAGTGCGGCCAATGATCGCCGCGGTGGTCGGGCCGGTGCGTCGGCGTGTGATACACGACCGTGCTGACGATGTCGTAGAACGGTGCGAGCCGGTAGCCGCGCGCGTCGACGAAGAACGACAGATTCTTCAGGTGCGCGTCGGCATTGCCGACCACCACGTTGAACACGGTCCAGCGGAACACCGACAGACGCGTGAGCGCGCGCGTGCTGGTGCGGTCGATCGCGCGGGCCAGCTCCTGCGCATTCGCTCGCTGGTACTTGAAACCGCGGTCGTAGTTGAGCAACTGCATCGCGTCGATCGTATGCACGCGTGCGGCCCGTTCGGACGCGACGTCGCGGTCGAACCGGTCGATCACGTAGCAGGCGGACGGCGCGCGCAGGAAATGCACGTCGGGCACGTCGAGCCCCATCTTCTTCGCGAGCCGCATGCAGAAGAACTCGTTGATCGCCGAATGCGGATAGCCGGCCGCGCGCATGTCGGGTTTGAGCAGGTGCATCGACGGTTCGCTGCCGACCGGCTCGAACAGCGCGTGGTCGGGCGCGTCGCCGCGCAGCACCAGTAGCAGTTTCTGCTGCGCGCCGGCCGCCGACATGCGCTTGGGCGCGGTGGCTGTCAGCGCGCGCTCGGGCATCGCCTGGATCCGGTGCTCGAGCTCGTCGAGCGGCAGCGGTTGCAGGTCGCCGGGCGTTTCCTGCTCGCCGTCGGTCAGCAGCGTCAGCGCGCCGGCCGATTCGCGGCCGAAGTACGCGAGCAGGCCCCACGCGTCGGCCGCATCGACCTTCGCCTCGCGCGCGAGCGACGTGCGCATGCCTTCCTCGGGCAGCAGATTGTCGAAGAACCACTGGACCGGGCGATCGGTGGACGTGTCGGTGAACACGTCTGCGCGGAGCGGGAACGCCGGCGACAGCGGATACGCGGTGGGTGACGCAAGCCATTGCGGGTCGTACGCAAACGACCAGATCCCCTTGTCGTCGGCCAGCGTGCCCATGCGCACGCCGTTAGCGGACGCGATCAGCGTTCTAGCCGCCATGGCTGCTCCTGCGGCGTTGGGTGGCCTTCAGCGCGGTCGCTTCGGAAATCTCGATCGCCGACTCGGCGTACAGCCGCACGCCGAGCTCACTCAGCAGCAGCATGACCTTGCCGATTTGTGCGGTCGGCTTGCCGGCTTCCACCTGGCTGATGAATTTCGGCGACAGCCCGGTCGCGTTCGCGAGTTCGTCCCGGGTGAACCCCTGCTGGATTCGCGCCGCGCGAATGAAATGGGCGAGCGCGCCGATCGTGTCGACGGATTGGGACTCCGACATGACATTCTCCGTGCTTCGTATCTGAACGGGAACACTATTGCATAACTCGCCGGCTTGGACCGTGATTCGTATTCGTGCGGGAACGAATGGATTGTTCCGATAAGCGGCGGCGTGATTTCGTTCCCGATTGGGAACGGACGGTGAGAAAAGGAGGGTGGAGGCGAGGTTCGTATCTGACCGGATACGGAGAAAGACGGCGTCGGCGCCGGCGTGCGCGCGTCCGACGGGCACGCCGGACAGGGCTCCGATGGATGCCGCAGCGGCAATCCGTCCGCCGCCGTTCCGCGCCTCGAGCAGCGGCAGGCGATCCCGCGCACAGCTCCGGCACCTTCGCCGCTGACGCACAGTGTGCGCAGAACGCCCCTTTCTACAATCCCATCCGACTTGCTACACCCGCCGCCTACCCGGAAAGCAGGCCCGAGCCTTGCGACCGGCAAGCGTCGTCGGCGGCGTTCGCACATGACGATTTGCACGGGAGGCGCGCATGGAACCGATGCCGGTCGTACTGCAGTGGCACGACGTTCTCGTCAGGATCGGGCTGGCGCTCGTCGCGGGTGGCCTGATCGGCTTCGATCGCAGCGAATCCGGCAAGACGGCCGGACTGCGCACGACGATCCTCGTCTGTCTCGCCGCGTGCCTGTCGATGCTGCAGGTCAATGCGCTGCTGCTGCAGGCGGGCAAGCCGGAGGGCGCGTTCTCGGTGCTCGACCTGATGCGGCTGCCGCTCGGCATCCTGACCGGGATGGGCTTCATCGGCGGCGGCGCGATCCTTCATCGCGACGGCCTGGTGTCCGGCGTCACCACGGCCGCGACGCTGTGGTTCGTGACGGTCATCGGGCTGTGCATCGGCGGCGGCCAGTTGTCGCTCGGCGCGCTCGGGCTGGTGCTCGCGCTGCTGGTCGTCTGGCCGCTGCGGTTCGTCGAGCGGCGCTTGCGGGGCGTCCGGACCGCGCTGGTGACGGTCGAATATCCGCTCGGCTCGGCTGCACGCGAACAACTGGCCGCGAAGCTGCGCGATGCGGGTTTCACGTGCCGGACGAAAAGCTTCTGCGAAACGACCGCGCGCGCGGTGCGCCAGGAAGAACTGTTCGTGCAGTGGCGCGAAGCGGCCGGCGCCGACGTGATGCTGAAGCAACTGATGCGGATCGTCGAGTCGGCCGGCCTGACGTCGGTGCGCTGCTCGACGGAGAACTGACGCGCGCGGCGGCCGGAACGCGCGATGCTGCATTGCGCAGGCCGCCGTGGGCGGCTTATCAAGGAGCGAAACATGACATGTGTATCGGAAGTGATGACGC
This sequence comes from Burkholderia sp. 9775_39, assembly GCF_015712225.1. Lineage (NCBI taxonomy): Bacteria > Pseudomonadati > Pseudomonadota > Betaproteobacteria > Burkholderiales > Burkholderiaceae > Burkholderia > Burkholderia sp. 9775_39. Next base: position 574,469 of record NZ_JACCQC010000001.1, on the reverse strand, counting down.
GCGACGCCGCGACCATCGGCCCGACGCAGAGCCTGCGCGATGCGGCCAAGCTGATGAGCGACCTGAACGTCGGCGCGCTGCCCGTGTGCGACGGCACGCGGCTGATCGGCATGCTGACGGACCGCGACATCGTCGTGCGCGCGGTGTCGATGGGCGTGCCGCCGAACGAATCGATCGAGGGCGTCGTCAGCGGGCCCGCGAACTGGTGCTACGAGGACGACGACATCTCGGCGGTGCAAAAGAAGATGGAAGACGCGCAGATTCGTCGCGTGCCGGTGGTCGACCGGCAGAAGCGGCTGGTCGGCATCGTCGCGCTGGGTGATCTGGCGACCGCCGCGGACGGCGCGATGTCGTCGACGCTCGGCGCGGTATCGGCGCCGTCGCGCCCGGATCGGTGATCGCCATGGCACACCAGGGGAACGACATGAACCAAGACAGGGAAACGCAGATTCGCGAGCGGGCGTACCAGCTGTGGCAGGCGGACGGCGCGCCGGACGGCAGGGCCGACGAATACTGGCAGCGGGCCGAGCAGCAACTCGATGCGCAGGGCAGCAGCGCGGACGGGCGCGCCGAGCAGACGGCGGATTTGCCGGCCGACCAGGCCGCGAAGCGCCGCGTTCCGGGCGAGCCGCTGCAGGACGTCGATGCGTTGCCGACCAGCGAGGTCGCGCACGAAAGGCGGCGCACGCGGTGAAGCGCGGGCCGCCGGCCGGCGGTGTCGAAAATCCGGCAGGCGGCACGGTTCGCGCGATCGGTTAGCCGTCCTCGCCCACTTCGGTCGGGTCCGGCAAGTCGGGCAGATCGTCGTCGGGCTCCGGCGGCGGAATGTCCGGCGTGTCGGTCATGTCTTCGTCGTTCGGTGTCGCGTTCGTCGCGTGCGTCGCGCTCATGATCGTCCTCCTCGGCATCGAAAGGGCGCCGGCGTGCAGCCGGCATGCCGCTTTCGAGCATCGTGCGTGCCGCGCTTCGTTTCCGCATCGGCACGGCCGCGTGCGCTGTCCTGACTGCGCCGGATGACGCGTCGCTTGTAATTTCTGTAGCGGATCGACCGGCTGGCGGTGCGCAGACGCAGCCCGATGACGGCATGCCGCTTGCTGAAAGCGGTGCAGGCCGCCGCATCGCCCGTCGCGGCGTGGTGCGGCGCAACGCAGTCCTCATCCGGACAGGGAGACATTCATGACCGAGCACAGTCAACGGCAGGATCCCGCGTCGCCCGACGCGGCGCGTGAGGCGGCCGACGCGCCGCAGCGGCGCAACCCGACCCCCGGCGGCGGCGAATCGACCGCGCGCCCCGGCCACGCGCCGGGCGGCGGCGAACTCGACACGATTCCGGACGATCAGGCACGCAAGGTCGTGCCGGACGACCCGCGCCAGACCGAGGTGCGCGATCCGGCCGGCCAGCCGTGGCCGGACGAGCACGACGCGCCGGACGATTCTGGAAATCGGCCGCGGCCGCTGTAGCGCGCGCGTCGGCCGAATGGTCGCGTCCGGTTCCACACCGCCAACCACGCACCGGAGTCCATCATGTCATCAGACGAAGTTTCCGAATCCCGTCGCAAATGGGTGCAGGGCACGACGGCCGGACTGGTCGCCAGCGTCGCCCTGCCGACGATCGCGCAGACGGGCGGCCCGGCCGACGCCGGCGACCCTGCGCCGCGCGATCCGCGCACGCTTTATCCGCATGCGCCGTTTCCGCAGCAGCACCAGCCGTGGCCGGGCCTCGCGGGCCGGATGACGCCGCGCCCCGATCACGGCGAGCGCAGCTATCGCGGCAGCGGCCGGCTCGACGGCCGCAAGGCGCTGATCACCGGTGGCGACTCGGGCATCGGCCGCGCGGTCGCGATCGCCTGTGCACGAGAAGGCGCGGACGTCGCGATCGTCTATCTGCCCGACGAGGAGCCCGATGCGCGCGAAGTCGTGGATCTGATCCGCAGCGCGGGGCGCAAGGCCGTGCCGCTGCCGGTCGATATTCGCAGCGAAGGCGCGTGCAACGGGCTCGTCGAGCGGGCGGTCGCCGCGCTCGGCGGGCTCGACATCCTCGTGAACAACGCGGCCCGCCAGCAGAGCCATGAATCGATCCTCGACATCAGCACCGAGCAGTTCGACTGGACGCTGCGCACCAATCTTTATGCGATGTTCTGGATCACGCGGGCCGCCATTCCGCACATGCCGGCCGGTTCGGCGATCGTCAACACGACGTCGGTCAATGCGTACGATCCGTCCGCGAACCTGCTGGACTACGCGATGACGAAAGCGGCGATCGCGAATTTCACGAAGGGGCTCGCGAAGCAGATGATCCAGCGCGGCATCCGCGTGAATGGCGTTGCGCCGGGGCCATTCTGGACGCCGCTGCAGGTCAGCGGCGGACAGACGACGCACAACGTCGAGAAATTCGGCGAGCAGGTGCCGATAGGGCGGCCGGGACAACCGGCCGAGATCGCGTCGATCTACGTCGAGCTGCTTTCGTCGCGCGCAAGCTACGTGACCGGGCAGATCTATGGTGCGTCGGGCGGTGCAGGGCAGCCATAGTCGGCTCGCCGTGCGTGGGCCGACGCGGCTGAACGCGATCGGAACCTTTGTTCATCGGGCCGCCTGGACGATTCCGCCCCGATCGGCGCCGTATGCGCGAGCAGCGATCTTTATCACCGCAGCAGATAAACGTATCCGAATCGCTTCGTTGACGCACGCCGGCACGCACTCGTAGATTCGCGTTTTGACCGAATCAGAGGCCGTGCCGTGACGACTACCGCCATCCGCGACGCCGCAACGCTTTCCGCCGGGCATCCCGCCTTGCGGCCGGACGGCGCGGCGCAGCATTTCGACATCGTGCCGTTCGACGCGCCGCTCGGCGCCGAGGTGATCGGCCTCGACCTGTCGCAACCGCTTGATGCCGACGATTTCGCGCGCATCCATCGTGCGCATCTCGATCACCACGTGCTGGTGTTTCGCGACCAGCGCATCACGCCGGACGAGCACATCGCATTCAGCCGCCGCTTCGGCCCGCTGCAGATTCACGTGCTGCACCAGTTCGCGCTGGCCGGTCACCCGGAAGTGCTGATCGTGTCGAACATCGTCGAGAACGGCAAACCGGTCGGGCTCGGCGATGCCGGCCATTTCTGGCACTCCGACCTGTCGTACAAGGAAAAACCGAGCCTCGGCTCGCTGCTGCACGCGCAGGAGCTGCCGGCCGAAGGCGGCGACACGTTGTTCGCGAACATGCATCTCGCGTGGGACACGCTGCCGGCCCACCTGCGCCGCGCGGTCGAAGGGCTGCGCGCCGAGCATACGTATCTCGCGCGCTATGCGGAACTGCAGGCGCGCAGCCCGTGGCGGCCCAACCTGTCGCCCGAGCAGATCGCGCAGGTCGCCGCGGTCGTGCATCCGGTCGTGCGCACGCATCCGGAAACCGGCCGCAAGGCGCTGTTCGTCAGCGAGCATTTCACGACGCGCATCGTCGGGCTGCCGGAAGACGAAAGCCGCGCGCTGCTCGACGAACTGTTCGCGCACAGCGTGCGCGCCGAGCACCTGTATCGGCACGCATGGCGCGACCACGATCTGGTGTTCTGGGACAACCGTTCGCTGATGCATCTCGCCGCCGGCACGCCCGACCACCTGCGCCGCAAGCTGTACCGCACGACGATCGAAGGCGACGCGCCTTTCTGAGCCGCACGCCCCCGTCATTCATTTCCGCCCCTTCCTGACCGGAGTTCCGATGTCGTTCTCGTTCTTGCCGGCGCGTCGCGCGCTGGCGGCCACGCTCACCGCCGCGCTCGCCTTCGCGGGCGCGGTCATCCCGCAAGCCGCGCACGCGGAGGGCCGCATCCGCATCGCCGAGCAGTTCGGCGTCGTCTACCTGATGCTGAACGTCGCGCGCGACCAGCAACTGATCGAGAAGGAAGGGCGCAAGGCCGGCCTCGACATCAAGGTCGACTGGGTGCGGCTGTCGGGCGGCGCGGCCGTGAACGACGCGCTGCTGTCCGGCGCGGTCGACGTCGCGGGCGCGGGCGTCGGGCCGCTGTTGACCGTGTGGGACCGCACGCGCGGCCGGCAGAACGTGAAGGGCGTCGCGTCGCTCGGCAATTTCCCGTACTACCTCGTCAGCAGCAACCCGAACGTGAAGACGATCGCCGACCTGAGCGCGAAGGACCGCATCGCGGTGCCGGCGGTCGGCGTGTCGGTGCAGTCGCGCGTGCTGCAGTACGCCGCGGCGAAGCAGTGGGGCGACAAGCAGTTCGACAAGCTCGACGCGTTCACGCAGGCGATCCCGCACCCCGATGCGACGGCCGCGATTCTTGCGAACAGCAACGTGATCACCGGCCATTTCGGCAATCCGCCGTTCCAGGAACAGGAGCTCGCCGGCAACCCGAACGCGCACATCGTGCTGAATTCCTATGACGTGCTGGGCGGCCCGAGCTCCGCGACGGTGCTGTACGCGACCGAGAAATTCCGCGACGACAACCCGAAGACCTACCGCGCGTTCGTCGCCGCGCTGGCCGACGCCGCACGGCAGATCGCGGCCGACCCGGAGCGCGCGGCCGATACCTATATTCGCGTGAACGGGTCGAAGATCGATCGCGCGCTGCTGCTGAAGATCCTGCGCAATCCGCAGGTGCAGTTCAAGACCGCGCCGCAGAACACGCTGCCGCTCGCGCAGTTCATGCATCGCACCGGTGCGATCCGCAACGAACCGAAGTCGTGGCGCGACTACTTCTTCGACGATCCGGCGACGGCCGGCGGCAGTTGAGCGGCGTCGACGCTGCGACGCCGTGTTCGACGCTTATGCATCGGCGCGGTTTCGATATGCGCAATCGATGGTTGGTCCGCACGACGCCTGGCCGTATGTTGATGCTTTTCCCGCAAGAGATTCGATCGTGAACGCCACTTCTCCCCGAACCTGGTTTCCGCCGTATACGGCACGCAGCGGCGCGTCGCCGGCCGCGTCCGCCGCATCCGATGCAGGTGCCGCCGGGCGGCCGGCGGCGCATGCCGCGCAGGCCGGCGCGCACAGCGAACGCCTGCTCGCCATCGACGAGGTCAGCCTCGAATACCGCAGCGGCGCGCGGATCGTGCGCGCGACGCATCAGGTGAGCTTCGACGTGTACGGCAGCGACCGCTTCGTGCTGCTCGGCCCGTCGGGGTGCGGGAAGTCGACGTTGCTGAAGGCGATCGCCGGCTTCATCGAGCCCGTCTCGGGTTCGATCGCGCTCGACGGCCGGCCCGTGCGCGGGCCGGGGCCCGACCGCGTCGTCGTGTTCCAGGAGTTCGACCAGTTGCCGCCGTGGAAGACGGTCGTCGAGAACGTCGCGTTTCCGTTGCGCGCCGCCGCGAAGCTGTCGCGCGCCGAAGCCCGCGAGCGCGCGCTGCACTATCTCGACAAGGTCGGCCTGAGCGCGTTTGCCGATGCCTATCCGCATACGCTGTCGGGCGGCATGAAGCAGCGCGTCGCGATTGCACGGGCACTGGCGATGCAGCCGCGCGTGCTGCTGATGGACGAGCCGTTCGCCGCGCTCGACGCGCTCACGCGCCGCAAGATGCAGGAGGAACTGCTGCGGCTGTGGGACGAATTCCGCTTCACGCTGCTGTTCGTCACGCACTCGATCGAGGAGGCGCTCGTGGTCGGCAACCGGATTCTGCTGCTGTCGCCGCATCCGGGCCGCGTGCGGGCGGAACTCAACAGTCACGAGCATTCGCTCGACAACGTCGACACCGGCGACTTCCGCGACCACGTCGCGCGGATCCACCGCCTGCTGTTCGACACCGACGCACCGCACGTACCGACGACGGAGGACGCCGCATCATGAGTACGATCGATCCGGTCCTGCCGCCGCTGCCGCCCGTGCGCGCCGAATACACGCGTCCGCTCGACCCGCTGCCCGACGCCGAACGCGCGGCGCCGGCGCCGCTGTCGCGCCGCATCGCCGGTGCCACGTGGTTTCGCCGCGGCGTCATCGCGCTCGTGCTGATCGCCGTGTGGGAGATCGTCGCGCGCATCGTCGCGAACGATCTGCTCGTCCCGACCTTCGGCGCGACGCTGGCCGCGTTCGTGCAGGGCATCGAGTCGGGCGAACTGCTGGTCAAGACCGGCATCTCGATGTCGGTGCTGCTGCGCGGCTATGCGCTGGGCGTGCTGCTGGCGTTCGCGCTGACGTCGCTGGCGGTATCCACGCGCATCGGCCGCGATCTGCTGACGATGCTCACGTCGATGTTCAATCCGCTGCCGTCGATCGCGTTGCTGCCGATCGCGCTGCTGTGGTTCGGGCTCGGCACCGGCAGCCTGCTGTTCGTGCTCGTGCATGCGGTGCTGTGGCCGCTCGCGCTCAGCATCTATACCGGTTTCGTCGGCGTGCCCGCCACACTGAAAATGGCCGGCCGCAACTACGGGCTCACGGGCCTGCGCCAGATCGCGCTGATCCTCGTGCCGGCCGCGCTGCCGTCGATCCTGTCGGGCCTGCGTGTCGGCTGGGCCTTCGCGTGGCGCACGCTGATCGCGGCCGAGCTCGTGTTCGGCGCGAGCGCGGGGCAGGGCGGCCTCGGCTGGTACATCTTCCAGAACCGCAACGAGCTGTACACGGACCGCGTGTTCGCGGGCCTCGCGGCCGTCATCGTGATCGGGCTGCTGGTCGAGAACCTCGTGTTCGATACGCTCGAACGCGCGACCGTGCGGCGCTGGGGGATTCAGCACTGACGCGCCCGTCCGCGATCAATCCCGGCGCGGGCATAACGTAAGCTGAAATCGGCTTTTCACGCGCGCCGGGTGCGTCCCTATACTCAGCGGACGGCGTGTAACGTACGCCCCGTCGCGCGCTGCCGCGACATTCCCCGATCTGCCCGAACAAGGACCTGCCGAATGACTGCCCGTGATGCCGTCGATCCGCGCGACGCATTGCGCGACGCGCTTGCCGCGCTGCCCGATCTCGCGACTGCGATCGGGCAGGATGCCGCCCAGCGCGAGGCGCGTCGCGAACTGCCGTTCGACGGCTTCGCGCTCTTCCGGCGCTCGGCGCTGGGTGCGCTGCGGATTCCGGTCGCGCGCGGCGGCCTGGGCGGCACGCTGGTCGACCTGTTCGATGCGATCGCGACGCTGGCGGCCGCCGATTCGAATCTCGCGCATGCGCTGCGCATCCACTACGACCAGACCGAGACGCTGCGGCTGTCGCCGCGTACGGCGTTCAACGACGTGCAGCTCGAGCGTGTGCTGGCCGGCGCGATCTTCGGCGGCGCGTCGACCGAACGCGGCACGTCGCGCCCGGGCGAGAACACGACCGTGCTGCGCCGCGACGGCGATCACCATCGCGTGACGGGTCGCAAATACTATTCGACGGGCACCGCGTTTGCCGATTTCGCGCGCATCAACGTGGAGAACGAGCAGGGCGACGCGCTCGCCGTGATCGTTCCGGTGGCGCGCGACGGCCTGCAGGTGCTCGACGACTGGGACGGCATGGGCCAGCGCATGACCGCGAGCGGCAGCCTGGTGCTGAACGACGTGCAGGTGTTCGCGGACGAAGTCGCCCCACGCGACGGGTCGACGCTCGTCGGCCGGCATTGCGGCGCGCTGCGGCAGTTGCATCTGGTCGCGACCGGCGCGGGCATCGTGCGCAACGTGGTGGCCGATGCACGCCGCTACGTGCTCGCGCATGGTCGTCCCGCGCTGCACAGCCCGGCGGCGACCGCGCGCGACGATCACTTCATCCAGCAGATCGTCGGCGAGCTGTCCGCGCACAGCCATGCGATCGACGCGCTCGTGCGAGAAAACGCGCGTGCGCTCGACCGTTCCGCCGATGCGATCGAGGCGGGCGCCGCCGATGCGGATACGCTCGTGCTCGACAGCGCCCTCGCGACCGCACGCACGCAACTGATCGTCAGCAAGCTCGCGCTGCATGCGGCCGAGCGGCTGTTCGAAGTGGGCGGCGCGTCGGCAACGGCGCGCGAGCACAACTTCGATCGCCATTGGCGCAACCTGCGCACGATCTTCAGTCACAACCCGTTGCTGCACAAGGCGCGCGTGGTGGGTGATTACGTGTTGAACGGCGTGACGACGCACTTGACCGAAGGGCGCGTGTTCTGACGACGGCCGCGGGCGGTTGCTGCTACGCCGTCGCGCCGCGTTGCAGCGCCGACTTCAACGCCGCAAGCCGGCTTCGCGCAGCAGCGGCAGCACGCGCTCGCCGAAGAAGTCGAGATCGGGCTTGAAGTCGTAGAAACTCAACTGGATGCCGTCGATGCCCGCGCGGTGCAGCCGCACGATGGTGTCGGCGACTTGCTCCGGCGAGCCGGTGATCGAGATGTTGCCGCCGATCGCGCGCGCGGCGGCTTGCGCACGCTGCTCGAACCCGCCGCGCCACGCGTGCGCGTCGCTGTCGAAGCGGTGGAAGCTGCCTTCGTCCGCATGCGCGACGATCGCGTCGCGGTACGCGCGTGCTTCGGCCGCCGTCTCGCGGCAGATCACGAGCGGATTGAGCAGCGTGCGGATCGTGCGACCGCGCGCGGCGGCGGCCGCCTTCACGCGGGCGGTATGCGCGGGCAGCGCGTCGATCGCGCGTTCGGCGTCGGGGCCGGCCGGGCTCGTGACGAACACGATGTCCGAATAGCGTGCGGCGAACGCGATACCGGCGTCGGAACCCGTCGCGTTGATCAGCAGCGGGCGGCCGTAGCGCGGCTTCGGCGTCACGAATGCGCCGCCGAGCCGCCAGCTCGACAGTTCGGGCGTATAGCTGAAATTGTCCGGTTGCGCCCACAACTGCTGGACCGCGTCGAGGAATTCCGCGGCCATCTCGTAGCGCCGGTCGTGTTCGATCCGGTTCCAGCCGAACATCTCGTGTTCGATCGCGCGGTGGCCGGTCACCACGTTGATGCCCCAGCGTCCGCGCGAAATGTGGTCGAGCGTCGCGGTGAATTTCGCGAAATGCAGCGGATGCCACGGCCCGTAGAGCACGTGGCTCGTCGCGACGAGGATGATCCGCTCGGTGCGCGCCGTCAGCGCGGCCAGCGTCATGAACGAGTCGAGCGCGTGGCCGTCGAACACGCCGCCGTAGCCGCCTTTGGGCAGCCATTGCGACAGCGCGAACACGAGATCGAAACCGAGCGCCTCGGCGCGCGCGACCAGCTCGGCGTTGTAGTCGAACGTCCAGTCGGTCGAGCGCGGCAGCGTCGACGCGCTCCATCCGCCGGCCTGGATCGGCAGGAACAGCCCGAGCATCAGCGGCTGCGAGAGGGTGCGCGACACGGGGCTGTCGGGGAAGTCCGCCGGCGAACGAACGTCGACGAACGGCGACGATGCGAGCGGGGCGGCGACGGAAGGATCGCTCATCACGGGGTCCTTGCTGAAAAGCGCGACGCGACTCGCGCGGGTGGGCTGCTCGATGGGGCAAGCGAAGCGGGACACGTCATAGCTTGCCCGGCCTCGGATCGGGCACGAAGCCGTCACGGTTCGGCATCTGCACGCGCGGCAGCGTGCGCGCGTCGAGCCGGGCTTCGCCAGGCACGATGCCGTTCAGGTGCAGGACGTACGCGGTGACCGCATAGACGTCGTCCGCGCTCAGCGATTGCGGCGCGTTGTACGGCATCGCCCGGCGAATGTAGTCGAACAGCGTCGTCGCGTAGGGCCAGTAGCTGCCGACCGTCTTCTTGGGCTTCGCGCTCGCGAGCGAGCCGGCGCCGCCGACGAGCGGATCGCCGACGCCGCCTTCGCCGCCGGCGCCGTGACACATCGCGCATTTGTCCGCGAACACGTGGCCGCCGCGTGCGACCGTGCCTGCGCCGGGCGGCAGGCCGCCGCCGTCCGGCGCGACGTCGATGTCCCACGCGGCGAGCGCTGCGCGGTCGATCGGCTGTCCGAGGCCGAAGCCGGCGCCGAACGCGCCCGATGTCATCGCGCCGGTCGCAAGCAGGCAAGCAAGCAGCTTACGCATTGCGCACCTCGCCGTCTGCGCCGATGCGCCAGTTCTGGATGCCGTTGTAGTGGTACTGCGAGTTCAGCCCGCGCGCGGCGACGAGCGCGTCGCGGGTCGGCTGCACGTAGCCGGTGTCGTCGGTCGCGCGGCTTTGCAGGTCGGCCGGCTCGCCGCGCCATACCCAGTCGGCCTCGAAGCGCGTCAACGCACGGTCGCGGACGTCGCCGGCGAGCCGTGCGGGGCGCCAGGTGCGACCGCCGTCGGTCGACACGTCGACGGCACGAATCCGGCCGCGGCCCGACCACGCGTAGCCGCTGATCGGGTAATAGCCGTGCGCGGCGAGCCGATGGCCGGCCGACGGCCGCGTGATGACCGACTTCGCATCCATCTCGAACACGAACTGGCGCGCACAGCCATCCGGCAGCAGATTCGTGTATTTCGACGTTTCCTCGCGCGTCATCTCCGGCGCACGCACCAGTTTCAGCCGTCGCAGCCACTTGATGTTCGTGTTGCCTTCGAATCCCGGCACGATCAGCCGCACCGGGTAGCCGTTCTCCGGACGCAGCCGTTCGCCGTTCTGCGCATAGACGACCAGCGCGCGCTCGAGGATCCGGTCGAGCGGCAGGCTGCGCGTCATCGCCGCGCCGTCCGCGCCTTCGGCTAGCAGCCAGCGTGCGGCGGGATCGATGCCCGTCTCGTCGAGCAGCGTCGACAGCCGGACGCCGGTCCATTCGCAGCACGACAGCAACCCGTGCGTGAACTGAACCGGCAGCCCGCTCGGGCCGTTCCATTCGCTGCCCGTGTTGCCCGAGCATTCGAGGAAGTGGATTCGCGATTCGGACGGGAAGCGCAGCAGGTCGTCGACCGTGAAGACGCGTGGCTCGCGCACGAGGCCGTGCACGACGACGCGATGGCGTTGCGCATCGATGTCCGGCACGCCCGCGTGATGACGCTCGTAGACGAGCCCGTTCGGCGTGATGTCGCCGAACAGGTCGGCGAGCGGCGTCATCGACGAGCCGGAACCGGGCAGCGCCGGCGTGCGGGCGCTGCGGCGAACCACGTCGCGTTCGTGCGGCCCCGGCACGCCGTACGGCGGCGACAGCAGCGGCGCACCGGGCGCGCGCGTCCACGGCGGCACATCGAGCGGCGGGCTCGCGAGCGCGCCGCCGGCCGGCAGCAGCGTCGCCGCCCAGCCGCCGGCCAACTGGCGCAGCGCCGCGCGCCGGCCGGGGCGCGGCGCACGGGGAGGAAAACGGGAATCGGTCATGGTCGAACGCGTGTGGCGCGCGGGGAAACGATCATTCTCGGCAACCGGGCGGGGCGCGGCAAACAACGATTCCCGCTTTGCTTATCGTGACGATTGCGCCGCGCCCGCCGCGCGTGCCGTCAGAACTTCACGCGCAGCCCGCTGACGAACGCAAGCTGGCGGTTCGTCGACGACGCGCTGCCGATGTTCGAGATCGCCGCGATCTTGCGATAACCGCCCGACGTCGCGGTGCTCGCATCACCGGCCGCGAGCTGGTAGATGCCCGACACATAGATATCGGTGCGCTTCGACAGCGCGTAGTCGAACCCGAGCGTGAACTGGTGCCAGCGCGGTTTCAGCGTCTGGCCGCTCGTGCCCGGCAGGCCGCTCGCGCGCCCGTCGGTAAACGTATAGACACCGATCAGCGTGGCCGCCGGCGTGATCTGGTAGCGCGCGTTCACGTCGTAGTTGTTGAACTTGCGCGACGAGCCGTCGAGATAGTCGAGCTGCGTGTGGCTCCATGCGAAGCCGAGCGTCGTGCGGCCCAGCGAGTAGTTCGCGCCGACCGCGCCGATCTGCTGCTTCAGTACGCCGCCGTTCAGCCCGTAGAAGAATGCGCCGCTGTAGTCGTTGCCGGTGGTCGAGGTCGCGCCGCCCACCGCGCCGCTCGTGTTCGACGTCGCATTCGGGTGATTGAGCCGCACATAGCCGCCGCCGACCGACAGCGGACCGTTCACGTAGTTCGCCGATGCGCCCCACGCGTTGTTGTTCGAGAAGCCGGTGCCCGCGCCGCCATTGGCCTGGTTGCTGAATGCATAGAGCAGGTCGGCCGTGAAGCCGGCGATCGTGTCGCTACGGAATTTCACCGCGTTGTTCAGGCGGAAGCTCTGGTTCAGGTTGTCGTTGTCGCCCACGTGCGTGGCCGGCGACCAGATCCCCGATCCCGAGTACTGCGCGACGAGATCGGTGATCGGCTCGTACTGACGGCCGAACGTCAGCGTGCCGAGGCCTTTCTTGCCGAGACCCACGTACGCGGAGCGGCCGAACAGGCGGCCGCCCTGGCCGAGCCCGCCGTCGCTCGGCCGGAATCCGCCTTCCAGCGTGAAGACCGCCTGCAGGCCGCCGCCGAGATCCTCCACGCCTTTCAGGCCCCAGCGGCTGCCGCTCAGCTTGCCGCTCGTCTGCTGGATGTTGCTCGCGCCGCCCTGGTTGTTCGTATACGCGATGCCGGCGTCGACCACGCCGTACAACGTGACCGAACTCTGCGCATGCGCACTGACCGAACCGATCGACACCAAACCCAGTACCACCGTTTTTTTGATCATGACCATCCTCTGTTGTTATCAGTCCATTTGTGAGGATCACGATGCTATTGACGACGGGCGCGTCGATGAACGGCCGATCCGTGGTTTGTAATTCGCTGTGCGGCCGATTTGTAATGTGCGTTGCCGCGGGCCCGGCAGGTGCGCCGCGATCGCGTCCGGCGCGCCTGCTGCGGCGAACGCATCGCGCGGACTGCGAACGTCGCGCGCTGGAAATGCCTGCGCGCGGTCATATCGATCGATGAAATGGTTCGATGTGCGGACTGCCCGTCGTTCGCATGACGATGCGTTTACGCAACGTCCGGCTAGGCGACGACCGGCCGATGCGCTATGCGCGTTTGCATATCGATTCCGCAAAACGTTGGTAGGGCCGTGCGAGGTGCGACGGTAGAGTCTGGCATCCGGCCGGTGGCCGGCATGCCGCGGGAACAGCAGCGCGTACAGGCGTACGAATGCTTCCCGATCGGGACGATCGACGAAAAAAGGAGCCGTTTGACATGAGTCGCGATGTGCTGTTTCTGCTGGAACCGGGCTTTGCCGATCCGAAGCATCCGGGCCAGCGCTTCGTGTGTCCGCATGGATTGCCGATCGAGGGGCTGCTGGCGAGCGCGCCCGATCTTGCCGCGCGTCTCGACGTGAAGCGCGTTGGTTTCGAGCGGCCGCGGCCCGCGGTGATCGACGCACTCGACGACGCACACCAGGGCCTGCCGGTGCTCGTGCTGGGTCGCGACCGGCCCGCGCCGGACGACGCGCAGACGCTCGGCGACGTGCGCTTCGTCACCGACGCACGCCGCATCCTCGAACTGCTGGCCGAGCGCCACGGGTTTCCGGCGCTGCATTGACGCAGCGGTTCCACTTCCGATCCCTTTCCATCCGATCGACAGGAGCATCCGATGTCGTCAATGTCGGCGGCACGTCGCCGTCTGCTGCTTGCCGGCGCCGCGGTCGTGGCGCACCCATTGGCCGCGTTCGCCGCGCCGGCCGCCGACGCCGATCTGGCCGGCACGACGTTGCGCGTCGCAACCTACAAGGGCGGCTGGCGCGCGCTGCTGCAGGCGGCCGGGCTCGCCGATACGCCGTACCGGATCGACTGGCGCGAACTGAACAACGGCGTGCTGCATATCGAGGCCCTCAACGCCGATGCGCTCGATATCGGTTCGGGTAGCGAAATTCCGGCCGTGTTCGCCGCCCGCCAGAAAGCCAATGTGAAATTCATCTCGCGTGTGCGCGAAGACCTGAACAACCAGGTCACGCTCGCGCGCAAGGACACGCCGATCCGCGGCATCGCCGACCTGAAGGGCAAGCGCGTCGGCTACGTGCGCGCGACGACGTCGCACTATTTCCTGTATCGACAGCTGGCGGAAGCCGGCCTGACCTTCGACGACATCCAGCCGATCAACCTGTCGCCGACCGACGGGCTGTCCGCGTACGATCGCGGCGACATCGATGCGTGGGCGATCTACGGCTACAACGGCCAGCTCGCGCGCAATCGCTACGACGCCCGTGTGCTGAAGACGGGGAAGGGGTATCTGTCGGGCAATTTTCCGGTGTACGCGAATCCGCGCACACTCGACGATGCGCGTCGCCGCGCGGCGACGGGCGATCTGCTGCTGCGGTTTCGACGTGCGTATGCGTGGGCGAACGGGCATTTCCGCGACTATGCGCTCGCGCAGAATCGCGAGACCCGCGTGCCGGTTGCCGATCTCGTCACGATGTTCGACCAGCGCAGCGAGGACTACGCATTGCTGCCGGTGACGCCCGACGTGGTCGCGCAGCACCAGCAGGTCGCGGACGTGTTTGCCCGCATCGGCGTGCTGGACGGGCCGGCCCATGTCGCGCCGTTGTGGGACACGTCGTTCAATTCGGTGGTTGCGGCGGGGTGATGCGATGAAGCGGAAGGCGCGGGCGGGTCAGCGGTGATGCAAATTTCGTCGGACGATCAGGCTCGACCGGATCAGGAGAACGTCGTCGCGACCATGATGCCGAATACCACGCCGAGCGCGATCCCGCAGAGCCGGCCGTAGATCGATGCGCGAACGTTGTCGTCGAGCACGAACGGCGAGCGCTTGTGCTTCCAGACCGTGCTCAGTGCGACCGGACGCGTCAGCAGCGCAATGCACGCGATCAGCACGGGCGTGGCGATGAGCATCGCGACGCGCGGGCCGTTCCAGTCGACGCCGTGCATCGCCAGCGAAACCAGCGCGGCAAGCGGCACCTCGACGCACAGGCCCAGCAACGAGCCGTTGACGAAGGAATCTCCCGGAGTCTGGAACATGGTCGGTCCTGGGGGCGGGTGAAATCGGTGGCCGGATGGGGCTCCGGCAGAAAAATCATCGGCGCGATACGTGACGGTCGGTCGACCGTGTTTGACACGAACCGATATGACGGCCGGATGTTAAGGCAAATTGTCGGTCCGTTGGCGGTTATTCAAGCTATTTAACAAATGTTCGGCGGTGAGCGTATTTCGACTTCACTCGACCTGTTTGTAACAAAATGTAACTTTTTGGACGGATCGCTAAACGAATTTCTCTCGCTTCGGATAACTCCCGCATGAAAGCCGTATCCGGCCCATCCGGCCACGCGGCAACCACACCGAATACGGGAGAACAAGCGCATGGTAGCGATCGTTAACTTCGTCGCCGATCCCCACTTACGAGGAAAGCAGCCGCGCCGGTTTCCTGGCCGATGCATCCGGAAGTTACATCTGGACGTCGCCGCAAACCCTGAACCTCTACTCGGCGCGCGATTCCGCGCTACATCTTGCCGACCACATCGTCGTGAAGATGCGTCCACAGGGCGGCGCCACATGGAACGAAGAGCGAACGCTCTGGCGCGATCCGGCCACGGGCGCATTCTCGATCGACCTGTCGGGATACGCGCCGGGCAACCTCGACGTGGAGCTCGACCTGTACAGCGCAGCGGGTCAGAAGCTCGATGCCGTGCTGAGCTCGGTCGGATTGCCGGGAGGGAATGGCTAGCCGTCGTTCAGCACGAACTACCTCGCCGATCTGAAATCGACGATCGTGTTCCATTCGCAACCTGCCGACACCGATTACATCATGGTGTCGTGGGTGCAGGACGGCACGACACGCTATTCGCGCATCACGCGCATGGGTAATGGGGAGTTCACCTGGGATGTCCAGGCTGGCGGCCTGATCCCGCAACCGGGCCAGTCGTATGGCTACGCGATCAAGTACACAGCTTACGATGCTGCCGGCGTACCGCTGGCGATGGGCGCCGGCGACATCACCGTCGGTACGGTGGGCAATGCGCAGGTCACGTTGACGGGTAGTGAGCGACCGAGCATTTTCGAATTCAAGCCGGTCGGTGCGGACGGCCAGCCGCTGACGAACGTCAACACGATCACGTTGTACTACCGTCAATCCACGGCGAAGGACCAGGCATTCGATCGCCCGTTTACCGAGATGACGCTGACGCGCGACGCACTGGGGCGCTTCCTGTTCGACGCATCGGCGCTGCCCACGCGAGCCGAGTTCGAATATCGCTACCTGGCCAAGGATGCGAACGGCACAGTGTTGACTGAACGCCAGAGCTATTTCCTGACGGGTACGCGCAACAACCCGGTGACGAACGTTGATATCGTCGGCGTGATCGACGAGACAGCGAAGGACATGACGATCGACCGTTTGCAGCAGCACAACGCATTCGGCGAGGTGTCGGCCGAACGTGACGGCCGCGGCAACTGGACGACCTCGTCATACAACACGATGGGGTATCTGACGCTCAAGCACGAGCCGAAGGTCAGCGTGACGCTCGCGAATGGCGCACAGGTCGAAGTCGAGCCGGACACGCGCTTTTACTACGACCTCACCGGCAACCTGGTCGGGTTGAAGGATGCCAACGGCAACCTGACTACCCAGCAGTGGAACTACGGGTCTGCCAAGGCCACGGTCGCCCGGACATGGGATGCACTGGGGTTCAGCAAGGTGATGCAGTACGACGTATTCGGCAATCTGCGAACGACGATCGATGAGCTGAATCGTCGGACGGACTACCGTTACGACAAAATGAACCGCCTGATCGAAGTCGATCGGCCGGCGCTGGCGGATGGCCAACGGAGCATCGACCGCTACGAATACGATGCACTGGATCGGCGTATTGCACATACCGATGCGCAGGGCGGCCGCGAGCGTACGTTCTACGACGTCGATGGGCGGGTGGTAAAGACGATCAGCGCAGCGGGTCGCGAAGTCAAGTATGACTATAAGTGGGCCACGAGCATGGGCTCGGCCGGAGCGGCGACCGCGGGCGGCTGGATTCGCACGACGACCAACGCCAACGGCATGACAACGGTCGACGAGAACGACCAGTTCGGTCGCTTGATGAAGCACACGGACCTCGGTGGGCACGTGTTCCAGTACCAGTACAACTGGGCGGGCCTGCTGACGAAACAGTCGGGAACGAGTGGCCAGGACGTCGACTACACGTACTACTCGAACGGGCTGGTGCGCTCGATCCAGGATAACGCGACGAAGACGCAATCGCTGTACGAATACGATGGTGACGGCAATCGCACGGCCGAGTACTTCTCGAATTTCGGCGATGTATTTGTGTTCGCGCAATCTCGCGTGAAGTACGACGCGTTGAACCGGGTGACTGCGATCGAGGATGACGCGTACAAGGTGTACTACGAGTACGACGCGGTGGGCAATCGCCGCCGGATGCTCGCGAAGTACACCGACATGGTCGGCTATCACGACCGGGAGCAGGAGTACTGGTACGAATACGATGTGCTGAACCGATTCACAGTGTCGATGGGCAGCCTGTCGGGTGCGCGTGCAACGGATCCGAACGATACGAGCGTTTCGATCGTGAAGGGAACGCTCGGCGGAGACGGCATACAACTTGGCTATAACGCCGCGGGTGAACGGGTGTTGGCTGTGTACGCGAAAGACGGCCGGACTGAGCGTTACACGTACGACGCCAACGGCTATACACCGCCGGCGCGGCGTCCGAATTGCTAGGTGTGACGGCAACCGGGGCCGGTGCAACGGCAGGTGGTGGATTGGGTAGCTTGGGCGTGGCGACGTTGTCGGGCAGCGTGACCGGTGGCACGCTGGGTGCGACGTCCGGGGCGGTCGCTGCGGGTATTGGTGGTGCAGCGGGTGCGCTGGCAAGCCAGGGCGTGATGATCGCCGGTGGTGAACAGCACGGCTTGAATTTTGCAAGCATCACGTTGGGTGCTATATCGGCAGGCGTCACTGCGGGCATTGGTGCCGCGGCAGGTGCGCCGGGTAGCGCGTGGAGTGCAGCGGCTCAAGGTGCCGTAAGGTCAGCTGCGACGCAGGGCATCGGGGTAGTAACGGGGCTGCAGGAACGATTTGACTGGAAAGGCGTGGCGGCCAGTGCGATTGCGTCTGGTGTAGGATACGGCGTAGGCGAGCAGGTCGGGAAGACGGTGATCGGGGCAGGTGTCGGTGCTGACTTGGGCCGGTTTGCGAGTGGTGTAGCGGGCGGGTTGAGCGCGGGGGTTGCAAGTACTCTGGTTCGTGGTGGGAGCCTGGGGCGCAACATTGGGGCAATCGCCGCAGACGCGGTGGCCAGCACCGTTGGCAATATGGTTTCGGAGGAGATGGCGAGCCGGCCGACTTCGAGCGCAAGCTCGTTGTATGGTCCAGGTAGCGACGTCAATGCGATGACGGCCAACGCGGTCCGCGCCTATGGCGGGGATCCCGAACAGCAGTTTGCGAATCAGGCGAACTGGAATCTGCAACTGGATGCAGGGCTCCGGGAACAGGCCTTCGTTGGTGGTTTGCAAGATCAGTTTGGTCAACTGGCCAATGACGCGCTTGCCGCCTCGCGTGCTGAAAATGCAGCGCTCAAGCAGCGACTCGGATCGGAGTTTGCAGGATCGGCGAACTGGGCCCTGGCTCAGCAGCGAGCCGAACACGCGGTGGCCGCGCGTCAAGCAGCAGCGACTCGCAGCGGTCTGGCTGGGTTCGATTTGGGTCGCGGAGCGAACGACTGGTCGGACGATGCGGGCGGATTTGATCCGGGGCGTGGTGGCTGGAGCAACGATTCAACGCTGAGCCGAGCTGCGCAGTGGCTTGATCGCCCAATTCAACCGCTGCAAGCGCTCGCCGATACTGTTCGACGCGGCAACGCGATGATGGCCGACGGGCTCGACGCTGTTGGGCTCAGTGGCTTAGCCGGTGCGCAGCGTGCTTTGGGTGATGTGATTTCTGGTGCGGTGCCGACGAGGCCGTGGGAGGTGGCACTCAGCGCTGCGCCGCTGGCTGCTAAGGCACCCGGTGCGCTGCGATTCGCAGGCGAGGCATTTGGGCCGCAAATTGATCAATTGGTTGTGCGCGCGACGCCGGGCCTTAGGTTTGGCATTGTGCCTGACGGTCCGGTTGCCGCTAGAACATTCAGCAATCTATTCCCTGAAGACATTCCCCAAGCTGCAAAGATTATTCCGAATGAACAACTGGCAACAATGAGCCAGCGAAGACTGGCATATGTCGTTACTCAGGATGGATCGCTCGTCGTTGGACGAAACAATATCAATCAAGGCCATATCGATCTGGCGGGTGGTCAGCCAGTCTTGGCCGCCGGTGAATTTGGTGTACATGGTGGCCAGCTTAAATTTATTGATAATTTCTCGGGCCACTATCGTCCGAGTGGAGCTGCAGCGCAGAGTGCTGCGGAGCAGGCGTTTAGAAGCCTTGGTTTCAATGTCGATGGGCTGTACATTGAACGTACCTTCAAGTGAAGCAGATGAACACGACCATTGACGAATTCTTCAAACTTGCGGCACATGCGGAATTCATAGCTGAGAATGCCATGGACCAACCACTTGAGCCAGCTTTGGAGGTTGTGCTGAGCTTTGTGCAGAGCCATCTCGATCAACGTTTCGAGTTCGCAACTGCATTCCTCGACGTGCTCCGCGACCCGGAGAAAGGGCCGCCGGAGTTAGTCGAATATTGCATGCACGAGTTGAAATGGCCTGAGGTGCGTGAGGCTATTCAAGCTTGGTTAGATAGTGAACGTAGTGAACGGGTGCGCCACGTTCTTCGCAAGCAGTTGCTCGCATTTGACGAAAATTGGTATGACGCGAACTTCTATGATCGCTTCAAGCCGTAGAGAAAGCGCCCGCGCAAGCGGGCGTTGTTGCATCTGAGCTCAATGCGTCAGAAAAGCCTCTCCGCGACGCGCCGGCGCTCGTCGTCATTGAGGTGCATTACGCGGATTCCGTCGATTGCGCGACGCAGCCAGTCGTCGGCGATGACGCGATGTTCCTCGTTCGTGGTGGCCGTCGTCGAGGATGGTAATTGCCGAATTCGAGTACCGGCCGTCGCGCCGTCGTCGACCGTGTTTGCAGCGTAAATCTCGTGTTGGTCCAAAACGCACCACTCCTTGGAAATTGCACAGACATGACGCACGTACCAAACCGCGTGCGAAACGGCGCTCAGCCAAGCGTGGCGCGGGTTTGAGGCGCACCACATTCCCGAGCGGAGAAACGAACTGCGGCGGCTGCGGATCGCGCTGAGCCAATACGGACGGAGCTTTGCGGCATGGTGCAGATTGCACCACATCGAGCGCGCGCCGACGACCGTGTCACCTTGCTGTCGCGCATGTGCGCGGCGGCTAGTCGGGAAAAGGTAGCCATACTTGCTCGTTCACCTAAGACTTCGACACCTCCGACTCGAGCTATGTTTAAATCACCGGATTCGACAGGAGGCCACCATGTTCTCGGAGCAGCGCCCTACAGCGTTCATTCTTGCTGCGACCAACCACGGTCCGCTAATCGTCAATCGCAACGATTATGCGATGGTCGACGGACGACCTTGCTATGGCGTCGGTTTTAACCTGCTCGAAACGGGCTCGTTCGACGGATCGGAGGTTGAATTCTTACTGTCGCTCCTGCGCGTGCAGCGACAGAGGTTAGGCGACGGTGTTGTATTCCTCGATTGCGGGGCTAATATCGGCGTATTTTCAATAGAGGCCGGTCGCATGATGACGCATTGGGGGACAGTGCACGCCTTCGAGCCGCAAGACTTCATTTTTTATGCCCTTGCCGGCAACATTGCCCTAAACAATCTTTTTAATGTTCAGGCGCACGGAGTTGCGCTCGGCGCGGCAGATGAAGTCATCACGATCCCGAGTGTGAACTACTCTCAGCCGGGTTCGTACGGCAGCCTAGAGATCAAGGAGCCTGCGACGTCGATGTTGTCGATTGGGCAATCCGTCGATTACACACCGGAGACGGGACGACAGGTTCGTCAGATCACCCTCGATGGTTTGAATCTGAAGAGGGTCGACCTGCTGAAGATCGATGTTGAATCGATGGAGATCGATGTATTGATGGGAGCGCGCTTAATCATCAAGACATTTCGGCCATTGATCTGGGTGGAGACGCTCAAGACTGACGCGCAGCGCATCAAAGATCTGCTCGGTGAGTACGATTACCGCTTTTTCGACGCGGGCCTCAACATGCTTGCGGTACCAGCCGATGATAGCGAATTACTCAAACGTTTCTGGGTGAATGAGGAAAACGTTCTGTTTGTTACTGTGTGACGTTGGTTTCTCACTGTAGAGGAGCGGCGCAGTTGAGAGGGAAATCAGGCGTAGCGACGAAGTGACGTCCATGTTTTCGACTTAGGCGATATGAATGGACGATGGGCGCGCAAAATGGATATCCCTCGCGACATCCTCAAAGGGGCGGCCGAACGATTTATCGAGGAGCAACGCACGGAACTGCGCAAGGTCTGCACGCGCGCGAGGGCGGTTGCGATCTGCTCTACCGACTATTGCGTGGGCTTCATCGTCAACCTCCCGTTCCTGTTGGGAAAATTGCCTCCGAAACACTAACCTTCGTTTGTGTCCAGGATTTATGGAGCCGATCAGTCACGCGCTGTCGATAACCAGCAGTTGGATTTAACAATAATTTACTGGGATGTGTCGATCCGAGCGGGCTGCGGCATCTAGAATTCAAGGCGGGAACAACCGGCGAGCGCGTAGCGTCGTCGCAGACGAATTGGCAACTACAGAATAACCTGATGTCGAGGCTAGTTTTAGTTCGACTGCCGACCGGATCATGAGATGTCGTTTGATGACGAATTCAGTATCGTCGCCGCACAGGCGCGCGAAGCAGAAGCCGCTGGGCAGTTCGACAAAGCGGCGGATCTTCTTCAGGTTTTTTGCGAAAAGCATCCCCATGACGACAGAGTCCTCCTGTCCTGCGTCGATGTGCTACTGCGCGCGGGCCGTGCTGGAAAAGCGCTGGAGGTCTGCGACCGCGCGATCGCTGCGACGCCTAAATCGGCCATTCCGTGGCGTACCAAGGCGCTTGTTTGCTTCAATCACCTGAATGATCGTGCAGCCGCCATCGCAAGCCTGAAAGCAGGGGTGGCGGCATTTCCTTCGAACGCCGAGTTGCATCTGATGCTGGCCGACGCAAGTTTTCAAATGCTCGATTTCGATGCGTCCCGTGAACATGGTGCGAAGGCGGCTGAATTTGGCGATCCGGGGATCGTATTGAGGGCACGTCATCGATTTCTCGACGATCATGAAGGCGCAGTCCAGATCGCGCGCGCCATCCTCGAGCAGTACCCTGCAGATGTCGGCACGCTCGTGCAAGGCGGGATCTCGCTTTACCTGTTGGGGCGCCCGGAAGAGAGTCTCAGCTATCTGTATCGAGCCGCCGAACACGATCCGTACCGAGGCGATGTCCTCTTTCCGCTTGCGAATCTGCTTTTGTTGCTGGGCGACACGAAAGCAGGGTGGCGCCGCTATGAAATGCTCGCGGATATTGAGCCGCTGCGTAGCGGTCCCCCGGCAATGACCACCTATCACGATCGCTTATGGCGCGGGCAACCTCTCCAGGGCAAGCGCCTTCTGGTGGTCAGCCATCTCGGCCTCGGCGATTGCCTGATGTACGCACGTTACGCCCGGAACTTGAAGGCAGCGGGTGCCCATGTCACGCTCTGCGTCAAACCGGAACTGATGCAACTGCTGCGTGATCTCGAGGGCGTCGACGAGCTTTTGGGGGCCTGGCCTGTCGAGATTTGGGGCAACTACGATTACTGGATCTTCGAAAACTTGCTGCCCGCGAGACTGGGGGCGATAGATGGAGAGGTGCCGGTCTACCGTGACGGCTATATCAAGCTGAAAGATCGGGATGTCGCCAACGCCCTGGCCGACCGCCGTCGGGCATCGGGCCGTCTGCGCATCGGCTTGTGCTGGGACACGTCGCCCAATTATTTTGCGGGACGGGCGCGCAGCCTTGCACCGGAAGATCTCCGTCCATTGGCCGAAATTGAGAACGTCGACTGGTTCGTGCTGCAGAAACATCCGATCGAGCCGGATTTTGCGGCACGGAGCGGATTGTCGGTCCTCAACCTATCCGGTGAATGGAACGATCTTTACGACACGGCCGTATTTGCGACGTCCCTGGATCTAACCATCTCGATCTGCTCGGCGCCCGTGCATCTGGCGGGCGCCTTGGGTTTGCCTGCGTGGGTCATGCTTGGGGCGCCGGAGTGGCGTTGGGGCGCGAAAGGCGACGTAGGGCCTTGGTATCCGAATGTCCGTATTTTCCGTCAGGCGGCGCCCGGAAACTGGCGGAGCGTCACCGAGGCTGTTCGTGACGCACTGCGATCGGAGCGGGAAGTTTTGCGTCGCATGGAATGACGGCCAGCACGCCATCGTCGAGGCGGGACATCAAAAAGATTCACGCACAGCGATCACCCTATTGCGTCATCGCCAGCCAACGCATCCGCCATCTCTGTTACCGGTCTGCTCCAGTCGCCCAATCTTGCTTGCCGATATAGCTGCATGGACCTGTACCACGGCGTATCGCGATGGCTGTTGTACCAGCGCTCGTCGCATGCCGCCGACAGCAACACCCATACTGGCCGCCCAAGCGCCCCAGCGAGGTGAGCCGGGCCCGTATCCACCGTGATCAATAAATCGAGCTCATTGAGAATGACGGCCGTATCGCCGAGATCGCGCAGCTCGTGACCGAGGATGCCGATGCCGTGTTGATCCAGCAGCCTATGCTCGTCGTCGGTGATCTTGCCGAACTGTAGCGCATGAAAACGACATTCCGACGAACTGAACAACGGTGCGAACTGCTCCAGCGAGATAGATCGATACGGCTCATGCCGCACCGCAGTATTGCTGCGCCAGATCAAACCTATCTCGCGAACGCCATGGCGTCGATTGCGGAAAGTGGCACTCGCAAGGGGCGCCATTTCCCGTCCAGCCGGCGCTTGTACGTACGGCTCCCCCCAGCTCGGGAAGTACGGCGTTTTTTGATACCGGACAAAGAGATCGAAGGTGCAGATGATGCAATCGCTTTGATCGATTGCATCGCCGGCATTCTCGACCAGCGTGACCCAGTGATAGGTGGCGAGTACCGGAGCGAGTATGGCTGGCGCCTGCAATACGATACCCGCCGCACCTTCATCCCGTAACGCGTACAGGTACCGGGAGAACATGAGCACGTCGCCAAGGCCGCCCTCCTGGATGATGAGGACACGCTTCCCGGCGACAGATTCGTCGCATCGAAGCAGTTTGTTGACAATCCGCTGATACTCGCTGGTATGAGACGGATAAATATTTGAAACCACGCCGGCTCTCCCCCAAGCATCGCGCGAGCGCCGATTAAGCGTGTGAGCTTCGCGAAAACGGCCTTGAGCGTACTGCGAGATCAGGAGTTCAGCTGTCAAGGCTCGCCGATCAGGTTCGTGGTGAAGCACCGAGAGCGATTGACTCAATAGAGGTTCGGCCTGCGAGAAAAGACCGAGAAGGTTCATGTCGATACCGATCTGCGCGCGAAAAAACGGATCGTCAACGCTGTCCGCGAGTTCTTTCAACACCCGTATGGCTTCTTCCGCGTGACCGGAGAGTCTGAGCGCCCGACACAGCGCGAGTCCGGCGCTCGGGGATTTGTCGCGGAGATAGATCTCGTATGCGCTGTCGAGCACGGTGTAGTCGCTTGTCACTTTACCCCCGGTGAAGTGCGTTCGCTCAGTTTGACGAGCATTACTTGCGGCGTGCAAACGCGGCCATCAGGTCGTCCTTGAGGCTGTCATCTTCCAGGATGGCTTGCGCCACCCGGTTCGCAATCGACTGAAACGTCGGATCGTTGACCTGCTCGTCGCCGAATTGCCGGTGCAGCACATGCTCGACCGCGGCGCGCGTCAACTGGAACTCGTCGGTCACGCCCGCTGCGAGCAACTGGTCGATATGCGCCCGGAGCGTTTCGCCCAACGGGCGCGGGCCGCCTTTCGGTGTCGTACTGCCGGCCGACGTCGCGCCTGCGGCGCCCGGCCGCGCACGGGCCTTCTTGTCGAGCTCGCTGCGCAGTATCTCGGTGAGCTGGTCGAGCGTGGTGCGGGAAATCATGGCGATGGAAAAGCCTGTCAGCGGGGCGCGGAATACGCCGGATCGATTTCCAAAAGGACACCTGTCTTTTCGGATGGTGCGTGGCCGGCAGGCGCCGCACCGACGATCGACTCGACATGCTGTAGCACGTCAACAATATAGCGATTGATCAGCGGGTATTTCGTATTCGATGCGATGCCCGCACGCAGTTGCTCGCCGGCCAGCGCGAAGCGGTCGTCCACGAGATTCAGCAAGCCGGTTTTCAGCACGCGCAGCGTATCGTTAGCTGGCAGCGCGTCGAGCGGCCGCCATGCCTCGACTGCACGATCGACGTGACCGTGAGTCAAGTGGAGAAAGTCGAGCATGAAGCCCGCGATCGGGAAATCGGGCGTCAGTTGCTGCGATGCATCGAAATCGCTTCTTGCAGCCTCGTAGTGCTGCGATCCGGCATGAACCGCGCCACGCAGGAACCACAGGCGATAGTCGTCGGGCCAGCGCTCGAGTGCGTTGTTCAACGCGTGGAGCGCCGCCTCGTCGCTGGATCGCATGGCTTCCACCGGCACGGCCATCCGGATTCGCATCGTGTTCGGCGAGTGCGCGGAAATCGGCCAGTGCGGCTTCAAATCGACCTTCGGACATGGCCGACAGGCCCCTCGTATTGACGAGCGACGGCGAGAGCGGCTGAATCGCTTCGTAACGCGACAGCAATTCATTGCAGAGGTGAAACTGGCCGGCGTCGAATGCAGCCGCCGCGGTATCGGCAAGCAGGCTGAGATTACGCGAATCCTCATCCAGAAAACTCAAGAGACGATCGAGACGCGCTTGAAGAGATTGAGACGCCTGCAGATCGACGGCCATAAATCTGGAATCCTTTGGTATGGATGAATGAGGTACGAACGATTTGGGAGTGCAAGTTATTTATGACGAATGCACTTGAAATCGACCGATTTCGAATTTTCCGGAAACAATCCGCATGACGGGCAGTAAATGTCAGGCAGTGTAGCAAAGCGGTTCGACGATCGAGCGGGTTTTGTAGAAACGTGTTGAAACCGATGTAGCACCAAAGGCTCGGCTGTCGGTTGAGCGCGGAAGCAATTACGCACTAACTGCCGCTCGACCGCCTGCTCGTGCAGGCGGTCGGCCGGCCCCTTCTCGTCATTCACCCGAACGCCGCGTGACCACGACCGAATCGCTTTCCTCCGAAACGAAATCCCGCCACGCGACTGCCGGCGTCCGACGCGTTCATACACGCACGGTCAATTCACCCCGACCGCACTCCACGCGCGGGCGACCGTCGCGCTTTCGGCCGAGTTCGCGCCATACAGGTCGTTCGCGGCCTGGATCGACGCACGCCGCGCGTTCGGGTAGCTCGAGTTGGCGTTCAGGTACACGGTCAGCGTCCGGTACCAGATCTTGCCGGCCTTGTCGCGGCCCAGCCCGCTGAAGGTCGTGTCGCCGTTGCAGACCAGTTGCGTCCTCGACAGGCCGGTGTCGGTCGGCGGCACCGACGGGCCTTCCGACAGCAGGTAGAAGAAGCGGTTGCCGACCCCCGACGTGAAATGCGGATCGTGGCGCGGATTCGACCACGAGAAGCCGCCGGACGGGTAGCAGCTGAACGACCGGCCGTCGAGATCCTGCTTGTACATCTTGCGCAGGCCGCCACTCACCACGCGCGCGCCGATCACGTAGTTGCCGGGATCGTTCGGGTTGTTCGCGTAGAACTTCACGAGCGTGCCGAAAATGTCGGACGTCGATTCGTTCAGGCCGCCTGCATCACCCGAATAGTTCAGGTTGGCGGTGGCCTCGGTCACGCCGTGGCTCATCTCGTGCCCGGCGACGTCGACCGACACCACGGGTTTCGGCAGGCGCGTGCCCGGCTCGCCGTCGCCGTACGCCATCACGCGCGACGACAGCCATGCCGCGTTCGCGCCCGTCGTGCCGCTGCCGGTATTGAACACCACGTGCGCGTAGCTCTTCACACCGCGGCCGTCGTTGAAGATGCCGTTGCGGTTATGCGTGGTCTTGTAGTAGTCCCAAGTCAATGCGAGCCCGTAGTCGATGTCTGCCGCGACGGTCTGCCGGTCAGTGGTCGTGTTGTTGCCCCACACGTTCGTGCTGCTCGTGAAGATCGGCAGGTCGGTCGCTTGCTCGACCTCGTCCGAGCTGAGACCGCGACCATCGTAGACCGAGCCGCCGCCGCGGCTCGGATCGAGCGTCCGGTACGCGTTCGTGCCGGTCTGGTCCGTCGTGAGCGTCAGGTTGCCGTAGTACAGCGAGCGGCCGGTGCCGGTCGCGGCGGCGGTCTTGATCAGGTCCTGTGCATCGAGCAGGGTGCCGGTGCGAGCGTCGACGTAGTAGAGCACGGCGTCGCCGTGGGTCTCGGTCGCCTTGCCGTAGACGCGCACCGCATAGGCCAGCGTCGGCGTGACGTCGCGTGCGAACACGACGAGTTCCGCGTCGTCGACGCGGCGCACGTCGGAGTTGAAGCGCGCGGCCGCGATGTGCCTGGCGCGCGTCGCGCCTACGTCGGGTGCGTTGCGGATCACGGCGCGGTTTCCGACCTTGCCGATCGAGCCGGCGAGATTGATCGGCGCGAGCTGGGTCACGCTTGCCTGCTTCAATTGCCCCTTGCTCGAATGGACGACCACGTCGCCGCCGATCACGGGCAGGCCTGCATGGAAGCGGTCGAAGCGCACGTGCTCGGTGCCGTCGGGATCGACGATCACGTCGCGTACCTGGAACTGGTCGCCGTCGGTCGGTGCGCCTGCTTGTGGCCCCGCGAACTTCAACGTGCGTGCCGTGCCGCCGGCAGCCAGACTGAAGGCGGACGGGTTCTGCTGGATCAGTTGCAGTGCCTTGTCGACCGCGGCCGGCTGGTCGCCGGCCTGGGCAAAAGCGCTGAGACTCGCGAGGGTAATCGCGGTGATGGGCAGCAGTCGAGACAGTTTCTTCATGTAATTCCCCAGGTTATGAATGGGTTTGTTCGAGGAATGCATCAAGTGATGACTTTTAAACAAGACGTGTCGCGAACAGCAGAGGGATGCTAGAAGGTGATTTTTATAATTACAAGATATTTTCTGTTGGATTAATTTTTCATGTCGCCGCTGTTAATCAAGTCGGGGTTTGGTGAGGGATTTGAAATGATCGTGTCGGGTGGGGCAGCCGCGTCGGGAGCCGCACATCGAGGTGTGGGGGATTGGGCCGTGATGTACGTGCCGCGATGGGCGGGGCGCGGTGCGGGTCGAGTGGACGGGGAGCGAGTGACGTGTGATCGAGTTGACGGAATGACTGGAATTGGTTTCATTAAATATTGTTTTTTATTATTGTCATTTAATGTATGAGGGTGTCGTCAAGTTGCGTGCAGTTTTCCGTCGACTGATCTTGATTGGGGTAAGGGCGCTGAATTGTGACCCCGAACATTTTGATTTAAATCAGTACCGGCCAGCCTCACGGACCCTGCAGTGACTCCAGCAGCCCCGTTCGTTTCTGCCGAAGCAGCAGGTAACGCATGCATGCGGTGAATGCGAGCGCTCCAGCGCCCGGCGGCGAGTGCACTGCCTTCACATCTGTTTGAAGAGACCGGCGCTCGCGCGACTGACGGGCAGAACGTCGGAGCTGCCACGCAAATGGATGCGCAAGCGACCGAGCAGATCGCGCTCGATGTGATCGATCGCCGCATAGGCAACGATCACGCCGCGATGCACCTGTGCGAAACGCTCGGTATCGAGCCGTTGCAGCATTTCCTTGAGGGGCGTGCGGATCACGTGCCGGTCGCTCGCAGTCACGACCTCCGTGTATTTGTCGGCTGCCTGGAAATACAGCACCTCCTCGATCGAGACGAGCCGGGTCGTGTCGCGGAGGCCGACGGTCAACCATCGAATGGGCGCGGCATCCCGCTGCTCCTGCGCGCCGGCCAACTGCGCGGTGTCGGCCGGTGCAGGGCCGCCGCGCTGCAGCTTGACGATGCAGCGGAGGAGGCGATCATCGGTCACGGGTTTCAGCAAATAGTCGATCGCCGACTGGTCGAATGCCTGAACCGCGTACTCGTCGTAGGACGTTACGAATACGACATGCACGTGCGGCACGAGGCTCGCGATCTTCAGCCCATCGATACCGGGCATCCGGATGTCGAGGAAAGCGAAATCCGGGCGCTTTGCATTGAGCTCCGCGAGCGCGTCGACGCCGTTGCGCGGCATCCTGACGATCTCCAGTTCGGGCCACAGCGTACCGAGGCGCGCGGCAAGTTCGGCGGACAGGTTGGGTTCGTCGTCGGCGATCAGGGCTGTCGGCATGTCAGGCAATCGGAATCTGCAAGGTTGCGGTTACGCCCCGCATGGCTTCGGCATTCGTGCCGACCGACACGCGGCCGCGCTCGCCATGGAGACTGATAATTCGGGCTACGCGCGCACACAGCGCGGACAGGCAACGTTCGATATGACGCTGGCGCTCGGTCGGGCCGACGTGTACCCGGAAATGACCGTGAACGCGAAGGGTTTCAAACCGGATATCGATTCGACGCCGTGGCTCGTGAAACGTGTTGTCTCCCGGATCGACGGTAACGGCGGGTTCACGTCAATACTTGAAATGGAGATGCGCGACGATCCGACGACGGATCGGCACAGGACGCATTTCCGGAAGGGAGGAAAGTAGAAAAAGCCCGCACAAGCGCGGGCTTTATTGATGGGCTGACGTCAGATGTGAAGGATGCGTATCCCGACGAACCACAGTACCCATTGAGCGATCACCGCGCCGACAAGGTACGTGGCAATGATATGGGTCGGTCGCCGGCGAGCAAACACGAAAAATCCAAGCGCGGCGAACAGAATCGGCGGCCCGAACAAATAGACAAACAGATCGATTGTGGCGTGTGTCGTTGCAGCGCATGCATCGACGCCGCCGCCACACGTCCCGGCCGGTGGCGTACACCAATTTTTGATCACCGTGCATAGGCGAGAATCGACCGCGGACCAGGCGATCACGCTCACGAGCCCCGCAATCGCAAATCCGATCGTTCCCAATAGGCGCCGCATTATTTGATTTCCCAGAAAAGGATCTGCTTCGCATTCCGAAGGTCGGACCACCCGAACGATGTCCCGGGCGCGAACGACTGAAAACCGAGTGCCCGACTGAACGTCGCGACTGCATCGGGTGCGCTGCTCACCGTCAGGCGCGAACCGTTCCACAGGTCGATGTGCCCGCCGCTCGCGTTCGCCGTGGCTTCGCCGTCACGTGTCCAGTAGCGCGAGAACTGGATTATGCCGGTGCGCCCCTTCACCTTCGATTCCCAATCGGCGCCGGTGATGTTTTCGGCCTTCGGTAGCCCGGCGAAGGGCTGATGCTGCAACCATTCCCCGAGTTCATCCGCGCGCGTTGCCGTCGGCTTTCCGTCAAGGATTATTCGACCGATGGTCGGTGAGCCGGACATGGGCTTTACCGTTTCCTGCGAAAACGACTTCATGCCGACGCCGACCCGATGCAAGGTCACGCTCATGCGAATGGCACACTGGTTCGTGTAATCCGGATTGTCGTACGGGTTGCCGGAAGGGTAGGCGTCCCAAAGCTCTTTGAACGTGATCGCCTTCACGGGGATTTCTTTCTGCGAGCCTGCTTGCGTGTTCGTGTCGATCTTTGTTGGTTTCGTGTGCGGCATCGATCATTCCCCGTGGTGCTTGGCGAGCGCGTCGTCGCCCCAATGGACGGTATAGGCGCCCGGATCGTCTCCGGTGTAGATGCGCGGCAATGTTCCGCTCGCGTCCAGGCGCCCGAAATGGACGCGGCCGTCGGCCGTTTCGATGTAGTACGGCAAGCCTTCGACTTGATGCTCGGTTGCCTTCACCTGCTCATCGAACGCGCCTTTCTTGACCGCTGCAACGCCGCCCGTGGCGGTCAGGCTCGATACAACCTTGCCGTGCCCCTCAACCATGTCGTCGCACCACGCTTCGCCGCCGAGCGCTGCAATGATTTTTGGTGGCCGAGGGCATCCGCACAGCACGATGTCCTGATCGAGCGCTGATTCGCC
Organism: Burkholderia sp. 9775_39; assembly: GCF_015712225.1. Taxonomy (NCBI): domain Bacteria; kingdom Pseudomonadati; phylum Pseudomonadota; class Betaproteobacteria; order Burkholderiales; family Burkholderiaceae; genus Burkholderia; species Burkholderia sp. 9775_39. The sequence continues at coordinate 543,641 of NZ_JACCQC010000001.1, read as the reverse complement.
TGCCATGCTCATGCGGTACGGCCCGCCAGACTTCGCGATAACGCCTGTCGCCTTGCAGACCGCGCAGAAGGCCGGGCCGCCGATCAACGACCTGATGCCCGCTCATGGTGATGGGTGGCCCGCCGTGCGGCAGGACGCTACCGCCGCTCGACAACGTGTCCCCGACGACTGCGATTTTTCGCAACATACGTGTGCTCTTCGAAATACGGCGTCGGCGCGGCGCCCGTCGGCCTCTCTCAGTTTTGTTTGGATGATTGCCCGGGATTCTATCAAGCCGAGCGGTTCGCGCCCGGTAGCAACGACGTGTAGAGGCGTCCGGCGCGGTCGGCCTCGTCCTTCGCCGCGCTCCACGTTGATCGACGTTTATGGGGGATGTAGGTAGGTGGCCCGATACCGGTCCAGAGGGGCCAGATCGCCACGAGCGCGGGAGATTCAGCGCGAGCGTGCGCCACTTGGCGAGCGCGGCTGTGAACGTGCCTTCGCGCTTGGCTCGGCGGATTTTGTCCGCGACGTTCCAGCCGCGAATGACTAGATTTTACATAATGCTGATTATCGACAAATTGGGGTCGAAATCGACAACCTCCATCTTCAGTATCACGTCGTGTGCAACGTAATGCTCCCGGCGTGGCGGCGGCCAGCCCGAGGACGGTTTCCAGCGGATCCGCGCGCAGCGTTAGAATAGCGCCCCTTCTCACAGGAGACGAAAATGTCCTGGTTCGTTTACGAAGTGCCCGAATACCACGAAGACGCTGCACGCATCGAGCCCTTGAGCGAGCTGCGCAGCCGTGTGCTGAAAGTCAACGGCCCGGCCATGGCCGACGAGCTGGAAAGCGTTCGCGAGAACGCCGCGGCGGCAGCGGACACGCCCGAGCGCCCGTTGCGTACGCCGGAAAATCCGCATGTTTTCCCGATTCCTTACGCCGATTCCATGATTCTGGTCGGCTTCATCTTCGATCTGAAGCGCGAATTCCGGCAACTGATCGTGTCGCCCGTGGAAATGCCGTGGCTGAAAGACGCGTAAAAGGCGGCCGGAACGGAAGTTAACGTTCGAGCGATCGTGATAAGCAGGACGACATAACACTGACGGAAAACGGCGGTTTGAAAAAGCCCGCCACGCGTGATGGTCGCGACACACCCGCGCCGTCTTCGCGTCGGACGCGCATCGTCGATCGGCCCGAGGAAGTCGCGGACGTCACACCGTCAGAAATTGCGCGCCAGGCCGACCATGAACATGTCCTGGTCCTTGTTGTTACCTGTTGCGACGCGATTGAAGCGCAAGCTCGCCGCCCAATCGTTCGTGACCTGATAGGTCACCAGCGCGCTGAGCAACGCATTGAGCCTCGTTTTGCGCGAGACCTCGTCCCGGTCATGCGACAGATACGGACCGACACCGGCCGAAAGCGTCCATTTGCTCTTGATCGGCGCGACGTACCAGAATTGCGCGGCCACGCCCCTTCGGCCCGCGACGCCATTGTTGCCTTCGTACACGAAGCTCGCCGAATAGGCCCACGCATTGCCGAACGGTCGTTTGACTTCGATCATGTAGCCCTTTTCGATCGGTACTTGGGGGCGGTTCGTCTGCGACGTCCCAGCCCAAACGCTCACCTGCGTCTTGCCGTCCGACAGCGCCGGGCCAGGATCACCGCCAAAATCCGAGCCGATGCCGAACAGCACCGCGTCGGAATTGAATCCGCTGAACATCTGGACGTGGTTGTACTGCAGCTTGAGGAAGAAGCGATTGGGCACGAGGTAATACCGCACCGCTGCCGACGCACGCACGCCCCAGCGCTTTTCATTGCGCGCCTGATTGTCGACATGCGTGGTGTCCATGCTGAAATACGGCCCGGCCGACAGTTCGAGCGCCACGCGACCGCCGACCGGCCAACGAAACGAGCCCAGCGCGGCGAAGCCGTCACGGTGGTGATCCAGCGGATGCCCCTCGTTCAGATACGCGAGGTAGACCGACAGGTAGTCGTTCAGGACGTCGCCGAAGCCGACTTCGTAGGCGCGCCAATGCATGTCGCCCCCCTCGGTCGCGCGTCCGTCGCCATACACCGCATAGGCGTTGATCGTTCTTTCCGATGGTTTGAAGTCGATCGGCAAGCTCGACGCACTGTCCTCGGCATGCGCGTTGCCCGGGCCAGCAAGCATGGCCAGACCGGCGATCGAACTCGTGAGGATGACGCGCGAATAGATGCGACGGTACGGTCCCATTTGCCCTCCCTCGCCTTGATAACCGCGACTTCCCGGACAAGCTGATGGCGATTATAGGAGGCCGCGAGGGATGGAGCCAGCCCGCGCTCTTCCGCTGCGGTACGCGTCACGGCGCGGCGATCAACGCCTGGACCAGATTGGCGGCCATCGGGCGCCCGAGGCCGGTTACGTAGTCGTATCCGGTTGTCGCAGTGCAAAGCGCGCCGCATGCGCCGTTCGAACCGCTGACGATGTCGCGGAAGTTCGCCGCGTAGGCGCTGGCGGCGAGCCCGTACAGCACGGTCTGGAGCGCGCTCACCGCATTCAGCGTCGTCTTGCCGTGCGCGATGCGCAAGCTGTTCGCGATCGCGATCAACGCGGACCATTGCGGTGCGCCCGCGCTCGTGCCGCCGACCACGAACCACCCGCCCTGCCCCGCATAGCCGTACGAATCGTAGACCGCGAAGCCGGATGCCGGATCTGCGTCATAGGCGACGTCGGGCAGCCCGCGCAAGCCGAGGCTATCCGACGGAATCCGGAAGTTCGACTGATACGTCGGCTCCGTCTCGACGGCGCTCTGTCCGCCGCCACTGCCGGCCCATGCCGTTTCGCCGGCATAGGCGCCGCTCGCATCGGTCGCGATCGACGTGCCGCCGACGCTCAGCACGTACGGCGACGCGGCCGGGTAGTCGATCCCGTTGCCGCCGTCGCCGGATGCTGCGACGAACGACACGCCGTTCGCGCTGGCGAACTGCCCGTCGAATTGCGTTTCGGCCAGGAACTCCCCGGTCCCCCAACTGATCGACACGACCTTCGCACCGACCCCGCCCGGGGCCGGACTCGTCGCGAGCGCGATCGCGCTCATCAGGTCATCGAGCGAGCTCGATGCGGCTTCGACCAGCACGATCCGCGCATTCGGTGCGATCGCGTGCGCCCACTGCACGTCGAGCGAACTCTCGAGCGCCCACAGTGCGTCGGGCGGCGGCGGACGCTTGTCGGCGGTGGCGTACACCTTCGTGAAGCAGCGCGGCGACGCGCACGGCGGCAGGCCGAACGTGCGGCTGAACGTTCGCAGATCCGCCTCGACGTTCGGGTTGTCGTACGCATCGACGATCGCGACGACCTGATCGTCGCCACCGTAGCCGCGCGCCGGCAATTGATCGAACCCGTAGAAACGGCGGATCTGCTGCGGTGACAGGCCGGCCGGATTCCGTTTCGCGGCGCCGTGCAGATGGAGCGGCGGCCGTGCAAACCCGCGCGGCGCGCGCGGTGAGGACTGGGCGAACGACACGCCGCACAAGAGCGCGATGCTCGCCGAAACGACCAGCATCCGCAGCGCACGCGCAAACGAAGCTCGCTTCATGATGTTCCCCGTTGATCAAGGCGCCGGCGCGCGTCAATGCGCCTTCGTGCTCGTGAACGACAGCGACTTGCCCGTGCCCGCGATGACCAGCCAGTTGACCGGATCGGTGCTCACGATCGTTGCGCTTCCGCTTTTCACGCTCGGCATCTGATACGTGCTCTTCGGCAGCAGCCAGGTCATGTCCTGCAGGCTGCTCGGGTGCGTCGCGCTGAACGTCCAGCCGGTGCCGGTGTCGGTCGCCGTCCAGTTCACGAGCAGACGGCGCCGGTCGAACTGCGTGAGCTGATCCATCGTGAACCACTTGAACTGGCCGGTCTTCGCGAGCGACGCGGCACGGCTCAGGATTGTCGTGACGACGTTCGGATACCACGACGCGCCGAGCGGATGCATGTAGATCAGCCGGCTCGTGCGGTTCGCGACGACGAAATCCATCAGCGACAGATACCAGTTCTGCACGTCCGCGGTCGGTACCGCGAACTCCTGGAACTCCTCGAACGTCGCGTACTTGCCGAACGGCATCACCGGAAACGCCCAGATGCCGGGATTCAGCAGCGAACCGTTGCGATACGCACGCGTTTGCGCATTGCCGGTATGGCCGGTGAAGTAGTAGCCGGAGTAACCGTTCGATTCGAGCCAGTTCACCGCCCACGTCGGCGTATTGCCTTCCGGCGCCGCCCATTCGATGTCCGGCTTGCCCGTCACCGACTGCACCGCATTGCGGTTCAGCACCAGGTACTGCGTGAACGTGCCCGCGTTCGTTTCGCTGGCGTTCGCCCCCCAGTAGTCGTGCGCCCAGCCGCCGTGGCTGCCGACGTTGTGACCGCGCTTGAGCAGGAACGCGACCAGTTGCTTCGCCTGCGTGTTGTTCGTCAGGTTGATGCCGAGACCATCGCCGATCGTCACGTCGTCAGGGCCGGCCGTCATCACGATCGAATACGGGCCGCTGTTCCAGATACCGTAATTCTTCAGGTACTGCGCCGGCTGGATCTGGTCCTCCGCGCAGAAGTGCCAGTTCAGGACCATCCCGGCCTGGGCACGCGGCTGCAGCGACAGGCGCGGCATCGACAGGACGTTCGTCGTGAAGTAACGCAGGAAGCCGTGGATCGGCATGCTGTCGGTTTGTCCGTCGAGATACGCAAGTGGCAGGTTGACGAACATCACGCCGCCGTTTCCATACGCCTGATAGCCGGCGACGAGCCCGAAGTTCGGCGACGTCAGCAGCGTCGTGCCGGTATACGTGCCTTGCGTGACGTAGCTCGGATAGGTGAGGAAACCGTAGACGTAGCCGGAGATTCCTTCGAGCACGTCGGTCGTCGCGGCAGGCGACGTGCTCGCGAACGACGTCGCGCCACTCATCGACATCGATGTCGATGCCGACGACGGCCTCGTCGAGCTCGGCCAGTACGATCCGGAGCCGACCCTTGCGCCGGTCGACACGCGCCCGAGATTCACCGGCACGCCGGTCATGCGTCCGTTCACCGTCTTGTACGTGAAGTACGCCTGATGGTTGTAACCGGCAAGCCCGCCGGGGTTCGACGTGCTCGGCTGCAGGTAGAGCGGCGGATTCGTCGTCGAGCCGGTCGACGTACTCGACAGGGTGGTGGCCGACGCGGTCGCGGCCGCCGTCGTGCCCGGCCATGTCATCGACTTTCCGGGCGGAATCTGCAGCGCGCGCAACGTGCTGCCCATCCCGGTCACGCTGCCGAGGCCGATCATGTTCCCGCCGAGCGTATCGTAGAGCACGTAGTTGACGCCGGCCATCGAGCTGAAGCGCGATTGCCCGGCCGGATAGAAGCCTGCCGCGTTCAGTACGCCGAAATCATAGACGAGCATCACGCGCCCACCGTTCAACGCGTAGGTCTGGATGGCGCTCACGAGCGTATCGTCGGCGACCGTATGCACCTGGTCGGGCAGGATGAGGCCCTGGTACTGCTGCAGCGACGTGCCGCCCTGCTTGAATTGCGTGTCGCTGATCAGCGCGATCTGCAGCCCCTCTTCCGCCGCCGAATCGAGCCACGCGGACACCCGCGGGTCCGGCAGCGTGAAGTTGTCCGGCAGCAGCAACAGCAACTGGTTCGACAGTGCGCTCGCCCGCCCGGGTGCCAGCGTCATCAGGCAAACGGAGAAGACGATCAGCACGGCTCGTAGGGTCCGGATTGACTTGGCCAACATTTTTATCTCCCCGTAGAAGGTGGGACGACCGCCGATGCTCGACGCGTCACGGCCCGAGCGTCCCGCTCATCGTCGACGGGCGGTCTGCGTCGGTCGGGTGGCGCCGTCGACTGGCGGCGAAGCGCGAACGTGCCGTGTTGTCGGACACCCCGCGACGCATGCGCGTCGAATGGTCGGACGATCACGGGTGCTCGGCGGCTATCGTTCCCACTACGACCGGTGAAGCGAACAACGTGCCAGTCTCGCAACCGCGCCGTAGGGCCGGCCATGGGCAAGGTCGAGCATCCGGGACGCGAAAATCGAGCGCAAAACGTTGCAGCGTCGATACGGCGCATGTCGCGCGTAATGGAGCGAAGCCGGCGGCCGCGGGCAAGATGGACGATGTGACGCTATTTGGCGCTGTGTCGGCCGGGGCTCGCGCTCGCTGCCGGCCGCGTCGGGCATCGGCAAGCACGCCGGGCATCAACGGAAAATGATTCTGCCGTGCAACACCGGCGTGGCCCGCGCCTTGCTCGCCTGAACGGTGCGCAACATTCCAGGTTGCGATCAGGAGAGCGAGATGACACGTCAACAGCAACAGACAGGCAAGCAAACCGGCGACGCGAAGCCCGCGGAGAAGCCCGACGACGGGCAGCGGACCTTCGAAACCGATATTTCCGAAACCGGCGACGACGGCACCACGGTGCGCCAGGCGGAGGTTCACGAGGACGACCTGTCCGAGACGAAACCTCCGTCCGATCCGGCTCGCTGAGTGTCCGGAAGCGGCGCGGCCAGCGGGATCACCGCGCCGCGCCATCGCTGCCGCGCGAACGACGCAATACGCCGGCTACCGGCGGAATCATGCAAAATGCTCCGCATCTGAAATCCGAGTGGCGGAGCGTGACCCCGTGGGCATCAATTTCGATTTGACGGACTTGCAGGCGTTTCGCGCGGTCGTGGAAACGGGCAGTTTCCGAAAGGCCGCCGATGCGATCAGCCTGTCCCAGCCCGCATTGAGCCGCCGGATCGACAAGCTCGAGGACGCGCTCGGCGTGCGGCTCTTCGAGCGCACCACGCGCCGCGTGACCCTCACCACCGTCGGCCGCGTGTTCGCCCAGAGCGCCGAACAACTGCTCGACGATCTCGACGCCGCGCTGCTCGGCATCCGCGACGTGTCATCGAGCCGCCTCGGCCATGTGACGATCGCCTGCGTGCCGTCGGTCGCCTACTACTTCCTGCCGCCCATCATCGCCCGCTATCATCAGCGTTTTCCGCGCATCCGCGTGAAACTGCTCGACGCCAGCGCGAACGAGGTGCTCGGCGCGGTGATCAGCGGCGAGGCGGATTTCGGCGTGAGCTTCATCGGCAGCCAGGAGGCGGAGATCGAGTTCAAGGTGTTGCTCCAGGAACGGTTCGTCGCCGCCTGCCGCCGCGACCATCCGCTCGCGCGCAAGAAGCGCGTGACCTGGAACGAACTCTACGCGCACGATTACGTATCGGTGGACAAGACGTCCGGTAACCGCCTGCTGCTCGACCAGGCGCTGGCGGCCGTCGCGCCGCGCACGCCGAGCGTCTGCGAGACGCGCCACGTCACGACCCTGCTCGGGCTGATCGAGGCGGGGCTCGGCGTCGCCGCGGTGCCGTCGATGGCGATGCCGGGGCACGACCACCCTGTCATCACCAGCGTGCCGCTCGTCGAACCGGTCGTCAAACGGCGCGTGGGCATCGTCAAGCGGCGCGGGCGCGCGCTGACGCCCGCCGCCGAGGCATTTCACCGGATGGTCGTCGACGCGAAGCGCGGCAGCCCCGCCGACAGCGGTACATCGGCATGACGGCGCCGGAACGGAAACGAAGGACGACCGCATCGTGAGGCGGGCCCGGCTGCTCAAATCGCTGTACGTGCAGGTCCTGCTCGCGATGATGCTCGGCATGGGCATCGGCCACGTGTGGCCGGCGGCGGGCGCGATGCTCAAGCCGCTCAGCGACGCGTTCGTCGCGCTGGTGAAGATGACCATCGCGCCGATCGTCTTCTGCACGATCGTGTCGGGCATCACGTCGCTGTCGAACGGGCAGGCCATCGGCCGCACGATCGTGCGGGCGCTCGCGCTCTTCTATCTATTGACCGCCGCCGCGCTCGCGCTCGGGCTCGTCACCGCGTACGTGCTGCAACCGGGCGCCGGCATGCACATCGATGTCCATCACCTCGATGCGAACCTCCTCGCCCCGTATGTGAAGCATGCGGCGCCGCCCGGGCTCGTGGCGTTCGCGCTCGGCGTGATCCCGGACACGATGCTCGGCGCGTTCGCGAACGGCGAAGTGTTGCCGGTGTTGCTGCTGTCGCTGTTGTTCGGCTTCTCGCTGAACGCGCACCCGCGGGCCGGCCGGCCCGTTCTCGCGCTGATCGACGGCTTCGCCGAGGTCGTCTTTCGCGTGCTCGCGATGATCATGCGGCTCGCGCCGCTCGGCGCATTCGGTGCGATGGCCTTCACGGTGGGCCGCTTCGGCATCGGCTCGGTCGGCTCGCTGGCGAAGCTGATGATGGTCTTCTACGTGGCCTGCGTGCTGTTCGTCGCGGGCGTGCTCGCACCGCTCGCGCGACTGCACGGCTTCGCGCTGTGGCGGCTGTTGCGCTACCTGCGCGAAGAGTTGCTCATCGTCCTCGCGACCTCGTCCACGGAGCCGGTCCTGCCGCGCCTGATCGTCAAGCTGGAAGCGCTCGGCTGCGACAAGGGCGTCGTCGGCCTCGTGCTGCCGGCCGGCTATTCGTTCAATCTGGACGGTACCGCGATCTACCTGACGCTCGCGGCGTTGTTCATCGCGCAGGCGTGCGACATTCCCCTTTCCGCGTCGCAGATCGCGACGATGCTCGCGATCATGCTCCTCACGTCGAAGGGGGCGGCCGGCGTGTCCGGCAGCGGGCTCGTCGCGCTGGTCGCGACGCTCGCCGTGATGCCCGACCTGCCGGTCGCCGGCGTGGCGCTGCTGGTCGGGATCGACCGCTTCATGTCGGAGGCGCGCGCGCTGACCAGCGTGATCAGCAATGCGTGCGCGGTGATTTTCGTGTCGTCGTGGGAAGGGGCGTGCGATCGTGCGCGGCTTGTGCGGACGCTCGCGATGGCCGGGCCGGCCTCGCCGAACGGAGTCGAGGAAGACGGTATCGCGGCCCATGCGGGCGGGGACGGGAAGGCACGCTGACCCAAGCCTTCCCGTCTCTCCGGCTCAATGAGCCGAAACCGAATCGAGCCCGGTCGATTTCACGTCGCCCTGCACGTCGGGCGATGCGAGATAGTCGAGCAACGCCTTCGCTTCCTGCGGATGCTGCGCGCCGACCGGGATGCCGGCGGCGAAGCGCGTGACGGATTGCAGCGATTCGGGAATCTTGCCGACGAAGGACGCCCCCTTGACGGGCAGCAGCTCGCTGACCTGCTGGAAGCCGATTTCGTAGTCGCCGTTCGCGACCACCGACGCCACCGGAATCCGCGGGATCATCTTCGCCTTCGACTTCACCTGCTCGTCGATGCCGAGCTTCTTGAACAGTTCGCGCTCGATATACACGCCGCTCGCGCTGTCCGAATAGGCGATCGACTTCGCGTGCAGCAGCACCTGCTTGAGGCCTTCGGCCGTGCTGATGTCGGGCTTGGCCGCGCCGTCGCGCACGACCATGCCGATGCGCGAGTCGGCCAGATCGACGCGGGACCCCGGGATCACCTTGCCCTGCTTGATCAGATCGTCCAGCGCGTAGCCGACCATGATGACGGCGTCGGCGGGCTCGCCGCGCGCGAGCCGGTTCGGAATCGCTTCGGGCGACTTGCCCATCGACGGACCCAGCGCGGTGTCGAGCGTATTGCCGGTCGTCGACGCGAACCGGGGGCCGAGCACCTTGTAGGCGGCGGTGAAGCCGCCCGAGCTCATCACGTGCAGCTCGGCGGCCTGGACGTTGGCCGCCACCGCCGCGGTGGCGACGAGCGCGGTCGCGCAGCATTTCAGGAGCAGATTTCTCATGGTTGGTCGTGGTCGTACGAATGCGTGGGTGGGATGAACGTTCCGGCCGGGCCGGACATCAATGCGCCGGCGTCAACGTCGCGGCGTGCCGGCGATAGAGCGCGAACGTCGCCAGCAGCGCGCACACCGCGGCGAAGCTCATCCAGTAGCCCGGTGCGGCCTTGTCGCCGGTCATGTGAATGAGCCCGGTCGAGATGGCCGGCGTGAAGCCCCCGAACACGGCCGTCGCGAGGCTGTAGGCGAGCGAGAAGCCCGCGACCCGCACCTGCACCGGCATCACCTCCGTGAGCGCGACGACCATCGCACCGTTGTAGATGCCGTACATGAACGAGAGCCAGAGCAGCACGAGCAGCATGTGGGCGAACGACGGCGCGTGCGCAAGGAACGACAGCGCCGGGTAGGCGGTCGCGACGGTGAGCATCGTCATGCCGACCAGCAGCGGCCGGCGGCCGATCCGGTCGGACAGCGCGCCGCCGATCGGCAGCCACACGAAGTTCGACACGCCGACGCAGAGCGTCACGAGCAGGCTGTCGGCGGTGCTCAGGTGCAGCACCGTCTTGCCGAAGGTCGGCGCGTAGACGGTGATCAGATAGAAGCTCGTGGTGGTCATCGCGACCAGCATCATGCCGGCGACCACGACGCCCCAGTTCTGGACCAGCGTACCGAACACTTCCTTCATGCCCGGACGATGCTTGCGTGCCTTGAATTCCTGGGTTTCCTCCAGGTTGCGGCGCAGCATGAAGATGAACGGCACGATCATGCAGCCGACGAAGAACGGCACGCGCCATCCCCAGGCGGCGATCTGCGATGCGCTCAGCCACTGATTGAGCGCGAAACCGAGGGCCGCCGCGATGACGATCGCCACCTGCTGGCTCGCCGATTGCCAGCTCGTGAAGAAGCCCTTGCGGCCAGGCGTCGCCAGCTCGGCCAGATAGACCGAGACGCCGCCCAGTTCGGCGCCTGCGGAGAAGCCCTGCAGCAGCCGGCCGATCAGCACGAGCACGGGCGCCAGCAGCCCGATCGTCGCGTAGCCCGGCACGAACGCGATCAGGATGGTGCCGCTCGCCATGATGGACAGCGTGACGATCAGGCCCTTGCGGCGGCCGACCTCGTCGATGTACGCGCCGAGCACGATCGCGCCCAGCGGCCGCATCAGGAAGCCGGCGCCGAACACGGCGAAGGTCATCATCAACGACGCGAACTCGCTTTGCGCGGGGAAGAAGACGTTGGCGATCTGCGTGGCGTAGAAGCCGAACAGGAAGAAGTCGAACTGCTCGAGAAAATTGCCGGCCGTGACGCGAAAGATCGCGGCGGCCTTCGAGCGTTCGGCCGGAAGGCTGGACGAGGGATGCATCGAGGGTGTCTCCTGAAAATCCTGGAATACGCGGGAGGGACTGGTCTGATTGTCGTTTTCCGGCATGTTGGCGCGGTATCGCTCAAACGATAAGTGCGATTTTTGGAACGATTGATGCAGTGTCGTTATCAGTTGGCAAATGCTGCGCAGGTCCGGACGGCACTCGGGCATCTCGCTGCGAGGCCGCATACGTTTGCGTCGCCGTGCGATGCCGCCATCGTCGGCGGGCCATCACGCGGGCCTCGATTTTTTGTTAACCGTGCCGTTAACGAGAATTTGACCGGCGCCGGCGCCATTGCAGCCGGCGTCCCAAACGAGCGCGAGCATGCCCGCATTCACTTCGATCGAGAAAATCGCCGACTGGGCCGGACGCAACCCGCTCGTCGTCGGTGCGTTGGGCACGCTGATGTCGCTCGCGGCGCTCGGGATCAGCGCGGTGACGCTGTGGGCCGCGCGCAGCGAGGTCGTCGAGCACGCGCACGAGACGTCGCGCAACGTTGCGGCCGTGCTGGCGAGCCAGATCTCGAGGACGGTCGAAACGTCGAACAACGCGCTGATCGCGCTGACCGTCGATCTCGGCAAGCCGTCCGTACAGCGCATGGACGCCGGATTGCGGCACGACCTGCTGTTCGAGCGCACCGCGGCGCAGTACGTGACCGGCATGGGCGTGACCGACCGGCACGGCCGGTTGATCGACGGCTGCTGCAGCGCGACCCATCGCTGGGACTTCAGCGATCGCGATTACTTCAAGGTCCATCGCGATGCGGACAATCTCGGTCTCTACGTCTCCCAGCCCTATCGCGCGCGCTCGCGCGGCGACAAGGAGTCCATCGCGCTGTCGCGGCGCATCGAGCGGCCGGATCACGGGTTCGACGGGATCGCGGTCGTCGCCATCGATCTCGCCTATTTCGAGCAGCTTCTGTCCCGCCTCGATGTCGGGCCGAACGGGGTCAGCGCGATCGTGCGCGCGGACGGCACGATCCTCGCGAGAAACCCGTCGTTGAACGACGGCCAGATGAGCCGCCTGCGTCGTTCGACATCCTTCAAGCGGATGGTGAACAGCGAATCGGGCTTCTATCCCGCGCGATCGAGCATCGACGGCACCATGCGGTTGTATACCTACCAGCGGATACCGGGCACCCCGCTGATCGCGGTCGTCGCGCCGGCCGAAAGCGACGTGCTGGCCGGCATCCGGCGCCTGTCGTGGACGGTCGGCGTGTCGGCATCCGTGATCGGCGCATCGTTCTGCGCGGTGGTCTGGCTGCTGGCCTTCGCATTGCGGGACAACTTCCGCAAGCAGACGCTGCTGACCGACCTCACCCGCACCGATCCGCTGACCGGGCTGCACAATCGCCGCGCGCTCGATACCGCGCTGGCCGACGAATGGGAACGGCTGCAGCGCGGCAGCGGCGGCAGCCTCTCGGTGCTGTTCATCGACGCCGATCACTTCAAGCAGTACAACGACCGGCACGGGCACGCGCTGGGCGACACGGCGCTGCGCTTTCTCGCCGAATGCATCCGCGCGCATACGCGGCGGCGCGGCGACCTCGCCGCGCGCTACGGCGGCGAGGAGTTCGTCGCGGTGTTGCCGGATACCGATGAAAACGGGGCCGCGCGGGTCGCCGACGCGATTCGCCGCGAAGTCGAACGCAACCGGCTCGACGGGTTTGCGGAAACGGTTCCGCCCTTCACCGTCAGCATCGGCTGCGCGACCAGCCGGCGCGCACGGCATGTGTCGGTGCATGCGCTGACGCACGACGCGGACATGGCGCTCTACCGAGCGAAGCGCGAAGGAAGGAATCGTGTGTGTCGCGCGCAGGCGGAGCCGGTCGCGCAGCCGGCGTGAAGCGGGGAAAAGGCATCGGCGCGTGGCGTTCGCCCGGCGGTGCGCCGCGACCAGACGACGCCCGACAGACCAGCCGTCAACCGGTCCTCCCCCCGCCCCGACGCATCACGACGAGCGCATGAAGTAATGCTGCGCCAGCTCGACCCAGTACCGGACCCCGGCCGGAATGATGTCGTCGTTGAAGTCGTATTTCGGATGATGCAGCGACGGTGCCGTCGCGCCGTCCTGCGCATTGCCGATCAGCACGTACGCGCCCGGCCGCTCCTCCAGCATGAAGCCGAAGTCTTCGGACGTCATGTTCGGCGGCACGTCGCGGGACAGGCGTTCGTCGCCGAACGTCGCGCGAATCACCGCTTCGCACAGCGCCGTCTCGGCCGGCGTATTGACCGTCGCCGGATAGTATTGAAAAAACTCGACGTCGACCTGCGCACCATACGCATGCGCCAACCCCTCGCACGCAAGCCGGACGTCGCGCTGCAACTGCTGCTGCAATGCCGACGACAACGTGCGAATCGTGCCGCGCAGCTCGGCGGTGTCGGGAATCACGTTGTCGGTCGTGCCCGCATGGAACATGCAGACGGAAATGACCGCCGGATCCACCGGGTCCTTGTGCCGCGCGGCGATGGTCTGGCACTGCAGCACCATCGAGCACGCGAGCGGCACGGGATCGATGCCCAGATGCGGCTGCGCCGCGTGCGCGCCCTTGCCCGTGACCGTGATCCTGAAGCGCGAGCCGGCAGCCATGATCGGGCCGGTACGCAATCCGAAATGCCCGGCCGGCAACCCGGGCCAGTTGTGCATGCCGAATACCGCTTCCGTCGGGTATCGCTCGAACAGCCCGTCGTCGATCATCCTGCGCGCGCCCGCGCCGCCCTCTTCGCCCGGCTGAAACACGAAATGGACGGTGCCGGGCAACTGCGGCATTGCCTTCAGCACGCGCGCGGCGCCGAGCAACATCACGGTATGACCGTCATGGCCGCACGCGTGCATGATTCCGTGCGTGCACGATGCATGCGCGAAGTCGTTGGCTTCGTGGATCGGCAATGCGTCCAGATCGGCGCGCAGCACGATGCCGCGGCCCGGGTCCGCGCCGGGCAGGCTCGCCACCACGCCCGTGCCGCCGAGCCCGCGCGACACCGCATAGCCGAGCGCCTCCAGCTCGCGGGCGACGACGTCGGCGGTCCGGTGTTCTTCGAATCGCAACTCGGGATGCGCATGCAGGTCGCGGCGCAGCTTTGCCCAGTGCGCGTGATGCGCGTGCAGCGACGGGACGGGAGTGACGGGGTTGTCCAATTTAGGCACCTTCGGAAAGTAGCGGGCTTGCAGCCGTCATGCCGGCGCGTGTCGCGCGCGGCGGCTGGGTCAGTCGTAACAGCCGACGATCGACTTGATCTCCATGTATTCCTCCATCCCTTCGATCCCGTACTCGCGGCCGTTGCCCGACTGCTTGTACCCGCCGAACGGCGCCTGCGGATCCCAGGCCGGGTAGTTCAGATGCACCTGCCCCGCCCGGATGCGGGCGGCCACCGCGCGGACGTGTTCCTTGTCGGTGCCTTGCACGTGCGCGCCGAGCCCGTAAACCGTGTCGTTCGCGATGGCGACCGCTTCGTCGACGGTGTCGTAAGGCAGGATCGCGAGCACCGGGCCGAAGATCTCCTGCTGCGCGATCGCCATGTCGGTGCGCACGTCGGAGAAAATCGTCGGCCGCGCATAAAAGCCGCGGTCGAGCCCCGCGGGTCGGCCGGGGCCGCCGGCGATCAGTTTCGCGCGTTCGTCGATGCCCACGTCGATCATCTGTGCAACGCGGCCGAACTGCGCGCGATTGGCCAGCGGCCCGTGCGTGGTTGCGTCGTCGAACGGATCGCCGACGATGAGTCCCTGCATCGCCGCGACGGCCAGCGCCTCCACCGCGCCGAGCACGGCGCGCGGCACGATCATGCGGGTCGGCGCGCTGCACGACTGCCCCATGTTGCGGAACGCGGCGGCCACGCCGGGCGGGATCGCGCGCGACAGGTCCGCATCCGGCAACACGATATTCGGCGACTTGCCGCCCAGCTCCTGCGCGACGCGCTTGACGGTGGTGGCGGCCGCCTGCGCCACCAGCACGCCGGCCCGCGTCGATCCGGTGATCGACACCATGTCGACCTCCGGGTGCGACGCAAGCGCGGCCCCCACGGTTTCGCCGCTGCCGCTCACGAGATTGAAGACGCCGGCGGGCACGCCCGCATCGGCAATCACTTCCGCGAACAGCAGCGCGCTGAGCGGCGACAGCTCGCTCGGCTTGAGCACGACCGTGCAGCCGGCTGCGAGCGCCGGCCCGACCTTCGCGGTGATCTGGTAGATCGGCCAGTTCCACGGCGTGATCAGCGCGCACACGCCGATCGGCTCGCGGGCGACCGCGGTCGTCCCGCGCCGCTCGACGAACGGGTAGCGCGCGAGGTTGTCGCGTGCGACCCGGATATGTTCGGCCGCGAGCGGCACGTGCGCGCCGCGAGCATAGCCGAGCGGCGCACCCATCTCCAGCGCGAGTGCCGTGGCGAACAACTCGGCGCGTTCCAGCATCAACGCATGGATGCGGTCGAGCAGCGCGGCGCGTTCCTGGGGTGAAGTCGCGGACCAGCGTTCGAACGCGTGGCGCGCGGCCTGCACCGCGCGATCGGCGTCATGTGCGTTCCCGAGCGGGATCTCGCACAGCGTGTCTTCCGTGGACGGGCTGACGACCGCGAACCTGTCACGGCCGTCGGGCATGACCCAGTCGCCGTCGATGAAGAACCGATCCAGCCTTCCGGCTTGCATCAGGCGATGAACCGGTGAATTGACGGGGGAATGCATGGCAGGAATATCCTTGAGTCGATACCGTGCGTCGACGCACGGCGAAGGCCGTGATGAGCCGAAGCAGCGGTCGGAACGCGTCGCGGCCGCCCGCTAGAAATCCGCGACCTTGCCCCACGCGGATTCGGCGAACCGGCTGGGCCGATACGGCGCCGGATCGACGAGCGGTTGCGCACCGGTCGCGAGATCCGCGATCAGGTGCCCGGCGCCCGGGCCGATCCCGAAGCCGTGCCCCGAAAACCCGGCCGCGAGGATCAGCCCCGGCACGCCCGGCACTTCGCCGATGCCCGGCACGCCGTCCGGCGTGCTGTCGACGAAGCCGGCCCACGCGTGCGTGATCCTCGCTTCGCGCAGCTCGGGCAACAGTTCGGCCGCGCGGCGGTAGGTTTCGGCGACCGTCGGCATGTCGGGCTTCGGATCCAGGATGCGCACCGCCTCCATCGGCGTCGGCGCGTCGAGGCGCCAGCGCTTCAGCGTTTCGTGGCCGCCCCGCACGCCTTCGAGGCCGCCCGGCAGCAGGTTGCGCCAGCGCTTCGCGAACATCGGCACGAATTGCGGCGCGAAGCGCAGGAACTGCGGCGTCAGGTCCACGCGCGCGCGGCCGCTGATCGCCAATGCATAGCGTCCGTCGCTGCGTCGCGTCACGGACACGCCGGACGTGTACATCGCCTCCGGCAGCGGCGTTTCGACGGGCGACACGCTCAGGATCGACTGACGGATCGACGCCTGCGGAAACCGGATGCCGAGCTGCCGGCAGAACGACGACGCCCATGCGCCGCCGGCCATCACGACCGTGCGCGTCTTGATGACGCCGGCCTCGGTGACGACGCCGGCGACCCGGCCGCCCTCCAGCTCGATGCCGCGCGCCGCGCAGTGCTGGTGGACGCTGCCGCCCAGCTTGATCAGCGCGGCGGCCACGGCCGGCGCGGCCTTTCCGGGGTCGGCCGTGCCGTCGGTCGGCGAGAACACGCCGCCCTTCCACTGCCGCCCGGTCGCCCGTCCGCGCTCGGCGGCCTGCTTGCTGTCGAGCATATACGTGGTCACGCCCGCGGTCTTCGCGAATTCGCCCCAGCTGGCCCAGCGGGACAGCTCGGCGTCGTCATTGCTCAGATACAGCAACCCGCAGCGATGAAAGCCCGTGTCTTCGCCGGATTCGGCGGCGAATCGTTCCCACAGATCGATGCTCTTGCTGGCCATCGGCAACTCGCGCGCGTCGCGGTTCTGCTGCCGGCACCAGCCCCAGTTGCGGCTTGACTGTTCGGCGCCGATGCGGCCCTTCTCGACGAGCGCGACCGATACGCCGCGGCGGGCCAGATAGTAGGCGGTGAAGACGCCGATGATGCCGCCGCCGATCACGACGACGTCGGCCGCGGCCGGCGGCGTGGACAAGGTTTCGATATGACGCAACGGAGGGGACATGTTCAGTCTCGCTCGACGGGGGCGTTGACGGTCTGCATCACGTAGAACTTCGCGACGCGTTCGCTGCTTTCCCAGCCGATCGACGCGCCGCGCGGCACGAACAGCGCATCGCCGGCGCCGAGTGCCAGCACGCTGCCGTCGGGCGCGGCGAACCGTACGCCGCCGTCCAGCAGGAACATGAACTCGTTGGCGCGATGCGGCCGGACGATCCGGTGATACGGCGTCGAATCCCACGTGCCCGCGCAGTATCCGGCGCCGTCGTCGGTGAACACGTTGTCGCTGCGGCATTGCGGCGCGGGGCCGAGCAGCACCTCGACCGGCAGCGTCGCGGACGGCTTGAAGTCCGCGTCGGCGTACAGCGCGAAGAGACCTTGCTTCGTCGGTGTCTCGCACGCCGCCGCGCAGAACGTCAGCCGCACGGGCGCTTGCGCGGCGATGCGCAGCGCGGTGCCGCAGCCGATGACGGCACCCTGTCGCGGACCGAGCACCAGCGGCGCGGCGCCGGCCGCTTCGAGCGTCAGTTCGCCTTCGACGACGACGAGGGTTTCGACGTGCGGAAAGCTCGCCACGTCCAGCGCGCCCACGAAGGCGATGCGCCCGGCGGCCATCGCGTCGGGGCCTTCCCACGCAATCTCGCGATGCGCCGCGAACGGATCGCTCGCGCCGAACCCCTGCTGGCGGAAGGCGGTGGAAGACGGTGCGCCGTCGGCCCGGTGCAACACGAAAACTGCGGTCATTTCTGCTCCTGTGCAATGCGTGGCGACCTGGTTCGAAGCCGTCACGCGATATCGGAAATCGTCGCTCGCCGGCGCTCCTGCCGGAACGCCTCGGCGGCGCATGTCGTCCATGCGTGCGCCTATGCCGCGTGACACGACGCTTCGCGGCGTTCGCCGCGCACGCGCGTCGATGGCGCTCGCACCGGCGCGCCGGCCGTTCGGGCGACCACGTAGTCGCGCGGCGTGATCCCGAGCACGCGCCGGAAATGCCGGCACAGGTGGCTCTGATCGAAGAAGCCGACGTCGGTCGCGACGATCGACGGCGCGAGACCCGCGCGCAACAGGTCCTGTGCCCGCCGCACCCGCACGAGACACAGATACCGGTGCGGCGACAGACCGGTTTCGCTGCGAAAGCGCGCGGTGAAACGCGACACGCTCAACCCGGCCACCGCCGCGAGCGTGTCGAGGTTCAGCGGCTGCGCGAACGCCGCGTCGATCGTGCGCAGCACGTCGCCGATCGCCGGCGACACGGGCCGCGCGACACGCGGCGAGCCCACGAATTGCACTGTCATGTCGAATTCTCCCGGCGCTCGCTTCAATGCAGGAAATCCTGCATCCGGTAATACGCGCCGACGAGCGGCAGGAACCACGCGTGCCCGAAATGGCCGGGTATCGCCGGCCAGTCGAGTGCGCGCCACGGGTTCGACGCGGCCGCGCCATACAGCACGTCGGCCATCACGCGGCCCATGTGCACCGACATCTGCACACCGTGCCCGCTGTAGCCCATCGAGTAATAGAGCCCGTCGTGCTGGCCCGCGCGCGGCAGCCGGTCGGCGGTGATGTCGACCAGCCCGCCCCAGCAATAGTCGAGCCGCACGCCGGCCAGCTCGGGGAAATAGCCGGCCATGCCGGCGCGCAGGATGTCGCCGCTCTTCGCGTCGGAGCGCGGGCTCGACATCGCGAAACGCGCGCGGCCGCCGAACAGCAGCCGGTTGTCGGGCGTCACGCGAAAATAGTTGCCGATCTGGCGCGACGTCACGTACGCACGGCGCTGCGGAAACAGCCGGTTCAACTGCGCGTCGGGCAGCGGCTCGGTCACGACGATGAAGCTGCCGACCGGCGCGATGCGTCGCCGGAACCATGCGAACGGCCCGTGCTGCGACGCGCCGGTCGCGACCAGCACGCGATCGGCGACGATCGTGCCGCGCGTGCAGGTGATCCGGTGGCGCTCGCCGTCCAGCCGGTCGAGCCGTGTGACGGCCGCTTGCTCGTACACGCGTGCGCCGGCCCGCACGGCCGCTTGCGCGAGCCCGACGCCGAACTTGCCCATGTGCATCTGCGCGCCGTTGCGCTGCAGGAGCCCTCCGTAAAAGCCGTCGGACGCGATTTCATCGCGGATCCGCGACGGCTCGATCAGCTCGATGTCCGGATCGACGTCGCGCCGCAACGCATTGAAGGTCTTTTCGAGCCCCGCGAAATGCTGCGGTTTCGCGGCGAGCTTCAGCTTGCCCGTTCGCCGGAAATCGCAGTCGATCGCCTGTTCGGTCACGATCGTCTCGACGCTCTTCACCGCGCTTTCGTACGCGAGATAAAACTGCTTCGCCTGCGCGGCGCCGATGCGCGCGGCCAGCGACGCGTAGTCCTGCGCGACGCCCGTATTGCACTGGCCGCCGTTGCGGCCGGACGCTTCGCTCGCGACCTGCACGGCTTCGAGCACGACCACCGAGACGCCGCGCTGCGCGAGCGCGAGCGCCGCCGACAAGCCGGTGAAACCGCCACCGATGACGACCACGTCGGCCCGCCCTTCGACGGGCCCGACGCTGCCCGCGCGAAACGCGGGACGGGTATCCAGCCAGTACGATTCCAGTTTCATCGGATTCTTCTCGAGCATTCCCGCAACGACGATCGGCGACCGTTCAATGCGAATCATTTAATCACCGTCAAAAACCGCAGTTGCCGCGTATTCGCGCGCGGCACGCGTACAAATCGCCGTTTTGCGCGACCGCCGCAGCAGACTATGCGGCGGGCCGTTCACCGCGCCGCGCGACGCACGGTTCGCGCGCCACGGACTACAGCTGCACCGGCGTGACACCCGCGGGCGCCGGCTCCGCCTGGAAGCGCGCGAGATCCTCCTCGCTGCGATGGCACAGCACCTGCGCGCCGTTCCCGAGCGTGCGCAGCGACGGGGCCGTGCGGTTGCACACGCCGTCCACGCGCATCGCGCAGCGCGACAGGAACGGACACAGCTCGGCCTCGTGCTCGCGCTCGCCGATCGGCACCAGCGGACGATGGCAGCGCTCGGCCGCATCGTCGAGCCAGCCCGCGCGCAACTCCGGCGCGGACGACACCAGCAGATGCGAATACGGGTGATAAGGCGGCGCGCACAGCGCGTCGCGACTGCCCGTCTCCACGCGCCGGCCCGCATACAGCACGACGATGTCGTCGCTGATCGCGCGCACCTTCGCGATGTCGTGCGTGATGAACACGTACGACACGCCGAGCTTCGCCTGCAGGTCGCGCAGCAGTTCGATGATCGCGGCGCCGACCACGGTGTCGAGCGCCGACGTGACCTCGTCGCACAGGATCAGGTCGGGTTCGGCGGCGAGCGCCCGCGCGAGATTCACGCGCTGCTTCTGCCCGCCGGACAATTCGCCGGTACGCCGCGCGGCCACCGCCGGCGGCAGCCGCACGAGTTCGAGCAGTTCCGCGACGCGCTGCCGCGCACGCGCGCCCTTGATCCCGTGATAGAACGCGAGCGGCCGCGCGAGCGTGCGCTCGACGGTATGCACCGGATTGAGCGCGGTATCGGCGTTCTGGAACACGATCTGCACGCGGCGATGCTGCTCCTTCGTGCGCTTGCCGATATCGCGCGCGAGCGGCACGCCGTCGAGCAGGATCTCGCCGCCGGTCGCCGGCACGAGGCCCGCGATCACCTTCGCGAGCGTCGTCTTGCCGGAACCGGATTCGCCGATCACGCCGACGGTCTGCCCGCGCCCGATGCGCAGGTCGACTTCATGCAGGATCACCTTCGCGGGCCAGCCGTTCGCCGCGCGGCCGCCGTAACCGGCGATCGCGCCGCGCACGTCGAGCAGCGGCGCCGGCGCGGCCGGTCGTCGCACTTCCCCGCCACGTTCGGCATCGTTCGGCGTGACCGCCGCGATCAGGCTCTGCGTGTACGGATGCGTCGGCGCATGCAGGATCTGTTCGGTCGCACCCGCCTCGCGGATCACGCCGTCGCTCAGCACGACGATCCGGTCGGCCATCTGCGCGACCACGGCCAGGTCGTGCGACACGTACACCGCGCTCATCCCGTAGCGCCGGATCACGCGCTTGAACGCCTGCAGCACGTCGATCTGCGTGGTCACGTCGAGCGCGGTGGTCGGCTCGTCGAGGATCACCAGTTCCGGATCGGTGATCAGCGCCATCGCGGCCATCAGCCGCTGCAACTGCCCGCCCGAGACCTGGTGCGGATAGCGCTTGCCGATCGTCTCCGGCTCCGGCAGCGCGAGCGCGCGAAACAGCTCGATCGCCTTCGCCTGCGCGTCGCGCTTCGTCATCGTCTTGTGGATCAGTGCGCTCTCGATCACCTGGTCGAGAATCGTGCGCGACGGATTGAACGCGGCGGCGGCGCTCTGCGCGATATACGCGACCTTGCGGCCGCGCAGCGCGGTCACCTCCGCGGCGGAAAGCGTGCACACGTCGGAGCCGTCGAGCTTCACCGAGCCGCCGGCGATCCGGCAGCCGGCGCGCGCATGGCCCATCAGCGACAACGCGATCGTCGTCTTGCCGGAGCCCGATTCGCCGATCAGCGCGAGCACCTCGCCGCGTCCGATGTCGAAGTCGACGCCGTGGACGATCGTCGTTTCCTCGCCGCCCGGCCGGCCGCCGACCACGCGCAGCCCGCGCACCTCGACGAGCGGGTTCGATTCGTGTCGCATCAGTGTCCTCCGGCGGCGCCGGCCGCGCCCTTGCGGCGGCCGCGATGCGGCAGACCGTCGATCAACAGGTTGACGCCCACCGTCAGGATCGCGATCGCGACCGCGGGCATGATCGCGACGGCCGAGCCGTCGCCGAGGCTCGCGATGTTCTCGCGCACGAGCGAGCCGAGGTCCGCATACGGCGGCTGCACGCCGAGGCCGAGAAAGCTGAGGCCGCTCAGCAGCAGCACGACGAACGTGAAGCGCAGCCCGGTATCCGCCAGCATCGGGTGGATCATGTTCGGCAGCATCTCGACGCACGCGATGTACAGCGCGCTCTCGCCGCGCGCCTTTGCCACCTGCACGAATTCGAGCGTGCTGATGTTGACGGCCAGCGCGCGCGCGATCCGGTACGAGCCCGGCATGTAGCTGACCGCGGCGGTGAGCACCAGCAGCGGCAGCGACGAACCGAACGCGGCGACGAACATCAGCGCGAACATCTTCGACGGAATCGACGTGAGCGCGTCGAGCAGCCGGCTCATCGTCTCGTCGACCGCGCGGCCCGACACGGTCGCGAGCAGCCCGAGCGTCGTGCCGGTCAGCGCGGCGAGCAGCACCGCGGCCAGCGCGAGCAGCACGGTCAGCCGCGTGCCGTACAGGATGCGGCTCAGCATGTCGCGGCCGAGGAAGTCGGAACCGAACGGCAGCTTCGCACCGAACGGCGCGAATACATCCGGCGTGACGATCGCGCCGACGTCGTGCGGCGCGAGCAGCGGCGCGAACACCGCGATGAACAGCATCAGGCCGACCATCGACAGGCCGACGCGGCCGCCGGTCGTCAGTCTGATGCGTGCGCCGCGGCGCTTGCGGGGCTGGTCGGGGGACGGCGCGGCGGGCGGCGTCGCGCCTCCCCACGGCGCGCGCGGGTCGCCTGACGGCGGCAGCGCGCTGCTGCGATGAACGGGTTCGGTCGGGTGCATGGGCGGCATCTCGGAAGAAAAACGGGACACTCAGGTCCGCAGTCGCGGGTTCGACACGATCGAGCACAGATCGGCGAACAGCACGAGCATCAGGTACGCGACGCAGAAAATCAGCGTGCATGCCTGGACCAACGGGAAATCGCGGTTGCCGACGGCATCGACCATCAGGCTCGCGAGGCCCGGATAGTTGAAGATCGTCTCGACGACGATCACGCCGCCGAGCAGATACGACAGGCTCAGCGCGATCGCGTTGGCGATCGGACCGATCGCGTTCGGCAGCGCGTGGCGCAGCACGACGCGCGCGGGGCTCGCGCCCTTGAGCATCGCCATCTCGACGTACGACGCGCTCAGCTGCTCGATCACCGCGGCGCGCGTCATCCGCGCCATCTGCGCGATCACGACCGCGCACAGCGTCAGCACCGGCATCGCATACGCCCGCAGGAAATCGTGCAGGCTGTCGATCGGGCCGCTGTACGACAGCGCGGACAACCAGCGCAGCTTCACCGCGAACACGAGCACGGCGACCGTCGCGATCAGGAACTCCGGCGTCGCGACGAGCGACAGCGTGCCGAGGCTGATCACGCGATCGACCACCGACTCGCGTTTGACCGCGGCGAGGATGCCGAGCAGCAGCGCGATCGGCACCGACACGGCGGTCGTGATCGCCGCGAGCGCGAGCGACTTCGGCAGGCGCCCGCCGATCAGCTCCGACACCGGCATGTCGCCGGACAGCGAACGGCCGAAATCGCCGTGCAGCAGCCCGCCGAGCCAGTGCACGTAACGCACGTGCGCCGGCATGTCGAGCCCGAACTGCTGACGCAGCGCGGCGACCGTCTCCGGCGTCGCCGACTGACCCAGCGCGGCCTGCGCGGCGTCGCCCGGCAGCAGGTTCGTGATCGTGAAGATGATCGCGGACACGATCAGCAGCGTCAGCGCGGTGACCGCGATGCGTCGGCCGATCAGCCCAAGCAGGATTCGATTCATGAAACGGCACTCCGGGAAAGATCCCGCGCGACCGGGGCGGTGGCCCGCTGCGGCCGCGCGGCGGCGTCACGTATCGACGTCAGGCGTTCCACCACACGTACTCGGCGAACATGAAGCCCATCATCCCGCCGGTCGGGATCGACCCGAGGCCCGCGAGCCGCTTGTCGTAGCCGTCGAGGAAGCTGATGAACGCCGGAATGCCGACCCGGCCCTGCTGCGCGACGAGCGTCTGCATCTCGCCGTACATCTGCTTGCGCTTCGCATCGTCGGTCTCCGAGCGCGCGGCGAGCAGCAGCTGATCGAACTTCGCGTTCTTCCAGCCCGACTCGTTCCACGCGGCGTCCGACTTGAAGAACTGCGTGAACAGCACGTCGGCGCTCGAGCGCGGGTTGATGTTGCCGAAACCGAGCGGATGCTTCATCCAGTGGTTCGACCAGTAGCCGTCGGGCGACACGCGGTTGACCTGCAGGTTCAGCCCGATCTTCTGGCCGGCCTGCTGCAGCAGCACGGCCATTTCGATCGACCCGTTCGCATCGGACGTCGCATAGATCGGCGGCAGCGCCGTGCCGAGCGCGCCGGCCTTCTGGAACAGGAATTTCGCCTTGTCCGGATCGTGCGGCCGCTGCGGCAGCGACGCGTTGAAGTAGCGATGCCCCGGCGGGATCGGCTGGTCGTTGCCGATCACCGCATAGCCGCGAAATACCGCCGAGCGGATCTGTTCGCGATCGAACAGGTACTTCATCCCCTCGACGAAATCGGGATTCGCGGTGATCGGGCTTTCGCTGCGCATGATCAGGTCGGTATAGAGCCCCGACTTGGTTTCCTTCAGCGCATAGCCGGGCGTCGACGCGACCCGTTGCGTCGAGCGCGGGTCGATCGCGTTGATCAGGTGCACGTCGCCCGACAGCAGCGCGTTCAGGCGCGCGGCGCTGTCGCTGATGCCGATCAGTTCGATCTCGTCGAGATACGGCATGCCCGGCTTGAAGTAGCTGTCGTTGCGCACGCCGACGGTCGACACGCCCGGCTTGAACGACTTGAGCTTGTACGGGCCGCAGCCGATGCCGGTCGCGAAATCGGTCGTGCCGTCCTTGACGATCACGAGTTGCGGCGTCGCGAGGATGACCGGCAGATCGGCGTTCGCGCTGGCGAGCGTGAGCGTGACCTCGTCCGGGCCGCTCGCCTTCGCGTCCGCGAACTGGTCGGCGAGCGGCTTGACCTTCGACGCGGTGGCCGCGTTCTTGTGGCGCATCAGCGAGAACACCACGTCGGCCGGGCCAACGGGTTTGCCGTCGTGGAACGTGACACCCTTGCGCAGCTTGATGATCCAGGTCTTCGCATCGGTCGTGTGCAGCGACTCGGCGAGATTCATCTGCGGCGTGAGGCTCCCGTCGAGCTGCGTGAGGCCGCTGTAGAACATGAAGAAGCGGATGTAGTCCGCGCCCGTCGAGCCCTTGGCCGGGTCGAGCGTATCGGCGGTCGAGCTGGATTCGTTCGCGACCCGGATCTTGCCGCCGCGCTTCGGCGCGGGCGCGGCGAATGCCGACTGCGCGCTCGTCAGCAATCCGCCGCCGCCGACGGCCATCATGCCGCTCGCCGCCATGACCCGCATCATGTCGCGGCGCGTGAAGCCGCCCTTGCCGCCATTGTCGATATCGTCGCTCATCCGAACTGCTCCTGACTGTGTAAAGTGGGTCATAGGGTCCAGCGTGGTTGTTCGATCCCGCCGCGCCCGCTTGCTGGTGGCGGGCGCGACGCCGTGCACATGCAATTCATTTAAGCATCGCCAAAATGCCGGTTGTCCCGATTCGGGCCGCCCTCACGATACGAATCGACCGTTTTGGGTAGCCTGCGCAGCATGATTTGCTGCGTGCGCCGGGGACCGTCGGCGGGTGCCGGCCGCATGCCGGCGCGCACGTGAAAGTTCAGAGGATTGTTCGCCGGCATCCACGCGTTGATCCCGCAGGCGCGACGCGAATGCGTGCAGGCTTGCGCGACGTGGCGCCGCCGGCCGCCTGCCGCATTGCGCGTGTTTCTCCCGGGATCGCGACGGGCGGCACCCGGCGTGCGCGGCACCGCACCGGGGAAACGCGTCGCTTACAGCCCGAGCTGCGTCGCGAGCTGGCCGATGTCCGACACTTCGTAATAGTTGTAGAACGGCGTGCCCGGCTCGTGGCCGCGATTCACGAAGGCCTTGTGCCTGATTCCCAGATCCTCGGCCGTCATCAGGTCGTAGCGCAGGCTCGACGACACGTGCAGCACGTCCTCGGGCTTGCAGCCGAGCTTGTCGAACATGTATTCGAAGCCCTGCATCCGCGGCTTGTACGATTGCGCCTGCTGCGCGGTGAACACCGCGTGGAACGGTGCGCCGAGCTTGTCGACGTTGCTCATGATCTGCTCGTCCATCGCGTTCGACAGGATCACGAGCTTGTACTTCGTCGCCAGCCGTGACAGCCCGGCCGGCACGTCCGGATGCGGGCCCCAGGTCGGCACCGCACGATAGAACAGCTCGGCCTCGGCTTCGTCGAACGTCACGCCGACCCGCGCGCAGGTGCGGCGGATCGCGTTGACGACGACGTCGCGATACGGCTTCCACGCACCGAGCACCTCGTCGAGCCGATAGGCGGCGAACGCGCGCACGAATGCCTCCATCGCGGCCGGCGACAACCGGTCCGCATAGATTTCGCGCGCCGTCTCGGCCATCCGGAAATGGGTCAGCGTGCCGTAACAGTCGAAGGTGATGTACTTCGGTTCAAACTGGATCATGATGACGTCCTGTCGGTGTGAAGCCCCCGCGGGCCGGGGACGGGCTGGGTTGTACGAAATTGAATCAGGGCAAAAAGCCCCGCGCGCGTCGTTTGGCGCCGTCCGAAACGCAGAATCGTCGCGTGTTGCGCGGCGCGGGCAGCACGATATGCGGCGCCCGGCCGCCGCAGCCCGCCGCGAACGGCCGCGATACCGCGCTTTCGTCGTAGCGGCACGCTCGCGGCAGGAAGGATCGCGTTCATGTGACGCATCGGCACGACGGGCGGATGCGTTCGTGCCGACCGAGCGGATCGGCATCGATCCCGCGCGCCGGGCCGCCGCCGGAAAACAGGCGAATCGTCCTATCCGTGCCGCCGCCGCGCTGGCAGAGTGAACAGGTCATTTCCACCCATCCGGAGTCCGGCGTGTCCGACCTCAATCCTTCCCGCACGCTCATCTATCGCCCGTTCACCGAAGCCGACCTGCCCGCCGCCCATCGACTGTCCGAAGCAGTCAAGTGGCCGCACCGGCTCGACGACTGGCGCTTCGTATTCCAGCTCGGCAGCGGCTTCGTCGCCGAGGACGAAACCGGCATCGTCGGCACCGCGCTCGGCTGGCGCTTCGGCGAATCGCACGCGTCGCTCGGCATGGTCATCGTGTCGCCCGAGCGACAGGGCTGCGGCATCGGCCGCGAACTGCTCACCCGCGTGGTCGACAGCTTCGGCACGCGGACCGTGTTTCTGCATGCGACGCCGGCCGGCGAGCCGCTGTACGCGAAGTTCGGCTTCGACGTCATCGATACGATCGATCAGCACCAGGGCGCCGCGTTCCAGCCGCCGCTGATCTCGCTGCCGCCCGGCGAGCGCCTGCGCCCGCTCGGCACCAACGACGGCCCGCGGCTCGCCGCGCTCGCGTCGCGCGCGGCCGGCTACGAACGCGGTGCGGTGATCGATGCGCTGCTCGACGTCGCGAACGGGATCGCGCTCGACCGCGACGGCGAGCTG
This sequence comes from Burkholderia sp. 9775_39, assembly GCF_015712225.1. NCBI lineage: Bacteria > Pseudomonadati > Pseudomonadota > Betaproteobacteria > Burkholderiales > Burkholderiaceae > Burkholderia > Burkholderia sp. 9775_39. The sequence continues at coordinate 516,138 of NZ_JACCQC010000001.1, read as the reverse complement.
CTCGGTTTCGCGCTGTTCCGCCGGTTCGGCCGCGGCCACGTGATCGGCCCGGTGATCGCGCCGGATGCGCTGCGCGCGCAAGCGCTGATCAGCCATTGGCTCGCGCTGCACGAGGGCATGTTCGTGCGGCTCGACGTGCCGGGCGACAGCGGGCTGTCGGACTGGCTGCAGGGGCTCGGGTTGCCGCGCGTCGATACGGTCGTCGCGATGGCGCGCGGCACGACGCCGCCACGCGACCCGGCGCTGCGCGCGTTCGCGATCGTGAACCAGGCGCTCGGCTGAGCGGGGCGCACGATGAGTTTTCTCTACAAGGCCGATCCGGTGCGCGGCGCGCAGTGGGCGGCGCGCTTCGCGCAACGCGCGCCCGACCTGCCGTTCCGGATCTGGCCGGACCTCGGCGACGCCGACGTCGTCCGCTATCTCGCCGCATGGCAGCCGCCGGACGATCCGGTCGCGCTGTTGCCGAACCTCGAAGTCGTGTTCTCGGTCGGCGCCGGCATCGATCAGTTCGACCTGTCGCGCGTGCCGCCGCACATCCCCGTCGTGCGGATGATCGAGCCGGGTATCGTCGAAGGAATGGTCGAATACGTGACGCAGGCCGTGCTGACGATCCATCGCGACCTGTTCGACTACGCGGCGCAGCAGCGCGATCAGGTGTGGCGCGAGCGCCCCGTGCGCGCGGCCGCGTCGCGACGCATCGGCGTGCTCGGGCTCGGCACGCTCGGCCAGGCCGTGCTCGACACGCTGCGGCGCTTCGGTTTCCCGTGCGCGGGCTGGAGCCGCACGCCGCGCACGCTCGACGGCGTCGACTGTCATGCAGGCGATGCCGCGCTCGACGCGTTCCTCGCCCGTACCGACATCCTGATCTGCCTGCTGCCGCTCACCGACGGCACGCGCGGCCTGCTCGGCGCGCGCGTGTTCGACGCGCTGCCGGCCGGCGCGTCGCTGGTGCAGGTCGGGCGCGGCCCGCAGCTCGATGCGCCCGCGCTGCTCGCGGCGCTCGCGAGCGGCCGGCTCGACAGCGCGATCCTGGACGTGACGGACCCCGAACCGTTGCCGGCCGGCCATCCGTTCTGGACGCATCCGCGCATTCGCATCACGCCGCACATCGCCAGCGCGACGCGACCCGACACCGCGGTCGACGCGGTGCTCGCGAATCTCGCGCGCCATCGCGCGGGACAACCGATGATCGGCGTCGTCGATCGCGCACGCGGCTACTGACGTGCGGGCCCGGCCTGCGGGGCGCGCAGCAGAAAATGCCGAAGCGCCCGGTGCAAACGCCGCGCGCATACGTTTCGGACCGCAAATTGAAGACGCATGCGGATGGCTTGCCCGTTAGCATGAACTCACCGCTGACACCTGACGAGAGTCCCGCCTTCCCATGAACCAAGCCGCGCTGATCGAAGCCGATCGTCAACACCTGATCCACCCCGTCGTCAACTACCGCGCGCACGAGGCGCGCGGCGTCACCGTGCTGGAATCCGCGGACGGCGTGTTCCTGCGCGATGCCGCGGGCCATACGCTGCTCGACGCGTTCTCGGGCCTGTGGTGCGTCAACGTCGGCTACGGCCGCGACAGCATCGTGAAAGCCGCCGCCGACCAACTGGCCAAGCTGCCCTACGCGACCGGCTATTTCCATTTCGGCTCGCAGCCGGCGATCGAGCTCGCCGAACGGCTCGCCGCGCTCGCGCCGCCGTCGCTGAACCGCGTGTACTTCACGCTCGGCGGCTCGGACGCGATCGACTCCGCCGTGCGCTTCATCACGCACTATTACAACGCGACCGGCCGTCCGTCGAAAAAGCAGATGATCGCGCTGGAGCGCGGTTATCACGGCTCGTCGTCGATCGGCGCCGGCCTCACCGCGCTGCCGGCGTTTCACCGTCATTTCGACCTGCCGCGTGCGGACCAGCACCATATTCCGTCGCCCTACCCGTACCGCCATCCGCTCGGCGACGATCCGCAGGCGCTGATCGCCGCGTCGGTCGCCGCGCTCGAAGCGAAGGTCGCCGAACTGGGCGCGGACAATGTCGCCGCGTTCTTCTGCGAGCCGGTGCAGGGTTCCGGCGGCGTGATCGTGCCGCCGGCCGGCTGGCTGAAGGCGATGCGCGACGCGTGCCGGCGCCTCGGCATCCTGTTCGTCGCGGACGAGGTGATCACCGGCTTCGGCCGCACCGGCCCGCTGTTCGCGTGCGAGGCCGAACAGGTCGATCCGGACCTGATGACCGTCGCGAAGGGGCTGACCGCCGGCTATGCGCCGATGGGCGCGGTGCTGATGTCCGACGAAATCTACGAAGGGATCGCGGGCCACCGCGCCGATTCGCCCGCGGTCGGCCACGGCTATACGTATTCCGCGCATCCGGTGAGCGCGGCGATCGGCCTCGAAGTGCTGAAGCTCTATCACGAAGGCGGGCTGCTCGCGAACGGCCAGGCGCTGGCGCCGCGCTTCGCCGCGGGACTCGACGCGCTGCGCGCGCATCCGCTCGTTGGCGACGCGCGCTCGGTCGGCCTGCTCGGCGCGCTCGAACTGGTCGCCGACAAGGCACGCAAGACGCGCTTCGACCCGGCGCTGAACGTGCCGGACCGGATCGCGGCCGCCGCCTACGCGAACGGCGTGGTGTTCCGCGCGTTCGGCGACGGCGTGCTCGGCTTTGCGCCGGCGCTGAGCTTCACTGCCGGCGAGTTCGACCTGATGTTCGAACGCGTGCGCAAGACGCTCGACGACGTGCTGGCGGATTCCGGCGTGCAGCGCGCGCTCGACGCCGCGCATGCGCAACCGGCCTGACGGGCCAAGGGAAAGCCGGGCTTGTAGCAGTCATCGTTCGTCTCTAAAGTAACCGGACATTCCATTTTTGCTCTTTCACGTGAACATGACGGACAGCAAGCTGGATCGCATCGACCTGCGCATCCTCTCCCAGTTGCAAAAGCGCGGCCGCATGACCAACGTCGAGCTGGCCGATGCGGTCGGGCTGTCGCCCAGTCCGTGCCTGATCCGCGTGAAGCGGCTCGAGAAGGCCGGCTACATCGGCGGCTACGGCGCGCACATCCAGCTCGAGAAACTCGGCGACGTGCAGGTCGTATTTACCGAGGTCACGCTGGCCGATCATCGGCGCGAGGATTTCGACCGCTTCGTCGCGGCGATCCGCACCGTCGACGAGATCGTCGAATGCCACCTCGCGAGCGGCGGCTACGACTATCTGCTGAAGTTCATCACGCGCAGCGTGAGCCATTACCAGACGATCGTCGAAGGGCTGCTCGAGCAGAACATCGGCATCGAGAAGTATTTCAGTTACGTGATCATCAAGTCGCCGTTCGTCAAACGGCACTACCCGCTCGAATCGCTGTTCGGCGAACGTCACTGACACGCGGCGTGCGTCCCCCCCGAACGCGGCAGCCCGCTGTCCGCGCGGGGTAGCCGCGCGCCCGCACCGCTCAACCAGCGTCACCGAACCGCCTCATTCAAGGATCTGTCATGCCGCTTACGCTGTCCCGCACCGAACTCGTTCGCACCGCCAACCTGATCGACGGCAACTGGCGCGATGCGCTCGACGGCCGCCGCTTCGCCGTCATCGATCCCGCCACGCTCGAAACCGTTGCCCACGTACCCGACAGCGGCGCCGCCGACGCACGCGCGGCGACCGACGCGGCAGCCCGCGCACTGCCCGCGTGGCGTGCGACGCCCGCGCGCGAACGCGCCGCGATCCTGCGTGCCTGGCATGCGGCGATCGTCGCGCACACCGACGATCTCGCGAAGCTGATGTCGCGCGAACAGGGCAAGCCGCTGGCCGAGGCGCGTGGCGAAGTCGCGTACGGTGCGTCGTACGTGCTGTGGTTCGCGGAGGAAGCGACGCGCACGTACGGCGACCTGATCCCGCAGCAGCAGCGCGGCAAGCGCTTGAGCGCGGTGAAGGAGCCGATCGGCATCGTCGCCGCGATCACGCCGTGGAATTTCCCGCTCGCGATGATCGCGCGCAAGATCGCGCCGGCCCTCGCGGCCGGCTGCACGGTGGTCGCGAAGCCGGCGGAGGACACGCCGCTGACCGCGCTCGCGCTCGCGTTGCTCGCGCAGGAAGCCGGCGTGCCGGCCGGCGTGCTGAACCTGATCGCCGCGTCGCGCGAGCGCGGCGTCGACGCGGCCGCCGACTGGCTCGCCGACGGCCGCGTGCGCAAGATCACGTTCACCGGCTCGACGCCGGTCGGCAAGCTGCTCGCGCGCGAATCGGCGGCGACGTTGAAGAAATTGTCGCTGGAGCTCGGCGGCAATGCGCCGTTCATCGTGTTCGACGACGCCGAGCTCGATGCCGCGGTCGACGGGCTGATGGCCGCCAAGTTCCGCAACGGCGGGCAGACCTGCGTGTCGCCGAATCGCGTGTACGTGCAGGCCGGTGTTTACGACGCGTTCGCCTCGAAGCTCGCCGCGCGCGTCGCCGCGCTGAAGGTCGCACCGGCGACCGACCCGGCCGCGCAGATCGGCCCGATGATCAACGCGCGGGCGGTCGACAAGATCGCACGCCACGTCGGCGATGCGATCGAACGCGGCGCGCGCGTGCTCACGGGCGGCAAGCGCCTGACCGAGCTCGGTGCGAACTATTACGCGCCGACGGTGCTCGTCGACGCGACCGCCGACATGCAGCTTACCTGCGAGGAAACCTTCGGCCCGATCGCCGCGCTGTTTCGCTTCGCATCCGAGGACGAAGCGGTCGCCGCCGCGAACGACACGCCGTTCGGGCTCGCCGCCTATTTCTACACGCAGGACGTGCGGCGCATCGCGCGCGTGTCGGCGCGGCTCGAAACGGGCATCGTCGGCATCAACGAAGGCGCGCTCGCGAGCGAGGCCGCGCCGTTCGGCGGCGTGAAGGAATCGGGCTACGGCCGCGAAGGCTCGCGCTACGGCCTCGACGATTACCTGTCCATCAAGTACCTGTGCCAGGGCGGGCTCGACTGAGCGGATGAACCCGCGCCGTCCGCAAGGACGGCCGTCGCCGTGTCCGGTCCAGTCACGCGCATTGACATCGGAACCGATCGGTCCATACAATGCATCCAACTTTGGCACCGCATCGATGGCGAAACCGATCAATGGCAAATCCGGCTGGCGTGGGCCGTCCCCGCGAATTCGAACTGAGCGATGCCGCGCGCGACGCGATGGACGTTTTCTGGGATCGCGGCTATGAAGGCGCGTCCCTGCCCGACCTGATCGCCGGCACCGGCTTGTCGCGCGGCAGTCTCTACAAGGCGTTCGGCGACAAGAAGGCGCTGCTGCTGGCGGCGCTCGACCTGTACATGGCCGACGGGCTCAAGGCGACCGCCGACATCCTGTCGCAACCCGGTGCCGTGAAGGATGCGATTCGCGATTCGCTGCTGCGTTATGCGCGCCTGTCCGTTGGCGACGCGGGCCGGCGCGGATGTCTCGCGGTCGCGATGACCACCGAACTGGCCGCGCGCGACGCGGATGTCGCGGAACGCACCGGGCGCATGTTCCGGCGGCTGCAGCAGCTCTATGCCGGTGCGATCGTCCGCGGCCAGGCGAGCGGCGAGATCCCCGAGCAGGACGAACAGGTGCTGGCGCGTTTGCTCGTCTGCCAGATCGAGGGCATGCGCGTGCTGGGCAAAACCGGTATGTCCGAGCCCGACATGCTCGCACTGGTCGACCGCACGATGCGCATTCTCGACTGATATTTTTTTACCCTATTTGGAACCGATTGGTTCCATACGGAGAGCCGCCCATGTCACGGAATGACCCTGTTTCACCCGACCCGCGTCGCTGGGCGATGTTTTCGGTCCTGCTCGTCGGCGCGTTCCTGCCGCCGCTGGATTTCTTCATCGTCAATGTCGCGCTGCCGTCGATCCGCGCGGAACTGGGCGCCTCGTCGTCGGCCGAGCAACTCGTCATTTCATCGTATGCGGGCCTGTACGCGGTGACGCTGATCACCGGCGGGCGATTGGGCGACCTGTTCGGCCGCGGCCGCGTGTTTTTCCTCGGGTTGATCGGCTTTGCGATCGCCTCGACGCTGTGCGGCCTCGCGAGTTCGCCGTGGACGCTCATCGTCGGCCGCGCGTTGCAGGGCGTGACGGCCGCGATCATGGCGCCGCAGGCGCTCGCGTCGATCCAGGCGATCTTTCCGGAATCGGAAAAGCCGCTCGCGCTCAGCTTGTACGGCGCGGTATTCGGCCTCGCGGCCGTGGTCGGGCAGGCGCTCGGCGGGATCCTGATCTCGTTGAATCTGTTGAACCTGGGCTGGCGCACGATCTTCCTCGTCAACCTGCCGCTGGCGATGCTGGTCGTCCTGTTCGGGATTCCGCTGTTGAAGGAAACGCGGGCGCAGCATGCGCGCAAGCTCGACCTCGGCGGCACCGCGCTGTCGATGCTGACGCTGGGCGCGCTGATCGTGCCGCTGATCGAGGGGCGCGAAGCAGGCTGGCCGGTATGGGCATGGGGGTCGCTGTTCGCGGTGCCCGCCCTCGCCGCGTTCTTCTGGCGCTACGAGCGCCGGCTCGGCCGCCGCGGCGGCGCACCGCTGCTCGATCCGGCCGCGCTGCGCGCACCGGGGCTGGGCCGCGCGTTGCTGATCGCGCTGCTGCTGTACTCGATCGGCGCGTTCTTCCTGCTGTTCTCGGTGTATCTGCAGAATGCGTTGCACGTCGACGCGCTGAGCGCGGGCCTCGTGTTCTTGCCGTTCGGCGTCGGGTTCCTGCTCGGCCCGTTGTCGACGCCGTTCTGCACACGTGTCATCGGCGCTTACGTCAATCCGTTCGGCATGGGGCTGGAGATCGTCGGGCTCGTCGGCCTCGCGGGGTTGATCGATGCCACGCCGGTCGGGATGCCGCTCGCTGCCGTGCCGCTCGCCGCCGCGCTCTTCGTCATCGGGTTCGGACAAGGGCTCGCGCTGCCGACGCTGATGCGCATGGTGACGGGGCGCGTCGCACCGGCGCTGTCCGGCATGATCGCCGGCATCGCCAGCTCGACGCTGCAGGTCAGCACGTCGCTCAGCGTGGCGATCATCGGCGGCATTTTCTATACGACGCTCGGCACGCGCCAGGACCCGGCGGCCATCGCGCACGCGTTCATCGTCGCACTCCTGTCGATCTCGCTGTTCCTCGCCATCGGCGCCGCGCTGGGCATCTCGCTCGCCCGCGCACCCGCCGCGCACCCGTCGATGCGCGCCGTCGTCCGTCCGGGCTTCGGCCCTGAACGCAAACGGCCGTAATCGCCCGTCGTCGCCTGTAAACAGGGCGGCGCTGGACGCCGCGTTCGAACAGGGCGGCGCTGGACGCCGCGTTCGCTGCCGCGAAGACGGCAGATGTCATGGCCGATATCGATGCGCTCACCGATATCGAACCCGATCGGCACATCACGCACGTGTTCTCGCGCATCCGCGCGCACACGCAAGCGAATCCGCGTCGTGGATGGCGTCAGAGCAGCCCCAGCGCCGACGCCTTGAGGGTCGCCGCGGCGCGTGTCGAACATTCGAGCTTGCGGAACGCCTTCTCGACGTGGGTGCGCACCGTGCTCGGACTCATCGCGAGCGCCTGCGCGACCTGCTTGTTGCTCGCGCCGCGGGAGATCGCCCGCAGGACGTCGATTTCCCGCGCGGACAGGCGCGGTCCAGCGTCCGACGCGTGCGGCGCGATGCGCCGGGGCACAGGCGCTCCGCCCGTCACGAGCGCGGCCACCACGTCGCCGCATAGCCGGCCGCAGGCCGCTTCTTCCTGCAACTGGTCGGCGGCGGCCGCATCGCTCAGCGCCGCGCGCCACGGACGCGCCGAGCGCAACGCGACCCACGCCAGCGACGCCGCGAGCACGCGCGCTTCCAGCGTCAGCGCCGCATCGCGCGCGCCGCGAAAATAACCCGAGCCGTCCTGCCGTTCGTAGGCATACGACGCAAGCACCGCGGCTTCGCCGAGCGCGCCGGTCTGCCTGCCGGCGCGCTCGGTCCAGTAAGGCACGAGTCGCACCTTTTCCCAGGCGCTCGCGGGCAGCCGCGTCGGCAAGTTCCACACGTCGTTCGGTACCGCGGCCCGGCCGATGCCGTGAATCAGGCCGGCGCGGTACACGCGTTCGCGCGCGGCCTCGTCCGGCGAGAGACGGCCGTAACACGCGGCCGCCGTCGCGGCGACCGAACGCGAAAAACCCGTCATCCACGGCAGTTTCAGATCGATGACGTCCGCGATCAATTCGGCGGACGTCGCGCCCTGCATGTCCGGCGTGGCCAATGCGGCGTCCAGCTCGGCGGGCGCCATGTGCTCGAGCGCCGCCAGCCAGCGCGGTGCGTCACGCTCGGCCGTCTCGACGAGCACGGCCGGATAGCGCGCCCCCGCGCGTTGGCCGATCAATTGGAGCGCCCGTTCGATGCCGTAGGTGCGGCTGAACACGTCGAGGTCGCCCGCAAGCGCGACGATCGATACGGCGGCCGGCACCTGTTCCCGCGCGAGCCGCGCGGGCAGCCCGTTGCCGTCCCAGCTTTCGAAAATGTGCCGCAGCGCGGTTTCCGTCGCGTTGGACAGACCGAGTATTCGCGCGACCTCGCCCGACACTTCGCAATGAATCTGCGCGAGCGGGATCATCGCGACGCCCGCGCCGCCGATCGCTTCGGCCATGCCGGGCCGGCTCTCGAGCATCGCGGCGCGGATCGCGACGTCGTCGCCGAATACCTGCGCGAAACCCGCCGCATTCGCGGTGCAGCCCGACCAGCGCAACAGCGCCACCTCGCGGGCCGTATCGCACACCGCTGCATCGAATCGCGCCGCGTGCGCGAGCTGCGCCGCCAACCAACTCGTGCGTGGCGAATGGTCGGTCGGCTGGCCCATGCTGAGATCGCCGATGAAGGCCAGCGCGCGTACGGCGTCGACGATGCGCAGCGGGGCGTGACGGGCTTCGGCGTCGGACATCGGGCGGTGGAGACATTCGCGGGAGCGGGAAAACGATCATACGCGACGGCGTCGCGGCATGCACGAGCATGCGCGTCGGCGCCGCGCCGCGGGCCGCCCCGATGCGATGTTCGCCTGGACCAGAGCCTGCCGCCGGTGGAATGGGCCATCGGACATCTGACCGATGGCGGCCGGCCCCGGCGATTGCGATACTCGGCGCACTGGAGATCCGGTCGGCGCCGCATCCGAATCCGCATGGCGGACGCCCTGCATGCCGGCCGGAACGACGATTCAATATACGAAGGAATGCAAATGATTGGCCGCTACCCCGAATTCCGTCCCCCTGCCGACGAACACTGGCTGAAACGGTACTACTTTTCCCGCGCGGTGTTCTCGCTGATCTGGGTCGCGCTGGCGTTTTCCGTCGGCCGGCACAGCGCAGCCGGCGCGGCGGTGCTGCTGGTCGTTTATCCGGCCTGGGATGCGCTCGCCAATTTCGTCGACCTGTCCCGCAGCGGCGGGATGGCGGCAAACCGCACGCAGGCGGTCAACGTCGCGATCAGCGCCGTCACGACACTGGCCGTATTTCCGGCGTTGAATGCGGGCCTGTCCGCGGTACTTGCGGTGTTCGGCGTCTGGGCGATGGTCTCCGGCGCGCTGCAGCTCGGCACCGCCGTGCGGCGCTGGAAGCATGCCGGCGCACAGTGGGTGATGATCCTGAGCGGAGCGCAATCGGCGTTGGCCGGGCTATTCTTCATTGTCCAAAACCATGCGCCGATGCCACCCGCGATCGTCAAGATCGCGGGCTACGCGGGAGTCGGTGCGCTTTATTTCCTGATATCCGCCATTTGGCTGCAGGTGCGGGGGATGCGGCGCAGCGTGTCGTGAGTCGTCGGTCAGAGTGAAGATGTCGCACTGCGGGTCGCCATCGCCGTGCTTGCAGTCAACGAATGCCTTCCGACGCGTTTGGCTGAGGTCGCCCGGAGAAGACGCCAGCCATTCCCGGAACCGGCTTTTCGGACCGGTCGTCGACGCCGGTTTGACCCGTGTCCTTACCGCCTCCGCAACGCCTGCGCCAGCGCATCCCCCGCCGCCAGAATGTGCGCGGACAAAGCCGCGCACGCTGCATCCACATCACCTTCGCGTATCGCGCGAACGATGTTTCGATGCTCGTCGTTCGAGCGATCCTGCCAGTCAAGTTGCTGCCACGTCGCGTACAGATGCCGTGAGCTGGCCCGATGCATGTCGCCGATTGCGTCGATGAGCCGCGGCATCCCGCACCGCGCGGTCAATGCGCGATGAAACCCCAGGTTCAGCGTGCCGAGCACGGCTATGCCGTGCGCCGCCGACTCCTGATCGAGGATCGCATCGAGTTCCTCCAGCGCACGTGCGTCGAGCGCGGGCATTGCCTCGCGCAGCGCCAGCGCCTCGAAAGCAGCGCGCATCTTGGCCATTTCGAGCACGTCCGCCGGCTCGAGCGGCGCCGCCCGCACGCCGCGTCGCGGCTCCACCACGGCCAGCCCCTGCGCTTCCAGCCGTCGGAACGCCTCGCGTACCGGCACATGGCTCGCGCCGAACTCCGCCGCGATGTGGTCCTGACGCAGCCACTCTCCCGGCGCGATGACGCCGGAGATGATGCGGTCCGCCAATGCGACGGCGATCCGATCGGCCAGCGAGCGATCGTCCTTGACTTCAAAGTTCATCCCGACCACCATGCATATATTATCTATTAAATTGTAACAAAACCGGAGGCTCCGATGCGCCACCACCGTCCTGTGCGCCTGCAGCACATCGCCGGCATCGGCGTCGATCGCATGGGTTCGATCGCCGATCATGCCGACGTCGACCTTTTGCGACTCGAAAATCTCGATACCGACATCCCGCCCACCTCGGAGGCGCTCGCCGTCACCCGAGAGGCCATCCAGCGAGACTCGGCCAACTCCTATTTGCCATTCGTCGGTCAGGATCGGCTACGCGCGAGCGCTGCCGCCCACGTGTCGGCGCTGTCGGGGCAGCGCTTCACGGCCGACCAGGTGGTGGTGTCGGCGGGCGGACTCTCCGGCATTCTGAACACGCTGCTCGCCACCGTCGAGACCGGCGACGAAGTCATCGTCACCGATCCGACCTACGCAGGTCTGCTGAACCGCGTCCGCCTTGCGGGCGGCGTACCCCGGCAAGTACCGTTCGTCTTCACGCCGGGCGGCGAATGGAAGCTGGACCAGGCCGCGCTGCGGGCAGCGATCGGTCCGCAGACGCGGGCCATGCTGCTGATGTCTCCGTCGATGCCTTCGGGCGGCTTCTTCGATGCGTCCGACTGGCAACTGATCGCGAGCCTGTGCGTGCAGAACGATCTGCTGCTGATCCTCGACAGCGCGATGGAACGGCTGCTCTTCGATGGACGCACGGTCATCCATCCCGCCGGCCTGCCCGGCATGGCGGAGCGTACGGTCACGGTCGGCGCGGCGTCGAAAGAGCTGCGCATGATCGGCTGGCGGGTCGGCTGGATCGTCGCGCCGCAATGGCTGATTCCGGATCTCGTGGCCGTGTCGCTCGCCAATGTCGTGGTGCCGGTCGGCATTGCGCAGGAGGCCGCGGCGGTCGCGCTCGACCATTCCGCATCCGATCTGCCTGGCTACGTGAGCGAACTCGAGAGGCGGCGGGATACGGTCGCCGCCCAACTGTCGGGGCTCCCGTTCGGCATGCCGGCGGGCGGCTGGTCGATGCTGCTGCGCGTGTCCGATTTCGGCCTGACCGGGTCGCAGATGTCGGAGCGATTGCTGCGCCACGGCGTATGCGCGACCGCCATGGCCGGATGGGGCGTTGCCCACGGCGACGCGTATATCCGTTTCGTGTTCGCGAACGAACCGGTCGAGCGGTTGCGCACGCTCGGGGACAAGGTGCGCTTCGCACTGGACGGCGCCTGACGGCTGCTCACGAGAAAGCGGAATCGCGCGCAGCGCGTCGCCGGTTGGAGGTGTCCGGAAGTCCGTCCGTGATGGTCGAGCACACTCACGCGAGATCACTCCACGTGACGCGATCCATCCGGCGCCGGGGCGGCGCGATGCCCCGGCCCCGGTCGGACCTGACGCCGGGCGAACGCCCTACCGCCCCGCCGGCGGCCGCAGGATGTCGCGCGGAATCGACGCGATCAGCACGCAACTGATCAGCAGGCAGGCGCCCAGCGCATAGGTCCCGTTGTTGATGTCGCCGGTCATCTGCTTCGCGACGCCGGTGATCATCGAGCCCGTGAAGCCGGACAGGTTCCCCACCGAGTTGATCAGCGCGATGCCGGCCGCCGCGGCCGTGCCGGACAGGATCTGCCCCGGAAAGGTCCAGTAGATCGGCATCAGCGCGAGGATGCCGCACGTGGCGATGGTCAGGAATACGATCGACAGCGCCACGTTGTGGGCAAACGCCGCGCTCAGGATCAGAAAGACGCCGCCGATCAGCGCGGGAATCGCCGCATGCAGGCGGCGTTCGCCGGTCTTGCGCGAGTGCGACGCGTTCCACACCATCGCGAAGATCGCCGTCAGGTACGGAATGGCCGTCAGTACACCGATGTGCAGCGGGCTGTGCACCCCCGACGCGCGAATGATCGACGGCAGCCAGAAGGCCAGCCCGTAGAAGCCGGTATTGAAGGTCAGCAGGATGAAGGTGAGCAGCCAGACGCGCGGGCTGCGCAGCGCGGCGCCGATGCTGTGCGACTTGTGCGCGGCTTCGGATTCGAGGTTGCGCGACAGCACCGCCTTTTCGTCGGCGGACAACCATTTCGCCGACTGCGGGCCGTCGCCGAGGCAGGCCAGCACGATGAACGCCACCACGATCGACGGCAGCCCTTCGAGCAGCAGCATCCATTGCCAGCCGCTCATGCCCGACAGGCCGTGCGTCTGCTCCATCAGCCAGCCCGACACCACGCTGCCCAGCGTCAGGCTCAGCGGGATCGCCACCAGGAAGCCCGACATCGCCACGCTCTGGCGGCGCGCCGGGAACCAGTAGTTCATGTACAGGATGACGCCGGGGAAAAAGCCGGCTTCGCACAGCCCCAGCAGGAAGCGCAGCGTGTAGAACATGGTGGTGGTCTGCACGTGGAAGAACTGCGCGAGCGGCACGATGAACGCCATCGACGACGACACGATGCCCCACGTGATCATGATCCGCGCGATCCAGAAGCGCGCGCCGTAGCGGTGCAGCAACAGGTTGCTGGGCATCTCGAACAGGAAATAGCCCCAGAAGAAAATGCTCGCGCCGAGCGCATAGACGCTGTCGCTCAGGCTCAGGTCGTCGAGCATCTGCAGCTTCGCGAAGCCGACGTTGACGCGATCCAGATAGGCCACGACGTAGCACAGCAACAGCAACGGCAGGATGCGCCGCATGACCTTGCGGTAAAGGGCGTCTTCGGACGAATCGGCCGCGGCCGGTGCGGCAGCGGCCTGCGTGATGGATGGCATCGGTCTGTCTCCTGTTCGTGTAGGTCTTCTTCGTACCGGCGAGTCCTCTGACGCATCGATGTTACCGATAACATTCCGTGGCAAAAAAAAAGCCGGCGAGGCGACGGGAGCGATCGGCACACTGATACCGGTAACACACCGGAAGGTAGCACGCTGCGACCGGCGCGTACAAGGTCCGCCGCACGCGTGGTTTCCCTAGTACGGGCGTCGCCGCGACGGGCGAGCGTCGGCCGGCCTGCCCGGTACGCCGCACCGGTATGATGTAGCCTTTCCGGCCTTCTCACGATCGCGATTCCGATGCCCAGTCCCACCGCCGTCCGGCCTGCCGGGCCGCCCCGCATGTCCGACGTAGCGCGCCTCGCCGGCGTCTCGAAGATGACCGTGTCGCGCGTGCTCGCCGGGCACAGCGTGGCCGCCGAGACGCGCGCACGGGTCTGCGAGGCCATCGAGCAGCTCGGCTACGTGGCCGACGCGGCCGCCGGCGCGCTGTCGTCGGGGCGCTCGGAGTTCGTCGCGGTGCTGGTGCCGTCGCTGTCGAGTTCGAACTTCTCGGACACCGTGCGCGGGCTGACCGATGCGCTCGAACCGCATGGCCTGCAGTTGCTGCTCGGCGATACCGACTACGACCTCGAACGGGAAGAACGGCTGGTGCGCTCGATGCTGCGGCACCAGCCGCGCTGCATCGCGCTGACCGGGGCGCAGCACACCGACGCGACGCGCAAGGTGCTGGAACGCTCGGCGATTCCGGTGGTCGAGATGTGGGACCTGCCCACCCGCCCGATCGACACCGCCGTCGGCTTCTCGAACGTGCGCGCCGCCCGTGCGATGGTGCGGCACCTCGCCGAGCGCGGCTATCGGCGCATCGGCTTTCTGGTCGGCGCGAGCGAACTGGATCGCCGCGGCCTGGACCGGCTCAAGGGCTACCAGGCGGAGATCAAGGCGCTGGGGCTCGGCGAACCGCGCGTCGTGCGGCTGGGCGAATCGCCGATCACGATGAGCCACGGCGGCCCGGCGATGGCGGCCCTGCTGGCGCAATGGCCGGATACCGATGCGGTGATGTGCGTGAGCGACATGTCGGCGTTCGGCGCGATCATGGAATGTCATCGGCGCGGGCTGGCCGTGCCCGCCGACATCGCGGTGGCCGGCTTCGGGAACTTCGAAGTGGCAACCTGCTGCCATCCGACCATCACGACCGTGTCGGTCGATGCGTACGGTATCGGGCTGCGCACCGGCGAAGCGTTGCTGGCGGCGCTGCAGGCGCGCGACGGCGGCGAGCGGACCGAATCGAAAAGCATTCGTATCGACTACACGATCATCCCGCGGGAAAGCGCCTGACGGCCGGCGCCCGCGCGCATCCCGACCCGCGGGATGCGCGGCTCCGTACCGGTTTCCGCCGCCCTCTGCTGCGCCACTCGCGCACGAAATCGCGCACGAAATCCCTTCCGCGATGCAAAAACCCCGTGCTAACATCCCACCGATGTTACCGGTAACTATCCGGCACGCAAAATGAGAAAGGCCCCTTAGGAGACAGCCTGCCATGTCACACACCGCTCGCCGCCTGCGCAGCCAGGAATGGTTCGACGACCCCGCGCACGCCGACATGACCGCGCTCTATGTCGAGCGCTTCATGAACTACGGGTTGACGCGCGAGGAACTGCAGTCGGGCCGCCCCGTCATCGGCATCGCGCAGACGGGCAGCGACCTGGCACCGTGCAACCGCCACCACCTCGAGCTGGCCGAGCGGACCAAGGCCGGCATCCGCGACGCGGGCGGCATTCCGATGGAATTCCCCGTGCATCCGCTGGCCGAGCAAAGCCGTCGGCCCACCGCCGCGCTCGACCGCAATCTCGCCTACCTCGGGCTGGTGGAAGTGCTGCACGGCTTTCCGCTGGACGGCGTGGTGCTGACGACCGGCTGCGACAAGACCACGCCCGCGTGCCTGATGGCCGCGGCCACCGTCGACCTGCCCGCGATCGTGCTGTCGGGCGGGCCGATGCTCGACGGCTGGCACGAGGGCAAGCGGGTCGGCTCCGGCACGGTGATCTGGCATGCGCGCAACCTGCTCGCGGCCGGCGAGATCGACTACGAAGGCTTCATGCAGCTGACCACGGCTTCGTCCCCGTCGATCGGCCATTGCAACACCATGGGCACCGCGCTGTCGATGAACAGCCTGGCCGAGGCGCTGGGCATGTCGCTGCCGGGCTGCGCGAGCATTCCCGCGGCCTATCGCGAGCGCGGCCAGATGGCTTACGCGACCGGCAAGCGCGCGGTCGAGCTCGTTCGCGAAGATCTTCGCCCGTCGACGATCATGACGCGCGCGGCGTTCGAGAATGCGATCGTCGTCGCGTCCGCGCTGGGCGCATCGACCAACTGCCCGCCGCACCTGATCGCGATCGCACGCCACATGGGCGTCGAGCTGAGCCTGGACGACTGGCAGCGCTTCGGTGAAGCCGTGCCGCTGCTCGTCAACTGCATGCCGGCCGGCGACTACCTCGGCGAAAGCTTCCACCGCGCCGGCGGCGTGCCTGCCGTGCTGCGCCAGCTCGATGCGGCCGGCCTGCTGCGACGCGACTGCCTGACCGTATCCGGTCGCGCGATCGGCGCGATCGCCGACACCGCGCAGGACGCCGACCGCGACGTGATCCGGACGCCCGACGCGCCGCTCAAGCATGGCGCCGGCTTCATGGTGCTGTCGGGCAACTTCTTCGACAGTGCGATCATGAAGATGTCGGTGGTCGGCGACGCGTTCCGCCGGACCTATCTTTCCGAACCGGGCGCGGAGAATACATTCGAAGCGCGCGCGATCGTGTTCGACGGCCCCGAGGACTATCACGCGCGCATCGACGATCCCGCGCTGGACATCGACGAGCGCTGCATCCTGGTGATCCGCGGCTGCGGCACGGTCGGCTATCCGGGCAGTTCGGAAGTCGTGAACATGGCGCCGCCCGCCGAATTGGTGAAGCGCGGCGTGACGTCGCTGCCGTGCATGGGCGACGGGCGCCAGAGCGGCACGTCGGCCAGCCCGTCGATCCTGAACATGTCGCCGGAAGCGGCGGTCGGCGGCGGCCTCGCGCTGCTGCGCACGAACGACCGCGTGCGCGTGGACCTGAATCGCCGCAGCGTCGACGTGCTCGTCGACGAGGACGAACTCGCCCGACGCCGCGAGAGCGCAAGCTTCACCGTGCCGCAGGCGCAAACGCCGTGGCAGGAACTCTATCGCCGCTTCGTCGGCCAGCTGTCCACCGGCGGCTGCCTCGAACCGGCCACGCTGTACCTGAAGGTGATCGAGCAGCGCGGCAATCCGCGCCATTCGCACTGATTTCACCGTCCACGACTCTTGCCGAGCTGACCATGCGTACTCCTTCCGTTTCCGACTGCCTGCCGCACGACCTCGCCCACGCGCTGCTGATCGGCCGCGTCTGGCGGCACGACGGCGCCCACGCGGGCCCGAGCGTCGTCGCCGTGCGCGGCGGCGAAGTGTTCGACATCACGCGCACCGTGCCGACCACCGCGGACCTGTTCGACCGCCCCGATGCAGTCGCCATCGCGCGCACCGCCGTCGGCGAATCGCTGGGCCGCGTCGAACCGCTGCTGCAGGCAGCGCTCGACGGCACGCCCGGTGCGACGCACCTGCTCGCACCGTGCGACGTGCAGGCGATCAAGGCGTGCGGCGTCACGTTCGCCGTCAGCCTGATCGAACGCGTGATCGAGGAACAGGCCGGCGGCGATCCGGCCAGGGCGCGCGAGGTACGCGACACCATCGCCGCGACCATCGGCACCGACCTGTCGAAGATCGTGCCCGGCTCGGAAGCCGCGCTGCGCCTGAAGGCGGAACTCGAGCGCCGTGGCGCGTGGTCGCAATACATGGAAGTCGGCATCGGCCCGGATGCCGAAGTGTTCTCCAAGGCGCAGCCGATGTCAGCGGTCGGCTTCGGCGCGGACGTGGGGCTGCTGCCCGTATCGGTGTGGAACAACCCGGAACCGGAGATCGTGCTGGCGGTCGCCAGCGACGGCCGGCCGGTGGGCGCGACGCTCGGCAACGACGTGAACCTGCGCGACATCGAAGGCCGCTCGGCGCTGCTGCTCGGCAAATGCAAGGACAACAACGGCTCGTGCGCGATCGGCCCGTTCGTGCGGCTGTTCGACGACGGCTTCACGCTCGACGGCGTGCGGCAATGCAGCGTGTCGCTGCGTGTCGAAGGCGCGGACGACGGCTTCGTGCTCGACGGCATCAGCCACATGCGCGAGATCAGCCGCGACCCGGCCGACCTCGTCGCGCAGACCTGCGGCGCGCATCACCAGTACCCGGACGGCTTCATGCTGTTCCTCGGCACGATGTTCTCGCCGATCCAGGATCGCGATGCGCCGGGCGCCGGCTTCACGCATCACCTGGGCGACCGCGTCACGATCTCGACGCCCGCGCTCGGCGCGCTCGTCAATACCGTGCGGCTTTGCACGGAGATCGCGCCGTGGACCTTCGGCGTGCGCGCGCTGTATGCGAACCTGGCCGCGCGCGGGCTGCTTGCTGCGTGAAGGCGGGGCATGGAGCGCGAATCCGGCATTCGCGCACCGCGCACGTCATGATCGACCGTTCAGCGTGACGAACCCGGCGCCACCAGGCCGCGGCGCGGCACCGGCGTCGAAAAGACGATCGACGTGCGCGTCTCGCCATAGCCGTTGATCGATGCGAGAAAGCGCTCCAGATGTTCCAGGCTCGGGGATACCACGGTCACGATGTAGGAATCCGCGCCGGCCACATGATGGCATTCCAGTACCTCGGGTGCGCGTCGCAATTTGTCGAGAAAGGCCTTCTTGCCGGGCTGCTGCACGGTGATCCCGACGATCGCGCGTACCGGGTAGCCGGCCAGCGCCGGATCCAGGTCGGCGCTCACCGAACGCACCACGCCGGCGTCCTTCAGACGCTTGAGCCGTTCCACCGTGGCCGGCACCGACAATCCCGCGGCCAGCGCGAGGGTCTTCAATGGCGCGCGGCCATCCTCCTGCAACGCGGTCAGCAACGCCCATGCCTTGGTGTCGAGTTGCAGCGATTCGGTCATGACCGCCTTCCACCTGAAAAATCGAAGATGAAATCGATTTTCGGTTGCGGTTTCCTTCTGTGCAAGCCGGGCATGCGATTTGATAATGCCCGCATGCACGCACGGGGAAGGAGATCTACCGATGTCGCACCGATTACATGTCAGCCACCGGATCGTGATAGACGCGCCGGTCGATCGCGCCTTCATGTTTTTCACCCCGGCCGGGGAAACGCTGTGGGTCGACGGCTGGAAGCCAACCTACGTCCACCCCGGCGACGGTCGCACCGAGTCGGGGATGGTATTCACCACCGGCGAGGGCGACGAATTCACGATATGGACGCTGGCCGACTTCGACCGAAACAGGCATCTGTCGCGTTATGTGCGTTGCACGCCGGCCTCGCGCACCAGTGTCGTCGAGGTGCGCTGTATCGCGCTCGACGAAGCGAGCACCGAGGTATGGGTCAGCTATACGCTGACGGCGCTCAACGCCATGGGCGAGCGCGCGCTCGACGAATTCCAGGGCGAGCGCTTCGCCGCCATGATCGACGAGTGGGCGCGCAAGATCGCGGAACGCCGCGCGTGGCTGCTGGCAGCTTCGCTCCGCTGAGTCGTTCGTCCCGCCGCTTTGCCCTTCCCGGCCGCCGTCACATGAAACGACGTCGGCCGAAGCGGAATGAAACCTGCGACTCGGACGCGAATCGTTATTTGTCGCATCCATTCGCGTCGTGGGAGAACCATGCAGACCATCGACATCCTGCGCCTCGCCGATGAGACGGGCGAGCGCTATTTCAACCGGGTCGTCGCCGAAAGCGGCGGGCAGGTCGTGCGCATGAGCGTGATGACGGAGCCGTTCGCCTGGCATCGACACCCCGATGCCGACGAAGTGTTCGTCGGTCTCGACGGCACGCTGCTGCTCGAAACGCTCGAAGGGGGCGCGATCGCACAGGTGCGCCTCGCACGCGGCCAGGTTGCGGTCGTGCCGCGCGGCGCGATTCACCGCACACGCCCCGCAACCGCGCGCTCCGTGAACCTGACCGTGGAACCCGCGAACGCGTCGACCGAATGGTGCGACGGACCGGCCGATACCTCGACGTAGCCGGAACGCGGGCCGCGCGCCGTCGCGCACTCAGTCGAACGGCACGGCCAGCCGGTCGATCACCGCGCTGGTCTCGGGCCGGACGCCGCGCCACCAGGCGAACGCCTCGGCCGCCTGCTCGACCAGCATGCCGACGCCATCCGCGATGCCGTGCACGCCGGCATTTTTCGCGAGTCGGAGAAACGGCGTCAGGCGCTTGCCGTAGGCCAGTTCATAGGCCGTGCCGGTCGGACTGAACACGCTCGGCGGGACAGGCGGCAGGTTGCCGGTCAGACTGGCCGACGTCGCATTGACCACCAGGTCGAAACGTCCCATCCGGGCGAGGTCCGCATAGCCGCCCGCGATGAGCGTTCCGCATCCGGCGACCTCCAGGGCCAGTGCGCGCGCCTTGTCGACGTCGCGATTCACGATTACGAGTTCGGCCGGCCCGGCATCGAGGAACGGCAGCAGCGCGCCGCGTGCCGCGCCGCCGGCACCGAGCAGCAAGATGCGCTTGCCCGCCATCGGGAGCCGGAGATTGACTTCGATGTCGCGAACCAGTCCGATGCCGTCGAAGTTGTCCGCCCAGATGCGGTCGCCGTCGAACTTGAGCGCATTGGCTGCGCCCGCCAGCGTCGCGCGCGCGCTTCGCTCGTCGGACATCGCGAATGCGTCGAGCTTGAATGGCGCGGTCACGTTGATACCCTTGCCGCCCCCCTCGAAAAATGCGCGAACCGCTGCAGCAAAGGCGCCTGCCGGCTCGACCGGCCCCTCGATCGCCGTATAGCGGATGTCCTGTCGCGTCTGTTGCGCGAACAGACCGTGAATCAGCGGGGATTTCGTGTGCCCGATCGGATAACCGATCACCGCGTATTGGTCCGTCATCGTTGGCTCGCTTTTGAATAGAGGACGCCGTCGGCCTGCATCGCATCGATTTCGGCCGAATCGAACCCGAGGGAGCGCGCGACCTCCTCGTTGTGCTGCCCGAGATCGGGAGCGACGTCGCGTATGGTCGTGTCGCAATCGGAAAACCGGAACGGCAGGTTCGGCAGGCGCAGCGTCCCGTAGCGCGGATGCTGCTGCTCGACGACCATGCCTCTGGCCTGGATCTGAGGATCGTTCAACACCTCGTCGATGCGCTGCACCTTCGCGCACGGCACGTCGATGCCGTCCAGCAGTTCCAGTACCGACGCGACGGAACGCGCGGCCACCCACGGCTCGACCACCGCCAGGATCTCCGCGCGGTGCGCGTTGCGGCCGGTGCTGTCGTGAAATCGTGTGTCCGCGCCGAAGCCGGCCGGGCCGCCGTGCGCTTCGATCAGTTGCGCGAAGCGCTTCCATGCGTCGTCGACTTGCGCGGCGATCACGAGATCGCCGTCGGCGGCCCGGAACACGCCATAGAGCGTCGAGGTCGGCATGTCGTGCCCGGTCTGCTCGGGCAGCACGCCCTGCAGCGTGTAGCACTGCACCGCATATTCGTGCATCGATACCAGCGTGTCGTACAGCGCCATGTCGATATGCTGCCCGCGGCCGCTCTTCACGCGCCCGAGCAGCGCGGCGTTGATGGCCGCGACCGCATGAATCCCGGTGTACATGTCGCCGAGCGAAATGCGCAGCAGCGGCGGCCGCTCGCCGGGCGTGCCGACCATCTGCATGATCCCGCTCTTCGCTTCGGCGATCAGCCCGAAGCCGGCGCGATGCGCATCGGGACCGGTGTGCCCGTACGCCGAAATCGAGCAGTAGACGAGGCCCGGATTGCGCGCCGACAGTTCTTCATAGCCGAGCCCGAGCTTGTCCAGCGCGCCCGGCCGATAGTTCTCGATGAAGACGTCGGCCGAGTCGCACAGTCGCTGCATGAACGCCTTGCCGCGCGCGTCCTTCATGTTGACGCTCACGCCGCGCTTGCCCATGTTGAGCTGCAGGAAATAGCCGCTTTGCTGGTCGTCGAGCACGGTCGCATGCTGACGTCCGGCGTCGCCGGCGCCCGGGCGCTCGACCTTGATGACTTCGGCGCCGAGCGCCGCGAGGCAGCGCCCGACATACGGGCCGGCAAGAAAATGGCTGTAGTCGACGACGCGCATGCCTTCGAGGGGACGGGCCTGCATCACGCTGCCTCCGGCCGGCGCGGCACCATCAGGCGATGTTCGCCGCGTTGAACGACCTGCCCGTCCTGATTGATCAGCTCCGACGGCAGCACGACGATGCCCCAGTCCGGGCGGCTCTTGCTGGCCCGCATCGAACCGACGCGGAACGTCACGTGCAGCACGTCGCCGACCTTGATCGGCAGCAGAAAATCCCAGGTCCAGCCGAGCGACATGCCCGGCACAAAGCGATAGTCGCTCTGGGTCTTCAGGCCGTCGGCAACGGACAGCCCGAACAGCCCGTGCGCGACGAGGCAGCCGAAATGGCTGGCGCTCGCGTAATCCTCGTCGACGTGCACGGGCGTATGGTCGCCGGTGAGGTCGGCGTACGCGAGAATGCGCGCCTTGGTCACGACGTAAGTCGGGCTCGTACACGCGTCGCCCTCGCGGGCGTCGTCCCAGTATTTCTCGACGATCGTCATGGTCATGCCTCCGCGCGCGGGTCGATCGCCAGCGCCTGCGCGACGCAGGAAGCCGGCTTGGCCTGAATCAGTTCGACGGCAAGCCCGTCGGGCAGGCGAAGCCAGTTGCGCCCCTGCGGCATCTCCGTCACGTCGAATCGCCGCGCCGCGGCGAGCGCGGCTTCCAGGTCCTCGCACATCACGCCGAGATGGGCGAGCCGGCCTTCCGGGCCGCCGTGTTCCGGCGCGTGGATGAACTGCAGGCCGCCGAGCGTCCAGTACTGCCGCGGGGCGTCGAGCGGGCCGTCCACTTCGCGCAGCGTCATGCCGAGCACGTCCTCGAAGAAACGGATGTGCCAGCGGATGTCCTTCACCCAGATCGCGACGTGTTCGAGATAGGCTTTCGTGGCGCTCATGCGGCAGCCTCCTCGCGTTGGCGATCGGCCATCGCGCGCTCCAGCCCCTTGATGCACGCGACGAGCGTCGCATTGACCGGCGTCGGCACGCCGTAGCGCTGCCCGCAGCGCACGACCGAACCGTTGATGAAGTCGATCTCGGTGATCGAGCCCTTCTCGAGGCTTTGCAGCATCGAGGTCTTGAAGGTCGCGGGCAGCCCTTCCGCGGCCAGCGTCCATGCCTGTTCGGGGTCGGTCATCGACAACTTCACGCCGGCTGCCCGGGCCGCCGCGATCGCCTCGGCCACGGCCGCGAGCGACGTGGCCTTGAGCAGCGGCTCGTCGTAAAGCTGTCCGTAGGTGAGCCCCGTGAGGCCCGTCAGCGCGCCCGTCGCGACGTTCACCAGCAGCTTGTCCCACATCGTGCCGACGATGTTGTCGCTGATCGTCGTCGCGAGACCGGCGCCATCGAACGCGTCGGCGATCGCCTGCACTCGCGGCGTGATGCGGCCGTCGAGTTCGCCGATGTAGGTCGACTTGCCGATCACGCCGGATTCGATATGGCCCGCGCCGCGCCGCACGCCGCCGACGTAGGTCTTGCCCGCGAGCACGCGCTCGCGGCCGACGGCGTCGCTCAGGATGTCCTCGTGGCCGAGGCCGTTCTGCAGCGACAGCACGACGGTATCCGCGTCCACCAGCGATCGGGCGCCGCGGATCGCCGCGTCGGTGTGGAACGACTTGACCAGCACCACGACCAGGTCGGCCGTGCCGACTTCGGCAGCCTGCGTCGTCGCATGCACGCGTACCTGGCGGCTGCCGCGGGCGTCGTCGACGCGCAGTCCGTCGCGCCGCATCGCGTCGACGTGCACGGGCGAGCGATCGATCAGCCAGGTCTCGTGACCGCCTTCGGTAAGGGTGGCGCCGATTGCGCACCCCAGCGCGCCAGCGCCCAGAATTGCAATTTTCAATGCTGTCTCCTTGACGTATGGCCTCACGATAGGAGTCGCCGCTCATGCCGGCAATGCAATGGATACAATGACGCCATTGCAATGGACAATAATGTGCCGATGCCCGCCGATCTGCCCGACCTGAAGCTGCTGCAGCTTTTCGATCTCCTGTACGACGTGCGCAGCGTCACGCGCGTCGCCGAGCAACTCGGCCAGAGCCAGCCGACGGTCAGCATCTGGCTCGGGCATTTGCGGGAACACCTGCACGATCCGCTCTTCATCCGGACGCCCGGCGGCATGGCGCCGACGCCTCAGGCCGATGCGCTGATCGGGCCCTGCCGGGAAATCCTCGAATCGCTGCGGCGCTTCACCGCGTGGGAGATCGCGTTCGATCCGTCGACGGCCCAGCGACGCTTTCGCATCTGCATGACCGACGCGAGCCACATCACGCTGCTGCCGCGGCTACTGGCCCATGTCAGGGCGCAGGCGCCCGGCGTCCGGCTGGAAGCCGCGCGGATCGACGGCAATACGGAACGCGCGCTCGAATCGGGCGAGGCCGACCTCGCGATCGGCTATGTGCCGTGGCTCGGCGGCGGCATTTACCAGCAGAAGCTGTATGACCAGGACTGGATTTGTCTGGCCAATCGGCATCACCCGAGAATTCGCGGCCGGCTCGGCGCAAAGCAGTACCGTTCCGAAGGACATGTCGCCATCACGGCGGGAACCGGCGCGCAGCTGCTCGAACAGGCGCTGCGGCAGGCGCGCATCGAGCGGGACGTGGTGCTGGAATTGCCGGGCTTCCTGGGTCTGGGGGCGATCGTCCAGACGACCGATCTGATCACGACGCTTCCCCGCCATATCGGCGAGACGCTGGCCCACGCGAACGACCTGGCGGTTCATGCCTGCCCGATCCCGGTCGACGGATTCGCGGTACGGCAGCATTGGCATGCGCGATATCACCACGAGGCGGGCAACCGGTGGCTGCGCGGCCTCGTGACCGAGTTGTTCGGTGCGTCGCGTTGACCGGTAGCCATGGCGCGGGGGTGCCGGTACGCGTAAACGGGGTGGGCGACCCAAACGTCACCGCCCTCATCCCGACGTAGACGCAGAAATAGAGGGGCCGCGGCCCCAACGGCACGCGACCGTTGCGCAGAATATCGAGCACGCCGGCCATGCTCAGCCACGGCGCAGGCCCGCTCGGTCTCCAGGTCGCGCAGCCCCATCGCGCCCTGCATGGGCGCCACGCGCCAGCCGGACGGCGGGAAGAAATCGGCCGTCTCGAAACCGGACGCGGCTTCGCTCGCCCTCCCGCCCGTGGCCGTGCGACCCGCCGTTTCGCTTCGTCCTCCCAATCTCAAAATTACGATTGCAAATGCCTCTCATTTGCATTAAATTGCCGCGCAAATGTACTGTTTGGAACACAGATGTCGGCGCGAGGCCGCCCGCCGTGCCCGAACGCGAAACACACAAAAAGGAGGAGTATGAGCAGGAGGAACTGGGCGGCCGCACCGATGGCCATCGTCGTCGGCACGACCGGCATGGGCAGCGCCGACGCGCAGGAGACGGCGCTGCCCACCATCGAGATCTCCGCCCAACGCGCGACGGCGCCGTTTCGTACGCGCGAATCGACGAGCGCGACGCGCAGCGAGGCGGACGTGATGGAGATTCCGTTCGCGGTCAGCAGCGTCGACACGAAGCTGATCCAGACCGTGGCCGCCACGCGCGGCGACGATCTCTACGACTGGGTCGCGGGCGTCTCGCGCCAGAACAACTTCGGCGGCCTGTGGGACAACTACGCGGTGCGCGGCTTCGCCGGCGACGGCAACACGTCCGGCACCGACTACCTCGTCAACGGCTTTTCGTGGAATCGCGGCATGAGCGTGCCGCGCGACACCGTCAACCTCGAACGGATGGAAGTGCTCAAGGGGCCGGCGTCCGCGCTGTATGGCCGCGGCGATCCGGGCGGGATCATCAGCTATACGACCAAGCAGCCGCAGTTTGCCCGCGCGACCACCGTCGGCGTGTCGGCCGGCAGCTACGGCGCATTGCGGCAGACCCTCGATACGACCGGCCCCGTCACGCAATCGCTGGCGTACCGCTTCGTCGCGATGAACGAGAACAACGGCAGCTTTCGCGACACGGTGTCGAGCAAACGCTACCTGTTCTCGCCGTCGTTCACGTGGGACATCGGCGCGGACACGACGCTCCACTACGAGTTCGAAAGTGCGCGTCAGCGCGCACCGCTCGATCGCGGCGTGCTCGCGGTCAACGGGCAACTGGGCGTGATCCCCGCGTCGCGCTTTCTCGGCGAGCCGCGCGACGGCGACTACGACGTGCGCAACACGGGCCACCAGTTCACGCTCGAGCATCGCATCGATTCGGCTTGGTCGATCAATGCCGGCGTCGCGCAACGCAACACCGACCTGTCGGGGCGCTCGTCCGAGGCGTTCGCATTGCAGCCGGACGGCCGCACGCTGTGGCGCCGCTACCGGCAAGTCGCGTTTCACTCGAACGACCTGCAAGGCCGCCTCGAGACGGCCGGCTCGTTCCGCACCGGCGGCATCGGCCACACGCTCGTGATGGGCGTCGATGCGTATCGCTTCAACTACGACCAGTTCGTCACGCGCTCCACGCCGACCGCCGCCGCGCCGTATGCGATCGACATCTTCGATCCGGTCTACGGCCAGCCCGCGCCGACGCCGCGCACCGCGACCAACCTGCTCGAACGCGACGACGGCCAAGGCGTCTACGCGCAGGACACGCTCGCGTTCGGGCCGCACTGGAAAATCCTGGCCGGACTGCGCTGGGATCGCTTCCACCAGTCGATCGACAACCGCCTGAAGGGCGTGACGACGAGCCAGCTCCAGACCGCGCTGAGCCCGCGTATCGGCGTCGTGTATGAAATGAGTCCCGCGTGGTCGCTGTATGCGAACACCGCGTATTCGTTCCGGCCGAACAACGGCGCCGACGTCGGCGGCCGCGCGTTCGATCCCGAAAAGGGCCACGGCTACGAAGCGGGCGCGAAATGGGCGGGCGCGCGCTGGCTCACGACCGTCTCGGCGTTCTACGTGACCAAGCGCAACGTCCTCACCGCCGATCCGGCGAATGCGGGCTTCTCGCGCGCGGCCGGCGAAGTGCGCAGCCGCGGCGTCGAATTCGAATGGAGCGGCGATCTCGGTCACGGCTTGCGCGGGCTCGCCAACCTCGCGTACGTCGACGCCGAGGTCACGCGCGATGCCGTGCTCACGCCCGGGGCGCGCCTCGTCGACGTTCCGCGGCTGAGCGGCAGCGCGCTGCTGATGTACGAAACCACGCTGCCGTTCGCGGACAAGGCCGGCGCCGGTGCCGGCGTGATCTACGTCGGGCGCCGCGCGGGCAACACGGCCAACACACAGGACGGCTTCGAGCTGCCGGCCTACGCGACCGTGCAGCTGAACGGCTATCTTCAGGTCAACAAGCACCTGCGCGCGTCGGTCGTGCTGAACAACCTGTTCAACCGCACGACCTACGTCAGTTCGTACAACAGCCTGTGGGTCACGCCGGGCGCGCCGCGCAGCCTGTTCGCGTCGCTCGCCTACTCGTTCTAGCGCCCGTTCGCGCTACCGCGCGAGCGCGGCGACTTGCGTCGCCGTCAGCGCGCCCCTGCGGAAAACGCAGCGGGCTCCGCCGCGCCGTCCCGCTCGATGCGCTCGACGATGCGCGCCAGCCGAATGATGTCGGTCAGCGCGAAATCGGCCGCATCGGGCCGGGATCGGCCGCACGCGTCGGCCATCCGCATCGCGAACGACAGCGCTTCGGACCGCTCGTGCAGCAGCGCGCGCAGTGCATCCGCGATCACCTGCCGGTCGCGCGGATCACCGAGGCCCAGCACCGGGCCGGCATCCGGCATCGCGCGCGGCCCGGCCGCCCGCACGGAAACATCCTGCACGCGCATCGTGTTTCGTTCCATGGCCTTCCTCGTTGTCGACTCGCGACCGACCAGCGGCCCGTCACCGCCGGTTCGAGCGCGACACCACGTCGATCCACACCGCCAGCACCAGCACCGCGCCCTTGACGATCATCTGCCAGTACGCGTCGACGTCCAGCATCGACATCCCGTTGTCGAGGCTCGCCATCACGAGCGCGCCGATCAGCGCGCCGTAGACGGTGCCCGATCCGCCGCGCATCGACGTGCCGCCGATGAAGCACGCGGCGATCGCATCGAGTTCGCCCATCGTGCCGGCGGACGGCGACCCGGCCGCCAGCCGCGCCGTGTTCACGAGGCCGGCAAACGCGCACATCAATCCCATCAGCGCGAAGATCGCGAGCTTCACGCGATCGGTGTCCACGCCCGACAGCCGCGTCGCCTCCAGGTTCGATCCCACCGCATAGATGCGCCGGCCGAATACCGTCTGCGTCGCGATCCACGAGAACACGCCGAGCAACGCGAGCAGCAACAGCACCGGCACCGGAATGCCGCCGTAACGGTCGAGCGTCGCGACGAACGCGAACAGTACCGCGCCGGCGCCGACGATCTTCGCGACGTCCTGCCACAGCGGCGCGACCGCGAGCCGGTAGCGATGCCGCGTGCCGCGCTGCCGCACCACCAGCAGCGTCACGAGCGCGAACAGCAGGACCGCGAGGCCGTCCCCCGCCACGCGCGGCAGATAGCCCTGCCCGATGAACACGAAGCCGTCGGATACCGGCGCGATCGTCGAGCCGCCGGTCACGCCGAGCAGGATGCCGCGAAACGCGAGCATCCCGCCCAGCCCGACGATGAACGACGGCACGCGCCGATAGGTCGACCACCAGCCGTTGAAGAGCCCGATCAGCACGCCGAGCGCGAGCACGGCCGGGACCGTCGCCGCGACCGGCCAGTGACGGTTGACGTCGAGGATCGCGGCGACGCCGCCGAGCAGCCCGAGCAGCGAGCCGACCGACAGGTCGATCTCGCCCGCGATGATGACGAACACCATGCCGCACGCGAGCATGCCGGTGATCGACATCTGCCGCAGCAGGTTCGATACGTTGCGCGGCGTGACGAACGCGCCGTCCGTCAGCACCGAGAAGAACGCCCAGATCGCGACGACCGCGAACAGCAGCGCAAGCACCTTGTAGCGCGTGAAGACATGGCGCAATGGCAGCCGCGGCGCGCGGCCGGCGCCTGCATCCGGCGTCGCCGGGGTCGAGGAAGAAAGTTCGGAATTCATATCGCGCTCGCTGCAGTGGGTTCGGCGGGCAGGCGCGCGGGCTTCAGCGCGGCGCCGAGGATCTGTTCCTGCGTGAGGCCCTGGTTGACGAAATCGCCGCGCAGCTCGCCCTCGCCGATCACCAGCACGCGATCGGCCAGGCCGAGCACCTCCGGCAATTCCGACGACACGACGATCAGCGCGACGCCCCGCCTGGCCAGCGCGAAGATCAGCCGGTAGATCTCCGCCTTCGCGCCCACGTCGACGCCGCGGGTCGGTTCGTCGAGGATCAGCACCTGCGGCTCGGTCAGCAGCATCTTCGCGAGCACCGCCTTCTGCTGGTTGCCGCCCGACAGGCTCGCGATCGACAGGAACGGGTGCGCTGCGCGCACCGACAGCCGCTGCATCTCGGTGCGGATCGTATCGAGCTCGGCGGCCGCGTCGATCCGCCCGCGCGCTGCGAAGCGCCGCAGCACCGCGAGCGTGATGTTGTGGCCGACGCCGAGCTGCGGCACGATGCCGTGGCGCTTGCGGTCCTCCGGCACCATCGCGATGCCGGCGCGGATCGCGTCGGCCGGCGAGCGGATCGACAGCGGCCGGCCGTTCATCGTCACGCTCGCCGTGCACGCGCCCGGATACGCGCCGAAGATCGCCTGCATCAGCTCGGTGCGCCCCGCGCCGACCAGCCCGGCGACGCCGACGATCTCGCCGCGCCGCACGCTGAACGACACGTCGTCGACCCGCTTGCGGCGCGCGTTCGTCACGTCGCGGCAGGTCACGTGGCGCACGTCGAGCACGACGTCGCCGATCTCGTGCGGCTCGCGCGGATACAGGTCGCGGATCTCGCGGCCGACCATCATCGCGATGATCCGGTCGGTGCTCAGCGCGGCCATCGGCTCGGTCGCGACATGGCGGCCGTCGCGAATCACGGTGACCGTGTCGCACACGGCCGCCACCTCGTCGAGCTTGTGCGAGATGTATACGCATGCGACGCCGCGCCGCTTCAGGTCGCGCACGATGTCGAGCAGGATCTTCGTTTCGGCCGCGCTCAGCGACGACGACGGTTCGTCGAGGATCAGCAGCTTCGCGTGCTTGTTCAGCGCCTTCGCGATCTCGATCAGCTGCTGGTGGCCACCGCCGTAGTTCATCACCGGCTGCGCGACGTTGATCGTGTCGATCCGCAGTTCGTGCAGCAACGCCTCGGCGCGCCGGACCATCGCCGCGAAGTGCATGCGCCCGCCCGGCAACGTGATCTCGTTGCCGAGGAAGATGTTCTCGGCGACCGACAGCTCGGGTACGAGCATCAGCTCCTGATGGATGATCGCGATGCCCGCCCGCTCGGTGTCGCGCACGCCGGCGGCCACGAGCGGCGCGCCTTCCCAGCGGATTTCGCCGTCCCACGTGCCGTGCGGATAGACGCCCGACAGCACCTTCATCAGCGTCGACTTGCCCGCGCCGTTCTCGCCGCACAGCCCGACGCATTCGCCGGGCCGCACGGTGAGGTCGATGCCGTCGAGTGCCTTCACGCCGTCGAATGCCTTGACGATGCCGCGCATCGTCAGCAAGGGTTCCGTCATTCGTTCATGCCTCGCAGGATGCGCGCGGGCGCGCTAGTGAAGCGCCGCCCGCGCGTCGCGCCGTTACTGGCTCGCCAGCTGGGCCTGGGTATAGAAGCCGTCCTTCACGACGACGTCGACGTTGCGCTTGGTCAGCAGCGTCGGCTGCAGCAGCACCGTATCGACCTTCTTCCTGCCGTTGTCGTATTGCGCGTTGAACGCGGGCTTCGCGCCCTTCGCGAGATCGACCGCGAGCTTCGCGGCTTCGCTCGCGATCAGCTTCAACGGCTTGTAGACGGTCATCGTCTGCGTGCCGGCGATCACGCGCTTGACCGCGGCCAGATCCGCGTCCTGCCCGGATACCGGCACCTTGCCGGCCAGATGCTGCGCGGCGAGCGCCTGGATCGCGCCGCCGGCCGTGCCGTCGTTCGACGCGACGATCGCATCGATCTTGTTGTTGTTCGCGGTCAGCGCATCCTCGACGATCCGCAGCGCGGTCGATGCGCTCCATTCGGGCACCCACTGCTGGCCGACGACCTTGATGTCGCCGCGGTCGATCGCCGGCTTGAGCACCTTCAGTTGTCCTTCGCGCAGCATCTTCGCGTTGTTGTCGGTCGGCGCGCCGCCCAGCAGGAAATAGTTGCCCTTCGGCTTCGCATCGAAGACGCCCTGCGCCTGCAGCTCGCCGACCTTCTCGTTGTCGAACGAGATGTACGCGTCGACGTCCGCATCGAGAATCAGGCGGTCGTACGACACGACCTTGATGCCGGCCTTCCGCGCCTCGGCGACGACGTTGCCGAGCGTCTTCGAGTTGAACGGCACGATCACGATCACGTCGACGCCGCGCGAGAT
The DNA here is from genome assembly GCF_015712225.1 of Burkholderia sp. 9775_39. Classification (NCBI taxonomy): domain Bacteria; kingdom Pseudomonadati; phylum Pseudomonadota; class Betaproteobacteria; order Burkholderiales; family Burkholderiaceae; genus Burkholderia; species Burkholderia sp. 9775_39. The sequence continues at coordinate 485,257 of NZ_JACCQC010000001.1, read as the reverse complement.
CAGGTTCTCGATCTGCGAAATCTGCCGCGCCTCGCTCGCATCGGCGGACTGCACGGACACCTTCGCGCCGAGCTTCGTCGCGGCCGCGACGAAATAGTCGCGATCGCGCGACCAGCGCTCGACGCGCAGGTCGTCGATGCAAAAACCGATCTCGGGCTTGTCCTTGCTCGCATGGGCGAGCGGCGTGCCCAGCGCGAGGATCGCGAGCGCGGCGGCGCCGGCCAGCGAACTCAATACGGTACGACGCGTTACGGATTTCATGTCTCCAAACTCCTTGTTATGGAACCACCTCACGAACGCCGGGCGGCAGCCGACATGCGCCGCCCGCATCGAGTCACTGCAAAGCCCGGCAGCGCGACCGTTGCCGGCCACCTGCGCGGCATCGCGTCAGCGCAACCCGTAGATCGCCTGGTTCACGATGTTCTCGAGCCGCTCCTGCGCGCCGCTCGCATGTTGCGGGTCCACGCCGCGCGCGAGCGCGTCGGCCGCGAGCGACTCCAGCGTATAGCCGCCCGCCAGGATCTTGCGGCCGAACGCGTCGTCCCATTGCGCATAGCGCTGCCGGCGCAACGCGTCGAGCCGGTCGTTCTCGACCAGCACCGCCGCGCGTTCGAGCGCGAGCGCGAGCACGTCGATCGCGCCGACGTGGCCGTAGAACAGGTCTTCCGGATCGATGCTCTGGCGGCGCACCTTCGCGTCGAAGTTCATCCCGCCGGTCGTGAAACCGCCGTGACGCAGGATCTCGTAGAACGCGAGCGTCAGTTCCTCGACGCTGTTCGGGAACTGGTCGGTGTCCCAGCCGTTCTGCGGGTCGCCGCGGTTCGCGTCGACGCTGCCGAACACGCCGAGCGCGAACGCGTTCGCGATCTCGTGATGGAACGAGTGACCGGCGAGCGTCGCGTGGTTCGCCTCGATGTTCACGCGAATCTCGTTCTGCAGTCCGTACTGCACGAGAAAGCCGTGCACGGTCGCGACGTCGTAGTCGTACTGGTGCTTGGTCGGCTCCTGCGGCTTCGGCTCGATCAGCAGCGCGCCCTTGAAGCCGATCCGGTGCTTGTGCTCGACGACCATCGACAGGAAGCGGGCGAACTGGTCGCGCTCGCGCTTCAGGTCGGTATTGAGCAGCGTCTCGTATCCTTCCCGCCCGCCCCACAGCACGTAGTTTTCGCCGCCGAGGCGATGGGTCGCGTCGAGTGCATGGCATACCTGGGTCGCGGCCCACGCGAACACGTCGGGGTTCGGGTTCGTCGCGGCGCCGGCCGCGAAGCGCGGATGCGAGAACAGGTTCGCGGTGCCCCACAGCAGCCGCACGCCGCTTGCCTGCTGGCGCTCGCCGAGATAGTCGACCATCCGCGCGAAGTTGGCCGCGTATTCGCGCAGGCTGTCGCCTTCCGGCGCGACGTCGGTGTCGTGGAACGTATAGAACGGCGTACCGAGCTTCGTGAAGAATTCGAACGCCGCATCCGCCTTCATCCGCGCCCGCTCGAGCGCATCGCCCGGCTGCTGCCACGGCCGCCGGAACGCGGCCTGCCCGAAGATGTCGTGACCGGGCCACACGAACGTGTGCCAGTAGCAGACCGCGATCCGCAGATGCTCGGCGAGCGTCTTGCCCAGCACGCGCTTGTCGGGGTCGTAATGGTGATACGCGAGCGGGTTGTCCGACTGCGGGCCTTCGTAGCGAATCGCGGGAATATGTTCGAAATACGACATGGCGTCTCCGTGCGGGTTCTTGTTGCAGTGCAACGCGCGTCGCGGCGACGCGCGCGGCCGAATTCGGTTGGCTGGATCGTGCCCGCGCGCCTGCCGGCCGGCAATTGCGAAATTGCGCAGCCCGCTTGATGTTTCTTGCCAGCGGCGCTCGTACGGTACGCATTCCGTCCTACAATCGCCGTCACCAGACCACCGCGCGCCGCCTCCGCGAGCGCGCCCCGGAGACAACGGCACGGCGCCCCCGACGCGCTCGCCCGACACCGAGATGACACGCGCCCCTTCCGCCCAGACACCGCACCGCATCGCGCTGCTGTTCAACGCGAACAAGGTCTACGACCGCGAGATCATCAGCGGCATCGGCCAGTACCTGCACACGACGCGCGTCGTGTGGGACCTGTTCCTCGAAGACGACTTCCGCTGCCGGCTCACCGGGATCGAGCGCTTCGACGGCGACGGCATCATCGCCGACTTCGACGACCCGGCCGTGGCCGACGCGCTCGCCGGCTCGCCGCTGCCGATCGTCGCGATCGGATCGTCGTACGAGGACCCGACGCAGTACCCGGATGGCGTCCCATATATTGCGACGGACAACCCGAAGCTCGTGTCGCTCGCGTACACGCACCTGATCGGCGCCGGGCTCGCGCATTTCGCGATGTACAGCCTGCCGGTCGCGCAGGAGAACCGCTGGGCGCAGCAGCGCGAGCTGGCGTTCGACCGGCTCGCGCGCGCGGACGGGCTCGACGCGCCGATCTACCGCGGGCTGTCGACCAGCGCGTCGGGCTGGAATCACGCGATCGAGCAACTGATCGGCTGGCTGCATGCGCTGCCGAAGCCCGTCGGCGTGATCGCGGTGACCGATGCGCGCGCGCGGCACCTGCTGCAGGCGTGCCTGATCGCCGGCCTCGCGGTGCCGGAACAGGTCGCGATCATCGGCATCGACAACGATCCGCTCACGCGCACGCTGACGCGCATTCCGCTGTCGTCGGTGATCCAGGGCACCGAGGAAATGGGCCGCACCGCCGCGCACCTGCTGCACCGGATGCTGCGCGGCGCGCGCTTTCCCGGGCAGCGCATTCTCGTGCCGCCGGTCGGCATCAACGTGCTCGAATCGACGCGCCACCAGCCGCTGGCGAGCCCGCACGTGATGCGTGCGCGGCATTTCATCCGCCAGTACGCGTGCCAGGGGATCAAGACCGAACAGGTCGCCGACTATGTCGGCGTGTCGCGCTCGCTGCTCGAGGAGCACTTCCGGCGCGAACTGCAGCGCACCGTGCACCAGGAGATCCTGCGCCACAAGCTCGAAGCCGCGCAGGCGCTGCTTGCCGGCCGGCAGGCCAGCAGCGCCGAAGTCGCGATCCGTTGCGGGTTCACGTCGCTTCAGTACATGTATGCGGTGTTCAGGCGCGAACTCGGCTGCACGCCGCGCGAATATCAGGAACGCGCGGCCGCCACGCCCTGACGCCCGCCGCCCATCCGACCTCCACTCATGCATATCGATACCGATTCCTCCTACCTGACACGCGGCGTCGCACGCGTGCACGCCGAGCCGTGGGGCACGTTGCCCGACGGCGAGCCGGTGCGGCGCTATACGCTGCGCAACGCGCACGGGATGCGTGTCGTCGTCAGCGACCTCGGCGCGACCGTCGTGTCGTGGCTCGCGCCCGATCGCACGGGACGCTTCGCCGATATCGTGCTCGCGCACGACACGCCGGCCGAGTACCTCGAATCCGGCGTCTACCTCGGCGCGACGATCGGCCGATGGGCAAACCGGATCGCCGGCGCCCGCTTCACGCTCGACGGCGTCGACTACCTGCTCGACCGCAACGAGAACGGCAACCTGCTGCATGGCGGCGCGAACGGGTTTCATCGCGCGCGGTGGGACGTGATCGACGACGGCGGCGGCCTGACGCTGCGGCTCGATTCGCCGGAAGGCGATGCGGGATTCCCCGGCAACGTGAGCGTCCAGGTGCGCTACACGCTCGACGACGACGGCACGCTGACGATCGACTATGCGGGGTGGACCGATGCGCCGACCCCGCTGAACCTGACGAATCACAGCTACTTCAACCTGAACGGACGCGCGGGCAGCGACGTGCGCGGCCATCTGCTGCACATCGACGCCGACGCGTTCCTCGAAGTGGACGACGCGCTGATCCCGACCGGCACGGCCGACGTGACGGGCACGGCGTTCGATTTCCGGCACAGCGCGCCGCTCGGCGCGCGCCTCGACTGGCCGCATGCGCAACTCGCGCGGGCGCGCGGCTTCGATCATTGCTTCGTCGTCGGCAACGGCGCGCGCGAAGTCCGGCCCGTCGCACGCGTCTACGATCCGGAAAGCGGCCGCGAGTTGATCGTGTCGACCGATCAGCGCGGCCTGCAGCTCTATACGGGCAACTATCTCGACGGCGTGCGCGTGAGCGGCGGCACGCGGTGCGTGCCACACGCGGCGCTGTGCGTCGAGGCGGGCGGGTTTCCGGATCAGGTGAACATGGACGGCCTGCGCGACGACGTGATCGTGCGGCCGGGCGACGTCTATCGGCAGACCACGCGGTATCGGGTCGCGGTTCACGCATAGCGCGGGCGGGTAGGCGGGCGGCGTCGATACCGGCGGCCGCGCCGGCATCGACCGTCGCCGCGTGATCCGGCTTTCGTCGTGCAGATTCAGGCAAGCGCGCATCTGCTGCGCGCCTGCTATTCAACTTGCCTGCGCAACCAGTTCGGCATGAATCCGCTCGACGTCGTCGCGCGTGCACAGCGCCGTTCCGGGACGTTCGACCGACGCCGCCGATGCCGCCAGCGCATAGCGGCACGCATCGTCGAACGGCACGCCGCGCGCCAGTGCCCACACCATGCCGCCGACGAAGCTGTCGCCGGCGCCGACCGTGCTGCATACCGCTGCCGGCCTGCCGGGCAGGCGCAGCGTGCAATCGCGCGTGACGACCCATGCGCCGCGGGCGCCGAGCGTCAACGCGACGATGTCGGCGTGGCCGCGCGCCACGAGTTCGCTCGCCTTCCGGCATGCCGACGTGTCGTCGAGCGGCTCGCCGGCCAGCGCGCTCAGTTCGCCGATACTGGGCTTGACGAGATGGACGCCGGCCTCGAGCGCCGCCTGCAGCGCCCGGCCCGCCGCGTCGACGACCACTCGGCTGCCCGTTGCCTTCGCCGCGCGCGCGAGCGTCGCGTAGAGATCGTCGGGCGCGCCGGGCGGCAGGCTTCCGCTCAGGACGAGATAGCGCGGCGCCGGTTGCATCGCGTCGATGCGCGCCGCGCAGGCGCGCCACTCCGCCCCCGTGACCAGCGGCCCCGGCATCAGGAAACGGTATTCACGCCCGGTCGCGGTCTCGGTCACGCACACATTCTCGCGGGTCTCGCCGGCGATCCGGATGCGCTCGCTCGGCAGATGCTCGGCTTCGAGCAGCCGCGTCAGAACGTCGCCGGTCGGCCCGCCGGCCAGGTACAGCGCGACGCAATCGCCGCCGAGCCGGTGAACGGCCCGGGCGACGTTGATCCCGCCGCCGCCGGGGTCGCGCCGCGGCCGCGCGCAGCGCAGCTTGTGCGTGTCGACGATGCGCTCGACCGACGTCGCGACATCGACGGCGGGATTCAATGTGACGGTAACGATGTCGGTCATGGTTCGTGGCTCTCGGTCGATGGCTGGACGCCCCGCCGGCTTCTCGCGACGGACGCAGGCGCGGCGATGCCCGACAACCGATGCATGCCGGCCGTGGCTCCACCTTACGTTCGATGCCGGCCATCGCGTTGACCGCCGTCAAGCCTCGCCGCGGACGCGTCCGCTTGCGCTCGATCGACGACGCGTCCGGGCGGACGCCTACAGTGAGTCATTCATCGTTGCCGAGCCCCGCCATGGACGAGCAGCGACCTTGCACCGCCGTGTTCGCCGAACGCTATGCGAGGCCCGGCCCTGCGCTCGTTCGTTCAGGCGGAGGCGTCCGTGGTCGTTTCCGTGTCGGCCTGCGTGGGCCGGCGCGCGTCGCCGGTATCGTCGGCGGGCGTGATGAGCGCCATCAGCCTGTCGTGATCGATCGATTCGTGCTGCAGCAGGGTGCGCGCGATCCGCTCCAGCGCATCGCGATGCCCGCCGAGCGTGGCCGCGACCCGCGCGTGCGCATCGTCGAGCAGCGCGCGCACCTCTTCGTCGATCAGCTGCGCGGTGTGCTCGCTGCAATGGCCGTCGCCCGGCGTCCACACGGCCGGCGCGCCGCCCTGCGAGACCGCATCGTCGAGCGTCATCAGCCCGATCCGGTCGCTCATCCCGTACTGCATGACCATGTGCCGCGCGAGCGCGGTCGCGCGTTCGAGATCGTTCTGCGCGCCGGTCGATACGTCGCCGAACGCGATTTCCTCCGCCACCCGCCCGCCGAGCAGCACATCGAGCCGGTCGAGCAGTTCGCTCCGGCGCAACACGTAGCGATCCTCGGTCGGCACCTGCTGCGTATAGCCGAGCGCCGCGATCCCGCGCGGGATGATCGACACCTTCTTCACCGGATCGCAGTGCGTACGACTCTGCGCGACGAGCGCGTGGCCCGCTTCGTGGTAAGCGATGGTCCGCTTCTCCTGCTCGTTCATCACGCGGCTTTTGCGCTCCATGCCCGTCAGCGCGCGATCGATCGCCTCGTCGAAATCGGCCATCGCGATCGCCGACTTGCCGAGCTCGGCCGCATGCAGCGCGGCTTCGTTGACGACATTCGCGAGATCGGCGCCGACGAAGCCCGGCGTGCGTTGCGCCAGTTCCGCGAGGTCGACTTCCGGCGCGAGCTTCACGCGCTTCGTATGGACGGCCAGGATCTGCTTGCGGCCGGTCAGGTCCGGCCGGTCGATCGCGATGTGCCGGTCGAACCGTCCGGGGCGCAGCAGCGCGGGATCCAGGATTTCCGGCCGGTTGGTCGCGGCCATGATGATGACACCCGAATTCGCCTGGAAGCCGTCCATCTCGACCAGCAGCTGATTGAGCGTCTGTTCGCGCTCGTCGTTGCCGGACATCAGCCCGACGCCGCGCGCCTTGCCGAGCGCATCGAGTTCGTCGATGAACACGATGCAGGGCGCCTTCTGCTGCGCCTGCTCGAACAGATCGCGCACACGGGCCGCGCCCACGCCGACGAACATCTCGACGAATGCCGACCCGCTGATCGTGAAGAACGGCACGCCGGCCTCGCCGGCGACGGCGCGTGCCAGCAGCGTCTTGCCGGTGCCCGGCGCGCCGACGATCAGCACGCCCTTCGGGATCTTGCCGCCGAGCCGCTGATAGCGTTCGGGGCTGCGCAGGAACGCGACGATCTGCTGCAACTCGGCCTTCGCCTCGTCGATCCCCGCGATGTCGTCGAACGTGATGCCGGTTTCCTGCTGCACATACACACGCGCCTGGCTCTTGCCCATGCCGCTCAGGTCCCTCATCCCGCCCGGCCGCCGCATCATGAAGTTCCAGGCCAGCACGAGGACGATCATCGGCAGCAGCCACGTCGCGAGCATCGCGATCCAGCCCGAATCCGGCACGCCGCGATAGCGGATGCCGGCGGCCGTCAGCGCGGCGACCAGATGATCGTCGCCGACGCGGTTCGTCGTGAAGCGCCACGGCGGTCCTGCCTTCTTGACGGCGACCGCGTCGGACGCCGGCAGCATCGCGCCGGCTCCCGGCATGCGCAGCGCGCCCGAGATCGACGACTGACCGATGTCGAGCTCGTCGACGAGCCGCGCGTCGACCAGCCGATGAAAATCGCTGTACGAAATCGATGTCGTCGCCGGCTGGGCCGACAGCAATTGATAGGCGACCAGGACCGCGAACGCGATCGGGATCATCAACCCGGAGTAGTCGAATGCTTTTTTCATCACGTCGAGGCTGTGCGCCGGACCCGCGACCGCTCAGGCCGCGTCACGGGTCCAGTTCGCGCGCAGCATGTCCTCGCTGTCGCGATAGTTGAATGCCAGCGCGCCGTGATGCGCATGCAGCAGCGCGTCGCCCATGCGCCTCACCATGTGCACGCCGGTGGTGCGAATCACGAGTGCGTCGCCGGATTGCTCGATCTCCATGATGCGTTCGAGCGCGTGTTCGCTCGTCTCCAGATCGGCTTGCCGCTCCAGCAGTTCGAGAATCGCCGAGCGATGCCGGCGCACGTATTCGCCGCGCAATACCAGTTCGCCCGCCGGCGCGTTTTCCCGCATGCGCTTGCAGGCCGGGCATTCGAGTTGCCGCCGGTCGAGCGGCGTCGCGTACCAGGTCCAGCGGCCGGCGTCGCAGACGGCGCCGCATCCTTCGCAGATCCGGTCGCCCGCCGGCCGCTTCGGATCGCGATAACTGTCCTTCGTATGCGGCTGCATGCGCTTGTCGCGGCGCAAATAATTGCGGCCGGGGCCGGAATGCGAACGATTCATGGCTAATTCTCCGTGGTGATCGGCGGTACGGGCGCGACGCTTATGCAACGATCAGCCGGTCGACGACCTCGCGCACGCCCCTGACCGACGCCGCCGCGCCGCACGCGGCACGCCTTTCCGCCAGCGACGCAACCGTGCCCGTCAGCGTGACGATGCCGTCGTCCGCATCGATCGCGATCCCGGCGGATTCTCGCTGTGCACGACGGGCCAGCGCTTCGGCGATCCGCGTGCCGACGTCGGGCACCGTCTGGTCGGCCCGCACCCGAATGCGGTTCGCGACGCCGACGACGCCCTTCATCCGGCTCACCATCTTTTCCGCTGCACGGCTCTGGAACGCATGCTCGACGTCGCCGTCGAGCGTCACGCAGCCGTGATCGACTTCGACGCGAATCGGGTGATCGCGCAATGCCTCCTGCCAGCCGAGCGCGAACGTGATCGCGATCGCCAGTTCGTGGTCGGCACAGGCATCCTCCGGCGGCTCGACGTTCAGTTCGAGCACCAGCGCGCGCGCATCCGCGACGTGCAGCGCGGTTTTCTGCGCTTCGAGCTTCTGCGCCCAGCTGTCGACCGTGCCGCGCAGCGTCACGATCCGGTCGCGTACGTCGACGTCGATCCGGCGCGAATCGATCGCCGGATTCCAGAACAGCGCCTGCTCGACATCCTGCTTGAGTGCTGCATCGGACTTCATGTCGGTCTCCCGTCCCGGCGCGTGCCGATCGCGAAGCGTGCGACCGGACGTGCGCCGTACCGGATTCAGCATCGCGCATGGCGGCGCCGGCGGCTTGACGAGGATCAAGCAACCGCGGGCTTGCGGCAACGGCGACCCGGTGCGCCACCGGCCGATTCGTCCGTTGATGCAGATCAACGGGCCGCAGGAGCGCGACTCGATCATGGCGACAGACACCGCGAACGACGCGACGACGCGAACATGTCGCGGCGAGATGACCGAGCCGCTTCCCGGGAGACCGTCATGAACCGAAAGCAGTACCGCGTCGCACTCGCGACGCTGAGCGTATTCATCGCGCTGGCGTCGCTGGCCGGCATCGTGCATGGGATGCTGTTCGACGAGCAGGTATTCAGGTATTCGATCGTCACGTTGATCCTGAGCATCCTGTCGTTCGTCGTGCTGCTGAATCTCGCGCCGGGCGACCGCCCGTAAATCGACCATCGGCTGGACGATCGGCCCTATGCCTGTCAAGCGAGGCTTCACTCGAAACGCATGACGGCCGCAGTGACGCAGATCAAGGGGGCGCGCGGCAATCGTCGGATATAAGTGAACCCGAAGCGGCGTCGCCATGGGGCGGCGCCATCCCGCGATCCCGCTCCCATTCCCGTATCCGATGACGCATCCCATGCTTGGCAAGACTACTTCGTCGACGGACGTCTGCGCGCGTTGATCGGGCAGGCGCTCGCCAACAATCGAGATCTACGCGCAGCGGTCGCACGCTGACCCCGTGCGAAAGGACGAACGCTGGCCGCCCCACGGGAGAACGTCATGATTCGCCATTCGTACCGGACCGCGCTCGCCACGCTGGGCGTGTTCATCGCACTCGCGTCGCTGCTGGGGGTCGTGCACGCGATGCTGGTCGACGCGCACGTGCTGCCGTACGCGATCGTCACGCTGGTGTCGGGCATCGTCGCGTTCGTCTCGCAGCTCGATCCCGCTTCGAAAGAGCGATAGCGAAACAGCCCGACGCGCCGCATTCGATCTCATCGCTTGATGCGGGAATCCCTGATTTCCGTCAATCGCCACCGGACGGTTCGCGATGTAATCGACGCACTGAACCCCTCGACTTTCACGGAGGCGAGCGATGAAACTGACTTTTCTCGGTGCGACCGAAACCGTGACCGGTTCGAAGTATCTGGTCGAGCACGGCGGCCGGCGCGTACTGGTCGATTGCGGCCTGTTCCAAGGCACGAAAAACCTGCGCTTGCGCAACTGGAGCCCGCTGCCGCTCGCGCCCGACACGCTCGACGCGGTCGTGCTCACGCACGCGCATATCGACCATACCGGTTACTTGCCGGTGCTGGCGCGCGAAGGCTATCGCGGGCCCGTGTACTGCACGGCGGCCACGGCCGAACTCTGCGACATCATGCTGCGCGACAGCGCGCGGCTGCAGGAGGAAGAAGCCGACTTCGCGAACCGGCACGGCTACTCGAAGCATTATCCCGCGCAGCCGCTTTATACGCTCGACGATGCACAGCGCGCGCTGCGCCTGCTGACGCCCGTCGCCTTCGACGAATGCACGGCGCTCGGCGACGGCCTGGCGTTCCGCCTGCTGCCGGCCGGGCACATCCTCGGCGCGGCGAGCGTGGTGATGCACTGGGATCACAAGGTGCTCGCGTTCTCGGGCGACCTCGGCCGCTATCGCGACCCGATCATGCAGCCGCCGCGGCCGCCCGCCCATGCGGATTTCCTGGTCGTCGAGTCGACGTACGGCGACCGGCTGCACCCGGAATCGGACCCTGAGAACGAGCTGGCCACGTTGTTCGACACGACCTTCGCGCGCGGCGGGGTGGTCGTGATGCCCTGCTTCACCGTCGGCCGCGCGCAGGAGATCCTGCACTACATCGCGCGACTGAAGGCGTCCGGCCGCATGGCGCGCGTCCCCGTGTTCCTCGACAGCCCGATGGCGACGGACGTGACTGAAATCTATCGCCACCATATCCTCGAGCACCGGCTGACGCTTTCCGAAGCAAACGCGCTCGGCCACGCGGCGACGATGATCCGGACGGTCGAGCAGTCGAAGGCGATTGCGGAACACCACGGCCCGATGGTCATCATCGCCGGAAGCGGCATGGCCACGGGCGGCCGCGTGCTCCATCACCTGAGCCGTTACGCGCCCGACGCGCGCAACACGATCGCGCTGGTCGGCTATCAGGCGGCCGGTACACGCGGCGCGGCGCTGGCCGCGCACGAACCGACCGTCAAGATTCACGGCGAATACGTGCGCGTGCGCGCGCAGGTCGAGTCGATCGCCGCGCTGTCCGCGCATGCCGACTACGAGGAGATTCTCCGGTGGCTCGGCACGATGCAGCCCGCGCCCGCACGGACCTTCATCACGCATGGCGAACCTGCATCGGCGGACGCACTGCGGCGGCGTATTTCGGAGCGATTGCACTGGCCGTGCGAAGTCCCGACCTACGCGCAGACCGTCGATCTCGACGCAGTCGAATCGGACGATGCGCGCGAGCCGGCTGCCGTTTCGTCCTGACCACGGCGCCGGCGAAACACCGGTAGGCACCGGCCCGGCGCGGCGCGGCGGGAACCGAACGACGTTGCGTACCGGCCTCCGTCACACGCCACCGGCCCGTCAACCGACTTCGATGATGACCTTCAGCGCATGGGTTTGCGCGGCGCGGCCGAACGTGTCGTACGCACGCTCGACGTCGTCGAGCGAAAACCGGTGGGTGATCAGCCGTGTCGGATCGAGACGCCCGGCGCGCACGGTCTTCAGCAGCATCGGCGTGCTGACCGTGTCGACGAGCCGCGTCGTGATCGAGATGTTGCGATCCCACAGCTTCTCGAGATGCAGGTCGGCCTTCACGCCGTGCACGCCGACGTTCGCGACGACACCGCCCGGCGCCACGAGCGCCGTGCACATCTCGAACGTCGCCGGAATGCCGACCGCCTCGATCGCGCAATCGACGCCGATGCCGTCGGTCAGCTTCATCACTTCCGCGACCGGATCGCCGGTGCGGCCGTCGATGCAATCGGTCGCGCCGAAGCGACGCGCGATCTCGAGCCGGTTGCTGTCCGGGTCGATCATGATGATCCGCGCGGGCGAGTAGAACTGCGCGGTCAGCAACGCGGCCAGCCCGATCGGACCCGCGCCGACGATCGCGACCGAGCACCCCGGCTGCACCTTGCCGTTCAGCACCCCGCATTCGAACCCGGTCGGCAGGATATCGGACAGCATCACGAGCGCGTCCTCGTCGGCGCCGGACGGAATCCGGTAGAGGCTCGTCGCCGCATGCGGGATACGCACGTACTCGGCCTGCGTGCCGTCGATGCGATGACCGAGAATCCAGCCGCCGGTCGTGCAGTGCGAATAGAGTCCGCGGCGGCAGTATTCGCAGCGGCCGCACGACGAGATGCACGAAATGAGTACGTGATCGCCCGGCTTCAGCGAATCGACCGCGGTGCCGACCTGCTCGACGATGCCGACGCCCTCGTGGCCGAGAATGCGGCCGGGCTCGCAGGTCGGTACGTCGCCCTTGAGGATGTGCAGATCGGTGCCGCAGATCGTCGTGCGCGTCACGCGGACGATAGCGTCGGTGGGCGACTGCAGTTCCGGCCTGGGCCGTTCCTCGAGCGCCTTGCGCCCCGGCCCGTGGTAGACGAGTGCTTTCATTGCTGTTGCTCCGTTCATGTTTCGAGTACGTAGGCGCCGGGCGCCGCCGCGAGGCCGGCGGCCGGCGTACGGGCCGGCACGTCGCCCGACGAGCGAGCACGCAACCAGTCGCGCCAGGAGGTCCACCACGATCCGTCGACCGCCGGCGTATCGCGCACGAAGTCGTGCGGGCTGCGGTAAGCCGCGCCGGGTTCGCGCGTCGCGCACCGATAGCGGCGCCCCGGATGGCCCGGTTCGGACACGATGCCCGCGTTGTGCCCGCCCGACGTCAGCACGAACGTCAGCGCATGGTGCGTGAGCAGATGGAGCTGGTAGACGGATCGCCACGGCGACACGTGATCGCGCTCGGTGCCGACCACGAACGTCGGCACGTCGATATCCGACAGCGCGACCGGCCGCCCGTCGACGCAATACCGGCCGGCTGCCAGCTCGTTGTCGAGAAAGAGCCGCGTCAGGTATTCCGAATGCATGCGGTACGGCATGCGCGTGGTATCCGCATTCCACGACATCAGGTCGTTGGGCTTCGTGCGCGTGCCGAGCAGGTATTCGCTCATCATCCGCGACCAGATCAGGTCGCGCGCGTTCAGCAGTTCGAACGCGGCGGACATCTGCGCACCGTCCAGGTAGCCTTGCCGCCACATCAGCGCGTCGAGCGCGGACAGCTCGCTTGCATCGATGAACAGCCCGAGCTCGCCGGGTTCGCTGAAATCGGTCTGGGCCGCCAGCAACGTGATCGAGCGCAGCGCGTCGTGCTTCCGCCCGTCGCGCGCCAGCGCCGCCGCGGCGATCGCCAGCAGCGTGCCGCCCAGGCAATAGCCGACCGCGTGGACCGCTTCGCCGCTGATCGACCGCGCGGCGTCGAGCGCCGCGATGCAGCCGTCGCGCAGATAGTCGTCGAGCCCGAGGTCGCGCGATTCCGCACCGGGGTTGCGCCACGACACGGCGAACACCGTATAGCCCGCGTCGACCAGGAAGCGGATCAGCGAATGGTGCGGCTGCAGATCGAGGATGTAGTACTTCATGATCCACGACGGCACGATCAGGATCGGCTCGCGCCCCACGCGGGCCGTCGTCGGCGCGTATTGCAGCAGCTCGCACAGCGCGTTGCGCGAGACGACGCGACCCGGCGTGATCGCCACGTCGCGACCCGGCAGATACGCGCGCGGATCGCGGGCCTGCGTGCCGCTCGCACGCTCGACGAACGCGTTCGCGTCGTCCAGCCAGTGCCGGAAACCCGCCGCGAGGTTCGCGCCGCCGCTGCGCATGGTCGCGTCGAGCACGACCGGATTGGTCGCCAGGAAATTGCCCGGCGAACAGGCGTCGAGCCACTGTCGCGCGGCGAATCCGACCAGTCCCTCATGATGGCGTTCGACGCCCGGCACGCCGCGTGTCGCGTCGCGCCACCAACGCTGGATCGACAGGAAACCGTCGCGATACGCGCGAAACGGCCAGCCGCCCCACGCGGGCGCGGCGAAGCGCGGATCGGCGTCGCCGGCATGCACGGCCAGGCCGCGCGACTCCGCCTCGTCAGCCTCGCCGTCGCGTCCGCTTACCGTCGGCGCCACGGCGCCCAGCCACGCCTGTGTGGCGAGCTCGAAGCCTTTTCCCGGCGCCACCGCCAGATGCGCCCCCCAGTCGAGCATCGCCAGCGCCAGCGACACGGGCGACAAGCCGAACGTCAGTGCGGCGACATGCGCGTGCGCGGCACGGTTCCACTGTTCGGCCGCGCTCATCCGGGCAGGCGCGCATCGCGTCGCCGCCGGCGCGCGCCCGTCGGCGCCTGGCGTCGGCGGCGATGCCGGCGCGAGCGGCGCGAGCGGCGCGCGCAGCACGGAGCCGTTCATCGCAAGTACATTCCGCCGTTGACGTCGAATTCCGCGCCGGTGGCGAACGCACCGGCATCGGAGCACAGGAGCGCGACGAACGCGGCGATTTCGTCGGGGTCGCCGAGCCGCCCGGCCGGAATCTGCGGCAGGATCTTCGTGTCGAGCACCTCCTTCGGCACCGACTCGAGCATCGCGGTCGCCAGATAGCCGGGCGATACCGTGTTGACCGTCACGCCATGCCGCGCGAGTTCGAGCGCCAGCGTTTTCGTGAAGCCGTGGATGCCGGCCTTCGCGGCCGCGTAGTTGGCTTGCCCGTACGCGCCTCGCGAACCGTTGACGGAGCCGATGTTCACGATGCGCCCGAAACCCGCGTCGATCATGCCGGGCACGAACGGCTTCGTCATGTTGAACATGCTGTCGAGATTGGTGCGCAGCACCGCGTCCCACATGCTCTTCGTCATCTTCACGAAGGTGGCGTCGTGCGTGACGCCGGCGTTGTTGACGAGCACGTCGACGCGCCCGAATTCGGCGAGCACGCGCGCCGCGCAGTGCTGGCACGAGTCGTAGTCGGCCACGTCCACTTCGAACGCATGAAACGTGCGGCCCGCGTCGCGTTCGTGCGCGAGCCACGTCGCGACGTGGTCGTTGCGCTCCGTGTACGACACCGCCACCGTCATGCCGGCGTCGTGCATCCGACGGCCGATCGCGGCGCCGAGGCCGCCCATTCCGCCCGTGACGAACGCGACGCGCTTAGCGGACATGATCGTGCTCCCGTTCGCCTGCGATGCCGTTCAGGCGGCGCGCCGCGAGCGCCCCGTTCGTCGCGTCGCCCGCCTCCTCGATCCCGCGCTCCAGCGCGGCTATCCAGTCGGCCCACGGCATGCTGGCTTCGTTGATCACCGCGAGCCGCTCGAGGTCGGCCAACCAGTCGGTCTGATAACGCGTCAGCGCACCCGAGCCGTATTCGCGCAACCAGGTACGCCACGCACTCGCGTGCTCGAATTGCGCACGCATGCACAGCTCGGCGGCGTCCTGCCAGATCTCGACGCTCGCGATCGCGTAGTCGCTCGTCACTTGCCGGCCGGCCTCGGCGAAGGCCGTCCACTCGTTCGTTTCCGCCAGCGCCTGCTGAAGGCGCCGCACCGCGGTGCGGTCGCGCTCGATGCGCCGCCCTGCCAGCGCATGCCATTCGTGTTGCCAGTCGCGGTTCAGCGCGACCATGCGCAACGCGAGATCGCAGCCCGCGCGCCAAGCGCCGTTCGGTGTCGTCAAAGCATCGCTACTCATCGGCTTCCCCTTTCGATCGGATCAATGGGTTCGCATCCGCATCGCGCCGCCTGCCCGGCCTCGGCGTCTCGACCGCTTCACTGTGCGGGTATCGCGCACGGCCGCCGTTGATCTGAGTCAAGCGCGTGGAAACCCTGCTTCGTAGACTGGATTGCACTGGCGGATCACCCGTCGATGGAGCGAATCCGATGAGCTACAAGAGCATGGTCGTGCACCTCGATACGAGCACCCGCGCGCATTCGCGTCTCGAGTTCGCGTTGCGTCTCGCCCGGCGCTTCGGTGCGCATCTCACCGGGCTGTTCTCGGTCTACACCCCCGAGCCGCATTCGTTCTACGTGATGGCCGGTTCCGCCGACTATTTCCGCGCGCACCGCGAACAGCGCGACGAGCGGCTCGCCGCGCTGGAGCGTCTGTTCCATGCGGAGACGGCGCGCGCCAAAGTGCCGGCAACCTGGATTCGCGCCGACGAGCGGGCGAATGTCGCCGTACCGCGCGCCGCCCGTCTCGCCGATCTGGTGATTGCAGGCCAGAGCGACCCGAACGATCCCGAGTCGTATATCGACGACCAGTTCCCGGAGAACCTCGTGTTGTCGGCCGGCCGCCCGGTGCTGTTCTGGCCGTACACCGGAGAATTCCCGTTGATCGGCGATCGGGTTTTCGTCGCATGGGACGGCAGCCGCGAAGCGGCGCGCGCCGCGCACGACGCGCTGCCGTTTCTCGAGCACGCGAAGCGCACGACGGTCGTCGCGGTGGTCGACGGTCATTCGGAGGCCGCGGCCACACGGATTCCGGCCGCCGATGCCGCGCTGATGCTGGCGCGCCATGTGCACGACGTGAACGTGCTCGACATCGATGCCGGCGCCGGCGCGTCCGTCGGCGACACGCTCCTGTCTCGCGCCTATGAAACGGGTTCCGACCTGCTGGTCATGGGTGCGTATGGCCATCCGCGCTGGCGCGAGCTGTTGATGGGCGGCGCCACGCGCACGGTGCTCGCGTCGATGACGCTGCCGGTGCTGATGTCGCACTGAGCCGCCCGATGCACACGCTCGCGCTGCGCGTCGCCAATATAGGCATCGGCGAGCACTCGGCCGTGTTGCGCGGGCGGTTCCGCGCATCGCTCGGCTGGTTCGGCCTCGGCATCGACGTGCGTGCGAATTCGGACGATGCGCATGTCGTGTCGTGCGCATCGTGCGCATCGAGCGCGGTCGCGGCGGTCGTCGAGCCGACCGACGAAGCGTGGCTCGCCGCGCGCGCCGCGGTGGGCGTGCCGCGCGGCAACCGGGACGCTTGATCCAGATCAGCGCCGTCCGCGTGCACGCGCCGATGATGGTTTCATCCACATCCGTTCAAGGGAACTGCCATGTACTCGAACATTCTGGTCGCACTCGACGGCAGCGACACGTCGTCCCGTGCACTCGACGCCGCGCTGAGTCTCGCGGCGCAAACGGGTGCGCGGCTGACACCCGTCTACGTCGTCGATTTCCTGGTGCCGGCCTACGACATGTATGGATACGATCCGTCGATCCTGGTCGATTCGTTCCGTGAAGAAGGATTGCGCGTGACCGAGGACGCCGCGCGGCGCATGAAGGCGCGCGACGTAGCCGGCACGCCGCGGATTTCCAACGTCGCGCCGGCAGGCGAAGACATCCCGCACCGGATCGTCGGTCTCGCGGGCGAGATCGGCGCCGATCTGATCGTGATGGGCACGCACGGCCGGCGCGGCGTTCAGCGCATGTTCCTCGGCAGCGTGGCCGAACGCGTGCTGCGTGTGGCCAAATGCCCGGTCCTGATGATTCCGGCGAGCTGCGCAGCAAAGGCGTCCGCCGACGTCACGGCCGCTTCCACCGAAAAGGAACCGTCATGAGCTACAAGACCCTGCTCGTCCACCTCGACGACAGCGATCGCTGCGCGACGCGCGTCGACCTCGCGCTCCAGCTCGCGGGACGCTGGAACGCGCATTTGATCGGCCTCTACCTGGTCTGCCAGGATCTCTTCGAACCATTGCGTCGGCCCGACGAACCGCTGAAGCTGGCCGTCTACGAGCGCCTGTGCGACGAGCGGCGCAAGGAGGCGGAAGAACGCTTCCTGACGGCCGCCGAACGCGCCGGGCGCAGCGTCGAATGGCAGGCGCCGGCCGGCAATGCGACCGATGCGGCGATCCTGCATGCACGCCATGCCGATCTGCTGGTGCTCGGCCAGGAAGATCCCGACGATCGCATGACCTACGTGGCGCGCCATTTCGTCGAGGACGTCGTGATCGGCAGCGGCCGTCCGGCGATCGTCGTGCCGTATGCGGGCGACGTGCGCACGTTCGGCGAGAACGTGCTGATCGGCTGGGACGGCGGGCGCGAGGCCGCACGCGCGATGGCCGACGCGCTGCCGTTGCTCGGCCGCGCCCGCTTCGTCAACGTCGAGACGGTCGTCCGCGGGCACTCCGATCCGGACCGCACGCCGGCCGGCGTCGACGTCGCCGCGTATCTCGAACGGCACGGCGTTCGCGCGTCGTTCTCGACGACGCCGCGCGAGCGGGCGGTCGGCGTGGGCGGAACGCTGCTGAACCGTGTGACCGATCTGCATGCGGACCTGCTCGTCATGGGCCTGTACAGCCATACCCGCGCGCATGAGCGCGTGCTGGGCGGCGCGACGCGCACGATCCTCGAGACGATGACGGTGCCGGTGCTGCTGTCTCACTGAGCCGTCGACTATCGGGCAGCCGGTCGCGGCTGCCCGCTTTCGTCACAATCGTCACAACACGGCCGCACCCGCGCCGTGCCCCTCCCGCACGACCAGCACCGGCCGGTCGGCGATGCGCACCAGCGATTCGGCGACACTGCCGAGCAACGCGCGGCGCATGCCGCGACGGCCGTGCGTGCCCATCACGATCAAGTCCGCGTCGCATTCGGCGGCCGCTCGCGCGAGCGCCGACGACACGTCCTCCCCACACGCGTCGATCGCCTGCGCGGTGCCGCGAACGCCGCACAGGCGGAACGCGGTCTCGGCGTCCGCCACTGCGATCGCGGCCTTGTCCGCATCCAGCCCGGCCGGGTCGCGCCGCTCGATATAGCCGCTGTCGACGTCCGTCGGCCGCGGCGCGTCCGATACCACGCACACGGCGACGATCAAGCCGCCCGACTCACGGGCGAGCGCGATCGCCTCGTCGAGCGCGAGCCGCGAACCGCGGCTGCCGTCAAGCGCCGCAAAGATTCGTGCATACATGAAGCCTCCCTGTTGCCGTTCGGTGTCGATTGGCCTGCCCGACCAGTCTGGGCGCGACGCGCATCGGCCGGTTGACGCCGGTCAAGCCCGCGCGCCGACAGCCGTGCGCATCGGTCCCGATTGGCGAATACCGGCAAAACGCGCACAATCTCCGCGCATCGGACACGCTTTTGATGCGACCCTTTGAAGAGACATCGTCCGGTCATCGACGGCAGCCATCATGTCCGCCGTTCGGAATCGGACGATCGCCACGTTCCGGTCGGAGCCGGATCGGCGAACGCCGACGCGCGCCGGCCCCCCGCGAGCTGGCAAAGGATGCACGCCATGATCCGCGTACTCATTGCAGACGATCACACGCTCGTCCGGGACGGCCTGCGGCACATCCTGCAGAACGCCAACAATTTCGTCGTGGCGGGCGAAGCAAACGACAGTGCGTCGACGATCGCGCTGATTCGTGGCACCGAGGCCGAGGTGCTGGTGCTGGACCTGTCGATGCCCGGCCGCAACGGCATCGAGCTCATCAAGCAGATCAAGGACGAGAAACCGGCGCTGCACATCCTGGTGTTGACGATGCACGCCGAGCAGCAATATGCGGTGCGCGCGTTCCGCGCCGGCGCATCGGGGTACATGACCAAGGAAAGCGCGAGCGCCGAACTGGTCGCCGCGCTGACCAAGATCGCGGCCGGCGGCGTCTACGTGAGCCTGACCATGGCCGAGCAATTCGCGCAGAGCCTGAACGAACCGACCGATCTCCTGCCGCACCAGCGCCTGTCCGATCGCGAGTTCGACGTGTTCCGGCGCGTCACCACCGGCGAGTCGATTTCGGAAATCGCGCAGGCACTCTGCGTCAGCGTCAAGACGGTCAGCACGTACAAGACGCGGATCCTCGAGAAGATGCAGATGGCCAACGATACGGCGCTCGTCCGGTACGCGATGCGCCACAAGCTGTTCGACGACCCGGACGAACTCTGACCGAGACAACCCGCCGCACCCTTGTAGGAATCGTCCTACAAACCTTCGCCATCACCTACCGCATCTTCAATTTCCGCTGATTTCAATCAAGCGTCCGGCTGTCCATACTCCGATCAAGAACACCACACCCGCGTGCCTTCCGGAGCTACCCGGCCTTGCCCTCGCGTCGCGACGGCATCGTCGGCCCGCCGATCCGGTGCGGCGCCGATTCGATGAACCAGGCGGTGGCGTCCCGATCCGCCTGTACGACGGCCAGCGCAACCGCGACCATGCGACCCGCTGCCGCCCCAACCGGAGCAGATCATGCAGAGCCATGCCGAAATTCCAACGACAGTGCCGTTGCACCCGTTCATTCCGCTGCATCCCGTCACGCGAATGGACCAGCCGAAGCGCACGTCGTCCCGCTGCTCGTCCTGCACGCTGCGCACCGTCTGCATGCCGCGGGAAATGACGCCCGACGAATTCGCGCGGGTGGACGCGATGATCTGCACGACGCGCCACGTCAAACGCGGTGAAACGTTGTTTCGCGCGGACGACACGTTCCACAGCATCTACGCGGTCAGAACAGGGTCGTTCAAGACCGTGATGATGCATCGCGACGGCAACGAGCAGATCACCGGCTTCCAGATCGTCGGCGAATCGCTCGGGCTCGACGGCGTGCACACCGGGCGGCACAACGGCGATGCGATCGCGCTCGAGGACAGCACGGTCTGCATCATCCCGTTTGGCCAGCTCGAGCAGATGTGCCGCGAAGTGCGGCCGATGCAGCATCACGTCTATCAGATGATGAGCGGCGAAATCGTCCGCGAATCCGCGCTGATGGTGCTGCTCGGCACGATGACCGCCGAGCAGCGCGTGGCCGCCTTCCTGCTGAACCTGTCCACCCGCTTCAAGGCCCGCGGTTACTCGGCCGCCGAGTTCGTGCTGCGGATGACGCGCGACGAGATCGGCGAATATCTCGGGATGAAGCTCGAAACGGTCAGCCGCATGCTGTCGAAGTTCCAGCGCAACGGGCTCGTCGCCGCGCAAGGCAAGCAGATCCGGATCGTGGATCCGGAAGGCCTGGGGCGCATCTGAGCGGATCGCGCGAGTACCGGGCGGGATCAGCCGCGCACGCCGAGCACGGCGGCGCCGAACACGCGCCCCATGCGCAGGTCGTCCAGTGCGCGATTCGCATCGGTCAGCGCGTAGCGCACGGCTTCGACGCGCAACGGCGTCGCGGCGGCGATCCGCATGAATTCGGCCGCATCCGCGCGCGTCAGGTTGGCGACCGACACGATCCGGCGCTCGCCCCACAGCCACGCGTACGGAAAGCCCGGGATGTCGCTCATGTGAATGCCGCCGCACACGACGATCCCGCCTTTGCCGACGGCGCGCAGCGCGGCCGGCACCAGTGCGCCCGCCGGCGCAAAAATGAGCGCGGCGTCCAGTGTTTCCGGCGGTGTTTCGTCGCTGCCGCCGGCCCACGCGGCGCCGAGTGACAGCGCGAGCTGCTGTGCCGCCGTATCGCCGGGCTTCGTCAGCGCGAACACCTTGCGCCCCTCGAAACGTGCGACCTGCGCGACGAGATGAGCGGCCGCGCCGAAGCCGTAGATGCCGATGCGACGCGCGTCGCCCGCCATCCGCAAGGTTCGGTAGCCGATCAGACCGGCGCACAGGAGCGGCGCGGCTTCGAGATCGGAATAGCGCCGCGGCAAATGCACGCAATACCGGTGGTCGGCGACCGCGCACTCGGCATAGCCGCCGTCGATCGTATAGCCCGTGAAACCAGGGCTGTCGCACAGGTTCTCGCGGCCCGACGTGCAATACGCGCAATGCCCGCATGTCGAGCCGAGCCACGGAACGCCGATGCGATCGCCGACGGAGAACCCCGTCACGCCAGCGCCGAGCACGCGCACCGTTCCCACGATTTCGTGCCCCGGCACAAGCGGCAGCTTCGGGTGCGCGAGCTCGCCGTCGACGACGTGCAGATCGGTTCGACAGACACCGCATGCGTGCACGTCGATCAACAGCTGGCCCGGCGCCGGCAGCGGATCCGGCACGCGCGTCTCGCGCAAACGCGGCGCCGTGCCGTCAAACATCATCGCAAGCATGCTCGCCTCCTGCTCGATCGTCTTCGTGCTTCGCCGTCCAAGGCTAGTCCCAACGCATCGCGCACGCATGGCGCGATGACGGGCGCTTGATGTGGGTCAACGGCTGCCGGACGGTTGCTGACACGATGAAGTGGCATGACGCCGCCCGCGCGGCGTGCCAGGAGATGATCGAATGATATCCGTTCCCCCGCTTGCCGCAAGCGCCCATGTCGACGATCAATTGAAGTCGTTGCTGGCGTACGCGGTGCTGGCCCCGTCCAGCCACAATTCCCAGCCGTGGCGATTCATCGTCAACGGCGCCACGATCGCAGTCTGTGCGGACCGGGTCCGCGCCTTGCCCGTGGTCGATCCATTCGACCGCGAGCTGATCATCAGTTGCGGCGCGGCATTGCTCAATCTGCGCGTCGCGCTCGATCACGCCGGCCTCGCCCACACGATCAGCACGTTTCCGTCCGAGGTCGACCCCGATCTCCTTGCGCTGGTCCGGGTCTGCGACGACGGCTATTCCGATCCGTCTCTCGGCGGGCTGTTCGACGCGATCCAGGAGCGCGTCACGACACGCGCACCGTTCGAATCGACCGAGGTGCCCGACGCGATTCAGCGCGAGCTGATCGCGGCCGGCGTCGCGGAAGGGGCTGAGGTCGCGTGCATCGACTCGGTCACGCATCGCGCACGGGTTGCCGAACTGGTTGCGCAGGCCGACCAGCAGCAGTTCGCGGATCCGCGCTTCCGGCGCGAACTGGCGAGCTGGATCGATCCGCGCCGGCGCGTCGACGGCATGCCGGCGTTCGCGGCCGGCGTGCCGACGCTGCTGGACTTCGCGGCGCCTGTCGTGACGATGGCGGTGCGGACGTTCGATCTCGGCAACGGTCTCGCCGCGCTCCATCACCAGCTCGTCGGCGCGTCGCCGTTGATCGTCTGCATCTCGACCGTGCGCGACGATCGCGAAGCGTGGCTGGCCGCGGGCCAGGCGCTGGAGCGGATCCCGCTCGTCGCGGCGCGCGCGGGCTATACGGCGTCGTACCTGAACCAGCCGATCGAGACGGCCGCGCTGCGCGCCGACCTCGGCCGGACGCTCGGGCTGCGCGGCGAGCCGCAGTTGCTGCTGCGGGTGGGCCGCGGCCCGCACACGCCGCATTCGCCCCGTCGCCCGCTCGACGAAGTGATCTCCTGAGCGTAACCGGCGGCGCTCCGTGCGCCTGCCGATCCGGACGAAAACAAACATGAACATCACGCGTTGCTTCGCTTTCCTTCTGATCGCCGCCATCGCCGACACGGCGTCCGCACAAACGGCCGTGCCCGAGCCGACCGAGCTCGTCAACGCGCAGCACTGCATGTTTTGCCACACGCTCGACATGACGTTCCTCGGGCCGTCGTTCCACGATATCGCCGCGCGCTACCGCGGCGATCCTCACGCGGCCGCCGAGCTGGAGCGCAAGTTGCGCGTCGGCGGCCCCACGCATTGGGGCGACACGCCGATGCCGTCCGCCGTCGATCGCGGCGGGCCGCTGTCGGCCGACGACGCCCATCAGCTCGTCCAATGGGTGCTGAGTCAGTGACCGTGCCACAGCCTTCCCGCTCATGCCCACGATAGTCAAACGCGCTCGTGCCGGCACCGCGCGCGGCGGCATGAACGGCAAGCGGATACGCGCCCGGCCCGAAGCGACCGCCGCGCTCGACGACATCCAGCGGCCGTCTCGTCGGGCGCGGCATCTCGCCAGCAATCCGAACTGCACGCCTGCCGACGAAGATGCGACGTTGCTGCAACGGGCGGGCATGCGCGGTATCCGGCTCCAACTCGACTACTGGGAAGCCGAGGAGCGTTTGCAACATGAGCGCATCGGCCATGCCGTCGTGATCTACGGCAGCACGCGCATCGTCGCGCCCGCCGTCGCGAACGCACGGCTCGACGAAGCGAATCGCCTGCTCGCGCTGCGCCCGCATGACGCGGGCCGCCGTCGTGCCGTCGCGGTCGCCAGCCGTCTCGTCGAGCACAGCGTGTACTACCGCGTCGCACGCGAATTCGGCCGTATCGTCGGCGATGCCGACCGGCGCACGCGTACCGCGCGCCTCGCGATCGTCACGGGCGGCGGCCCGGGCATCATGGAGGCCGCCAATCGCGGCGCCTACGAGCGCGGCGCCCCGAGCATCGGCTTCAATATCGAGCTGCCGCGCGAACAGGCGCCGAATCCGTACATCACGCCGGATCTGCGCTTCCGGTTCCACTACTTCGCGATTCGCAAGCTTCACCTGCTCGAGCGCGCCAAGGCAGCCGTGTTTTTCCCCGGCGGATACGGCACGTTCGACGAGCTGTTCGAGGTCCTGACGCTGTTGCAGACGCGCAAGATCGCGCCGCTGCCGGTCATCCTGGTCGGCGCAGCGTACTGGCGGCGCGCCGTCGATTTGGCGTTTCTCGCGGACGAAGGGATGATCGACCGCCGCGACCTCGAACTGTTCACCTACTGCGAATCGGCCGCCGAGATCTGGCACGCGATCGGGTCCTGGTATGCACGGCGTCGCGCCAGACGGCCGGCCGGGCGAAGCCCTTCGCCGAAGCCGTCCGCCGTGTAGGAATCCGCCGACGGCCGCCGCTCGATTCCTACTGCAACTTCGGGACACGCCGATTGAATCGCGCATGCATGCCGACGATACTGAAATCACGGATCACGGCTCCCGGCACACCGATCGCGAGCCATCAGGAGAGACGCCATGTCACACGCTACCCAGCTTGTCGATTCGGGCAATCCGTCCGGTCAGCCCGATGCAGCTGCGCTCGATACGCTGGCATTGGTCGCCCTCGCCCGCGACGCCGGCATGCTCGTGATCCTCGACGGCCAGATCGGCAGGGAACGGTACGAAAGCGTGACGGGATCGATCGCCACGCTGGCTCGTTTCGCGCAGGCGCTGCAGCTTTCGGTGCTCAAGGCGGCATGAAGCCGGGCGCGGTCGGGGCCGTGCCGCGCGCTGACCGCATGCCGATGAACCTCCACCTCCCGGATCGGTCCGCCCCTTTCGCCGCGGATATCCAGCGGATGAAGCGGCGATGAACCTGCCCCGTTCCGGACGCATCGCACGCATGTTCCCCGGTGTGGCGCTGCTCGCGAACTACCGGCGCGCATGGTTGTCGCGCGATCTCTATGCGGGCATCGCGCTTTCCGCCGTGCTGGTTCCGGTCGGCATGAGCTACGCGCAGGCCGCCGGCCTGCCGGCCGTCACCGGGCTGTATGCGTCGATCGCGGCATTGCTCGCCTATGCGGTACTCGGCCCGAGCCGCATCCTCGTCCTGGGCCCCGATTCGGCGTTGGCCGCGCTGATCGCCGGCGCCATCGCGCCGCTCGCGGACCATGATCCGCAGCGGGCCGTCGCGCTCTCCGGCGCACTGGCGCTGTCGGCCGGTACGATCTGTATCCTGCTCGGGACGCTCGGCCTCGGCTTCGTCACCGACCTGCTGTCGCGCCCGATCCAGTACGGGTATCTGAACGGCATTGCGATCACGCTCGCCATCGGCCGCCTGCCCGAGCTGTTCGGCATGACCGCATCGGGCGGCGACGTGTTCGCCAGCGTCCCTCACATCGTGCATGCCTTCGTCGACCGCCGGTTTTCACCCGCTGCCTGCCTGCTCGGCGTCGGCGTGCTCGCGACCATTTTCTTGATGAAGCGCGTGATACCCCACTGGCCTGGCGTGTTGATCGCCGTGCTCGCAGCGACCCTGGCCACGCGCGTGTTGCCGTTGCACGGCATCGCGACGGTCGGCGCATTGCCGGCCGGCACGCCTGCCCCGCACCTTCCGGTCGTCTCGCTCGCCGACCTGACCGCGCTCGCGTCCGGTGCGATCGCCGTGGCGCTGGTGTCGTTCGCCGACATCAGCATGCTCTCGCGTGCGCTTTCCGTGCGCGCGGGCGACACGCCGGACCGTAACCAGGAGCTGATCGCATTGGGCGCGGCAAATTTGCTGGCCGGCGTGACACAGGGCTGCGCGGTCAGCAGCAGCGCGTCCCGTACGCCGGTGGCGATCGCCGCCGGCGCGCAAAGCCAGCTCACCAATCTCGTCGCGGCCGCATGCATCGCGATACTGCTCATTGCCGCGCCCACGCTACTGACGCTCGTCCCGCGCGCAGCGCTGGCCGCGGTCGTGATCTACGCGGCGTTCGGCATCGCCGACGTCCGCAGCGTCGTCCGGCTGTACCGGATGCGCCGCGGCGAATGCCTGATTTCGGTCCTGTGCTTTGCCGGGGTGATCGGCGTGGGCGTCGTCCCCGGCATCCTGCTCGCCAGCGCGCTGTCGCTGCTGTCGTTCGTGTGGCGAGCCTGGCACCCGTACGATGCTGTGCTTGGCCGGCTGTCGGGCGTGCGCGGTTATCACGACATCACGCGACATCCGGACGCCGTGCAAACCCCGGGCCTCGTGCTGTTCCGCTGGGACGCCCCGCTCTTCTATGCCAACGTCGAGATCTTCTGCGAGCATCTGCACGGGGCAATCGCGCGCTCGGCATGCCCGGTCTCGCGTATCGTCGTCGCCGCGGAGCCCGTCACCGATATCGACGTCAGCGCGGCGGACCGGCTCGTCGCGCTGTGCGAAGAACTCCGCGAGCAACGCATCGCGCTGAACTTCGCTGAAATGAAGGGGCCGGTGAAGGATCGCCTGCGCGCCTACGGGCTGTTCGACGTGTTCGGCCCGACCAGCTTCTTTCCGACCGTGACCGATGCCGTTGCGCATCACGTCCAGCGGAAAGGCGAACACGCGAGCGCGGGCGAACACCGCATGCGTTCCGCATCATCACCGCCCGCGCGGAAAACGACGGGAGGCTAGGGCCTGTTCACGCCAATAACGGGCTTGCGCTGGCCCTAGACGCTTGAATACGGGCGGCCGCCACGCGTATCGCATCGGGCCGGGAGGAGCGGCCGGTTTCGATGCAATACGTGGCCGTCGTCGTTCAAACCGTAAAGGTGTTCGACTTCTTCATCTCGACCCAGGTCATCCCGACGCGCAACCCGTCGATCGCGGCTTCGCGCTCGGTGTCGTGGAACCGGCTGTGAGCGAACACACGTTCGCACGCGCCGTCCGGCGACATGAGCATCACGTGGATCGTGCAACGATAGCCGCCCGTTCGGCGGGGCTCGTCTCGATCGCCACCGACCAGTCGGCGTCGTGTACCTCGCCTGACAGTGTCATCTTGCTTCCCTCCCGCGTCCGGGCGGACGCCGCACCTAACTTCAGCCAGCCGGCCTTACTCGACGACCAGGTCGTCGACGACGGCGCGCACGCCGCGCGCGGACCACGCGGCGCCGCGCACGGCCTTGCGCTCGGAGAACGACCCGACCTTGCCGGACAACCGGACGGTGCCGTCGCGCACCTCGATCGCGATGTGTTTCGCCTCGCGCTCCGCGTGGCGCATGATCGCGCGCTTGATGTTGCCGCCGATGTCGGCCGAGCCGACCGCCCCCTGCACGACGATGTGGTCGGTCACGACGGTCACGCTGCGCATCTGCGAGATCGCACGCACGGCCAGATGGCTTTGGTACGCCCATTCGACCCTGCCGGACAGCGTGATCCAGCCGTGCTCGACCTGCACCTTGACCGCATCGTCATGCAGCCCGACCGTCCAGTGCAGCACCGAGCGCACCGCATTCGCGATGTCCTCGTCGGTGCGAACGTCGTCGTTCGGCAGATGGACGGTCATGTCGACGACGAGCGCCTTGACGCCAGCCACGCGATTCGCCGCGCGCTCGATCGCGAGTTTCTCCGCGTAGCTCGGCGGGTGACCCGAAAGCGTCACGATCCGGTCGGACACCTCGACGCCGATCCCTGTCGCGTCGATCGCCGGGTCGGATTCCAGTTCGTCCTGAACGTCCTGCTTCAACTGCTTGTCGGTTTTCATCGTCTGCACTCCCGTGAGCCGCGGCGCGCTCGTCCGCCGTACACGGCCAGATTTGCACACGCGCGCCCGCGCGTTGCTGATGCAGGTCAACGGATATTCTGTGCCGCGCTTCGCGGCTCGTGCATGTGTCGCCTGGTTCGCATTCGCTTTGACCGTGGGCACGCGGTCGGCGCCTTCGTCTCGCCGGCGCAGCATCATGACGCGTACAGGACGGGGGGCGACATCGCATGCCGCGCGGCAGATCCCGCGGAGATCGGCGTATCGGCCCGTACGATCATGGATGCGATACGCGTCAATGACCCACGGCGATCACGTACAGAACCGAAAAAATCCGCTATGAAGCAGGATCGGCCTGCCGTCCATTTCCTCGAGCAGGCAGCGCGCCGCGCGTTCGATCGCGGGGCGATGGCGCGCGAATGCGTCGACGAGATCCTGCTCGCGCGGCGATACCGCCCGGAAGTGATCTTCCAGCGCTTCCGCGGTGATCGCGCAGCGCACGCGGCGGCCTTCGACCACGGCCGGAAAGGCCAGCGCCGGAGCCACGCCGCAATACGTCGGCGGTTCGGAGGGAAAAGATATCTGCATGATGATCCCCTGGGCAGGTGGCGGGCCGTCCCGGTATCGGGCGCGGCGATTCTAGGCTGCCGCGACGGCGGCCGGCGCGGCATCGTCGCTGCGTACGAGCAGGACCGGGCAACTCGATCCGCGCAGGAACCGTTCGGCGACGCTACCGAGGAACAAGCGACGGACGCCGCGCCGCCCGTGCGTACCGATCACGGCCAGATCGATCGAGCGTTCGACGACGTAGCGTTGCAGCCGCTCGGCGACATTCTGGCCAGGTTCGGTTTCGACGATTTCCGTCTCGCCGTTGACGGCCGCATGCGAGATCGCCCGTTCCGCGCTGTGCAGCACCGCCGCGCCGTCGCGCCGGACCTCGTCGAGCAGCGCATCCGGGTTCATTCGTCCGGCGTACGTGATCAGAAGCGATTGGTCGACGACAAAGACGGCGAACAGCCGCGCGCCGCAGGACCGGGCAACCTTCAAGCCCTCTTCGAGCGCCCGATTCGACGAAGGACTGCCGTCCACGGCGACCATGATGTTCGTGTACATACCCACCTCGCTGGATGACTCGACGCGCCGGTGGCGGTCGGCGTTGTCTCATCATCAGCGCTTGCCGGAAACCGGCGTTGACCGAGGTCAACGGCTTGAAGCGGCGTGACCCTGAGCGGGATGCGCCCGATGATCGAGGATCGACCGGCGGCGGCGTCGACGTGTCCGTCGCGCGCGATGGCTACTCGTACGCGCGGAAGCCCCGCTCGATTTCGAGGATCTTCGACGCGCATGCATCGTATTGCCAGCCGGGGCCGCCATCGGTGCCGTACATGCCCTTGCACATCGCCTTGAGCCGGATCACCGCGCCGCCGTCGCCCGATGCGGTGCGCGATGCCCACAGATAGACTTCTCCGGCGAAATGCGGCTGCGCGGTTTCGATCCGATCCGCACTGAATCGCGTGATACGCGTGGATGAATGCGCGTCGACGTAGCGTCGTGCGAGCTGCCAGGCACGGTCGCATTCGGACGGCGTCGAACACGGCAGCGCCGCGGCCTCCCGTGCCGCCAGCAATTGCGTTTCGGTCGATCGGAACGCCGACCCCTGCCCCGTACCGGCGCAAGCGCCCAGCGCGAGCGCGGCGCCGATCGCCCACGTCAGATGTTTCATGGCCCGTGCCTCATCACGCGGCGGCTTGCGCGCGCCATCGGGCGCCGCATCGTGCAAGCGCCGCAGTCCACTGTATTGCCGGCAGCGCGAAGGCGATTGACCTGCGTCAATCGCCGTCATGCGTCGCCGATCGCAGGCCTCGCTTCGTCGCCACGAGAAAATGCTTTCTACGATTCGTTGGTTTGAGCGGCGCGGCGCAGCCCGTAGCATGGGCGCGTCACCCATCCTCCAGCATCGGAATGTCCGCGCAAACAGACAAGGTCGTCCATTGGCTGCTGTCCAGCCTGGAGCCGAGAAGCCAGCTTTTTCATGTCGGCCAGTATTGCGGCGACTGGCAGGCGTCCACCGCCGGCCATGCGAAAGCGAGCTTCCACGTGATCCTGCACGGATCGGCGTGGCTGCATTTCGCCGACGGGCGCGACAGCATCCCGGTCACCGCCGGTGAAGCCGTCTTTCTGCTGCGCGACGTGCCGCACGGCTTGTCGCCGAGCCCGGTCGACCCGCAGGCCTGCGCGGTCGCGGGCGGCCGCCCGCTCGAGCGACGCGGGTCGATGCAACCGCTCGACTCGTCGGTTGACGGCAGCGTCGGGCTCGCCTGCGGCTTCATCGAATTCCGCTCCACCGTGTCGCGCGCGATCGTGTCGCTCTTTCCCGAGTACCTGATCGTGCGGCGCGGCGACGACGCCTATCGCGGTATCCACGGGCTGTTCGACCTGATTCGCGCCGAAGGCCGCCATGGCGTCGACGCCCCCTCCCCGCTGATCGACAAGCTGGTCGAACTGCTGCTGTTCTATGCGGTGCGGGATGCCGCCGGGCACGATACCGTGGCCAGCGGCCTCGCGTCGCTGATGCAGCGGACCGGTTTCGCCACGCTCGTCGCCGCGATCATCGATGCGCCCGCCGACGCGTGGACCACCGACTCGATGGCCGCATTCGCGAACATGTCGCGCACCGCGTTCTGCAAGCACTTCAGCGAAGCGTCCGGCCATCCGCCGATGCAGTTCGTCACGATGGTGCGGATGCGACTCGCGGCGGACCTGTTGCAGCAAGGCCTGCCGATTTCGCGTGCGGGTGAACTGGTCGGCTATCAGTCGGAATCGGCGTTCGCGCATGCGTTCAAGCGCACGATGGGCATGCAGCCCGGCGCATGGCGGCGCGGCGGCCCTGCGTCGCCATCGGCGGCGCGCCTGCACTAGCCGGAGACGGCGCGACGGCGGAACGCGCGGCGCGGGACGAACGCACAGGAATCGCGGATGTTCGCGCATTGTCCGGCGGGGGCGCCGCCTCGACAATGATCTCACTGCCCCTCCGGAGAATCCTGTGAGCCGCCTGCCCTTGCCCACCATCGAAACCGCCCCCGCGCCCAGCCAGCCATTCCTGGAAAAGTCGCAGCGCGCGAACGGTTTCCTGCCGAACCTCGTGCGCTCGCTCGCGAACGCGCCGGTCGCGCTCGAAACCTATCTGACCGTCGCGGAGATCAACAGCCGCGCGGGCCTCACGTTCGCCGAGCGCGAAGCCGTGCAGATCACCGCGGCGGCCGTTCACGGCTGTGCGTTCTGCGTGGCCGGACACACCGCGGCGGCGCTGAAAAAGGCCCACGTCGACCACGCCGACGTCGATGCATTGCGCGACGGCGAACCGGTCGCCGATCCGCGGCTCGACGCCGTCGCCGCATTCACGCGCGCCGTGATCGCGACGCGCGGCGGCGTGCCCGACGACGCGCTCGACGCGTTCCTGGCCGCCGGCTTCACCGAGGCGAACGCGCTCGAAGTGGTGCTGGGCGTGAGCCTCGCGACGCTGTGCAACTTCGCGAACAACCTGTCGCGCAACGAACTCAACCCCGAACTGGCGGCATACCGATGGGAACCCAGGACACAGGCCGCCTGACGGCGCCCGAACTCGACGCGTCGCTGGTCGACTGGCTCGACGCGAACGCCACGTCGCTCGACACGCGCGCCGCGCTGAAAGCGGAAGTCGTGCCGCGCCTCGCGACGGCCGGACTGTTCCGGATCGGCGTGCCGGCGGGCCTCGGCGGCACCGGCGGCACCACCGCGGACGCCATTGCCGGCATCGCCGCGGTGGCCGAGCATTCGCTGACCGCGGCATTCGTGCTGTGGGGCCAGCGCAGCTTCATCGAATACCTGTTGCAAAGCCCGAACGCCGCACTGCGCACGCGCTGGCTGCCGGCGCTGCTCGACGGCCGTTGCGCCGGCGCCAGCGGGCTGTCGAACGCGATGAAGTATCTGTGCGGCATCGAGTCGCTTCAGATCGACGCGACGCGGCACGCGGACAGCGCCGACGACTGGCGGCTGACGGGCAGGATGGCGTGGGTGACGAACCTGCGCGCCGAACGGTTCGTGGTGGCGGCAGCCGTCGCGTTCGACGATGGCCGGCCGTCCGCGATCGTCGCGATTCCGGATGACGCGCGCGGCCTGGCCCGCAGCACGGATCTCGACCTGATCGCGCTGCGCGGCAGCAACACCGCCGCGCTGCATCTCGACGCCGTGCCGAGCGACGCCGCCTGGCTGATCCATCCGGATGCGCAAACCTTCCTGCCCGCGGTGCGACCGGCATTCCTCGGCTTGCAGTGCGGGCTGTCGATCGGGCTCGCGCGGCGCTCGCTGGCCGAAGCGCGGCGCGCGGCGGAGACGACGCGCGGCATTCTCGGCCCCGAAGTCGAATCGTGCGCGGCCGAACTGGCCGCCGCGTGCGCGCAGTTGTCGGCCGGCATCGCCGACGGCAGCATGCGCCTGCATCCGAACCGCCTGTTCGAGCTGCGCATCGCGCTCGCGACGCTCGTGGCCACCGCCGTGAACCTCGAACTCGAGGCGAGCGGCGGCCGCGGCTATCTGCGCGATGCGGGGCTCGGCTTCGAGCGACGCTGGCGCGAAGCGGCGTTCATTCCGATCGTCACGCCGAGCGTGGTGCAGTTGAAGGCGCAACTCGCCGCGCAGGCGCGGAGCATCGCCGCATGACGCCCCCGCTGCTGGACGCCCGTCACCTGACGCTCAGCTACGGCGACGAGCCGCGCACGACCGTGCTTGCCGACGTGTCGCTGTCGGTCGGGCGCGGCGAAATCGTCGCGTTGATCGGCCCGAGCGGGACCGGCAAGTCGAGCCTGCTGCGCGCACTGGCCGGGCTCGAGCGGCCGCAATCCGGCACCGTGTCCGTCGACGGCGCGCTGCTGCACGGCCCGCACCCGAGGATCGCGATCGCGTTCCAGGACCCGTGCCTGCTGCCGTGGCTGTCGACCGAACGGAACGTCGCGTTCGGGCTTGCCTTCGCGCATCAGGAGCGCCTCACGCGCGATCAGCAACGCGAACGCGTCCGCTCGGCGCTGCGCGCGGTCGGGCTCGACGCCGCTGCGTCGCTGCGCCCGGCCCAGCTTTCCGGCGGGATGGCGCAGCGTGCGGCGCTGGCGCGCGCATTGGCGCGTCGGCCGCACGCGCTGCTGCTCGACGAACCGTTCTCGGCGCTCGACGAAGTCACGCGCGCGGCGATGCAGCGGCTGCTGGTGAACATCGTGTCGACGACGCGCTGCGCGACGGTGCTCGTGACCCACGACATCGACGAGGCGCTGCTGGTGGCCGATCGCATCGTGCTGCTCGGCACGCAAGGCCGCTTCATCGACGCGTGGCGGGTCGATTACCCGCATCCGCGCGATGCGTTCGTCAGCGAACTCGGCACGATGCGCATCGACATCCTGAAGGCGTTGCAGGCCGGCATGAAGCACCCGCACGCGTCCGAACCCCATCCCTTGAACTGACCTCCCTATCCATGTGCCAGATTCCGATGTCGCGCCGCGAATGGCTGAAGCTCGCGGCCCTGTTCACCGCGACGGGTGCCGCCCCGTTGCTGTCGATGGCCAACGCGCACGCCGCGGCCGAACCGGATGCGCCGGTTCGCATCGGCTATCTGCCGATCACCGACGCGGCCCCGCTGCTGGTCGCCCACAACAACGGCTATTTCGCGTCCGAAGGGCTGACGGTCGAGCAGCCGAAGCTGCTGCGCAGCTGGGCGCAACTCGTCGAGGCGTTCCTGTCCGGCCAGGTCAACGTCGTGCACCTGCTGTCGCCGATGACGCTGTGGGCGCGCTACGGCAGCCGCGCGCCGGCGAAGGTGGTCGCATGGAATCACGTGAACGGCTCCGGGCTGACGGTCGCGCCCGACATCGATTCGCTGCGCGATCTCGGCGGCAAGACCGTCGCGATTCCGTTCTGGTACTCGATTCACAACGTCGTGCTGCAGGACATGCTGCGCGGGCAGGGGCTCGTCCCCGTGCTCAAGCGGCGCGGCACGCCCGCGGCGAACGAGGTCAACCTCGTCGTCATGGCGCCGTCGGACATGCTGCCCGCGCTCGCCGCGCGCCAGATCGCCGGGTATATCGTCGCGGAGCCGTTCAACGCGACCGCGGAATTGATGAAGATCGGCAAGATCCTGCGTTTCACCGGCGATGTGTGGAAGAACCATGCGTGCTGCGTCGTGTTCATGCACGAGCAGGATCTGACGCAGCGCCCCGCGTGGTCGCAAAAGGTCGTCAACGCGATCGTGAAGGCGCAGCTGTGGGCGCGCTCGCATCCGCAGGAAACCGCGCAACTGCTGTCGAAGGACGGCACGCACCGCTATTCGCCGCACACGCTCGCGTCGCTGGACCGCGTGCTGGTGCCGTCGGCGTCGCTGGCCGACACCTATCGCGCGAGCGGCGCGATCCGCCACGCCGACTGGCACGCGAAGCGGATCGACTTCCAGCCGTATCCGTTCCCGAGCTATACCGAGGCGCTGGTGCAGCGGCTGAAGCGGACGGTGGTCGACGGCGACAGCGCATTCCTCGCGTCGCTCGATCCGGCGTTCGCGGCCCGCGACCTGGTCGACGACCGGTTCGTGCGCAAGAGCATCGACGCGGTCGGCGGGCTGACCGCGTTCGGTCAATCGGGCGGGTTCCGCCGCGAGGAGATCGTCGTTGTCTGATGCGCTTGCTACCCGCCGCTCGTCCGCACCCGGCACGCGCCGGACCGGCGGCGGCCGTTCCCGGGCACCTGCGGCCGCGGGCTGGCTCGGCGTGGCCGGGCTCGTGGCGACGGTCGTGGTCTGGTGGGCCGCGATCCATGCGTTGACCGAGCCTGGCTCGCTCGGCCGGCAGTTCGCGCCGGACAGCGCGTTCGCCAGCCTGCGCTCGCTATGCGCGGACGATCATCTGCTCGAACACGCGCTCGTCAGCCTGCGACGCATCGGCGTCGGGCTCGGCGCGGCGCTGCTGGCCGGCGTCCCGCTCGGCTTGTTGCTCGGCCGCGTGCCATGGGTCGAGCGGATGCTGTCGCCGACGTTCCAGTTCCTGCGCATGGTGTCGCCGTTGTCGTGGATGCCGCTTGCGGTCATGTCGTTCGGCATCGGCGACCGCGCGATCTACTTCCTGCTCGGGTTCGCCGCGTTGTGGCCGGTGCTGATGAGCACGGCGGCCGGCGTCAAGCAGATCGACCGGCGCTGGCTGCAGCTCGGCGCAAGCCTCGCGGCCACCCGTCGCGAGCTGCTGGTCCATATCGTGCTGCCCGCGATCGCGGGGCCGCTGCTCAACGGCATCCGGCTCGCGATCGGCATCCTGTGGATCGTGCTGGTGCCGGCCGAGATGCTCGGCGTCAACGCGGGCCTCGGCTACCTGATCCTCGATACGCGCGACCGGCTCGCGTATGCGGAACTGACCGCGGTGATCGTCGTCATCGGCGCGCTGGGTTTCGCGCTCGACGGCATCGCGCGGGGGTTGACCCGCGCGCTGCTGGCGTCCGGGCGCTGACGTTCAATTCCACGCATGGCGCGCCGGGCGCGCGCCGTTCAGGTAGTAGTTGCCGACGAGGTGATATTTCCAGCGCACCGGGTCGTGCAGCGTATGCGTGCGCGCATTGCGCCAATGGCGGTCGAGGTTGTGCTCGGCGAGCGTCGCTTGCGTGCCGGCCAGCTCGAACAGCTTCTCGCCCGCGAGCAGCGCGACCTCGGTCGTCAGCACCTTCGCTTCGCCGACCGCCACCGACGCCCGCGCGACGTCGTCCTCGGTCACGTCGCCCTTGGCCGCGATCTCGTCGAGCGTGCGCGCCGCGCGTTCGAGCAACGCGTCGGCCGCATGCAGCTGGATGTGCAGCCGGCCGATTTCACGAATCGTCAGCGGATCGTCCGTGGCCCGCTCGACGCCGCTGTCGACCCACGGCCGCGTGCGGGTTCGCACGAACGCGAGCGTATCGTCGATCGCCGCCTTCGCGATGCCGGCGTCGATTGCCGCCTGGATGATCTGCGACAGCGGGCCGTTGAGCGTCGGCACGTCCGACACGCGCTGCGCGGGCAGCACGTGCGACGCCGGGATGCGCACCGCGTCGAGCACGACCGTGCCGCTCGCGGTCGTGCGCTGGCCGAAGCCCGACCAGTCGTCGATCACGGTCAGCCCGGGCGTCGGTTGCGGCACGTACGCGAGCCAGGCCTGTTGCGCGTCGTCGAGCCCGAGCACCGGCACGTAATGCGCGAACAGCGCGCCGGTCGAGTAGAACTTCGTGCCGTCGACGACGTAGTCGTCGCCGTCGCGGCGCACGCGCGTCTTCAGGTCGAGCACGTGCTTCGTGCCCTTCTCCGAGAACCCGTTGCCGAACCGCTTGCCGCTCAGCACTTCGGCGAAGAAATGCCGCTTCTGCGCGTCGGTGCCGACGAGCGTGATCACGTCGATCAACCCGAAATGATTCTGCGGAAGCTGCCCGAGCGACGCATCGGCCGCGGCGACGATCTTGATCACCTCGGTGAGCGTCACGTGCGAGACGCCTGCGCCGCCGTATGCCTTCGGCACCGTGATCGCCCACAGCCCCGACTGCGAGAACCATTCGATTTCCTCGCGCGGCAGGCGGCGGTCGCGATCGCGCTCGGCGGCGCCTTGCGCGAGGCGTTGCGCCAGCGCATGCGCGGCCGCGATCGCTTGCGCGTCGTCGGCGATCACGCGGGCCACCTGCGGGTGTGCATCGGCCGGCCGCTCCTGAATCGTCGCGCTCGTGTCTGACATCGGGCTCTCCTGTCGAATGGCGAAAGCATTCAATCTAGCAGCGCCGCGCGGGCCGGAAAACCGAGCGATTCTCGGAACGATATTCCTTGGGAGAACAAACGACGTCGCGCCTGACGCAGGTGGAACGGCGTTTTGACGTCGCAACGGATGCATGAACGTCGATGCGTCCCCGCGTGGTTGCGGTCGCAGTCGCGGTAATACGCAGCGACGATAACGATCCGAGAATCCGTTATTGGAACGCCCGCTTCGCGCTTCCTATACTGGGCTCCCGGCGCACGCCCTTCGAGGAAACCCGCATGACTTCGTCGCACGCAGCCCCCGACCTTTCCACTGGTACCGAATACGATGCGCTCGCGAGCCGGTTCCGGCCGATCTTCGAGCGTATCGCCGCCGGCACCGCCGAACGCGAACGCCGCCGCGAACTGCCGCACGAGGCGATCGGCTGGCTGAAATCGGCGGGCTTCGGCGCGATACGGCTGCCGGCAAGCGCGGGCTGCGCCGGCGCGTCGCTGCCGCAGTTGTTCCGGCTGCTGACCGAGCTGGCCGCCGCCGATTCCAATTTGCCGCAGGCGTTGCGCGGACATTTCGCGTTCGTCGAGGACTGGTTGAACGCACCGGACGGTCCGCAACGCACGACCTGGTTCGACCGCTTCGCGAGCGGCCAGCTGGTCGGCAATGCATGGTCGGAAGCCGGCGACGTGCCGCTCGGCCAGACCGTCACGAAGGTGTCGGAGCAAAACGGCCGGCTCGTGCTGAACGGCCGCAAGTTCTACAGCACCGGCAGCCTGTTCGCCGACTGGATCGACGTGTTCGCGCAGCGCGCGCACGACGGCAGCGACGTCATCGTCGCCGTCGCGACCGCGCAGCCGGGCGTGATCCGCGAGGACGACTGGGACGGTTTCGGCCAGACGACCACCGGCAGCGGTACGACGCGTTTCGAGGACGCGGCGGTCGATGCGGACAACGTGATCGATTTCGCGCGCCGCTTCAAGTACCAGACCGCGTTCTATCAGCTGTTCCACGTCGCGACGCTGGCCGGCATCGGCCATGCGATCGTGCGCGACGCGGGCGAACTCGTGCGCAACCGCACACGGGTGTACAGCCACGGCAATGCGCCGCGCGCGGGTGACGACGCGCAGTTGCAGCAGGTGATCGGCGAGATCGCGTCATGGGCCTACGCGGCCGACGCGCTCGCGCTGCGCGCCGCGCAGCCGCTTCAGCACGCGTACGAAGCGCGCTTCGGCGGCGACGAAGCGGCCGAGCAGGCCGCGAACGTCGCGGCCGAAATCGAATCCGCGCAGAGCCAGCTCGTCGTGTCCGAACTCGTGCTGCGCGCGGCGACGCGCCTGTTCGACGCGCTCGGCGCGTCGGCGACCCGCAGCACGACCGCGCTCGATCGCCACTGGCGCAACGCGCGCACGGTGTCGTCGCACAATCCGCTCGTCTACAAGGCGCGCATCGTCGGCGACTGGATCATCAACGGCCGCACGCCGCCGTTCGTGTGGCGCGTCGGCAACGGTGCGGACGCCCATGCGGGCGCCGGCGCGGAAACGGGGGCCGCGCAATGAGCAAGACCATCCGCTTCAATGCGTTCGAGATGAACTGCGTGGGCCATCAGTCGCCCGGCCTGTGGGCGCATCCGCGCGACCGCTCGTGGCAGTACAAGGATCTCGACTACTGGACCGACCTCGCCCGCGTGCTCGAACGCGGGATCTTCGACGCGATCTTCATCGCGGACGTGATCGGCTACTACGACGTGTACAAAGGCAGCAACTATCACGCGCTGCACCAGGCCGCGCAGATTCCGGTCAACGATCCGCTGCAGCTCGCCGCGCCGATCGCGATGGCGACCGAGCATCTCGGCATCGGCATCACCGCGTCGACGACGTTCGAGCATCCGTACACGTTCGCGCGCCGGCTGTCGACCGCCGACCACCACACGAAGGGCCGGCTCGCGTGGAACATCGTCACGTCGTACCTGGAGAGCGGCGCGAAGAACGTCGGCGATCACGGGCTGCGCACGCACGACGACCGCTACGCGGTCGCGGCCGAGTACGTCGAGGTGCTGTACAAGCTGTTCGAAGGCAGCTGGGAGGATGACGCGGTGGTGCGCGATCGCGACGGCCGCGTGTTCACGCATCCGGAGAAAGTGCACGAGATCGGCCACAAGGGCCGCTTCTTCGACGTGCCCGGCTATCACCTGTGCGAGCCGTCGCCGCAGCGCACGCCGGTGCTGTTCCAGGCCGGCGCGTCGGGCCCCGGCAAGGCGTTCGCCGCGCAGCACGCCGAATGCGTGTTCGTCGCCGCGCCGACCCGCGACCAGCTTGCGCGCTATGTGGCCGACGTACGTGCGCAGGCCGCGGCCGCCGGGCGCGACCCGGCGAAAGTGCTGATCTACAACCTCGTCACGGTGATCGTCGACGAGACCGACGAGAAGGCGCAAGCGAAGTTCGACGAGTATCGGCGCTACGTGTCGTACGACGGCTCGCTGGTGTTCATGTCCGGCTGGACCGGCATCGACTTCGGCCAGTACGCGCCGACCGATCCGGTCAGGCGCGTCGAAACGAATGCGATCGTGTCGGCGGTCGAGCACCTGTCGGGCGGCGACACCGCGTGGACGATCGAAGCGCTGGCGGCATGGGGCGGCATCGGCGGGATGGGCCCGGTGTTCGTCGGGTCGGCGTCGACCGTCGCGGACATCCTGCAGGAATGGGTGGCCGCGACCGACGTGGACGGCTTCAATCTCGCGTATGCGATCGCGCATGAAACCTTCGAGGACGTCGTGCGCCATCTCGTGCCCGAGTTGCAGCGGCGCGGCGTGTATCCGACCGCGTATGCGCCGGGCACGCTGCGCGAAAAACTCTTCGGCGGCTCGGCGCGGCTGCCGGACGAGCATCCGGCCGCGCAGTTTCGCGATATCGAACAGGTCAAGCGCGCGGCCGAGCGGGAAGCGGTGAGCGCGTAGCGTTGGGCGACGTCGAAGCCGGTCTGTCCGCATTCACGCGGCGGCCGGCTTTCAGTACAAACGGTTTCGTGCAGTCTGACGAAGTCGTTTGTATTTGCCGGGGGACAACGAGCGCCCCCAGGGTCGATGGTTACGCCACGCTTTCGTCGTCGACGTCGTTCGCCGTCGGCTCATAACGAATGATCAGCAGGAACACGATCGGCGTGACCGCGCTGATCGCGACGACCCAGAACATGTCGGTGCCGAGACGCGCCTGCAGGATCGGCAGCACGAACAGCGCGAGTGCCTGGCCGATGCCGCACAGCGACCGCCCGAAGCCGACGCCGGTGCCGCGGATCGTGGCCGGATACGACAGCGTCGGATAGATCATCATCTGCGCACCCGGCCCGAACCCTTCGGCGAACAGCCACGTGCCGAGCATCAGCAGCACGACGCCGACCGCCAATGCGCCGTGCGGATGCCCCGCCAGCGCCAGCGCGACGAGCGCGACCGTTTGCAGCGCAAACCCCGCGATCGCGACATGACGCGACGGATAGCGATACGCGAGTCGCATGCCGAGCAAGCCCCCGGTGAACGCGAACAGCACGTTCAACGCGAGCGACGCCGCGATCGTCTCGAACACGCCCGCGCCGAGGAATTGCGACAGGATCGACGGCAGGAAGAACGCGATCGCCGTGTATTCGAACGGGATGCACAGGTTCATCACGCTGGCGACGATCGTGCGCCCCAGATACGGACGCTGGAACAGTACGCGAATCCGCACCGGCGGCGGGCTCGGCTCGCGTCGCGCATCGTCCGCTTCGTGCGCGTGAATGCCGTACGATTCGCGCAGGATCCGCGCGGCATTGGCCAGATCGCCCTGGTTCGCGGCCCACAGCGGCGACTCGTTCATGAAGCGGTTGCGGAACAGGATGATGACGAGCGCCGGCACCGCGCCGAAGATCAGCGACGCGCGCCACAGCCAGCCCGCGTGCTCGGCCGGCAGCAGGAAATACAGCCCGAAGATCAGCAGGAAGCACACCGACGACGCG
Organism: Burkholderia sp. 9775_39; assembly: GCF_015712225.1. Classification (NCBI taxonomy): domain Bacteria; kingdom Pseudomonadati; phylum Pseudomonadota; class Betaproteobacteria; order Burkholderiales; family Burkholderiaceae; genus Burkholderia; species Burkholderia sp. 9775_39. The sequence continues at coordinate 444,786 of NZ_JACCQC010000001.1, read as the reverse complement.
ACGTACCACATCGGGCACCACGCCGCGAGCCGCGACGCCTTGTTGCCGCGGCCGTTGAACTTCGAGAATTCGGCGAGGAACGCCATCGCGACGGGCAGGTCGATGCCGACGCCGAGCCCCATCACGAAGCGCGCGGCGATCAGCACCCAGACATTCGGCGCGAGCCCGGCCGCGATCGCCGCGACCACGAAGAACAGCATGTCGGCCATGAACACCTGATAGCGGCCGATCCGGTCCGTCAGCCAGCCGCCGACCAGGCTGCCGAAGATCGTGCCGATCATGATCGCCGACCCGACCAGCCCGGTCAGCGCGGGCGTCAGGCCGAATTCGCGCGCCACGTCGTCGATGCCGTACGACAGCGTCGTCAGGTCGTACGCATCGAGAAACACGCCGCCGAGCGCCAGCAGCACGATCATCCGTGCGTGGCTCACCGAACTGTCCACCGTATTGATCAGGCGCGCGACGTCGCTGGCCGAGCGGATGGGAGAAGACGCCGGCGCGAGCGGGCTCAGATCGATCGAACTCATCGGATTCCTTAGTTTTGTGCCGAATGCACGGCAAGGTCGTCGTGGAGCCGGAAACCGGACAGGTGTGTTCGCGACCATCGCGGCGCCGGGCGAATGCGGCCCCGTCGTCATCGGGTTCCGGCAACGGAAATTCTGTTCCCTCGATCCGGCAATCCCAAGCGATATAAACCGATAAACTAATCGGCGTGCGTCATAAAGTTGCGCGGCAGAGGCGCTTAGCAGCAGCGTGCATGTGCAATCGCGGATTTCTTCGTTAACGGAACGCCTGCGCTTCGTTACAGTAGCCCACTACCCTGCCTGTTCGCGGCGCGTTGCCGCTCTTCCGGAGAATCCCCGATGAAGTCGTTCTGGTCCCGCGTGTGGCAATCCGCGGCCGTCGTCGTTGCCGCGCTTGCCGGCCTCGCGTCGATACACGCGCAGGCGGCGACGCCCGCTGAAATCCGCGTCGACTACGCGTACTACTCGCCCGAGAGTCTCGTGATCCGCCACTTCGGCTGGCTCGACGACGAATTCAAGGCCGACCATACGGCGATTCGCTGGGTGCTGAGCCTCGGCAGCAATCGCGCGCTCGAATACCTGAACAGCGGCGCGGTCGATTTCGGCTCGGCCGCGGGACTGGCGTCGGTGCTGGCGCGCGCGAACGGCAACCCGATCCACACGGTCTACGTGTTCTCGCGCCCCGAATGGACGGCGCTGGTGGTGCGCAAGGATTCGCCGATCCGTTCGCTCGCCGACCTCAAAGGCAAGAAGATCGCCGCGACGCGCGGCACCGATCCGTTCCTGTTTACGCTGCGCGCGCTGCACACGGTCGACCTGACCCGCGACGACGTCGAAATCGTCAACCTGCAGCATCCGGACGGCCGCACCGCGCTCGCGAACGGCCAGGTCGATGCGTGGGCCGGGCTCGATCCGCACATGGCCGCCGCGCAGCTCGACGACGGCGCACGCCTGCTGTACCGCAACGTCGCATTCAATACGTACGGCTTCCTTAACGTGCGCGATGCGTTCGCCAGCCAGTATCCGCAGGCGGTCGCGCGCGTGCTGAAGGTCTACGACCGTGCGCGCCAGTGGATCGGCGCGCATCCGGCCGAAACCGCGCAGATCATTGCCGACGAATCGAAGGTGTCGCTGCCGGTCGCGAAGCTGCAGCTTCAGCGCAACGACTTCAGCGACCCGGTGCCGGGCGACACGCAGCGCGCGGCGCTGAAGGCCGCCGCGCCGGTGCTGACGGCCGAGCAATTGACCAAGCCGGGCGTCGATCCGGCGAAGATCGTCGATACGCTGCTCGATCCGTCGTTCGCGCGCCCGATCGTCGCGGCGTCGCACTGAGCGTGACGCCGATGACGGACACCACCGCGCGCGGCGACGCGCTCGCGTCCCGCCAACCCGCTTCGCCGCCGCGTGCGGCCCGACGTGACCCGCTGCGCGCGTGGCGGGTCGCGGGACTCGCGCTGCCGTTCGCGGCGCTCGTGCTGCTGGAGTTCGTGGTGCGGCGCGGCTGGCTGCCCGAACATCTCGTGCCGGCGCCGAGCGAGATTCTCGATACGCTCGCGCGAATGGGCGTCACGCGGGTTGCGCGTCACGTCGGCGCGAGCACGCTGCGCGTCGCGGCCGGCTTTGCGGCGGGCGCCGGCCTCGCGCTCGTCGTCGGCGCGGCGATGGGCCTGAGCCGCCGAGTCGATGCGCTGTTCGAACCGACGTTCCAGGCGCTGCGCGCGATTCCGTCGCTTGCGTGGGTGCCGGTGCTGCTGCTGTGGCTCGGCATCGACGAAGCGCCGAAGATCACGCTGATCGCGATCGGCGCGTTCTTTCCCGTTCATCTCGCGGTGGTCGCCGGCATTCGCGACGTCGACCGCAAGCTCGTCGAGCTCGGCGCGGTGTACCGGCTCGGCCCGCTCGCGCTGTTCCGCCGGATCCTGCTGCCCGCCGCGCTGCCGCAGATCGTCACCGGCCTGCGGACCGGCCTCAGCCTCGCGTGGATGTTCATGGTCGCCGCGGAGCTGATCGCGGCCACGCGCGGCCTAGGCTTCCTGCTGAGCGACGGCCGCGAAACCGGACGCCCCGACCTCGTGTTCGGCGCGATCCTGCTGCTCGCGTTGCTCGGCAAGCTGACCGACGGCGCGATGCGTCGCATCGAGTCGCGCTGGCTCGGCTGGCGCGATGCGTTCGACGGCGCGGCGCGCGAGGGCGGCAAATGAGCGCTTCCACTTCCATCCGTCCGGCCGCCAGCCTCGCCACGCCGCTGCTCGACCTGCGGATCGCCCGCAAGCTGTATGGCGATCGCACGATCCTGGCCGACATCGCGTTGCAGGTCACGCGAGGCGAAATCGTCTGCGTGGTCGGCCCGAGTGGGTGCGGCAAGAGCACGCTGCTGCGGATCGTCGCCGGCCTGGACCCGGACTTCCGCGGCAGCGTGACGCTCGATGGCAGCGCGCTGGCCGGGCCGTCCGCGCGTGTCGGCGTGATCTTTCAGGAGCCGCGGCTGCTGCCGTGGCTGTCGATCGCGGACAACGTCGGTTTCGCGTCCGGCGCGCGGGGCGGACGCGATCCGAGCGTCGCGCGGTTGCTCGACGAGGTCGGCCTGGCCGGCGTCGCGCGGCAGCTGCCGGCGACGCTGTCGGGCGGCATGGCGCAGCGTGCCGCGATCGCGCGCGGGCTGTTCGGCGAGCCGGATCTGCTGCTGCTCGACGAGCCGTTCAGCGCGGTCGACGCGATCACGCGGATGCGCTTGCAGACGCTGCTGCTCGAGGTCGTCCATCGGCACCGGATGGCCGCGATCGTCGTCACGCACGATCTCGACGAGGCGCTGTATCTCGGCGATCGCGTGCTGGTGCTCGCGCCGAACCCGGGCCGCGTCGACGATGAACTCCACGTCGACGTCGCACGGCCGCGCGATCGGCGCGATCCGTCGCTGGCCGCGCAGCGCGCGCGGCTGATCGATGCGTTCCAGCGCTTTCACGATCGTGAGGCGCGCGACCCCACAGGCATCCCGGTCACACCGGCGTGACGTCGCCACTTCATTGCGCAGACGCCGACCGGACGAACGCGGCCAGATCGCGATTGAACCGCCCGGCTTCCTCGATGAACGGCGCGTGACCGGATGCCGCGTACACCTTGCTGACGATGCGTGAGTTCAGTGCGGCCGCGCGAGCCAGCGTCGCCTGCGTGTCGACCAGCGCGTCGCGCCCGCCGTAGATGAACAGCAGCGGCACGCGCGCGTGGCCGAGCCCCGCGGCGGCGAATACCGACATCGTCGGGATGGCCTTTTGCATGTCCCACGACGCCATCGCGGCGTTGGCGAGCAAGCGCTCGAACGTCGCGGCATCCGGCCGGCGGTTGAAGCACAGACCGACGAAAGTCCGCTCGCCGTCGAGATGCGTTTTCAGATCCGCCGCATTCATGTCGCGGTACACGTCCGGATGATCGACGATCTGGCCCGGCGCAAGCTCGACCACGCCGTCGACGTACACCGCGCCCGCGATCGCGCGGTCGCCGTATTGGGCGAGGTAGTTCGAGATCACCACGCCGCCGAGCGACCAGCCGACCACGACCGGTTTGCGCGCATGCGTGCCGTCGATGACCGCGGCGAGATCGTCGCCCCAGCGGGTTCCGTCGCGATACGGCTGCGCGCCGGACGGCTTGTCCGACAGCCCGTGGCCGCGCAGGTCGTACGTGATGATCCGGAAGCCGCGCAGTTCGGCGCTCTGGACTTGCGCGTCCCAGTTCAGGCGGCTGCCGAGCAGGCCGTGAATCAGGATGACCGGAACGCCGTCCGGGTCGCCGCTTTCCTGAACGGCCAGCTTCACGCCGTCCGTCGACGTCACGGTATAGCTCAGCGGCGCGGCGGCCGCGTCGTACGCCCACGCGAACGGCATCGCCCACCAGATCACGGCAATCAGCCAGCGCATCAGCACGCGGGTATCCATGGTGTTTTCCTCCAGGCATGAACGGACGCCCAGTCTCAACCCTCACACTGATGTAAGAGTCAAGCGGATCGTGCTAACCTGCCCTTCATGAAAAATCCGCCTACCCAGCCACTGCTGACCATCGGCAAACTCGCGCAGCTCACCGGCGCGAGCGTGCGCTCGATCCGGCACTACGACGAGCACGGCCTGCTCGCATCGGTGCGCGCGGACAACGGCTATCGCCTGTTTCCCGACAAGGCTGTGACGCAGGTCAAGCAGATTCAGCGCATGATCGCGACCGGTTTCACCCTCGACGACATTCGCGGCTTTCCGGACTGCATGTTGCTGATCGACGGCGCCCGCTCGTGCGACCAGATCACCGACGTCCAGCGCGAACGCCTCGAAGCGATCGACCGCCAGATCGCCGATCTCGAGAAGCGGCGCGCAAGGCTCGTCAAGATGTTGCGGGATGGTGCGGTGCCGCCGCTCGATTGATCGATGCGCGGGTTCGCCAGCGGTCCGCTTTTTCCCGCTACGGATACCGGCCCACCCGCGCGCTTCGGGCACAATACGCGCCCTCACCTTTTTGCCGGTGGTCACACCCATGCGCGTCATCGTCGTCGGAACAAGCGGAGCCGGGAAATCCACCTTTGCCAGCGCACTGGCCGCCGCCGCGGCCTGCCCGTACATCGAACTCGACCGGCTCTACTGGGGCCCGGGCTGGACCGCCGTGCCGCCCGCGCAGTTCGACCATGCGGTGCGGGCGGCGACGGCCGGCGACCGCTGGGTCGCCGACGGAAACTACAGCGCGGTGCGTGACGTGCTGTGGTCGAGGGCCACGCAGGTCGTATGGCTCAACTTCGGGCGATGGACGGTGTTTTCCCGTGTGCTGCGGCGCACGATCGGCCGCGGGCTCATGCGCACCCGGCTCTCTCACGGCAACCGGGAATCGCTGCGGATGGCGTTCTGCTCGCGGGACTCGGTGCTCCTGTGGTCGTACACGACGTTCGCGAGAAACCGCGTGAAGTTCGCCGGCTTGCGCGACGACCCGAAATACGCGCATCTGCAATGGACGGAGATCACCAAGCCGTCGCGTACCCGCGCGGTCATCGAGACGCTCGCCCGCGCCAGCCGTTGCGATTGAGCGTGGCACGCACTGCGTCGCATCAATCGTCGAAGGTGCCCTGATATTCCGGCGCGGCATCCGCACGCGTATTCAGTTCGAACATCACGCCGCCCGGCGCGCGGCAAAAGAAGCGCGAGCCGCGCCCGTTGTTGAAGACGTCCGTCTCCATCGCGACGCCTTCCTCCTTGAAGCGCGCGAACAACGCGTGCACGGCATCGAGACTCGGCAGTTCGAAGCCGACGTGGAAATTGGCGGGCCATGCGGGCACGCCGTCGCCGACGTGATCGATCACGACGTCGAAGCCCGGGCGTTTGAGGATCCAGGATTTTTCCCAGCTTCCCGCTATCGTGAAGCCGAGGTATCGCTCGAAGAATCGGGCGGTGGCCAGCGTGTCGGCGGAGGGAAAGCTCAGGTGGTTCAGCTTCATCGTGGCTGTCGTTTCGGTCATGGTCGCGCTCTCCGATGCGGTGGTGGGCGGAGGCCCCATGCCGTGCCGCCCGAGGACTTCAGAATACGAGCGCGGGCTCGCGTTCAACAACTCGCATTGAACGTTGCGCCGGACGCGGGCGAAACCCTTGCGGGGCCGGCCGTCGAGCGATGAAGGCGATCGCGGCGGACAGCGCCACTCGCATTCGCGACAGGCGCCGTCGATGCGGGATGACCAGTCGAACGAATACGCCAAACGAAGACGGCCCGGGATTCGCAAACGAACCCCGGGCCACCGCTCGACCGCGGGCGCCGGGCATGACATGCGTTGCCCGGCACCCGCGCATCGCTCAACGCTGCGCGAGCCGCATCAGAACTGGTAACCCGCGCCGACCACCGCGCCGAAGTCCGACCGCGTGTTGCCCGTCACCGATGCCTTGACGACCCAGCGGTTGCTCTCCGTCACGTACGAGTAGCCGGCCGCGAAGCCCTGCTGGCCGTGATAGTTCGACGTCGCCGCCGACACCATCGAGCGCCCCGCGCCGGTCGGCTGCGGCAAGCCGGCCACCGCCATCGCCGACGCGACGCCGCCGTACATGTCCTTCTTCAGGTCGTTGAACGAGTTGTACACCTGCCCGATGCGCTGGTCGGTGTAGCCCTTCGCCTGCGTCGACGCCGTCGCGAGGTTGTCGTTCAACTGCTGCACGTTCACCGCGTCGGTCGGCGCCGTTCCGGTCGCGACGTTCGTGACCTGGCGCTCGCTGCCCTTCGCGCCGACCGAGAACGAGTTGTCGCGATCGGCGACGGAGCCCTGGCCGACCGCCACCGCGTTCTTGCCGGTCGCCGTCGCCGTCGAGCCGATCGAACCCGCATCGGCACGCGCGATCCACGTGGTGTTCGCATCGGTCGCGGCCGCGCGGATCTTGTCGTTGGCCGCCACGTTCTTCAGCGCGTTGTTGAACTGGCCCATGTTGACCGCGTCGTTGTCGCTCACGCCCGCCGCGACGCCGGTCAGCACGCGGTCGCCCGCCGTGCCCGAGAAGTTCACGCTCGCGCCGCCCGAATCCTTGCCGACCGTGATCGCGCCGTTCGGGTCCTGCTGCTGCACGAGACCGGCCTTGCCGTTCGCGATGTTCGTCACGCTCCCTTGCAGGTTCGAGATGTCGGTGGTGTTCTTCGACACCTGCTGGTTGGTCGCGTAGAGCTGCGAGCCGTTCACCGCGTCGGTGCTGGTGGCGCCGAGCGTGCCGGCCTGCACGTTGGTGATGCGCGTGCCGCCCGCGCCGCCGAGCGTGATCGTGCTCTTCGAACTGTCGTCGTACTGCACCGCGAGCGCGCCGAGCTGGTTCAGGTTCGACTGCACGTCCTTCAGCTGCTTCACGTTCACCGCGTCGGTATCGCTGGTGCCCGCCGCGACGTTCTTCAGCACGACCGCCGACGTGGCGTCGCCGCCGACCAGCGACACCGAATTCAGCCGGTTGCCGCTCGCGTCGACGTCGTACTTGACGACGTTCTTCACGGCTTCGCCGGCCTGGTTCGACACGTTCGTGATCTGCTGCTCGAGCGCGGTCTTCACGCCCGACAACTGGCCGCCATTCACCGCGTCCGTGCTGCCCGCGGCGACGTTGCCGTCGGCCACGTTGCTCAGCTTCGTCGGCGCGCCGCCGCGCGCGGCGTTGAATGCGCCGAGCGTCGGGTCGAATTGCAGCGCATCCTGCTGCAGCCCGGCGATCGCCGCCGTGTTGCCGGCGATATTGGTTTCGGCATTGCCGATGCGCGTTTCGTGATTCGCGAGCGTCGTCGTGTTGCTGCCGACGCGGCCGTCGAGGTTCGTCAGCGCGTCGCCGACGTTGTTGAACGCGCTGCCGCCGATCTTGTAGTTCGGTGCGCCGATCGAACCGTCCGGGTTCGCCGTCGCGCCGCCGCCGAGCGCGGCCGCGGCGCCGTCGGTCGCGCGGCGCAGTTGCGCGCCGTTCACCGCGTCCGTGCTGCCGGCCGCCACGTTGCCTGCCGCGACGTTGGTCAGGCGTACCGGGCTGCCGCCGTTGCCCGCGCCGAGCGACACCTGCTGCTTGCTCGCATCGTCGTATTTGACCGCGAGCGCATCGAGCTGGCTCGTGCCGTCGTGAATCGCCGCGTTCAGCTGGTCGACGTTGACCGCATCCGTGCCGCTCTTGCCGGCCGCGACGTTGCTGATCAGCTGCGGGCCGTGGCCGCCGTGGCTCGCATCGTACGCGCCGAGGCCCGGGTTCCATTGCAGCGCGTCCTGCTGGAGCACCGCGATGTTGCCGGTATTCGTCGTCACCTGGTTGCCGACCGTCGTGATCGACTGGTTGAGCGTATCGGTCGCCTTGCCGAGCTGGCCGACGTTCACGGCATCGCCCGCCGCCACGCCGTCCGCCACGTTGTGCAGGCCGACCGGCGCCGTTGCGCCCTTGCCGCCGAGCGTGACGCCGCCGTGCGCATCGTCGTCGTACTGCACCGCGTTCTTCGTCGCGTTGCCGATCTGGCTGGTGATCGACGTGCTCAGGTTGCCGAGCGTCGTGCTGAGGTTGTTCGTCACGCTCGTGCTGAGCGACGCGAGGCCGCCGTTCAACTGGCCGACGTTGACGGCGTCGTGCGGGTCCTTGCCGTCCGCGACGTTGTGCAGCGTCGTGCCGTTGGGGCCGGCGAACGTCACCGAGTCGAAGCCGCTCGCGCCGTCGTACTTGACGTTGCGCGTATCGGCCGCCTGCAGGCCGGCGATGTTCGATGCCGCCGTGCTCAGCGAGCCGTTGATGCCCGTCACGCTGTTCTGCAGGTTCGTGATGTTCGAAGCCGCCGTCGAAATGGACGTCTGCAGCGGCGTGAGGCTGCCCTTCAACTGGCCGACGTTGACCGCGTCGGTATCGGCGACGCCGGCGGCCACGCCGCCGATCGTCGTGCCGGTAGCGCCGTCGAGCGCGATCGCCGCGTGCGAGTCGTCGGTGTATTTGACGACGTTCTGCGTGGCCGTGACGATGCTCGTGCTGAGGCTGTTGCCGACGCTGGTCACACGCTGGTCGACGTTCGAGATCGAGGTCGACAGCGCGTTGCCGACCGACGTCACGCGTGCATCGACGTTGCCGATGCTCGTGCTCAGCGTGCTGTTCACGTTCTTCAGCTGCTGGACGTTGACGGCGTCCGTATCGGCCGCGCCCGCCGCGACGTTCTTGAGCTGACGTTCGCTGCCGATCGCGCCGAACGATACCGCGCCGCCCACCGGCGCGGCCGTGCCGCCGAATACCGGCGTGCCGCCATTGTTCGCGCCGACGCTGCCCGAGCCGATCGCCACCTGGTTGTTGTCGCTCGTCTGCGCGCCGGCGCCGATCGCCACCGACTGCGTGCCGCCGGCACGCGTTTGCGTGGCCGCGTCGTACGACGCGCCGGCCGATACGCCATCGCTCGACGTCGGGTTCGCGCCGCCGATCGCGACCGAGCGGTCGCCGCTGGCGAGCGCCGAGTGACCGAGCGCGATCGAGCTCGTGCCGTGCGCATCGGCGACGTTGCCGAGCGCCATCGAGAAATCACCGACCGCCGCCGACTGGCGGCCGATCGCCAGCGAGGTATTGCCCTGGGCGACCGCCACCGTGCCGATCGCGGTGGCCGAGTTCGCCAGCGCCTGCGAGCCGACCCCGATCGCAATCGCGCCGCCACTGCCGCTGCCGCCCTTGCTGCTCGCATTCGACTGGTCGCCGATCGCGATACCGCTGGTGCCGGCCTTCGCATTGGTGCCTTGCGTCACGTTCGCGGTGCTGACTGCGACGTAGCTGCCGTTCTTCGTCGCCACGCACAGCGGGTTGGTGCCGTCGATACACTGGCCGTTCAGCGCGTTGTCGGGGTTACCGCGGTCGACGAAATTGTCCGCGTGGGCGGCGCCGGCGATCAGCACACCCGCGCCCGTGAACATCGCGGCGGCGAGCGCCGAAATCTGCTTCCTCTTCATGGTCTTCTGCTCCGTTGTGTAGCGTCTGGTTTGAATACGGACTACTTACTTTTATTGACAGCTTCGACTTCGATTGCGACTTCGGTTCGGAAACGGATTGCGCTTCACGGCAAGCCATGCCGAGACGGCACGCATCGAGCAGCCGTTTCGACCGGGCGGTCGAAAGCCCGGGGCATGCCGTCGGCTCGATGTCCCGTTTCGTTAATTCGACAACTGACTTAGGAATACGTATTGATTGTCATGGACGAGCTTTTCCCCGACTGAATCCGGAGATTCAACCCGTCGTCATGTACTTCCCCGATTTTTCGCCGCGCTGACCGCGACCCACCACGCTTCTTTTATTTCATCTCCGGCAACCGGAGTTTCACTTCGGTGCAGCGAACCCCGGCCTGGACCGTCATCAATCGATGCGCGAGGCCCGGGTCAGGCAACGTCCGTCACCGCTTGCGGTGCTTCCGCTGCCCTGCGCCACCCGTCGTTCAAAGTTCGGACGAATTATGAGACACGGACTTGAATTATTAAAGCCGGCATTCTTTATAGATTGTAAAATTTATATTATTCAAAGGCTTACGCAAAATACACGCATTCCGCAAACGATTTCGCGCTGGCGCCGCCATTCAAAATCTTTTATCGAGCGGATAAATACTTTGCCAAAGCGGATTCAAATAATATTTCGTCTGAAAAAGCCAATCGGGAAACGCGGCCGGCCGTGCGTTTTTCCACCGGATATACGCGTAAACCACGAGCATCGACGCATATCGACGCTTCACGTTCCTGTCGCAAACCGCCATTTTCGATAATCACGCACGCGGAATGGCACGAATGGAGTCGTCATGTCTGGCCGGATTCGAAATATGCTCCTACAATTCCGCTCGCATCGATTCCGGCAGTCGCGGTCATTCCTCGCGCAAACACGGCAATCCCGCGCATCTTTACCGGCTCAGTGATCAAAACAACCCACGCCGTCCGATGCGCCGGGCGGTTGCCCGCCGCGCCGTTTCGCGCTGTCCGGAATCGATGCGGGCGTGCGATGCGATGGATGCATCGCCACAGAGCGGCTTCCGACGTTTCCACCGCACCGGGCAGGCCACCCGCGGAAACGCAGCCAACCGCCTTTTCACAACAGGTGCACGATGCCTTCACCGATCTCCGCATTGAGCGACGCTCATATCCTGATCGTCGACGATCAACCCGACCAGCTCCGGTTGCTGATCGACATCCTGCGCGGCACGGGATGCCGGATCAGCATCGCATCCGACGGCGCGCAAGCGTGCCAGCGCGCGCAGGCGCTGCTACCCGACCTGATCCTGATGGACGTGCGCATGCCGCGCATGGATGGCTTCACCGCGTGCCGGCTGCTCGCCGCCGATCCGCTGACGTGCGCGATCCCGGTCATCTTCCTGACCGTGGCCGGCGCGTTGCACGAACGGCTCGAGGGGCTCGAGATCGGCGGCGTCGACTACGTGGTGAAACCGTTCGAGCCGGCGGAGGTGATCGCACGGATTCGCGTGCAGCTCTCACGGACGAAACGCGAACGGCCGGCCGAGGCGGACGCGGCGGAAAACCCGTTCGCGGCCGGCAACGACGACGACATCATCGTGCGCGCGGCGATCCGCCACCTGTCGCGCACGCTGAACGATCCGCCGACGGTGGAAGAACTGGCGCGCGCGGTCGGCACGCACGAAAAGCGCTTGTCGCGCGCGTTTCGCGACAATCTCGGCCAGACGGTGTTCGAGTATCTGCGCTTCGAGCGGCTGCGGATCGCGCAGGATCTGCTGGATTCGACCTCGCTCAGCATCGCCAGCATCGCGAAGGAAATCGGCTTTTCGACGCCGGCCAATTTCGCGACCGCCTTTCGCGAACGTTTCGGCATCACGCCGACCGAATGGCGACGCCAGGGCCATGCGGGTGCGCGCACCGCGACCGGCGAGCCGCAACGTCGCGCGTAAGTCGCATGCTCACCAGGTGTATTTCGCGCTGGCCAGCACGGTCCGCTCGTTGCCGAACACGCACACCGCGTACGACTGGCAGCCGCTGACATAACGCCGGTCGAACAGGTTCGCCACGTTCACCGCGAAACGCCAGCGCGGCAGGTCGTAATGGATCGCGAGATCGTAAAGCGTCGCGCTCGGCACCGTCAGCGAATTGTCCGGCGCGCCGGCCGACGCGCTCTGGTAGCGCACGCCGCCGCCGATGCCGACGCCCGCCAGCGCGCCCGTGTGCCAGGTCCAGTCGGCCCACATCGACGCCATCTGCCGCGGCAGCGGCACGGACACCGGCCAGTGGTTCAGCGACGCGTCGTTCGCCTGCACGTTCTTGACGTCCTGATAGAGATACGACGCGACGATCGACAGCTCGCGCGTCACCTTGCCGACCGCACTCAGCTCGATGCCGCGCGAGCGCACCTTGCCGGTCTGCACCGACGTCGTGGCGGTCGGATCGAGATTCACCGGCGTCGGCGTCACGACGTTGGTCTGGTCGATCTGATACACGGCCGCGTTCAGCATCAGGTTCCGGCCGGGCGGCTGCCAGCGCAGCCCGACCTCCGTCTGCGCGCCGCGCGTCGGTTTCGGCAAGCCGCCGCCGAACATCCGCACGCCGATGACGGGATCGAACGACGTCGAATAGCTGACGTACGGCGACCACCCGGCGTCGCCGCGATAGGTGAGCCCGACGCGCCCCGAAAACGCACTGACGTCCTGCTGCACGTGCGTGCCCGCCGACCGGTCGTCGAACCGCGCATTCACGACATCCTCGCGGCCGCCGAGCGTCAGCGTCCAGCGCCGCCAGCGGATCTGATCCTGCGCATACACGCCGAACGCGTTCATCGCCGTGTACTGGTCGACGTGGCCGAGCGACGTCGGGCCGGAGAAGATCGCGGCCGTCACGGGCCGATAGACGGGGTGGTACAGGTCGAGCGACGGCGCGAGCGCAAGCCATACGCTGTTGGTCGTCGTCTGCCGGTCGAATTGCGCGCCGAACAGCAGCGTGTGTTCGAGCGGCCCGGTGCCGAAGCGCGCCTGCGCGTGGTTGTCGATGTCGAGCCGGCTGTAGTTGAGCTGGAACAGCCCCGCGAAACGCATCATGTTCGTCGTACTGCGGGGCGCGAGGCCGTTGCCGAACACCGTCGCGTCGTCGAGCGACAGGTGCGACCAGCGCACGTCCTGACGCAGCGTCCAGATCGCATTCACGCGGTGTTCCAGCGCGTAGCCGAGCGACCATTGCTTCTTGCGGTAGTCGTTGAACGACGGGTCGCCCATGTAGAGGTCCTGCGACAGACGGCCGTTCGGGTTCGGCAGCACCGTACCCGACGCGGGCAGGAAGTTCGACGAGATGTCGCCGCTGTCCTGCAGGAACGTCGCGGAAAATGTCAACGACGTATCCGCGTTCGGCCGCCACCGGAACGACGGCGCGAGCGCGACGCGCCGGTCGCCGTTCGGGCCGGTCACCGCGTTGCCGTCGCGCGCGACGCCGACGAAGCGGTAGGCGTACCTGCCATCCGGATCGAGCCGGTCGCCGACGTCGAGCATCGCTTGCTTGCGCGCATCGTTGCCGATCTGCACGCCGGCTTCGCGCACGCGCTCGCCGTCGGCAAGCTTCGTGTGCGCGTCGACGATCGCACCGGGCTCGCCCGCGCCATACAGCACCGACGTCGGCCCGCGCAGCACCGCGATCGAGTCGATCGTGTACGGATCGACGCGCCAGTTCGCGATCACGGCGGTATTCGGAGCCGGCAGGCCGTCGACGTACAGCGTCGGCGTGAAGCCGCGCAGCGCCGCATACCAGTCGGTTCGGCTGTCGGCGCCGAACGTCGCGAAACCCGGCACGTAGCGCAACGCCTGGTTCAGGTCGGCCGCGCCGGTCATCTCGATCTGTTGCGCGGTCACGATGTTGATCGTTTGCGGAATCTCGTCGATCGGCGTGTCGGTCTTGGTGCCGGTGACGGTGCGCCGCGCGACGAGCCCGACGGACGAAGCGTCGGCCGGCCCACGCACGTCGATCGGCGGCAGCGCGACTGCCGCGGCGCCCGGCGCCGTTGCCTGCGCGTACGCCCCGCCCGCGGCGGCCACGCACATTGCCCCGCCGGCCGCGATCGCCCGCGCGCACCGCCCCGTCCCTGTCTCCGTCCACATCGTGTCGATACTCCGTCTCGTGCTGGGTTGGCCCGTTCGGCCGGATCGGCGGACCGCGCATCGCCGCGTCCGTCCGGTAGTGTCGTCATGGTCTTGATTGCCGTGCTGGCGCAGCCGGTGACGCATGAATCGGTACGCACCGGCCGATTGCGTCGCTCGCGAGCGCAGCGATCATACCGGCCGAACGTGGCACGGTCTTTAAGAAAACAAATCGGCGACGGTCGCGGCACGCAGATTGCTCGTCGCCGGAACCGCATCAGGAACCCGGCGCGGCCGGGCATCGACGTGACACGCACTTCGGGCAGGATTCACATCGGCATTTCAGGCTGGCGCTACCCGGGCTGGCGGGGAACCTTCTACCCCGCCGACCTGAAGCAGGCCAGCGAGCTGCGATACGCATCGGGCCGGATGCAGACGATCGAAATCAACGGCACGCACTACAGCCTGCAAGCGCCCGACAGCTGGCGGCGCTGGTACGCCGACACGCCGCCGGGGTTCGTGTTCAGCGTGAAAGGTTCACGTTACCTGACGCACATGCTGCGTTTTCGTGACGAAACGGCCACGGTCGCGTGCGCGAATTTTTTCGCCCAGGGGCTGTTCGCGCTGAAGGACAAGCTCGGGCCGCTGCTGTGGCAATTTCCGCCGTCGTTGCGATTCGACCCGGCGCACATGGAGCGCTTCCTGAGCCTGCTGCCGCACGATACGGAGGCGGCGCTCGCGCTCGCCCGCCGGCACGATGCGCGGGTTCGCGAGCCGTATCTGCAGATCGACCGCAAGCGGCCGTTGCGTCATGCGGTGGAAGTGCGGCACGACAGCTTCGTGGACCCGGCATTCGTGAAGCTGCTGCGCCGCCACAAGGTCGCGCTCGTCGTGTCGGATTCGACCGAGGCGTGGCCGCAGTTCGAGGATCTGAGCGCGCGGTTCGTCTACCTGAGGCTGCACGGCACCGAAACGAAGTATTCGGGCGAATACGCCGATGCGGCGCTCGAACGATGGGCGCAAAGAATCGACGCGTGGAGCCGGGGCACGCAACCGGCCGATGCGCGTCTCGCCGCACCGGCGCTGCAACCGCCGCGTGTGCAGACGCGCGACGTGTACTGCTACTTCGACAACGATACGAAAACGCAAGCGCCGTTCGATGCCGGGCGGCTGATGGCGCGGCTGGGGCTGCATGCGCAGGATGCGGTGGAGTGAAACACTCGGCGAGCTGCGTAGCCGGGAAATGCCGCCGGCGCGGCCAAGCCAGGCTCGCAACATGCTCCCGCATGCGCGGATCGCGCCTTTCATCGCGCCTCGCCGCGCGAGCGGTAAATTTTGCACGACCGGCAATCGGCGTCACGGGCCAACACTGCAAGGAGAAGAACGATGACCCTGCTCATCTACCTGGTCGGATGGATCATTTTCATCGGCGGCGTCGCCTGGGGTTTGATGACGCTGCACGTCTCTCAGCACATCATCGAGATCGTGGCCGTCATCCTGTTCGGCATCGCGGTCATCACCGGAGCGACGCGCGCTCGCAATCGCGACCGGTCCTAGCGCGGCGCGCATGCTGCGAGCGCGTACGCCGCGAGCGGCCGACTGCGACACAGCGCCGGAGTCCGCCGACGGCCACGCGAGCGCCGTCCGCGCCAATCGTGCCGTCCGTCGAGCCGCACTGCGACGACGAGCAACGCGTGACGGCGCTCGCCAGATAGTAGGCAACGCGCGGGTTCTTTGCATCGGCGGCGACAGATGCGCTACGCTCCATTCGGCCTCGTCTCGCAGGCCAAAATTTAAGCGCTTAAAAACACCGAAGCCGACCCCACGCACGACGGGGTCCATGACATGGAGGATGACGATGAACAGACGATCGATGCTGCGCTGGAGCATCTCGAGCGCGGCGCTTGCGTGCCTCGACCTGGCTGGCCCGCTGCCTGCCTTCGCACGACCCGCGCCGCGCAGTGCGACGGCCGGCGGCTTCGCGATGGGGGCCGACATCTCGACGCTACCCGAACTCGAAGCGCATGGCGCGGCCTTCTTCGACGGCGGCGGCGCGCCGCGCGACTGCCTGAAGATTCTCCGCGCGCAAGGCGTCGATTCGATCCGGATCAAGGTGTGGAACGATCCCGGCAATCCGGATTTCTTCCCCGCGAACCAGAGCGCTGCGGCGGGCTACAACAATGCCACGCACGTCGTGGCACTCGCGCAGCGCGCGGCCGCGCTCGGGATGCGCATCCTGATCGATTTCCACTACAGCGACTGGTGGGCCGACCCCGGCAAGCAATACCCGCCGCATGCGTGGGCCGGCAAGAATCTCGCCGAGACGTGCGCGCTGCTGTCGGCCTATACGACCGACGTGCTGCGCCAGTTGCAGCGCGCCGGCGTGCGGCCCGAGTGGGTGCAGATCGGCAACGAGATCACGGGCGGCATGCTGTGGCCGCTCGGCCGCTACGATCAGTGGGACAACCTCGCGCAGTTGCTGAAAACCGGTCACGACGCGGTGAAGGCGGTCGATCCGCGCATCAAGGTGATGCTGCATATCGACAGCGGCGGCGACAACGGCAAGAGCCGCTGGTGGTTCGACAGCGCGAAGCAGCGCGGCGTCGCGTTCGACGTGATCGGGCTGTCGTACTACCCTCAATGGCAAGGCGCGCTCGACGATCTGCGCAACAACGCGAACGATCTCGCGGTGCGCTACGACAAGGAGCTGATCGTCGTGGAGACCGCCTATCCGTGGACCACGAGCGACGGCGATTCGGAGCCGAACGCGATGACGAACACCGGCTCGACGACCTTCCCGCCGTCGCCGGCCGGCCAGGCGCAATTTCTCGCGGCGGTCGTCGATATCGTGAAAGGCGTGCCCGGCAATCGCGGCAAGGGCGTGTTCTGGTGGGAACCGGAATGGATCCCGACGCCCGGCGTCGGCTGGAAGCTCGGCGCGGGCGACCAGTGGGACAACAACACGCTGTTCGATTTCCACGGTCGCGCGCTGCCGTCGCTCGGCGCGTTCCGGCAGCGCTGACGCGTCACCGCGCCGCGGCTTCACCGCACCGGCGCATGCCGCGTCAGTGCGGTGAATCGAAGCCGTGGCGCGCCCCGCTCGTGCGGCGTGCGCCGCCCCGCTCGCCGTACGCATCCACGGCGAGCAGCACGCACGCCACGAGCGCGAGCCCGCCGCATCCGGCGAACGTCGCGCGATAGCCGAACAGATCGACGCACGCGCCCGACAGCACACCGGATGCGATCGAGCCGACCCGCGCGGTGCTGAAGAACATCGCGGTCGCGGTGCCAGGGCGCGTGGGCATCAGGTCGCACACGCGCGTCATCCCGAGACACGACGTGATCGCGACCACGCATGCGCTCAGCAGTTGCAGCGGCAGGATCAGGTTCACGCGCGTCACCGTCGCGAGGCCGACGAAATACGCCGCATGCACGAGCGCGCACGCGGTCAGCCAGCGCGCCTTGTCGAGGCGCGTCGAACGGATGCCGAGCCACAGCATCATCGGAATCTCGAGCAGCGCGGCGAGCCCGAGCGCGGCCGACACGTTCGCCGGCGTGCCGCCGAGCGCGTGCACGATGTAGAGCGGCAGCACGATCATCGTCGCGTTCGCCGCGAGCCCGATCAGCGTCAGCGCGACGAGTGTGCGCAGCACGCTTGCACGCGTTGCGGCGACGACGACCGCTGCACCCGCAGCGTCAGGCGGCGGTGCAACGCGGTCCGGGGCTTGCACGTGAGCCGCCACGGGCCGCCGCGCCGGCTCCGGAATCCGCGCGACGATCGCCGCGCACGCGACGAAGCCCGCGGCAGCCGCCAGAAAGAGTCCGGTAAAACCCGTCTGCGCGAGAATCAGCGCACCGAGCGCGGGGCCGAACACCCACGCGATCGACAGCATCGTGCGCAGCGCGGCCGACGCGAGTTCGCGCTGTGCATCGTCGGCGACGGGCAGCACCGCACGCGCGAACGAGAAGATCTGCGACAGCGACACGGCGCCCGCGCCGAGCAGGATCGTGCCGGCGGCGATCACCGGCCCATGCGCGCGCAGCACGCACAGCAGCGCGAAGCCGAGCGCGGCCGCCCCGAGCGACACCACGAGCAGCGGCCGGTGCCGCTCGCGTCGATCCGACCAGCGCCCGGCCCACGTGCTCGCGACGACGCCGCTCGCCGCGATCGACGTCATGAAGATGCCGGCCAGAAACGGCGACATGCCCGCCGCCTCGACGCCGAACAGCGACAGGTACGGCGCCGTAAACGACATCGCGACGCCGAGCATCAGCGCCGCCGCGGACAGCGGCACGAAGTGCTCGATTCCCGCCAGGCGCGCGAAATGCAACAGCAGCGGCCGCAACGACTGCATCGCGTCAGTCCGGCTCGACCCAGGCGGCGACGTCGACCGCGCCGAGGTCGCGATTGCCGAGGACGAACGTGGCACCGCCCGGCGCGGGCAGCATGCACGGCGTGTCGCCGTAGTTGAACGCGAACGTCACGCGCCCGCGTCGGCGCAACCGCACACCGTCCGGCATCGCGCGCACCAACAGGCCGGCATCGCTCGCACAGCGGGCGACGATCGCGCGCAACAGCGTGCGGTCGAAACAGGCCGTCGCCATCGTCACGCGACCGCGCCGCACGAGTGCGGGCACGCCGTCGTCGCAGGCGGCCAGCACGTCTGCGCCGCGCGCCGCCTCCATATCGACGTGATCGCGCCATTTCAGCGCATGGCCGTCGATGCCGTCGAACGACACACGCGGCGCGAGCGACGGCCGTAGCGACTCGACCTGGCCGATCCGCACCGGTAGCACATCGCGCAGCTTGCCCGGTGCGAGACCCGGCGCGATCGCGAATTCAGCGGTGCGTGAACCCGTGCGCGGCCCGAACAGCCAGTGTGCGTGTCCGCTCGCGGCCTGCTCGACGATGCGATCCGTGACGACCGGCAGCGTCGGCGCGACGACGAGCGCGTAACGCGACACGTCGGCGCCGGCCGCGACGATGTCGACGTCGAGGCCCAGTTCGCGCAGCGCGCGATACCAGTCGAACGCATGCTGCTGATAGTCGAAATCGGCGCCGTGCGGCTGGATCCGGATCATCCAGTCGGCCTCGTAGTCGAACAGCAGCGCGACACGGGCCGCATCACACTCGCCGGCGACGAGCGCGGGATCCAGCGCGGCGATTTCGCGTGCGACGCGCGCCACTTCGTGGCCGCCCGGCGCCAGCCGGTCGTCCGGCGCGTTGAGCCCCGAGTGCAGTTGCTCCTGCGCATGCGGATACTGCCGCCAGCGAAAATACGACACGAGCTCCGCGCCATGCGCGAACGCTTCCCACGTCCAAAGCCGCACCGCGCCGGCGTGCGGCACCGGGTTGTACGGCCCCCAGTTGACCGGCCCCGCCTGCTGCTCCATCACCCACATCCGGCCGTTGCCGACGCCACGATACAGGTCGTGCGAGAACGCGGAGACGTCCGGATGCCCGGTGCGGGCCCAGCGTTGCTTGTCCGCTTCGTCGAGCGGCAGCACTTCGGTACGCGGCACCGGATAACTGTCCCACGCGGCGACGTCGAGCCCGCTTCGCGCGAATGCGTAATGATCGAATTCGGTGAAAAACCCCATGAAGTTGTGCAGCACGTCGCGGCCGGGCGCGTGCGGGCGGATCGCATCGACCTGCACCGCATGGAACCGCGCGACCTCGTCCGACTGGTAGCGCCGGAAATCGAGCAGATGCGCGGGATTCGCGTCGGTCGGCGTATGGCGCGGCAGCTCGATCTCGTCGAAGCCGCGATACTCCATGCTCCAGAACACGTTGCCCCACGCGCGGTTCAGCGCGCCGATATCGCCGTAACGCGCGGCAAGCCACGCACGAAAGCCGTGGAGCGCCGCACGCGTATAGCTCGGCAGCGTGTTGTGACAGCCGATTTCGTTGTCCGTCTGCCACGCGATCACGGCCGGATGCGCGCCGTAGCGCCGCGCCATCGCGTCGACGATGCGCACGCAATGCGCGCGATACACCGGGCTCGCGATGTCGTAATGGCGACGCGAACCGAACTGCCGCACCGCGCCGTCCGCGCCCACCGGCAGGATCTCCGGATGGCGATCGACGAGCCATTTCGGCGGTGCGGCGGTCGGCGTGCCGAGCACGATCTTCAGGTGCTGGCCGGCGAGCGTGTCGATCGCTTCGTCGAGCCACGCCCAGTCGTAGCGGCCGGGCTCCGGCTCCATCCGGCTCCACGCGAATTCGGCGATCCGCACGCGCGTCAGGCCGAGTTCGGCCATCCGCCGCGCATCGTACGCCCATTGTTCGCGCGGCCAGTGTTCGGGGTAATAGCAAACGCCGAGATGCATCGTGGATTCCTTGCTGAAGAAAGAGGATGGGACGGATCAGCCCTTCGTCGCGCCGAACGTGAGCCCCGCGACGAAGTGCCTCTGCATCGCGAAGAACATCGCGACCGACGGCAGCGCCGCGAGCACGGAGCCGGCCGACACGATGTTCCAGGCGGTCGTCCACTGCCCTTTGAGCGCGGCGACGCCGACGGTGATCGGTGCCGCGTCGTCGCCTTGCGTGAGGCACAGTGCCCAGAAGTAGTCGTTCCACACGAACGTGAACACGAGGATCGCGAGCGCCGCGAGCGCGGGCCGCACGAGCGGCAGCACGACGCGCCAGTAGATCGCCCACTCGGACGCGCCTTCGACGCGCGCGGCCTCGATCAGCTCGAACGGCAGCTCGCGGATGAAGTTGCGCAGGAACAGCGTGCAGAAGCCGGTCTGGAACGCGGTGTGGAACAGCACGAGCGCCCACACGGTGTTGTACAGGCCGACGCCGAGCATGATCTGCCGCACCGGAATCATCAGGATCTGGATCGGCACGAAATTGCCGGCGACGAACAGGCCGAGCAGCACGAGATTGCCGCGGAACCGGTAGTTCGCGAGCGCATGCCCGGCGAGCGACGCCAGCAGGATCGACGCGGCGACCGACGGCACCGTGATCAGGAGGCTGTTCGCGAAATAATGGAGCATCGGCGTTTGCGTGAGCGCGGCACCGTAGTTGTCGACGAGCGCGAACTGCTTCGGCCAGCGCCAGTAATCGCCGGCCACGATCTCGTCGGTCGAGCGGATCGACGTGACGAGCACCGCGAGCAGCGGCACGAGCCACAGCGCGAGCGCGCACGGCAACGACAACCGGTACAGCAGGCGGGCGGGACGTCCCCAGCGGGACACGGGCATCGGGTACATGTTGGTGGTCCTTGCTGTGGTCCTTACGACTCGACGCGCACCAGCTTGCGCAACTGCCACACGATATAGACGAGCATGATCGCGAACAGCACGACGGCGATCGCGGCCGAATAGCCTTCGCGGTAGTACTTGATCGCCTGGTCGACCATGAAGTACGCGAGCACGGTCGAGCTGTCGAACGGGCCGCCGCCCGTCATCACCGAGATCAGGTCGAAGCTGCGCAGCGCGCCGATCACGGTCAGCACGACGGCCATGAACGTCGCGGGCCGCAGTTGCGGCAGGATCACGTGCCACAGCAGCGTGAAGCCGCGCGCGCCTTCCATTCGCGCCGCCTCGACGATCTCGCCGTTGATGCCGGTCAGCCCGGTCAGGTACAGGATCATGCAGAACGGAATCTGCGGCCACAGCGCGGCGGCGATCACGCCGTAGGTCGCATAGCGCGGATCGCCGAGCACCGGGATTCCGTGCCCGACGATCAGCTTCAGCAGCCCGAACGTCGGGTCGTAGAACCACGAGAACACGAGGCCGACCACCACACCCGGCAGCACGAACGGCGCGAAGAACAGCGACTTCACGAGCCGGATGCCGAACACGTTCTGGTTCAGGTACAGCGCGAGCGCGAGGCCGAGCGGCGGCGCGGCGAGAAACAGCACGAGCCACAGCACGTTGTTCTTCAGCGCGACGGTGAACGTGTCCGACTGCAGCAGCTCGCGATAGTTGTCGAGCCCGGCGAACGTCATCGGCGTCATCCCGTCCCAGTGATGGAAGCTCAGCCAGATGCTGCTGACGATCGGATACAGCACGAACACGGTGAAGAGCGCGAAACCCGGCAGCACGAACCACAGGGCCGCGCGGTTGCGCCGCCGCGCGAGCGACGCGCGCGCAGGCCGCCGCGGGCCGGCATCGCGGCGCGCGGCGCTTTCGGACAGGCTGGTCGACATGAGATGGCCTTCGATGAAACGAACGTACAGTGACAACGACGCACCGGGCCGGCACCCACGCCGGCCCGGCCGCGCGCTACTTGCGGTAGATGCGCTTGCGGGTCTGTTCGAGGCGCTGCAGGATCGCGTCGAGCTGCGTCGGGTCGGACAGGAACTGCTGCATCGCCTTCATCCCCTCGTCGGCCATTTCCTTCGTCATGTCGCGGTCGTAGAACTGCGCGATGCCGCCGGGCGTCGTCGCGAGCGTGCGGAAGCCGATCTTCGAGATCGGGTCCTGCGGCTCGGGCGCCTTGTTGTTCGACGGCAGTTGCCCCATCCCCTTCGCGAACTCGCCGTTGACCGCCGGCTGCCCCATGAACGCGAGGAAGCGCCGCGCATCGGCCTTGTTGTGCGCTTTCGCGGGAACGATCAGCACGTTGACCGGGCCGTCCTCGGCGAGCGGCACCGATGCATCGATCACCGGGAAGCGGAAGAAGCCGATCGGGTTGCGCGCCGCGCTCAGCAGTCCTGCCGAATACCAGGTGCCCATCAGCGTCATCGCTGCCTGGCCGTTCACGATCAGCGGGCTCAGCGAATCGACGTCGTAGGACAGCGCGTTGTCGATGAAATACTTGTCGTCGATCAGCTTCTTCCAGGCCGCATACACCGCACGCACGCGCGGATCGGTGTACGCGACGTCGCCGGCCATCAGCTTCTGGTGGAACGCATAGCCGTTGATCCGCAGGTCGAGATAGTCGAACCACGCGGCGAGGGTCCACGCATCGCGCGCGGCCACCGCGATCGGCGTGATGCCGGCCGCCTTCAGCTTGCGGCACGCATCGAGAAACTGCGGCCAGTCGGCCGGCTCGCCGTGGATGCCGGCCTTCTCGAACAGGTCCTTGCGGTAGAACAGGCCGTACGCGTCGTAGCCGAGCGGCAGGCTGTAAACCTTGCCGCCATACGTCGACGACTGCTTCACGGACGCATACGTGTCGTTCCAGCCGTTCTTCTGCCAGTCCGCGCCCAGGTCCTCGATCAGCCCGCGCTTCGCGAAATACGCGAGCCGCTCGCCGTTGTTCCAGCTCAGCACGTCGGGCGGATCGGTCGCGAGCCAGCCGGACATCTGCACCTTGTACGCCTCCTCGCCGACGTAGCTGACCTTCAGGTCCACGTCGGGATTCGCCTTGTGGAACTGGTCGAACACGGCCTGCCACGTCGCGCGCTGGTTGCCGCGCGCCGCGACGTTCACTTTCAGCGTGCCCGCGTCGGCCATACCTGCGGCGCACGCCGCGGCGGTCGTCAGGGCAAGCAGCAGTCGGCTCGCACGAAGTCTCATCGTTGTCTCCTGGTATTGGTGTGATGGGTGCCGCGTCGCGCGCGGCCGGTCTGCGCCGCGCCCGCTAGGCGAACGCCGCTTCGGCGTGAAGCGCCGGCACTGCGATGCCGGCTTCGTCGAACAGATGGCAGCGCGAAGGCGGCACGTGGAACGCATGCCGTTCGCCGCGCCGCAACGCCGCCTGCCCCGGCAGTTTCGCGAGCAGCGGCACGCCGCCGGGCTGGTCGAGGTGGACGTATGCGGCTTCGCCGAGCTGCTCGACGAGCGCGACGTCGCGCACGAGCGCCGGCAGGTCGGTGTCGCTTGCCGCCCCGATCGTCAGGTGCTCGGGGCGAACGCCGAGCGTCACGCGCGCGCCGCGGCCGACGTGGCGCGGCAACGCGCGATCGCGCAGCGTCAGCGTCTCGCCGGTGCCTTCCAGCGTCAGCCGGCAGCCGTGCGCATCGCCCGCGTCGACGACGGCCGGCAGAAAATTCATCCGCGGCGAGCCGATGAAGCCCGCGACGAAGCGGTTGGCCGGCCGGTGATACAGCTCGAGCGGCGCACCGGCCTGCGCGATGCTGCCGAAGCGCGCGACGTCGTCGCCCGCATGCAGCAGCACGATCCGGTCGGCGAGCGTCATCGCCTCGATCTGGTCGTGCGTGACGTAGACCGAACTCGATTGCGTGAAGCGCGCGTGCAGCCGCGCGATTTCGACGCGCGTCTGGCCGCGCAGCGTCGCGTCGAGGTTCGACAGCGGCTCGTCGAACAGGAACACGCGCGGCTCGCGCACGATCGCGCGGCCGATCGCGACGCGCTGGCGCTGCCCGCCAGACAACGCCTTCGGCTTGCGATCGAGCAGCGCTTCGAGCTGCAGCACGCGCGCGGCCTCAGTCACGCGGCGGCGGATTTCGTCCTTCGGCGTGCCGGCGATTCGCAGTCCGAAACCGATGTTGTCGAACACGGTCATGTGCGGAAACAGCGCATAGCTCTGGAACACCATCGCGACGCCACGCTCCGCGGGCGGCGTGTCGTTCATCCGTGCGCCGCCGATCCGCAGCTCGCCCTCGGTCACGTCCTCGAGCCCGGCGATCATCCGCAACAGCGTGGATTTTCCGCAGCCCGACGGACCGAGAAACACGCAGAATTCATGCGACGCGATCTCGAGGTTCACGTCGCGCAGCACCGGCGCATGGTCGCCGTAGCGCTTCGAGACGTCCTTCATTGAAATGGCGGTCATCGCGTTCTCCTCTCGCCGGTCACACGCATCGGACCGGAAAATTTAAACGCTTAAATTTTAGTGGCGCGATTCGCCCGGTTCGCCGTACCATGTCGTCTCCTTCCTCTGATGTGTCGAGAAATTAGCGTATCGGCCGTCCCTGTGCAACTTGTGGGACGCATTCCCAGAATATGAGCAGACACTCCCCCGCTTCACGTCAGGTGCACCCCGCCAACCGGCCGATCGGAGGCCGCGCATGGTGACGCTCGCGCAAGTCGCGCAGCGCGCGAACGTCACGGCGGCGACCGTCTCGAACGTGCTGCGCAATCCACAGAAGGTGAAGCCCGCCACCGTCGAGCGCGTGATGGCCGCGATCCGCGAACTCGGCTATCGGCCGAACCTGACCGCGCGCGCGCTCGCGGAGGGCCGCACGTCGACGCTCGCGCTGATGCTGTCGAACATCACGAACCCGTTCTATCCGGAGTTCGTGCTGGCCGCCGAACGCGAGGCGCGCAAGCGCGGCCATTACCTGCTCGTATCCAATACCGACGACGATCCGGCGATCACGCGCAACTACCTCGAGCGGATCGCGGGCACGCTCGCGGCCGGTGCGATCGTGATGAACACCGATCTCGCCGAAGCGGAACTCGCGGATATCGCGCGTCACGGCGCATCGATCGTGCTGTGCATGTGGGAACACGTGCATGCGTCGCGCACGCTGCCGTGCGTGACCGTCGATTTCGCGGCGGCGGGGGCGCTGGCGGCCGCGCATCTGTCCGGGCTGCGGCATCGCGCGTTCGGCGCGCTGGTCGGCAAGGGGTCGGGCGGTCCGCAGTCGGTGCGACTGCGCGGGTTCGCCGACGAACTCGCGGCGCGCGGCCATCCGGCCGGCGCGCTGACGACCGCGTCGACGCACGACTCGATCGAAGGCGGCTACGAAGCGGCCGCCGCGCTGTTGCGCGAGAAGCCCGGCCTCACCGCGCTGTTCGCGACCAACGACCTGATGGCGATCGGCGCGATGCAGGCCGCCGCCGATCTCGGGCTGCGCGTGCCGGCCGATCTGTCGGTGGTCGGCATGACCGATATCCAGCTCGCGCACCAGTTCCGCCCCGCGCTGACGACGGTGAGGTTCCCGACGTCGCAGATCGCCGCGCGGGCGATCGCGCTGACGCTCGACATGATCGACGGGATCGAGCCGAGCACGGCCGTGCATACGATCGGCGCACCGGAGCTGGTCGTGCGCGAATCGACCGGGACGGCGCCGGACTGACGCTTCGGTGTGCTCACGTTTGCGGATGCGGCGTATGCGTCGGAATGGATCGCATGGCGTCGGTCGCGCGGTTTCGGGTTTCTCGTTCGACCACGACGCAAATCGGCACATCGCCACCTTCCAGGCACGGCGAATCGATGCAGGCGGGAAGCGATCGGGAAATCCGGGACGGCGGCATCCGATGTCGCGACTCCCCAAATGCAAAATGGCGCGTCACCGAGGCAACGCCGCGCGATTCGACATGGTTCGTCGTTCCGCGGGCGTCACGGGTGACGCGCCTGACGCGTGAAGATTCGCGGCCGCCCGGAGCATGTGGCGGCCGCGGTGTCGACGTCGCCTACTTCTTGATCACCGGAACGGTGAGCGAAGTGACGAGCGACGTCACGGGTGCCAACAGACCGCCCGACGCGCTACCGCCCCCTTGCGCGGAATTGCCGTTCAGCGAGACCGCCAGCGCGGGAACGACGCCGGCCACCGACCCGACGGCCGAACCGACCGATTGCACCGCCGCGTTGGCGATCGTCGCGCCGCCGGAGATGAGCGCTCCCGCGGCGTTCGTTACCCCGCCGACCGCACCGGCTGCCGTGCCGCCGTTGAGCGCGACGCTCAGTGCCGGAAGGGTCCCGGCGACCGCGCCGGCGGTGCCGGTCACGGTGTGCGCGAGCGAGCCCGTCAGACCAGTGGCGACCGTCGCGAGCGAGCCCGCCGCACCGGTTGCGCCAGAGAGCGCACCGGCGCCCGAGCCAACGACGTTGCCGGCGCCGCCCGTGGCGGATCCGATCAGCGACGTGACGGTCGATGCGATCGGCGTGATCGCCGCGGTGCCGCTGCCGGCGAGGCCGGTTACCGCGCCGGACGCTGCGCCGATCGCACCGGTGGCTGCACCGACCGGCAACGCGCCGCCGAGATTGCCGACGATGCTCGTGATCGGCGTGATCAGCGCGCCGCCGTTGCCCGCGACACCGGTGACGGCGTTGATGACGCCCGGACCGGCGTTGGCGACCGTGCCGACGATGCCGCCGAGACCGCCGGTCGCGCCGCCGACACCACCTGCTGCGCCGGTCAGCGCTCCCACCGCACCCGTTGCCGAGTTGGCTACCGTGCCGACGATGCCACCGAGGCCGCCGGTCGCGCCGCCGACACCACCCGCTGCGCCGGCCAACGTTCCGACTGCGCCGGTTGCCGAGTTGGCTACCGTGCCCACGATGCCACCGAGACCGCCGGTCGCGCCGCCGACACCACCCGCTGCTCCGGCCAACGTTCCGAGTGCACCGGTTGCCGAGTTGGCTACCGTGCCAACGATGCCACCGAGGCCGCCGGCCACGCCACCAGCACCGCCCGCTGCGCCTGCCAACGTTCCGACTGCGCCGGTTGCCGTATTGCCGACCGCGCCCACGACACCACCGAGACCACCCGCCGCACCGGCCAACGTTCCGGCTGCGTCAGTTGCCGAGTTGGCTACCGTGCCCACGACGCCACCGAGACTGCCGAGGCCACCAGTCGCGCCCCCGCCGACACCGCCGACTGCGCCGGCCAACGTCCCGACTGCGCCGGTTGCCGAGTTGCCGACCGCGCCCACGACACCACCGAGACCACCCGCTGCACCGGCCAACGTCGCGACTGCACCAGTTGCCGAGTTGGCGACCGTGCCAACGATGCCGCCGAGCCCCCCGGTCGCACCACCGGCACCGCCCAAGGCACCCGTCACCGTTCCAATTGCACCCGTTGCCGTGTTACCCACCGTGCCAACGATGTCACCGAGACCGCCGGTCGCGCCGCCAGCACCACCCAGTGCGCCCGTCAGCGTTCCGACTGCACCGGTTGCCGTGTTCGCCACCGTGCCGACAACGCCGCCGAGGCCGCCGGTCCCGCCGCCGATGCCACCCAGTGCACCGGTCACCGTACCGACTGCACCGCTTGCCGCGTTGCCCACTGTCCCGATAACACCGCCGAGGCCACCAGTCCCGCCGCCAACACCGCCCAGTGCGCCGGTTACCGTACCGACCACACCACCAAGCCCACCGGTCGGATCACCGACACCACCCAAGGCACCCATCACCGTGCCGACTGCGCCGCTTGCCGCGTTGCCCACTGTCCCGATAACACCGCCGAGACCGCCGGTCCCGCCGCCGATGCCACCCAGTGTACCGGTCACCGTACCGACTGCACCGCTTGCCGCGTTGCCCACTGTCCCGACAACCCCGCCGAGGCCACCAGTCCCGCCACCGATGCCACCCAGTGCACCGGTTACCGTACCGACTACACCACCAAGTCCGCCGGTCGGATCGCCGACGCCACCCAAGGCACCCGTTACCGTACCCACTGCACCGCTTGCCACGTTGCCCACCGTCCCGACGACGCCACCGAGACCGCCGGTCCCGCCGCCGACACCGCCCAGTGCCCCGGTCAGTGTTCCGACTGCGCCCGTCGCCGTATTCGCGACCGTGCCGACAACGCCACCAAGGCCACCCGTCGGGTTACCACCACCGATGCCACCCAGTGCACCGGTTACCGTGCCAACCACGCCACCAAGTCCGCCGGTCGGATCGCCGACGCCACCCAAGGCACCCGTCACCGTACCCACTGCACCGCTTGCCACGTTGCCCACCGTCCCGACGACGCCACCGAGACCGCCGGTCCCGCCGCCGACACCGCCCAGTGCCCCGGTCAGTGTTCCGACTGCGCCCGTCGCCGTATTCGCGACCGTGCCGACAACGCCACCAAGGCCACCCGTCGGGTTACCACCACCGATGCCACCCAGTGCACCGGTTACCGTGCCAACCACGCCACCAAGTCCGCCGGTCGGATCGCCGACGCCACCCAAGGCACCCGTCACCGTACCCACTGCACCGCTTGCCACGTTGCCCACCGTCCCGACGACGCCACCGAGACCGCCGGTCCCGCCGCCGACACCGCCCAGTGCCCCGGTCAGTGTTCCGACTGCGCCCGTCGCCGTATTCGCGACCGTGCCGACAACGCCACCAAGGCCACCCGTCGGGTTGCCGCCACCGATGCCACCCAGTGCACCGGTTACCGTACCGACCACACCACCGAGACCGCCGGTCGGATCGCCGACGCCACCCAAGGCACCCGTCACCGTACCCACTGCACCGCTTGCCGCGTTGCCCACCGTCCCGACAACACCGCCGAGACCGCCGGTCCCGCCGCCAACACCACCCAGTGCGCCAGTCAGCGTTCCGACTGCACCGGTGGCCGTGTTCGCTACCGTGCCGACAACGCCACCAAGTCCACCCGTCGGGTTACCACCACCGATGCCACCCAGTGCACCGGTTACCGTGCCAACCACGCCACCGAGACCGCCGGTCGGATCGCCGACGCCACCCAGAGCGCCCGTCACCGTACCGACTGCGCCGCTTGCGGCGTTGCCCACCGTCCCGACAACACCGCCGAGACCGCCGGTCCCGCCGCCGACACCACCCAGTGCGCCAGTCAACGTCGCGACCGCACCTGTGGCCGTGTTCGCTACCGTGCCAACGACGCCACCAAGGCCGCCCGTCGGATTACCGCCACCGATGCCACCCAGTGCACCGGTTACCGTACCGACCACGCCACCGAGACCACCGGTCGGATCACCGACGCCACCCAAGGCACCCGTCACCGTACCCACTGCACCGCTTGCCGCGTTGCCCACCGTCCCGACAACACCGCCGAGACCGCCGGTCCCGCCGCCAACACCACCCAGTGCGCCAGTCAGCGTTCCGACTGCACCGGTGGCCGTGTTCGCTACCGTGCCGACCACGCCACCAAGGCCACCCGTCGGGTTACCGCCACCGATGCCACCCAGTGCACCGGTTACCGTACCGACCACACCACCGAGACCACCGGTCCCGCCGCCACCGCCGACACCGCCCAAGGCGCCCGTCACCGTTCCGACTGCTCCGCTTGCCGCGTTGCCCACCGTTCCGACGACATCGCCAAGGCCACCCGTCCCGCCACCACTTCCGCCAAGGCCGCCCAGCGAACCCGTCACCGTGCCAACCACGCCACCAAGACCACCGGTCCCGCCACCACCACCGCCGATACCACCCAACGCACCCGTCACCGTACCGGCCACGCCTGCGACCGGCTCGAGCAATCCGCTACCGATATCGATGGTCGCGCTTCCCGTCCCCGTCCCTGCCAGCCCGATCGAGATACCGCCTGCATTCGGGCTGCCGACCGTCACCACCCCGTTCCCCCATCCCGCCACGGTGCCGACGAGTTCCCCGGGCGCGGGAGATCCGCCTGCGACGATCACGCCGTCGGATTTGCTGACACTTCCCAGCGGGGAAGCCAGCACCCCCGCCTGGGACGCCGAGGCGGCCAGGCTGAACAAGGCCGCGACCGACAAGGCAATGCCTGTCAATTTCACGTTCGCTTTCGCTTTCGTTTTCATGAGTAACCTCATTTCGGTTGGACAACCGCGGAACAGCTCGAGCGATGACGCGTGGACCCTGCCGCCGGCGAAGGGGGCGCGAATCGTTCGCGGATTGCCCGATATGGCAAAGCGTTGAAACAGGTCTAAACACGCCGATACAACGGGATACCGGACACCGCGTGACGCACTTCATCAAAATCGATCTTCATCACGAAACTTCTGCAAAACGAATCAACAATCTGACGATCATCGAACGATCGTCAAACGATCGGCCGCTCACGACGATTCCATCGCAAGCGGCCGCCGCCCCTCCCCTCAGAACTTCCACAACAGATTGCCGTACAGCGCGTGGTCGCTGATGCTGCCGCCGATCTGGCCGCTGTAGGACAGCCCGAGCGACAGGTTCTTCGTGATGGCCGCATCGACACCGACCTCGAGCACCGCGGCATCACGCGCGACCGGCACGCCGGTGACGCTGAACGGCGAGCCGCCGCTCGCGAACGACAGCCTCGACGCCGGCTGCGTATTGCCGAACGCGTGCCGCCAGCCGACGGTGCCGAACGCCGTGACCTTGCCCTTCGTCGTGACCGCGACGTCGGTCGAGGCCCGCACGCCAAGTGTCGAGAAGCCGAGGCCCGTCGTATCGGAATCGCCCTGCAGCGCCGCCGCGCCGCCGTTCTCCTTGAAGCCGTCGGTGTGCAGGCTGGCGTACGCGAGCCCGACGAACGGTTCGAGCGCGACGTTACGGAACGCCGTCGAGTAGCCGATCTCGGTGAACACCTGCGTCGCGTTCGCGTCGTAGCTGGCGGTATCGTGATCGGAGAAGCTGCCGAACGACGGATTGCGCTCGCTATGCACGCGGTACCACGACTGCGACACGCCACCGCGCACGTTCCACGCGTTGTACCGGCCGCTCGCGTACAGCGCGATCGTCTCGCCGTTGACCTTCGCCGACTCGTTCTGGTCGGTATTGAGCTGGCTGCGCGACGCACCGCCCGCGATACCGACGCGCCAGTGGCTGCTGACTTCCGCATCCGTGCCGACGACGAAGCCATACAGGTTGCGATCGATCGACGCGACGCCGTCGCCGTCGAACCGGCTATGCGAACCGTACAGCCGGCCCCACACCGCGGGCTTGTACGACTTGGCCGGCGTGCAGCCGTTCTCCGCGGCCATGCGCCGGTCGAGCGCCGCCGAATGATCGTCCGCCGACACCGGCGCCTCGCATCCGCACAGCGCCCCGCCCGGCTGCGAACCGAGCCGCGCACGATCGAGCACCGCATCGCGCACGTAGCGGCTATCCGACAACAGCACGCTGCGCGTACTCGGATACAGATCGCCGGCCAGTTGCGTGAACGCGCGGTTCGCGGTCGGCGCATCCGACGTCAGCACCGTATCGAACAGCGGGTTGCCGGCGCCGAGCGTGCCGACCGCACCCGCCACCGCTTGCCCGTCGGGTGTCGTCGCGACCGACGAGAACGGCGTGCCGTTCGGCGTCAGCGACATCAGCACCTGCGCCGGGTTGTACGTGAGCGTCGGCGTGAGGAACGCATACGTCGAGTTCACCGCGCTGAACTGCCCTTGCACGCCCGCACCGGCATTCACGATGGTGTAGAGCTTGCCCGGCTGGTATTGCCCGGTGGCCGCGACGACCTGTACCGATCCACCGTTGAGCGTGGCGGAGCCGGTCACGTCGAGACCGCCGCTCTGTTGCGGCGTGGCGCCGACCTGCAGCGTCGAGCCCGGCTGGAAGGTCGCGTTGCCCGCGACCTTCAGCGGCTGCCCGAGCTGGAGGACCGATGCGGTGCCGCCGCCCGACACGACCAGGCCGCCGATCGTGCCCGTCCCGGTGACGGTCGCGCCGCTGCCGACGGTCACCGGCGAGTTGGCCAGCGAACCGGTGACCGCGAGCGTGCCGCCCGTCACGGTGGTCGGCCCGGACAGCGTGTTGGTCCCGCTCAGCACCTGTGCACCCGTGCCGGCCAGCGTCAGCGGGCCGGTACCCGACAGCGTGCCCGCGAACGAGCTGGTGCCGGCGGTATTGACGGTCAGCGGCGTCGCACCGAGGTTCACGTTCGAACCCGTCGTGCCCGACAGCGTGCCGATCGACTGCGGTGCGGCCGACCCCGTGAGGTCCAGCGTCGCGCCGCTGCCCGCGAGAATCACCGGGCTCGTCGGCGCAAGGCTGCCTGCGCCGGCAAGTGCGAGCATGCTGCCGTTGCCGATCGTCGTGCCGCCGGTGTACGTGTTGGCGCCCGTCAGCGTCTGCGTGCCGCCGCCCTGCACCGCGAAGCCGCCGGTGCCGGCGATCGTGCCGCCGAACGAACCGCCCGTCGGACCGGCCACGGTCAGCGTATTGCCGCCGAGATTCACGGTCGAACCGGCGGCGCCCGACAGCGCGCTCGCCGTCTGCGGTGTCGTGGCCGCGCTGACATCGAGCGTCGCGCCGTTGCCGGCCAGCGTCAGTGCGCTGCCCGCCGACAAGCCGCCGCTGCCGCCGACCGCCAGCGTGCTGCCGTTGCCGATCGTCGTGCCGCCCGTGTACGCGTTCGCGCCGCTGAGAGTCGTCGTCGACGGGCCGCTCACCGCCAGGTTGCCGCCACCGGAGATCGGGCCGCTCAGGCCGAGGTTGTTGGCGCCGCCCACCGTCAGCGTCGAACCCGCGCCAAGATTCACCGCGTTGCCGAGCGTCGTGCCCGCGACGCTGGTGCCGAGCGTGCCGCCGTTGCCGCCGACGCTCAGCGTGCCGCTGCCGAGTGCGGTCGGCGTGCCGGCCACCAGCGTGCCGCCGCCGGTGACGCTCGTGCCACCGGTGTAGGTGTTGGCACCCGACAGCGTCGTCGTCGCCGGGCCGGTGATCGACAGATTGCCGTTGCCGGCAATCGCGCCGGTCAGGCCGAGGCTGTTCGGGCCGCTCACCGTCAGCGTCGAACCCGTCCCGAGGTTCACCGCATTGCCGAGCGTTGTGCCGGGCGTGCCGGCCGCCAGCGTCCCGCCTGCACCGCCGGTGTTCAGCGCGCCGGTGCCGAGCGCCGTGCTGCTGCCCGCGACCAGCGTGCCGCCACCGGTCAGGTTCGTGCCGCCCGAATACGTGTTCGAACCGGTCAGCGTCTCGGTGCCCGTGCCGCCCAGCGTCAGACTGCCGCCCGTGCCGGCGATCGTGCCGCCGTACGTGCCGCTGCCCGACCCGCCGAGCGTCAGGGTGTTGCCGCCGAGGTTCACCGTCGAACCGGCGACACCCGACAACGCGGTCGTCGTTTGCGGCGTGGTCGCGCCGCTGACGTCGAAGGTTGCGCCCGCACCGGTCAGGTTCAGCGGGCTGCTGCCGGACAGGCTGCCGCCCGCGCCGATCGCCAGCGTGCCGCTGTTGATCGTCGTCGCGCCGGTGTACGTGTTGGTGCCCGTCAGCGTCTGCGTGCCGGTGCCCGACAGCGTCAACCCGCCCGTGCCGGCGACGGTGCCGCCGTACGTGCCGTTACCGGCGCCGCCCAGCGTCAGCGTGTTGCTGCCCAGGTTCACGGTCGAACCCGACACGCCCGACACTGCGCCCGTGGTCTGCGGCGTCGTCGCGGCGCTCAAGTCCAGCGTGGCCCCCGTACCCGACAGATCGACCGCGCTGCCCGCCGACAGGCTGCCGCCCGCGCCGACCGCCAGCGTGCTGCCGTTGCCGATCGTCGTGTTGCCGGTGTACGAGCTGGCGCCGGTCAGCGTCGTCGTCGACGGACCGTTCACCGCGAGATTGCCGCTGCCGACGATCGCGCCGCCCAGGCCCAGATTGTTCGCACCACCCACCGTCAGCGTCGACCCCGCGCCGAGACCGATCGCGTTGGTCAGCGTCGTGCCGGCCACGCTCGTGCCGAGCGAACCGCCTGCGCCGGTCGTAGTCAGCGCGCCCGTGCCGAGCGCCGAACCGTTGCCCGCGAGCAGCGTGCCGCCGCCGCTCAGGGTCGTGCCGCCCGTGTACGTGTTCGTCCCGTTCAGCGTTTCGGTGCCCGTGCCCGACAGCGTCAGGCTGCCGCCCGTGCCGGCGATCGTGCCGCCGAACGTCCCGTTGGCGGAACCGCCGAGCGTCAGCGCATTGCCGCCGAGGTTCACCGTCGAACCCGCTACGCCCGACAACGCGCTAGTCGACTGCGGCGTCGTGGCGGCGCTCAGATCGAGCGTCGCCCCTGCACCGGCCAGATCGACCGCACTGCCGCCCGACAGGCTGCCGCTCGCGCCAACCGCCAGCGTGCTGCCGTTGCCGATCGTCGTGTTGCCGGTGTACGAGCTGGCGCCGGTGAGCGTCGTCGTCGACGGGCCATTCACCGCGAGGTTGCCGCTTCCGCTGATCGCGCCGCCGAGGCCGAGATTGTTCGCACCGCCAACCGTCAGCGTCGATCCCGCACCGAGATTCACCGCGTTGCCGAGCGTCGTGCCGGCCACGCTCGTGCCGAGCGTGCCGCCCGCGCCGCTCGTGTTCAGCGCGCCCGAGCCAAGCGCCGAACCGTTGCCCGCGATCAGCGTGCCGCCGCCCGTCAGGCTCGTGCCGCCCGTGTACGTGTTCGTCCCGTTCAGCGTCTCGGTGCCCGTGCCGCCCAGCGTCAGGCTGCCGCCCGCACCCGCGATCGTGCCGTCGTAAGTACCACTACCCGAACCGCCGAGCGTCAGGTTGTTGCCACCGAGGTTCACCGTCGAACCCGCGACACCCGACAGCGTGCCCGTCGTCTGCGGCGTGGTCGCGCCGCTCAGGTCGAAGGTTGCGCCCGCACCCGTCAGGCTCACCGGCGTCGTCCCCGACAGGCTGCCGCCCGCGCCGATCGCCAGCGTGCCGCTGTTGATCGTGGTCGCGCCGGTGTACGTATTGCTGCCCGTCAGCGTTTCGGTGCCGGTACCCGACATCGTCACGCCACCGGTGCCGGCGATGTTGCCCGCGTAGGTGCCGCTGGCCGACCCGCCGAGCGTCAGGTTGTTGTTGCCCAGGTTCACCGTCGAGCCGGCCACGCCCGAGATCGCGCCGGTCGATTGCGGCGAGGCGGCGCCGCTCAGGTCGAGCGTCGCGCCGGCCGCCGTCAGGCTGACCGGGCTGCTCGACGACAGGCTGCCGTTGCCGCCGATCGCGAGCGTGCCGCTGTTGATCGTGGTCGCGCCGGTGTACGTGTTGGTGCCCGTCAGCGTTTCGGTGCCGGTGCCCGACAGCGTCAACCCGCCCGTGCCGCCGATCACGCCGCCATACGTGCCGCTGCCTGCGCCGCCGAGCGTCAACGTATTGCCGCCCAGGTTGACGTTCGTGCCCGTGCCGCCGGACAGCGCGCCGCTCGTCTGCGGCGACGTGGCCGCGCTCAGGTCGAGCGTGGCGCCGGTGCCGGACAGGTCGATCGCGCTGCCCGACGACAGGCTGCCGCCCGCGCCGACCGCCAGCGTGCTGCCGCCGCCGATCGTCGTGCTGCCGGTGTAGGTGTTCGCGCCCGACAGCGTCGTCGTCGACGGACCGTTCACCGCGAGGTTGCCGCCGCCCGAGATCGCGCCGCCGAGGCCGAGATCGTTCGCACCGCCGACCGTCAGCGTCGACCCCGCGCCGAGATTCACCGCGTTGCCGAGCGTCGTGCCCGGCGTGCTCGCGGCCAGCGTGCCGCCCGCACCGCTCGTGTTCAGCGCACCGGTGCCGAGCGCCGAGCCGCTGCCCGCGATCAACGTGCCGCCGCCGCTCAGGGTCGTGCCGCCCGTGTACGTGTTGTTGCCGGTCAACGTCTCGGTGCCGGTGCCCGACAACGTGAGGCTGCCGCCCGCGCCGGCGATCGTGCCGCCATACGTGCCGTTGCCCGTGCCGCCGAGCGTCAGGTTGTTGCCGCCGAGGTTCACCGTCGAACCGGCGACACCCGACAGCGTGCCCGTCGTCTGCGGCGTGGTCGCGCCGCTGACGTCGAAGGTTGCGCCCGCACCGGTCAGGTTCACCGGGCTGCTTGCGGACAGGCTGCCGCCCGCGCCGATCGCAAGCGTGCCGCTGTTGATCGTCGTCGCGCCGGTGTACGTGTTGGTCCCCGTCAGCGTTTCGGTGCCCGTGCCCGACAGCGTCAACCCGCCCGTTCCGCCGACCGTTCCGCCGAACGTGCCGTTGCCCGACCCGCCGAGCGTGAGCGTGTTGCCGCCGAGGTTCACCGCCGAACCCGCCGCGCCCGACAACGTGCCGGTCGTCTGCGGCGACGTGGCCGCGCTCACGTCCAGCGTCGAGCCCGCGCCGGCCAGATCGATCGCACTGCCCGATGACAGGCTGCCGCCCGCGCCGACCGCCAGCGTGCTGCCGCCGCCGATCGTCGTGTTGCCGGTGTACGAGCTGGCCCCCGTGAGCGTCGTCGTCGACGGGCCGTTCACCGCGAGATTGCCGCTGCCGCTGATCGCGCCGCCGAGGCCGAGATTGTTCGCACCGCCAACCGTCAGTGTCGACCCCGCGCCGAGATTCACCGCGTTGCCGAGCGTCGTGCCGGCCACGCTGGTGCCGAGCGTGCCGCCTGCGCCGCTCGTGTTCAGCGCGCCCGTGCCGAGCGCCGAACCGCTGCCCGCGATCAACGTGCCGCCGCCGGTGAGGTTCGTGCCGCCCGTGTACGTATTGTTGCCGGTCAGCGTCTCGGTGCCGGTGCCCGACAGCGTGAGGCTGCCGCCGGCCCCCGCGATCGTGCCGCCATACGTGCCGTTGCCCGCGCCGCCGAGCGTCAGGTTGTTGCCGCCGAGGTTCACCGTCGAACCCGCGACACCCGACAGCGTGCCCGTCGTCTGCGGCGTGGTCGCGCCGCTCACATCGAAGGTTGCGCCCGCACCGGCCAGATTCACCGGGCTGCTGGCCGACAAGCTGCCGCCCGCGCCGATCGCCAGCGTGCCGCTGTTGATCGTCGTCGCGCCCGTGTACGTGTTGGTGCCGGTCAGCGTCTCCGTGCCGGTGCCTGCCATCGTCAACCCGCCGGTGCCGCCGATCGTGCCTGCATAGTTACCGTTGCCGGTACCGGCCAGCGTCAGCGTGTTGCCGCCGAGATTCACGTTCGTGCCCGCCACGCCGGACAGCATCCCGCTCGTTTGCGGCGTGGTCGCCGCGCTGATGTCGAGCGCCGCGCCCGTGCCCGCGAGATCGAGCGCGCTGCCTGCCGACAGGCTGCCGCCCGCGCCGACCGCCAGCGTGCTGCCGCCGCCGATCGTCGTGTTGCCGGTATAGGTGTTCACGCCGGTGAGCGTGGTCGTCGACGGGCCGCTGACCGACAGGCCGCCGCTGCCCGAGATCCCGCCGCCGAGCCCGAGATCATTCGCACCCCCAACGGTCAGCGTCGCCCCCGCGCCGAGATTCACTGCATTGCCGAGCGTCGTGCCGCCGACGCTCGTGCCGAGCGAACCGCCCGCGCCCGTCACGTTCAGCGCGCCGGAACCGAGTGCGCTGCCGTTGCCTGCAATGAGCCCGCCGCCGCTCAGCGTCGTGCCGCCGCCGTACGTGTTCGTGCCGCCGAGCGTCGTGGTGCCCGCGCCGGTCTGCGCAAGCGCGCCGCCTCCGGAAATCGTGCCGCTCAGGCCGAGATCGTTCGCGCCGTTCAGCCCGAGCGTCGCGCCCCCGCCGAGCGTGACCGCGTTGCCGAGCGTCGTGCCGTTTACGCTCGCGCTCAGCGTGCCGTTGCCGGTCACGTTCAACGCGCCGGACCCGAGCGCCGTATTGTTGCCCACGCTCAGTCCGCCGCTGCTCAACGTCGTCCCGCCGCCGTAGGTGTTCGCGCCGCCGAGCGTGGTCGTGCCCGAGCCGGACTGCACGACGCCGCCCGCGCCGGAGATCGTGCCGCCCAGGCCGAAGTCGAACGCGCCGCCGAGATTCAGCGTCGAACCGATGCCCAGATCGACGGCGTTCGCCAGCAGCAGGTTCGCCGTGCTTGCGCTGAGCGCGCCACCGCTGCCGGTGACGTTGAGCGTGCCCGTGCCGAGCGCCGTGTTGCTGCCGACCGACAAGCCGCCGGCACCGAGCGTCGTGCCGCCCGTGTAGAGGTTCGCGCCGGTGAGCGTGGTCGTGCCGCTGCCGGTTTGCGCGAGGCTGCCGCCGCCGGCGATGATGCCGCCGAGGCCCAGGTCGTTCGTGCCACCGAGCGTCAGCGCCGAACCCGTGCCGAGATTGACGGCATTGTTCAGCGTCGTGCCGGCGACGCTCGCGGCCAGCGTGCCGCCTGCGCCGGCGAGGTTCAACGCGCCGGTACCGAGCGCCCCGCCGTTGCCGGCGATCAGCGTGCCGCCGCCCGTCAGGTTCGTGCCGCCCGTGTACGTGTTGATGCCGGTCAGTGTTTCGCTGCCCGTGCCCGACAGCGTCAGGCTGCCGCCTGCCCCCGCGATCGTGCCGCCGAACGTGCCGCTGCCGGCGCCGCCCAGCGTCAGGCCGTTGCCGCCGAGATTCACCGTCGAACCGGCTACGCCCGACAGCGCGCCGATCGCCTGCGGCAGCCCTGCGCCGCTCAGGTCGAAGGTTGCGCCGGCGCCGCCCAGATTCACTGCACCGCCCGCGGCCAGGCTGCCGCCCGCGCCGATCGCGAGCGTGCCGCTGTTGATCGTCGTGCCGCCGCCGTACGTGTTCGCGCCGGTCAGCGTCTCCGTGCCGGTGCCGGCCATCGTCAGCCCGCCGGCACCGCCGATCGTGCCGCCGAACGTGCCGTTGCCGGAACCGCCGAGCGTCAGGGTGTTGCCGCCGAGATTCACCGCCGAGCCGGCCGCGCCGACCAGCCCGCCCGTCGTCTGCGGCGACGTGGCCGCGCTCAGGTCGAGCGTCGCGCCCGCGCCGGCCAGATCGAACACACTGCCGCCCGACAGCGCGCCGCCCGCGCCGACCGCGAGCGTGCTGCCGTTGCCAATCGTCGTGTTGCCGGTGTAGCTGCCCGCGCCCGTGAGCGTCGTGATCGACGGGCCGGTCACCGCCAGATTGCCGCCGCCCGAAATCGCGCCGCCGAGGCCCAGATTGTTCGCACCGCCAACCGTCAGCGTCGCGCCCGCGCCCAGATTCACCGCGTTGCCGAGCACCGTGCCGCCGACGCTCGTGCCGAGCGAGCCGCCCGCGCCCGTCACGTTCAGCGCGCCGGAACCGAGTGCGCTGCCGTTGCCGGCGATGAGCCCGCCGCCGCTCAGCGTCGTCCCGCCGGTGAACGTGTTCGCGCCGAGCAGCGTCGTCGTGCCGCTTCCGGTTTGCGCGAACCCGCCGTCGCCGGCGATCACGCCGCCCAGGCTCAGGTCGGCCGCGCCGTTCAGGCCGAGCGTCGCGCCCGCGCCGAGATTCACCGCGTTGCCGAGCAAGGTACCGGCGACGTTCGTGGCGAGCGTGCCGCCCGTGCCCGCGACCGTCAGCGCGCCCGTGCCGAGCGCCGCGCCGTTGCCGGCGATCAGCCCGCCGCCAGTGAGCGTGGTGCCGCCCGAGAACGTGTTCGCGCCGAGCAGCGTCGTCGTGCCGGTGCCGGTTTGCGCGAGGCCGCCGTTCCCGGCGATCGTGCCGCTCAGGCCGAGATCGTTCGCGCCGTTCAGCCCCAGCGTGACGCCGGTGCCGAGGTTCACCGCGTTGCCGAGCGTCACGCCCGGCACGCTCGCGCCGAGCGAAGCCGAGCCGTTGACGTCGAGTGCGCCGAGGCCGAGCGCAGTCCCGCTTCCGACCACCAGGCTGCCGCCCGTCAGCGCGGTGCCGCCCGCATACGTGTTGTTGCCGGTGAGCGCCTGCGAGCCGGTGCCGGCAAGCGTCAGCCCGCCCGCCCCGCCGATGTCGCCCGCGAAGACGCCGCTGCCGCTGCCGGCCAGCGTCAGGTTGTTCGCCCCGAGATCGATCGTCGAACCCGCGACACCCGACAGCGTGCCGATCGACTGCGGCGTGGTCGCGCCGCCGATGTTGAAGTGCGCACCGGCGCCCGTCAGGTTGACGGGGCTCGACGCGGCGAGGCTGCCGCCCGCGCCGATCGCGAGCGTGCCGCTGCCGATCGTGGTGCCGCCGGTGAACGTCTCGGCCGCGGTGAGCGTCGTCGTGCCCGGGCCGCTCACGGACAGGCCGCCGGCGCCGGAGATGAGCCCGCTCAGGCCGAGATCGTTCGGGCCGCCAACCGTCAGCGCCGCGCCCGCGCCGAGCTGGATCGCGTTGCCGAGCACGGTGCCGCCGACGGTCGTGCCGAGCGAGCCGCCCGTGCCCGTCACGTTCAACGCCCCCGTGCCCAGTGCGGCGCCGTTGCCGGCGAGGAGTCCGCCGCCGCTCAGCGTCGTGCCGCCCGAGAACGTGTTCGCGCCGCTCAACGTCGTGATGCCCGAGCCGATTTGCGCGAGACCGCCACTCCCGGCGATCACGCCGTTCAGGCCCAGATCGTTCGCGCCGGTCAACGCGAGCGTCGCGCCTGCGCCGAGATTCACCGCGTTGCCCAGCGCGGTGCCGTTCACGCTCGCGCCGAGCGCGCCGCCCGTACCGGCGACGTTCAGCGCGCCGCTGCCGAGCGCCGTATTGCTGCCGGCGAGCAGCGTGCCGGCGCTCAGCGTCGTGCCGCCGCCGAAGGTGTTCGCGCCGGACAGCGTCGTCGTCCCCGTGCCGCTCAGCACGAGACCGCCGGTGCCGCCGATCGCGCCGCTCAGGCCGAGGTCGTTCGCGCCGTTCAGCGTCAGCGATGCGCCGTTCAGGTTGATGCCGTTCGCGAGTGCCGCGCCGGCGGCCAGATCCGCGCTCAGCGAACCGCCGAGGCCGCTCACGTTCAACGCGCCGCCGATACCGAGCGCACTGCCGCCTTCGACGATCAGGCTGCCGCCGCCCGTCAGGCTCGCGCCGCCCGTGAACGTGTTCGCGCCGGACAGCGTCGTGGCGCCGGTGCCGCCGAGCGCCAGGCCGCCCGCGCCCGAGATCGCGCCGCTCAGGCCGAGATCGGCTGCGCCGTTCAGGCCGAGCGTCGCGCCCGCGCCCAGGTTGACCGCATTACCGAGCACGGTGCCGCCGACGTTCGTCGCGAGCGTGCCGCCCGTGCCGGATACGTTCAGCGCGCCCGTGCCGAGCGCCGCGCCGTTGCCGGCGATCAGCCCGCCGCCGCTCAGCGTCGTGCCGCCCGTGAAGGCGTTCGTCCCGAGCAGCGTGGTCGTGCCGGCACCGGTTTGCGCCAGTTGGCCACTCCCGCCGATCACGCCGCCGAGGCTCAGGTCGGCCGCGCCGTTCAGGCCGAGCGTCGCGCCCGCGCCAAGATTCACCGCATTGCCGAGCACGGTGCCGCCGACGTTCGTGGCGAGCGTGCCGCCCGTCCCGGATACGTTCAGCGCGCCTGTGCCGAGCGCCGCGCCATTGCCGGCGATCAACCCGCCACCGCTCAGCGCCGTGCCGCCCGAGAACGTGTTCGCGCCGAGCAGCGTCGTCGTGCCCGTGCCGCTTTGCGCAAGGCCGCCGTTACCGGCGATCGTGCCGCCGAGACTCAGGCCGTTCGCCCCGTTCAGGCCGAGCGTGGCGCCTGCATCGAGATTGACCGCATTGCCGAGCAGCGTGCCGCCGACGTTCGTCGCGAGCGAGCCGCCCGTGCCGGTCACGTGCAGCGCGCCCGTGCCGAGCGCCGCGCCCGTGCCGGCGACGATCCCGCCGCCGCTCAGCGTCGTGCCGCCCGCGAACGTGTTCGGGCCGAGCAGCGTCGTGATGCCCGGGCCGGTTTGCGCCAGCCCGCCGTTGCCGGCGATCGCGCCGCTCAGCCCGAGACCGGCCGAGCCGTTCAGGCCCAGCGTGACGCCGGTATCGATATTGACCGCGTTGCCGAGCAGCGTGCCGCCGACGCTCGTGCCAAGCGTGCCGCCCGCGCCCGACACATTCAGCGCGCCGCCGCCGAGCGCCGTGTCGGTGCCGACCACGAGCCCGCCGCCCCCCGTCAGGTTCGTTCCGCCCGTGAACGAATTGGCGCCGTTCAGCGTCAGCGTGCCGGTGCCGCTCGCTTTCAGCGCGCCGCCGCCGGCGATCGTGCCCGACAACGCGAGCCCTGTCGCGCCATCCACCGTCAGGTCCGCGCCGAGCGTCACGTTGTTGAGCAGGTTGAGACCGGCCGTGCCGGCTTCCAGCGTGCCGCCGCCGGCCGCGATCGTCCCGAGACCCAGCCCCGCGCTGTTGTTGATGATCGCGGTGCCGCCCGCCAGCGACGCGTCGGCCGCGCTCGACGCGCCGGTGATGTTCCACGTCCCGCCCTGCACCGCGAGATGCGTGAAATTGCCGTACGTATCGACCGCCAGGGTGCCGCTCGCGGAGCTGCCGGCGGCCGGGTTCAGTTGCAGGTTCAGCGTGTTGTTGCCGCCCACGCCCGCATCGACGCCGAGCCCGACCGACGACCCGGTCTGCGCATTGAACGTGTTCGACGTGCCGAGCGCCGCGCCCAGCGACACGTTGCCCGTGACGGTGCCGGCGTTGGTGAACGTGTTCCCCGCGCCCGGTGTCCCGCTGGGTGCGAGCACCACCGAACCGTTGATCGCGCCGCCGCTCGCGTTGGTGAAGTTGACCTGTGCACCGCCCGACGTGGTCACGACCTGCGCGGTGGGCCCCGCGCTGAAGCCGAGCAGGCCGGTCGTTCCGATCGTGCCGGCGTTCGTGATGTTCGTCGTGCCGCCGATACCGTTGTAGACCGTCAGCGCGGGCCCGTTGAGCAGCGAGCTCGTCGAGCCCATCATCACGCCCGTGCTGGCGTTCGTGACGTTGACCGTGCTCGCCGACGCGATATTGCCGACGACCGTGCCGTTCGACACGAGGCTCAAGCCGGACAACGCGGGGTCGATCCTGCCGTTGTTGGTCAGCGTGACGCCGCTGCCCGTCAGCGACAGCGCGGTGCCGCCGATCAGCGGCACCACGGAGACGGTCGCGCCGGACCCGACGGTCAGGTTGAGATTGTTCGCGCCGTTCGAATAGGTGGTGGTGGCTCCGGTACAACTGACGGTCGTGGTTCCGACGCAGGCGGCCAGTGCATCGGCGGGAACGATCCCGGCGCCGACCAGCGCGACCAGCATGCCGGTCGGCACGAGGAGTTTCGGACGTGCTTCCGCGCGCTTTTTGTTCGAGCCCATGCGCATACGCATAATCACACCTTCCCATAAGAGAATCGACGACACCGGGCATTCCCTCGCCGCATTCAAAATGCCGGAGGTAAATACCGGAATACGCTATTCGATGTTTTTTGGAAAAACACCGTCCCGTCACCAGTCCGAAGCGGATGGCTGGATTAAAAACAAACGAGAATCAATCGGCGAGAATTATTGAATCGGCATATTTTACTTTTAAGCCCCCTTCGTCACCCGGTAAATTTTCCACTAATTAGAAACGATTGTTTTTCATCAAACCAGGGCATTGCCCCGGCGAGCGGCTTTCCTCGCACCTCTGTCTATACAGGCCAACGAGGCCTCCACGCCGAAATCCTGCAGCGACGGGGCCTCCCGCCCGACAATCAAACGCCGGCCCGGTGCCGTCGAACAACCGTGCGTCCCTTGCCCCGCCT
The DNA here is from genome assembly GCF_015712225.1 of Burkholderia sp. 9775_39. Taxonomy (NCBI): domain Bacteria; kingdom Pseudomonadati; phylum Pseudomonadota; class Betaproteobacteria; order Burkholderiales; family Burkholderiaceae; genus Burkholderia; species Burkholderia sp. 9775_39. Next base: position 400,958 of record NZ_JACCQC010000001.1, on the reverse strand, counting down.
GTCGTTTGGTCGGTGCCTGCCGTCCGATCCACGTGTCTCCAGGAGTGATCGCGAGTCAAATATAGGCTCGACTCGCAAACGTTTTCCATGGGGCCGACATTTTTTTGGCAAAACTCAACACTCTTTCATCTTCATTAACTACTTTGCATTCCGGATGAAAGCGATTCTTATTAAATTAATCACGCAAATTATTAAGAAAGGCAAAAAACTCAAATTCCCGGATGCCGACTTTTTACCGGATCTGCTTTAATTGATTCAGATCCGCCGCATTGTCTTTTTGGTCCGCGGGCGATAACGAGGTGTCCAAGGGAGAACTTCACGATGGTGACGTTGAATATCAACGACCGGCCGGCCGAGATCGACGCCGATCCGTCGACGCCGGTGCTCTGGGTGCTGCGCGACAACCTCGGGTTGACCGGCACCAAGTTCGGATGCGGCACCGGCGACTGCGGCGCCTGCACCGTGCATGTCGACGGCCGCCCGGCCCGAAGCTGCACGCTGGCGCTGTCGGCGGTCGGGAATGCGCGCATCACGACGTCCGAACATCTCGCCGACGATGCGGTCGGCAAGGCCGTCCTCGACGCGTGGCTCCGGCACGACGTCGCGCAATGCGGCTACTGCCAGAGCGGCCAGATGATGAGCGCGGCCGGCCTGCTACGCGGCAACAAGGCGCCGACCGACGCCGACATCGACCGCGCGATGGCCGGCAACCTGTGCCGTTGCGCGACTTACCAGCGCATCCGTGCCGCGATTCACGATGCGGCTCGCGCGCTTGCCTGAGCCTGCCGGGAGACTTTGACCATGCGTATCCGCACTTTCGGGCGTCCGGCAAGCGCCGACGCCCCCCACCGCGATGCATTCTCCGTCACCGGAGCCGATGCTCCGATGCCCGGCCGGCGCGGCTTCCTGAAGCTGACGATGGCGGCGAGCGGCTGCCTCGCGCTCGGCATCGCGCCGACGCGGGCGCGGGCCGAAGCCGGCAGAACCGCTCAGCCTTCGCCACCGCAAGCATTCCTGATCATTGCGCCGGACAACACCGTGACCGTCGCCGTCAACCGCACCGAGTCCGGCCAGGGCGTCAGCACCGCGCTGCCGATGGCGCTGGCCGACGAACTCGACGCCGACTGGCGCAACGTGCGCACCGTGCTCGCGCCGGCGGGCGAGCCGTACAAAGACCCGGTGACGGGTATCCAGATGACGGCCGGCTCGACGTCGGTCAATCACTCGTTCGCGCAGTACCGCGAACTCGGCGCCTCCGCTCGCGCGATGCTCGTCGCCGCGGCCGCGCAGCGCTGGAACGTCGATCCCGCCACCTGCCGGACGGCGAACGGTGTCGTGACGTCCGGCAACTACCGCGCGACCTACGGCGAACTCGCACCGGCCGCGATGGCGATGCCGGTACCGCAGCGGGTGTCGTTGAAGTCGCCGGACCAGTTCCGCATCATCGGCAAGCCGACGCCGCGCATCGACGCGCGCGGGATGCTCGACGGCACGCTCAAGTACGGGATGGATTGGCGTCTGCCGGACACGATGGTGGCCGTGGTCGCGCGCCCGCCGCGCTTCGGCGGCAAGGTCGCGAGCTACGACGCGGCCGCGGCCCGCGCCGTCAAGGGCGTGGTCGAGGTCGTCGAGATTCCGACCGATCGCGGCGGCACCGGCGTGGCCGTGATCGCGAACGGCTACTGGCCGGCCAAGCTCGGCCGCGATGCGCTGAAGATCACGTGGAAGGACGCCGGCTCGACCGTCACGTCATCCGAACAGATGCAGGCGTACAAGCAGCTCGCCGGCACGCCGGGCACCGTGGTGCGCACGGCCGACGCGGGCAGCGCGCCGCCGGCGGCCACGCGCATTCGGAAGGATTACGAATTTCCGTATCTCGCGCATGCGGCGATGGAGCCGCTCAGCTGCACAGTCGACGTCGGGCCGGCGAGCTGTGCGTGCGGGATCAAGATCTGGGGCGGCTCGTCGCTGCAGACGAGCGACCGCGCGGCGGTCGCGAAGGCGCTCGGCGTCGCGCCGGAGAAAGTCCAGATCTTCACGCTGACGTCGGGCGGCGACTATGGCCGGCGCTCGACGCCGACGTCGGACTACGTGGTCGAAGCCGCCCACGTGTCCGCCGCGTACCTCGCGGCCGGCCATCTCGGCCCGGTCAAGACGATCTGGACGCGCGAGGACGATCTGCGCGGCGGCTATTACCGCCCGATGGTGCTGCATCGCGTCGACATCGGCGTGGACGGCAGCGGCGCGGTGCGCGACTGGCAGCATGTGGTCGTCGGCCAGTCGGTGCTGAAGGGCTCGCCGCTCGAGCGCACGACGATGCTCAAGCGCGGCACCGATCCCAACCTGACCGAAGGCGTCGCGAACAGCCCGTACGGCTTCCCGATGCAGGTATCGGTCCATCAGACCGACGCCGACGTGCCGGTCCAGACCTGGCGCTCGGGCGGCAACACGCATACGGCGTTCGTGATGGAAACGCTGGTCGACGAGCTCGCGCACTCGGCGCGGCAGGATCCGGTCGCGTACCGGATGGCGCGGCTGGCCGGCCCCGAGCACACCGCGCATCGCCAGGCGCTCGCGCTGGCCGTCGACAAGTCCGGCTACGGCATCCGCACGCTGCCGGCCGGGCACGCGTGGGGGGTCGCGATGCACGAAACGGCCGGCTCGGTCGTCGCGTACGTGACGGAAGTGTCGATCGAAGCGCAACAACCGCACGTGCATCGCGTGACGGCCGGCGTGTATGCGGGGCGCATCGTCAACCCGACCGGTGCGGAAGCGCAGATCCAGGGCGGCGCGCTGTTCGGTCTCGCGACGACGAAGCCGGGCTTCGCGATCGACGTCGACCATGGCGCGGTCCGCAACGCCGGGTTCGCCGACTATTCGCCGATACGCATGCAGGAAGCGCCGCCGGTGGATGTCTTCTTCGTTCCGTCGGACGCTCAGCCGACCGGGCTGAGCGACGTCGGCGTGCCGCCGATCGCGCCGGCGGTGGCCAACGGGGCGTTCGTGCTGACCGGCGAGCGGGTGCATGCGTTGCCGTTCGCGCCGATGCTGGTCGCGGCGGCCGCGCCCGCGATGCCGGCGGCCCCCGCGGCGGCGGCCGACGAGGATCCGTACGGCGACCTGCCGGCCGGCGGCTGCCGGTTGCCGCACAAGGTCAAGCCGGCCGCGTTGAAGCCCAAGGCCGATCAAAGCCACGCGGGCGTCGGCCAGGCGCCCACGGTGCCGAAATTCCTGCGGCCGAAACGGCGCGCCGGGATTCCGTGCATCGAGGATCTGAAGAAAGGCACGGTGACGTAGCCAGCCCGGCCAGCGCGACGGCGGGACCTCGTTCCCGCCGTCGCGTTCCCCCCTCCGCACGACGAACGCGCGCCTGTTCGCACCGCTCGGCCTGAGCACCACGTTGCTGCCGCCGCAAGCAAATACGGCGCTGCCGGCGCCCGCGCCGCACGGCTATCAATGGGGCACCAATGCGGAGACGATCGATAGCGACGCGCTGTCGCCCGAACGCTAGGCGGCAGCGAAGAACGCCACGCTGCAGCCGACCGACCTGACCGGCGTCAATACGTCGTGGGCGTGGACGGCCGGCTCCGGCATCTCGACCGTGACCGAACTGGCCGCGTACATGCAGCGAATGGTCGGCGGCTGCTACCTCGACGCCGACCTGCAGGCGCAACGCCTCGCCAGTTGCACGCCGACCGATCCGTCCGATCCGAGCTCGGCCGATTACTGCATGGGTCTCGCGCGATTCGGTACGTTCTCCGGGCACACGGGCGAGATACCGGGCTTCGAACCCTTCATGGGCTACGACCCGGCAACGAAAACGGCGATCGTCGCGTGGACCACCACGGCCGCCGCGCCCAACGGACGCTCACCGGCCAACGTGATCGCGCAGATCATCATGGGCGAGCTCAGCAAGGCGGCGGAAGTGCCGGGCGAAGGGCGGCCGTGACGCGGCGGCGCCGCGGCGGTTAGCAGTAGGGGGCAGCCGTGAAGGCGGTGGACTACGGCTTGTTCCATGGCCGACCATGGGTCCAGGATGCATTGACGCCGCTATGGTCGACCTGTCTCGCGGCGCCGCCTGGGGAGGGAGCCTCCATGAAGCCTGTTGCCGTGCCGGCCGCCGGATGGCCAGCGGGTGGCCCGGGGGCCGGCACATCCAGCCTTTATCGATGCGCGCGAAGCCGCATCCGCGCGCCGCTCACTGCGCGATGCCAACGAACGTCGGCAGCAGCACGCGATAGACGTGAATCATCGCCGGGCCGAGCAGCACCACCATCAGCGCGGGAAAGATGCAGAAGATCAGCGGGAACAGCAGCTTCAGCGCGATCTTCGCCGCCCGTTCCTCCGCGCGCATCCGGCGCCGCGTGCGCAGCATGTCGGACAGCACGCGCAGCGATTCGCTGATGCTCGTGCCGAACCGGTCGGCCTGGATCAGCATCGCGCAGAACGACTCGATGTCCTCCACGCCGGTGCGCAGCGCGAGATTGCGCAGCGCCGTCTCCTTCGTGAAGCCGGAGCGCATCTCGAGCAGCAGCAGGTCGAGTTCGCTCGCGACCACCTCGCTGCGAAACCGCAGCTCCTCGCTCACCTTCATCAGCGCCGCGTCGAGCCCGAGCCCCGCTTCGACGCACACCGTCAGCAGGTCGAGCGCGTCCGGGAAATCCTCGAAGATCTTCTGCTGGCGCACCTTGACCCGCTGCGACAGCACCACGTTCGGGATGTAGTAGCCGATCCCCGCGAGCGCCACGAGGATCACCGACAGCAGCGCGCGCTCGTCGCCGAGCGACGTCGTGATCAGCACCAGCAGCGCCGCGCACGGCAGGCCGAGCGCGAGCATCGTCTTCGCGGTGAAGTACAGCGCGGCCGCGCTCGGGTTGCGCCAGCCGGCATTCATCAGCCGGATGCGCAGCGGCGAATTCTCCCAGCCCTCCTTCGGCACCGACAGCTTCGAGATCGGAGTGGACAACTCGACCAGCTTCGCGACCCAGCGCGACGCCAGGTCGTCGCCGTCGCCGGGGCCGGCGATGGCGCCCGCCCCGGCGCCGCCCGCCTGCTCGATCCGGCGCTGGATGCTGCGCGGCGCGAACAGCAGCATCGCGACGAGCACGCCGCCGGCCACGAAGATGAACAAGCCGCCCAGCATCACGGCCTGGACCACGCTCAGGTTTTGCATGACAACCTCGCAACGGTTCGTTATTCGGCTCGCGCGTCAGACGCGAATGCGGACGATACGGCGGATCCAGAACAGGCCGAACAGCATCGACACCAGCATCGTGCCGACCATCCGGATCCCGGCCGGATCCTCCCAGAGCACCGACAGGAATTCGCGGTTCAGCAGCGCCATCACCGCCGCGGTGCCGAACGGCAGCAGCCCGAGAATCCACGCGGACAGCCGCCCTTCCGCCGACAGCACGCGCACCTTGTCGAACAGCTTGAAGCGCTCGCGGATCAACCCGGCGATGCTGTCGAGCAACTCGGCGAGGTTGCCGCCCGTCTCGCGCTGGATCAGCACCGCGATCACGAAGTAGCGCAGATCCTGCACCGGCACGCGCGTCGCGAGATTCATCAGTGCGTCGTGCAACGACACGCCGTAGTTGACCTCGTCGAACGTGACGCGGAATTCGCCGCCCATCGGCTCGGAAAACTCGTCGCCGACCATCCCGAGCGTGCTCGTGAACGAATGACCGGAACGCAGCGCGCGCGCGATCATGTCGCAGATGTCCGGCAATTGCCGCTCGAGCTTGCGCATCCGCCGGGCGCGGCAGCGCAGCACGTACAGCATCGGCAGCCAGCCGGCGAACAGTGCGAGCGGCACCGCGGCGAGCTGCGGCAACCGCATGAAACTCGCCACGAACCACGTGAGCGCCGCGAACGTCGCGCTGAGCGTGATCAGCTTCGGCAGCGTCCAGTCGAGGCCCGACTGCTGGATCACGAGATCGAGCGTATGCACGCGCGGCAGGCGCAGCAGCAGCCGGTCGAACGGCTTCGACTCGTCGAGCATCCGCTTCTTCAGGATCGACAGCCGCTCCTGCTGGACGTTGCCGCCGGCCGACATCGCACGAATGCGCGATTCGATCCGGCGCGCGGCGGTGCCGTGCCGCGCGTTCCACCATTGATAGATGCCTTCGATCGACAGCACGACCGCGACGAAGGTGAGAATCACAAAACCGTAAAAGATCGCATTCATGAGGCCTCTCCCCGGCAGCACACGGCGCCCTGGCGTCAATCCGTCTCGTAACGCACGGACGGGTCGTACAGCGAATCAGGCAGGTTGATGCCGAACGCCTGCAGCCGCTCGACGAACTTCGGTCGCACGCCGGTCGCGCAGAAGTGGCCGCGCACCGAGCCGTCGCGGTCCACGCCGGTGCGCTTGAACGTGAAGATCTCCTGCATGTTGATGATGTCGCCTTCCATTCCGGTCAGCTCCTGGATGCTGATGATCTTGCGCTTGCCGTCGGTCAGCCGCGCCGCCTGCACGACCACCGAGATCGCCGACGCGATCTGCTGGCGCATCGTCTTCGGCGGCAGCGTGAGGCCGGAGACGCTGACCATGTTCTCGAGCCGCGTCAGCGCGTCGCGCGGCGTGTTCGCGTGAATCGTCGCGAGCGAGCCTTCGTGGCCGGTGTTCATCGCGTTGAGCATGTCGAGCGCTTCGGCGCCGCGCACTTCGCCGAGGATGATCCGGTCCGGGCGCATCCGCAGCGCGTTGCGCACCAGCGTGCGCTGCGTGATCTCGCCCTTGCCCTCGATGTTCGGCGGACGCGTTTCGAGCCGCAGCACGTGCGGCTGCTGCAGTTGCAGCTCGGCGGCGTCCTCGATCGTCACGATCCGCTCGTTGCGCGGAATGAAGCCGGACAGGATGTTGAGCAGCGTCGTCTTGCCGCTGCCGGTGCCGCCCGACACCAGCACGTTCACCTTCGCGCGCGACAGCGCGTCAAGCAGCTCGGCCATCGGCGGCGTCAGGCTGTGGAAGCGCACCAGGTCGTCCATCTTCAGCGGATTGACCGCGAAACGCCGGATCGACATCAGCGGCCCGTCGATCGCGGACGGCGGGATGATCGCGTTCACGCGCGAACCGTCCGGCAGCCGCGCGTCGACCATCGGGCTCGATTCGTCGATGCGGCGCCCGACGCGCGACACGATCTTCTCGATCACCTTCATCAGGTGCGCGTCGTCGTAGAACGTCACGTCGGTCAGTTCGAGCTGGCCGCAGCGCTCGACATAGACCTGCCGGTAGGTGTTCACGAGGATGTCGGAAATGCCGGGGTCGCGCAGCAGCGCCTCGAGCGGGCCGAAGCCGAACATCTCGTCGTACACGTCGATCGCGAGCTGGCGCCGCTCGATGTCGTTCGCCGGCAGCCGCTCCTCGTCGAGGATGCGCGCGATCAGCGCGCCGATCTCCATGCGGACCTGATCCTGGTGCAGCCGCGACAGGCGCTCGAGCTCGACGCGCTCGAGCACGGCCAGGTGGATTTCGCGACGCAGCTTCTGGTATGCGTCGCGCACCGACGAATGCGCCGGGCCGGCCGGTTCGTTGCCTGCCGCCAGCGGCTGGGCCCGGTGCAAGGACATCTGTTCGCGCAATGACATGATGATTCCCCGAAAGAATTACATCGACTTGAGCTTCGGCGTGGCCTTGCGGCCGAACAGCCGGGACATCAACGGTTCGCTGTGCGTCGCGCTGCGTCCCGCGCGCACGTCGCCGTCGACGAGTTGCTTCGCGCAGCCCTGCAACGCACGCGCGACCGCCGAGCCGCGCGCGAGCCGCGACACCGGATGGCCCTGGTTGATCGCTTCGAGCACGGTCTCGGCGTCGTCGGGAATCGTGCAGGCCGCCTGCAGGCCGAGCACTTCCTCGAGCGCGGTGCGGGTCCGCTCGCTCGCGCGCGTCGCGCGGTTCACGATCAGCCGCAGCTGGTCGGTCGAGTAGCCGAGCGACACGAGGATCTCCAGCAGCCGGCGGCCGGCGCGCACGTGCGGCATCGCGGGCTGCAGCACGATCTGGATCTGGTCGCTGCGATCGAGCGCGACCATCGACAGCGGGTTGATGCCGACGCCGACGTCGAAGATCACGAAGTCGTAGCGCGGCGCGGCGACGCCGAGAATCCACTCGAGCGCGTCCTCGCGCATCTCGGCGGCCTTGACCGGGTCGCCGGCGCCCGCGAGCACGTGGAAGTTTTCCGTCACGTGCGCGACGCTCGCATCGAGAAACGCGCTGTCGAGCCGCTCGATCTGCGCGCACAGCTGCGGCAGCGTCGACGGCGGGGTTTCATCGCTGACGAGGAACGCCGCGTCGGCGAACTGCTGGTTCACGTCGATCAGCAGCACGCGGCGCTTGAAGCCCTCGGCGATCTCGAACGCGACGTTGCCGGCCGCGAAGCTCGTGCCGGCCCCGCCCTTGCACGACATGAACGACACGATCCGCGTGTCGTCGGTATCGCGCCGCGTGCTTTGCGCGGCCGCCCGCCCGAGCGCGTGGCCGAGCGCCTGCGGGTCGAGCGGCCACTGCAGCACGTCGCGTGCGCCGGCGCGCATCGCGTCGAGCAGCACGTGCGGCGACGCGTCGGCCGTCACGAGGATGCAGGTCAGGCCCGCGTGCGCGCGGCAGATGCGCTCGATCGCCGGCAGTTCGGACGGCTCGAGCGACGTGCCGTCGACCAGCAGGATGTCGAACGCGTCGAGCCCGTCGGTGCGATGCTCGATCTGCGACGGGCGGCCGGTCGCACGGGTCGTGCGATAGCGTCCGCAGTCGGCCACGAGACGCGCGATCTGCGTGAGCCGCGCGGTATCGTCGGAAGCTACGAGGATGTTGATCATGTCGTGTGCCTCGTGTGTTCGATTAGTTGCAGGCGGAGCCGCCCGTCGCGGAGCTCAGGCTTTCGCGCGGCAGCGTCGTCGTGAACGGCGGCATCCTGACCGTGACGTTCACGAACGGGATCATGGTCTTGACGGTGACGTTCGTGACGCTCACCGTCACGAACGAGCACGTGTTGATGTCGCAACTCGTCGGCGTGTAGCTGACCGACACGTTCGCGTCCGACAGCAGCGGCAGCAGCGACCGCACGCGCTTCACGACACCGGCGGCGTTCACGTCGCAGACCACCGCCGTGCGCGCGCCGAGACGCACGGCCTCGCTCGCGGTATTCCAGTAGAACAGCACGCGACCGAATTCGAAGATGCCGATCAGCAGCATGATCAGCACCGACGCGATGAGGGCGAACTCGACGATCGCGACGCCGCGCTGGGCGCGCCGGCGTGATGGCGGAAAGCGGCGTGCGTTCATGACACTTGCCTCATCACGGTGACGATGTTGCCGAAAGTGATCGACGGCAGTCCCGGGTACGCGGGAATCGGCTGGTACTTGTAGCCGCTGATCTTCACTTCGACGACGTTGATCGCGCCCGCCGCCGAGCCGCTCGACGAACTGTTGTTGTTCGCGTCGTAGGTCGGCAGGTTCGCGAACTGCGACGGATCGGATGCGTCGCTGCAGCCGGTCGTGTGCTGTGCGTCGCAGATCGTGACCATCGACGTCTTGAGCCCGGGCACCAGCTCGCTGCCGGCCGAGCCGCACGTCGTGCTGCCGTACACGACCAGGCACTGCGCCTGCGCCACCGGATACGCGCTGTCGGTCGGCAGCCAGACCGACAGGTAGCGCGCCGCGTCGCGGGTCGCCTTGGTCAGCGTCTCGTACTGGTAGATCGCGCGGCCGAACTCGGCCACGCCGGTCGCCAGCATGATCATCGGCATCAGCACGAGCGCGAACTCGACGGCGACGGCGCCGCGGGTGCGCGAACGACGAATCGACGGCTTCTTCATGATCGTCTCTCCGCTATTGAACGAGCATCGGAACCTGGGTTCCGGACGCGCTGCCGCTGCCGGGCAAGCCGTGCGTCGCACACGGGTTGTTGCCGGAAACCGACGAGCCGAGGTATTCGAGGTGCGCCACCACGGGACCGCTGCCGGCGCTGAACGGCAGCGGATCGAGCATCAGCACGCAATCCCATTGCGTGACGTGCACCTTGCCGCTGTTGCCCTTCAGCGTCGAACAGTCGCCTTCCGGCGCGAGCGCGAGGCGCCGATCGCTGCCGTAGGTCGTGTAGTTGCTCGCCGTCGCCGTGCCGTTGGTCGCGATGCCGCTGCCCGACGGCGGTGCGCCGTCGCCCTGGTAAGGCTTGAAGCTCGCGCGGTCGGCCACGAACTGCGTGTACGCGTCACCCTTGATGCCCGGCGTTCCCGGCGGCCCGTAGTTCGGCCCGACGTACGCGTAGCCGGTGAAGTCGGGCTGACCGCTCGAGCCGTTCGCGCCGTTCGTATAGATCCCGAAGCGCGTGTTCCAGGCCCGCTGCGACGCCGACTTCAAGCCGGTGGTGCTCAGGTCCGGCGGGCTCGTGATGTTGCAGGTATTGCCCGACAGCTCGCTCGCGAGCGTCGTCTCGTTCGTCGAGCCGTCGAGCGCCGCCCAGCCGAAGTTGCCGGGCCCGTAGGTCGACGACGACCCGGACGGCGACGAGATCCAGTCGCCGACCTTGTAGGCCGGATCGGACGGACCGCGGCACACGAACACGGGAATCGCGCAGGTCGTCTGCCCGCCGCCGACGGTCGCGATCGCGCTCGCCGACACTTCCGCCGCATTCGCGAGCTTCGTGCCCGGCAGCACGTTCAGCACCTCGATGAACCAGTGCGCGATGTTGCTCAGCGTCGCGGTGCACTGCACGTACTTGATGCTCGCCGGCTTCGTGACCGCGCTCTTGGTCAGGAACGGGTTGGTCAGCGAATCGCTGAACGTGACGTTCGCATTCGTCGACATCTGCACCGACGTTTTCTGGAAAAACACGAAATTCAGGTGACCGGCGGCGATGCCGTCGGCCTCGGCCACCGACAGGCTGATCGCCGAAGTCAGGTCGCGCGCGGCGGACAGCGCGCAGGCATCGGCGCTGTTCTGCAGTTCGCTGCGCGTGACGTACAGCTTGCCAAGATCCAGCGCGAGCCCGACGAATCCGATCATCACCGCCAGCGAAAGGCCGACGATGATCGCGACGGCACCGCGCTGGCGATGCAGGCCGCGACGCGTGACTTTCGGATGACGGGCTGCGCTGTTCATGGCGTTCTCCCTGAGCGTGGTGTCGTTACTGGGTAGCCTTGCCGATGCCGATCACGAACGCATTGGCGGGCGGCACGGTCTGCTTGAACGACTTGTCGTAGTTGTCGAGCGCGGCCGCGGCGGCGCTGCCGTCGATCCCCGATGCCGACGCCGGATGCTCGCCGGCATGCGGATCGATGATCTGGGCCTGCATCACGGTGCGGACCGAGTCGCCGAAGCGGCTGTCCCACACCGGGGTCGACGACATGCAGCCGGCAAGCGCGAACGCGAGCGGAACGGCGAGCGCCGCGCGGCGCACGAATACGAGGTAGGCGGATTTCATGAGCTTCCCCTTGGATGGCTTCAACGATCGGTGGACTGGGGTTCCGCGCCGGCGCGCGCGATCTGCGCCTTGGGCGCCGCCGCGATCCGGTGCTTCTGGCGCGCCGCCGGCTGGGCCGACGGTTCGGCGCCCGCTGCCGCGAGGCGCGCGGCGGCGGCTTCGATGCGCGCGACACGCGCCGCGGTGGCCGGGTCGGGCTGCGGGGCGGCGGCCGCGACCGGCGCCGGCGCCTTCGGCGGCTCGGCCGGCACCGGCGGCTGCGCGTCGGCGTCCTGCGGAGCACGCGGCGCGGGCAGCGCGGCCGGTGCGACCGGGGCTTCCGATTGCGGCGCCGGCGCGGGCGCCGGGGCCTGGGCCGGGGTCTGCGGGGCGGCGGCCGCGCCGTTCGCGGGTTGCATCGGCTGCGCGCCTGCCTTGCGCACGCCGCCACGGCCTTCCATGTTGCCGGTCGCATACACGTCGACTTCGTTCGGCTTCGAGAAGCTGTCGGTCGGCAGCGCGACGTCCGCGGTCTGCAGCGGCTTCACCAGGTGCGGCGTGATCAGGAAGATCAGCTCGGTGCGATCCTGCTGGAACGACGTGCTGCGGAACAGCGCGCCGAGCACCGGCACTTCGCCGACACCCGGGATCGCCTTCAGCGCGCCGGTCGCGTTGTCCTTGATCAGCCCGCCGATCGCGAACGATTCGCCGTCGCTCATCTGCACCGTCGTCGATGCGCGACGCGTCGTGATCAGCGGCAGGATCGACGTGCCGCCGATGTTGGTCGCGCTCAGCGTGACGCCCGTCTGCGACAGCTCCGACACTTCCGGCGCGACCTTCAGGCTGATCCGGCCGTTGGCCAGCACGGTCGGCGTGAACTTCAGCGCGACGCCGAATTCCTCTTCCTGCAGCGTGATCGACGACGTGCCGTTGCCGCTGCTCTGCGGGATCGGGATGAAGATCTTGCCGCCGGCGAGGAACGTCGCTTCCTGGCCGCTGATCGTCACGAGATTCGGCTCCGCGAGGATCTTGACGAGGTTGTCGGTGTTCTGCGCGTCGGCCGCGATGCTGAACGGCCGGTTGTTCGCCTTGTTGAACACCGCGCCGCTCGCGACGCCCGCGAGCAGGTTGCTGACCAGCGCACCGCTCCACGAACCGAAGCCGCCCTGGATGTTGAATGCGCTGCCCATCTGGTTGATCAGCGTCTTCGACACCTCGGCCACCTTCACCTCGAGCATCACCTGCTGCGGCGACGTGACGTTCAGCATGTTGAGCACGCCGCCGCCCTGCTTGCCGCCGCCCGCCGCATCGCCCGCGCTGTCGCCGTACGCATGGGCGATCTGCACGGCCTGCTGCGCGGCCTGCGAGCTCGACACGGTGCCGGCCAGCACGATCGTGCCGGCCGCGGTCGACACGTGGATGTCGCGCTCGTTCGGCATCAGCTGCAGCAGCGACGCCTGCAGGCCGCCGGCATCCGCGCCGACCGCGACGTCGATCACGCGGCACGCACCGCTCTTGCCCTGCACGATCATGTTGGTCGTGCCGACCGCAAGCCCGAGGATGTACAGCGTCTGCGGCGACACCATCGTCGCCTGCGCGACGGCCGGATTGCCGATCGTCCGGTTGCGCACCGGCTCCGGCATCGGCACCAGCAGCGACTTGCCGAGCGGCACGGCGACGCTGGTCGATTCGCGCACGGCGCCCACGCAGTTCGGCCCGCGCAGCGGCCCCGCCGATGCGGCGGGCGCGGCGGCCGGCACCGGCGCCATGCTGATCGTCATCTGCATCGGCCCCTTGCCGACCGCGGCCGGCGCGCTGGCGCCGCCCTTCGTCAGCACCGCCGATTCGATGCCTTCCTGCGCGAGCGCGCCATACACGGTCAGCCATCCCGAACAGAGGATCGCGGTCATCATCGTGCCCCGTGCGACGCGTGTGCGCAGTGGGCCGGTACCTGTGCGTTGCGGTTTGATCTTCATTTCGTCTGATCCCCCGAGAGACCGGCGCCGTGCCGGTTATCGACTTCCAAGGCCGCCGCGCGTTGCCGGCGGCCGGTTTGTTGGTCTGGCTGGTTCGATCTGCTTCAGAAACATTCGACGCTGCCCTTCACGCCGGTCAGCACGCCGACGCAGTCGCGCCGCACTTCCGGCGCCGCGTGCGAGGCGACGTGCACGCGGACCGGCCGTACGTGGACAGGCGCCGGCGGCGCTGCCGGTGCAGGCTCCTTGCCGAGCAGCGTGAGCTTGGTCGCACCGTCGGTGTTCAGCGTCTTCTGGTCGACCTGGTTGCGCAGCACGAGCGACAGCGTGCCGACGCTGCGCGCGAGGTCGAGCCGTTCGGCCTGGTCGGGCGTGACTTCCAGCGTCACCGCGTTGACCACCTTCGGCGCCGTGTCGTCGCGGCTGACCTGCTGCGCGACGGCGAGCACGAGGATGTGCTCGAGCACAATCTTCGAGATGCTCTGCCCGTCGGTCTTGCCCTGCTGTTCCTGCGTGTTGACGATCACGTCGACGTAGTTGCCCGGCAGCGCGAAGCCCGCGACGCCGACCACGTCGTTCACGCGCACCGTGATCGCGCGGCTGCCGTCGGCGATCACCGCGGACAGCCCGCCCTTCGTGCCGACCGGCGCGAGCTTCGATTCGATCACCGGCTCGCCGCGCGACAGGCTGGTGCGCACGACGCGCCCTTCGAGCGCCTTCGTGTCGGTGAACGCGCCGGTCGGCACGCTGCCGGACGGCCAGCTCACCATGTGGATCTGGTTCGGCCCGAGCGGCTCGCCCAGGTTCAGGTCGGTGGTGGCCACCGCGACGGACGTGACCGAACTCGTGGATGTCTGCATCAGCCAGTGGGAAGCGAATACGACCGCGGCAAGACCCGCGATCATCGCGACGACCAGCATCATGACCGCTCGACTGTTTTTCATGGCAATGCTCCTCGACGAATCGTGAAAGAAACCGCTCAACCGGTGACGAACGTCCGGCCTCCGCGCTCGACGGGCGGCGGATGGCCGCCGTCCCGTTCAGGCGCCGCGCCGAAGTAACTCGCCCACGCGTCGTACAGCGCGTCGTGCGTCACCTCGGGCGGATCGCCGCGGTAACGCGCGCCGGCGGCCACGAGGCGCAGCAGGTCCGCCGGAAAGCACGCGAGAAACGCCTTGCCGGTCGGCAGATGCAGCCGATGCAGCAGGAACTCGAACGCATCGCTCGCCGACACGAGCCCGAGCGCTGCGCAAGCGGCGTCGTACACCGCGCGGTAGTCGTCGATCGACATCGCGCCGACGTGCAGCTTCGAGCCGAGGCGGCGCATGAACGCGTCGTCGCAGAACTGCTCCGGCGCGAGGTTGCTCGAGAACACCGGCCACACGTCGAACGGCAGCACGAAGCGGTTGCCGGATTCGAGCGTCATGAAATCGACGCCGCGATCGAGCGGACGCAGCCAGCGATTGAGCAGGTCGCGCGGCTCGACGCGCTGGCGACCGAGATCGTCGACGACGTACATGCCCATGTTCGCCTTCATGTGCGGCGGCGCCTGATAGAAGCCGGCCGCTTCGTCGCGCCGCAAGTCGAGCTCGTCGAGCGTCAGCTCGCCGCCCGACATCACGACCGGCCGTTCGCACAGGCGCCACCGGCGATCGACCGACTGGCCGGCGCCCGCGGCTTCCGCGTCGACGTGCACGAGCGGGTCGTAGACCTGGATCACTTCGCCGGCCGCGCAGATCGCGTACGGCACCGGCACGCGGCCGTGCATCAGCGCGCCGAGCCGTTCGGCGAGAAAGGTCTTGCCGCTGCCGGCCGGGCCGTAGATCAGCAGCGGCCGGCCCGCGTTCAGCGCGGCGGCCGCCGCATCGAGCACCGCCGTGTCGATCACGACGCCTTCGAATGCGGCCCACACGTCGCTCTGGCCAATGTGCAGCTTGCGCACCGAATGCGCGGCCACGCTCGCGAGGTACGCATCCAGCGTTACCGGCGCGGGCCCGCTGTAGCCGCTGCGTTCCCGTTCCTCGAGCGCGAGCACGCGGCCCGCATCGGTCAGGCGGAACGTCACGTCGAGATCGGTCGCGCCGCGATGGGTCAACTCGACCAGATGCTCGCGCACCAGGAACGCGAAGACCTCGTCGAGCACCGCGAGCGGCAGACAGTGCCGCTCGACCAGGTCGCAGTACGACGGGCGGCCGAGCACCAGCGTCGACTTCAGCACGAGGCCGCCGACGAACGCCATGCTCAGCCCGGTTTCCGCGAGCGAGCGCGGCGCCGACGGCAGCTGCGCGCCCAGCTTCGTATGGACCTCCCGCGACGGCAGCGGATCGGGCAGGTGTGCCACCTGCGCGTCGCGTCTCGGTTCGGTGTGGTTCGTGTTCATGATCGTTGCGTCCTCGTTGCGTCTTCGTGACGGAACCGCCGCGCTATGCGCACGACGCGAACAGCATGCCCAGCGTGCCGGCCGCGATCGCCACACCGTACGGCAGCGTGCCGACCGTAGCGACCCCGGCGGGGCCGTCGTCGGCCTCGGCGCGCGCCGCCGGCGAGCGCCGCACGATCAGCGTGCGCACGTTCGCCCACATCTGGCGCATCCGCCCGCGCAGCAGCGCGTAGGCGATGGCGCCGATCCCGCCGGCCAAGAACGTGGCCAGCACGATGTAAAAGGTCATTTCCGCGCCGACCCACGCGCCGATCGCGAGCATCAGCTTCACGTCGCCCGCCGCCATTCCGCGCAACAGGTAGAACGGCAGCAGCAGGCCGAAGCCGGTTGCCGCCCCGGCGAGCCAGCCGAGCACGCCCGCCGGCACGCCGTGCAACAGGCACTGGGCGATCAATGCGCCGACCAGGCCGAGCAAGACGAGACGATTCGGAATACGACGGGTCGCGATGTCCGTGCTGGCCGCGGCGACCGCGAGCAGCGTCACGCACAACGGAACCGGGTAAGGCGGCGCAACGGGAAACATGGCGAACCTCGCGAATCGAATCGGTGGATCAGGAAACCATGGACAGCGCGGTGGTCACGGCGGTGGTCACGGCAGCCGTCACGGCCGCGGCGATCATCTCGTACGCAGCGCCGAGCGAGCCCTTCAGCGTGACGACGCTACCCAGTACCGCGATGGCGAACATCGACGCGAGCAGCGCATATTCGATCGACGTCACGCCTCGTTCGTCGGCGATCCAGCAACGTGCGACACGCATGATGGCTTGCATGATGGTCTCCGGTTTCCGGTTGGTCGGATGGCCGGGGACGGCTCGAACGCTGCACCAGCCGAGCCGTCCGCGGCACGCTCCATCAGATGCCTGCCACCGCCGAATCGAGGTCGGCCGCGATCGTGCTGAACACGGTCTTGAGGTCCTTCCCGATGGTCGACAGCGCGAGGATGATGCCGACTGCGATCAGCGCGGCGATCAGGCCGTATTCGATGGCGGTCACGCCATCTTCATCGCGAACGAAACGGCTGGCTTGTTGAATGAGCTTGGACATGGTGATCTCCTTGCGTGGTGACTTTCAAAATCCTCGCGCACCGGCTGGTCGAATGACCGTGCTTCGATACGTCGAGGAATGTCGTTGATGCCGTGTGGCGCCGACGAACGATTCGAACGAGCCGTTCGTCGTACCGTCCATCAGATGCCTGCTACCGCCGAGTCCAGATCCGCGGCGATCGTGCTGAACACGGTCTTCAGATCCGTACCGACCGTCGCCAGCGCGGCGACGATGCCGATCGCGATCAGCGCGGCGATCAGGCCGTACTCGATGGCCGTCACGCCGTCCTGATCCTGGACGAACCACGCGATCTTTTCGATGATTCTTGACATGAGCATTCTCCTTTCGGACTGCTATGAAATACCCTTCGTCGGTCAGGACGTCGGGGGGTGGGCACCACCGGCACTACTCGAAAAATCGGAAGCCGACGATCAGTCGCGGCAACGGGGTGGACCAGCGTTGTCCGTGCGAACGGGTATCGGCGAGGCGGAGCATGAGAGACGCGTGTACGGTTCGACCGGCCGGATGAACCGGACGAGTCGATCGACCGGAACGGCGCGACGGCCGTTCGACGCATGGAATCCAGTTGAACGGGAGATGAACTCCCGGCAAAGCTGCAGTGTGTCTTTAACGCGGCTTGCGATCCGCGACGTGCTGTGGTCTTTCATTTTTATTCCCCATGTACTGCCATGCCGATTTCTTATTGCCCTGAATCCACCGGGTCTCTTGGGTCGTTCGACGACGGTTGCCGCGGTTGATCGGACTGGAGCTGCGTGTTCCCCGACGCGCTCCGGACTGTCTGTTCCGCAGGTGATTCGCGAGCCGGTTCCTCTGCTGCCTGCCGGAACCGCCCGGTCGTCACGTCGTCGACTGCCGTGCCAACGCTTACGCAAAGAGCGGACCATCCCGGTCGGAATCGAGACGCATCAAGGGTTTCAGCGATATATGCAAACCTCCGCCAAACGCCCGACCGCCGAAATGTTTCAACTTTGATATATACGGTTCGGGCGCATGCGGCCGGCACGAAAGCCCGTCGTGGCGCTGCACGAAGGACCTAAAAAATTTTCTCGGGATTTTCCCGAACGCGGCAGACCGCCCGCGCGCTGCGGGTTCGGCGGCACGCACAGCCGGTAAAAATCGCGGAATGTTTCAGGCCAGAAACACGAATCCCGGCGGCGGCGTTTTCTCATACCAGAAATGGCGGTTTTCACCCGAATCGCTGAACACATTAAATGCCGGCCGGCCGTGCGTGGTTTGCATCACGCGATTTTTTCTTCAACAATGAATTCACCGGACAACGCCATTTCAGAGCGATTCGATCCGCAGGCACCACAACATCAAACGGCCGCGACAGACCACGCGGCCACACGACAGACGGGGCATCATGTACACAGCCAATCGTGGAACGCGCGATCGCGCAATACGCTGTGCTCAATGGCTGACGGCCGACCGGATCATTCCGTACAGCTGCATCATGCTGATGCTCTTCGCTGCGCTGCTGATCGTCTGGGCGGTCGTGACCGACGGCTTCACGTCGAACGCCACCGCCCGCCCCGGCACCGACTTCTCGGTCTTCTGGACCGCATCGCATCTCGTGTTGCAAGGCCATGCCGCGGCGGCTTACGACACGTCCTCATTCCTGCAGGCCGAGTTCGCGCACTTCGGTGCGTATCTGCAAAACCGGCCGCTTCCCTGGCTCTATCCGCCGACGATGCTGCTGTTCATCGCGCCGGTTGCCCTCGTGCCTTTCCTGCCCGCTTACTTCCTCTTTTTCGCGGGCAGTCTTTTATGCTACGCGCTCGCCGTCTCGCGGTTGTCGGGGCTGCGCGCGCATCTTCCCGTGCCGCGCGCCGCGGCGCTCGTCGTCGTCGCGTATTCGGCGGTGTGCATGTCCGCGCTGTTCGGCCAGAACAGCATCCTGACCGCCGGCCTCGCCGCGCTCGCGCTGCATCTGCTCGGCAAGCGTCCGGTCCTGGCGGGCGTGCTGATCGGGCTGCTCGCGATCAAGCCGCAACTCGCCGTCGTGTTCCCGTTCGTGCTGATCGCGACGCGTGCGTGGCGCACCTTCGCGGCGGCGGCGATCAGCGCGACGCTGTTCGCGGCGGCCGGCGTGGCGCTGGCCGGCCCCGCCGCGCTGCACGGCTTGAGTCACGCACTGTCGACGGTACGCGCGCAGCACTTCATGCTCGCGTCGTACTGGCTCGCGTCGCCGACGCCGTTCGCCGCGTTGCGGCTCGCCGGCGCGCCGGTGGCGGCCGCGCTGGCCGCCCAGGCGGCGGTCGCGCTCGTCGCGCTCGCCGCGGCCGTCGACGTCTGGCGCCGCACGCGTGACATGCGGCTGCGCGGGGCGGTACTGGCGGTCGCCACCCTGCTGACGACGCCATATCTGTGGAACTACGAACTGACGTGGCTCGGCATCGCGATCTTCTGCCTGATCGCACACGGCCTCGACGAAGGCTGGCTGCCCGGCGACCAGGGCATTCTCGTGCTGGCGTGGCTGCTGCCGATCTTCGAAATGCTGAACCGGCTGATGAAGCTGCCGCAGATCGGGCCGGTCGTGCTGCTCGCGGTGCTGTTCGTCGTCGTGCGCCGCACGGCGCTCGCATCCCGGAGCGCACGATGAAAGCGCCGTCGTTCGCCCGCCACGCGCATTCGGCCGCCGACGTGCATCCGGAACTCCCGATCGCCGGCCCGCGCCGCCATCCGCACTGGCTCAACCGCGATCGCGTGCGCCTCTACGCGGCCGCCGTGCTGCTGACCGAGCTGCTGTTCATCGCGATCTACCTGACCCGCGTCCTCCTGTCGCGCCACGGCGCGCTGGAACCGCTGTCGCAGGACTTCTCGCCGGTCTGGAGCGCCGCGTGGCTCGCCGCGCACGGTCACGGCGCGGACGCGTGGCATTTTCCCGCGCTGTTCGCGGTCCAGAAGCTCGCGGTCCCGACGATGACGCTCGCGGACGGCACGCTGCCGTGGCTCTATCCGCCGACGATGCTGCTGTTCGTGCTGCCGCTCGGCTGGCTGCCGTACACGCTGGCGGTCGTGCTGTGGCTCGGCATCACGATCGCGCTGTTCGCGGCGACGATGCGCGCCACGGTGCAGCGCGACGCCGCTTGGCTGTGCGCGCTCGCGTTTCCCGGTGCGTTCCTCACGGTGATCGTCGGGCAGACGAGCCTCTTCACCGCGACGCTCGCCGCACTCGGCCTGCTCGCGTTGAACCGGCGGCCCGTCTGCGCCGGAATCTGCTTCGGGTTGCTGACGATGAAGCCGCAGCTCGCGGTGCTGTTCCCGCTCGCGCTGCTGTGCGCGGGCCAATGGCGCGCGCTGGCCGCGTGGGCCGCGACGATCGCCGTCAGCGTCGCGCTCGCGACGCTCGCGTTCGGGATCGGCCCGTGGCTCACGTTCATGCACGTGATCGGCAACGTCTACGCGATCGTCGATGCGGGCCACGCGAAGCTCGCCCGCATGCCGACCGTGTTCGCGCTCGCGACGATGGCCGGCTGGCCCGCGCTCGTCGCACGCGGCCTTCAGCTGCTGTCGGCTGCGGCCGCCGCGAGCGCCGTCGTCTACGCGTGGCGCGGCGCGTGTTCGTACGCGCTGCGCGCCGCGACCCTCGCGTGCGCGTGCCTGCTCGTCAGCCCGTATCTGTACGACTACGACCTCACGTGGTACGGCATCGTGATCGCGTGGTACGCGCGCTATGCATGGACGCACGGCTGGCGGCACTTCGATCGCGAATGGCTGATGCTGCTGTGGCCGATGCCGCTCGCGGGCCTCGCGATCGTGCCGCACCTGTCGTTCCAGTTCATGCCGCTCGTGACGCTCGCATCGCTCGCGCTGCTCGTCAGCCGCATCGCCCGGGAAAGACGCGACGTGCCGTCGCTGCCCGACGCGCGCGACACCTCGACCGAGACCGGGTTCACCCACCCGCTCCGACCGCACCACCGCCCGGCGCACGGCATGCGCCGCACCGGCCGCCCGACGCTCGGCGCCGGCCGGTAAAGCGCCATCACAAGGGGAATCATCATGCGGGAACCCATCTACACGCCGCTCGTTTCGCTGGTCGTGCCGTTCTACAACGAAGGCGAAGCCGTCGAACGCTTCTTCGACGTCGTGATTCCGTTGCTGAGCGCGATCGACGCGATCCGCTTCGAGATCGTCTGCGTAAACGACGGCAGCCGCGACGACACGCTGGAACGCCTGGTCCGGATCGGCGCGGCCGAACGGCGCGTGCGCGTCATCGACCTGACCCGCAACTTCGGCAAGGAAGCCGCGCTGACGGCCGGCCTCGACGAAGCCGCGGGCGATGCGGTGATCCCGCTCGACGCGGACCTGCAGGACCCGCCGAGCCTGATCCCGGTGATGATCGACCACTGGCGCGACGGCGCGGAGGTCGTCGCGGCCAAGCGCAGCAACCGCGCGTGCGATTCGTTCGCGAAGCGCACCGCCGCCGCGATCTACTACCGCGTGCACAACCTGCTGTCGGACGTGAAGCTGCCGGAGAACGTCGGCGATTTCCGGCTGATGGACCGCAAGGTCGTGAACGCGCTGCGCAACCTGCCCGAGCGGCACCGCTTCATGAAGGGGCTGTTCGCGTGGGTCGGCTACAAGACCGTGATCGTCGAGTACCAGCGCGATCCGCGCAGCGCCGGGCACTCGAAATTCTCCGGCTGGAAGCTGTGGAATTTCGCGCTGGAAGGCATCACCAGCTTCAGCACCGTGCCGCTGCGCAGCTGGACCTACATCGGCGTCGGCATCGCGGCGCTCGCGTTCGTGTACGGTTCGTTCATCATCCTGCGCACGCTGCTGTTCGGCAATCCGGTGCTCGGCTACGCGTCGCTGATCTCGGTCACGCTGTTCATCGGCGGCATCGAGCTGATCGGGATCGGCGTGGTCGGCGAATACGTCGGGCGGATCTACGACGAATCGAAGCAACGGCCCGTCTACCTGATCCGCCGCCGCTACCAGGCGCACGGCAAGGTGATCGAACTGCCGGTCGCGCGCGACGCCCGCCGCCAGCCGGCCCGCCGGCGCGTGCAGCCGGTCCGGGCGCGCATCGGCGCGCGCTGAACGCGCGCTCGCCATGATCGGGCTGCTGCAGGCCGAGCGCACGCGGCTCGTGCGTTTCGGCGTGTCCGGGCTCGGCTCGACCGCGCTCCACACGCTGGTCGCGACGGCGCTGTTCGCGCTGCGCGACGCGACGCCGGTGACCGCGAATGCCATCGCGTTCCTCTGCGCGACCGCGTTCTCGTATCTCGCGAATACGCTGTGGAGCTTCTCGTCGACGGTGCGCCCCCGCAACGCGCTGCGCTTTCTCGCGGTCACGCTGGCCGGCTTCGTCGAGACGATGCTGCTCGCGCGTGCCGCCGAGGCGCTGGGTGCGTCGCGCGCGATGGGCGTCGTCGCGATCGCACTGCTGATCCCGCCGACGACGTTCGTGCTGCACCGGCTCTGGACCTACCGGTAAGCAGCCGCCTTCCCGCCCACGCCGATAATCGGTCGATCGATTAACAGATTCAATGTCGCGATATTTATGTCACGCATCGACCCGATTGATTCCGATTTTAAAATTAACTATAAAAATCATTTTCCCGACCTGTTTACTTTTACAGCTTCCATGATTAACCAAACGGACTAATCTGCATTAGCCGTCGCCTCCGCACGTGCCGATACCGGCGCAAACCCTTGCCTCACAAGGCGATGGCGGCTGCACGAAGCAATTCGCGCAACGATGATTCCCATTACTTCAAACGGGAGCTTCTATGTCACGCGTTACCGATGTGCTCGTTTCGTTCGATACCGAAACCATTCTCAAAAAATATCCGAATCCCAGCAAGAATCCGGCGGCGCCGACACTGATCGACTGGCGCTATGTCTATATGGTGACCAACCAGGACAACGTCATTTCCGGGCAGGCGGGCGGCGAGCTCGACCTGAAGGCGCAGGTCGGCGACCTGATCCGCTGGCGCGAAACGAGCCTGTCGCTGGGCTTCGAAAACCAGGTGGTGTTCTACAAGTTCATCGGCAACGTCGGCAACGACCTGATCTCGACGCCGACGCCGCGCGTCGCGGAAGCGTCGATCCCGGTGCCGAACACCAGCAAGCCCGAAGTGCCGACGTGCCAGAAGGTCGCGAACTACTACTGGTCGTCGGAATGCCTGAAGGTCGGCCGCGTGACCTACCACTTCCAGTTCCAGATCATCGATCGCAACTGCCAGAGCCAGGGCTGCTTCTCGTGGGATCCGTTCATCTCGATCCATAACTGATCGCGGCACGCGGGCGGCCGCACGACGGCCGCCCGTGCCGCTCCCTTGTTGCGGAGGACGTGCTCATGTCTGGTGTTCGTTGCGATGGTCTCGCGATCGTCGACGCCGTCACGCTGCTGTCGGCCTACCCCGATGCGAGCCGGGACGCCGACGCGCCGACCGTGATCGACGGCCGGCACATCTACGTGTTGCGCCCCGGCGACGCCGGGCAGGTCGGCCACAACGACAACCGGCTCTTTGCCGGCCTGTCGCCCGGCGACCAGCTGCATTTGCGCGAAACCGCGCTGGCGCTGCGTGCGGAAGTGACCGTGCTGTTCATCCGGTTCGCGCTGAAGGACGCCGGCATCGTCGCGCCGATCGAAGCGGAAATCCGCGACGCCGCCACCCCGGTGCCGGACGGCGACGACCTGCTGCATCCGTCGTGCCGGCCGATGAAAGACCATTTCTGGCGCAGCGAGGTGCTGGCCCCGGGCATCACCACGTGCACGGCCGATTTCGCCGTGCTCGATCGCGACGGCGCCGTATCGGGCTACTTCCGCTGGGAAACGGCGATCGAGATCGCGGGCAGCCGGCCGGACACGAAACAGGCCGGCGTCGAACCGTAGCCGGATCGCAACCGCCGTTTCACGGTGCAGCCGAACGGCGGCCGATCACGCAAGCGCCGCCGCGTGCCGTGTTCAGGTGCGCGGCAACCCCGGCGGATTGGTCTGCGACCGGTCGATCGCCTCGGCATCCAGCCGCCAGTGATCGAGCGCTTTCCGGTAGCTGCCGTTCGCGATCAGCGCATTGATCGCGAGCGTCAGCGGCTCGGCCAGGCCGCTGCCCTTGCGGGTCGTGATCGCGATGTCCGCGGTGCGCGGCCAGCCGCCGCTGACGGTGCCGATCAGCTTCGCATCGCCGCGCAGCGACGCCTGGTACGCGAGCATCGAGTTCACGCTGAAGATCGTGTCGACCCGGCCCGACTGCAGCGCGACCCACCGCTCGGCCGCATCCGCGTAATACTGGATCTCGACCGGCGCGAGGCCGCGCGCGACGTTCTGCCGGTTCCATTCGAGCAGGATCTTTTCCTGGTTCGTGCCCGAATCGGTCACGACGCGCAGCCCGGCGACATCCTTCGGCTCGCGGATCGCGGCCAGCCTGCTGCCGGTTTTCACGTAAAAGCCGAGCTGGTCCTTGCGGTAGGTCGAGAAGTCGAACTTCTCCTTGCGCTGCTCGGTGACCGTCACGTTCGAGATCACCGCGTCGACCTTGCCGGACTGCAGCGCGAGCGGCCAGTCGGCCCACGCGAGCGGCACGATCTTCAGCTTGCGGCCGAGGCTGTCCGCGATCAGTTGCGCGAGATCGGGATCGAAGCCGACCACCGTGCGCGCGTCGGTCGCATAGGTACTGAGCGGCGGCAGGTTCGGTGCGATGCCGATCGTCAGCGTATTCGCTTCGGCAAACCGGAAACCGGCCGGCAACGCCTGCTCGACCGCCGGGTTCACGGCGCCGCGCTGCCGGGCCGGCTGCTCGGGGCTCAGGTCGAACGACGCGGCCTGCGCGGCGAAGGCGCTACCGGCGATCAGCGCGGCGGCCAGCAAGCGGGCAACGTGTGTCACGGGAAAAGCGCGGCTTCTCATGTCTGGTGGAATCCCTTTTTATTCGATGATGCGTGGCGCACGCGCGGGCGGCGGTTCGGTGACGTTGCGCGTACCTTGCCGCCCGGCCCGGCTCCTTTATGCAGGCGTCGCTTCGAGTTCGACCGCGGCCGCACGCCGCGGCGCCGGTTGCACGACGGGCGCCGGCTGCCTCGCCTGCGCCGACTCGCCCGCATACAGCGCCTTCGGGTCGAACACGCGCGCCTGCAGCGGCGTGAACGCACGGAAATTCCACAGGCTGCGCGCGACGAACACACGCTGCACCCAGCGGAACGCGCGATCGTTCTCGTCGTACTGCGGGTCGAAGCGGTCGCGCGAATGCAGCGTGAAGTGGTTGTTGATCAGCACCAGCTTGCCCGGCGACACCTGCACGCCGAACGACACCTCGCGCACCGCGCGATACAGGTTGGCCAGCGCTTCCTGCGCGCGCGGGTTGACCGCCAGCACCATGTCCGGATAGAACGCGACCGTCACGCGCGGCGCATCGAGCGGCCCCGACAGCACGGCGCTCAGGTCGGTGTTGTCGCGCGGCGTCGGCGCCGCGCCGCGCCACCGGTACGGCACGCGGATGATGTAGTGCTCGCCGTAGAGTTGCGCAATGTCGTCCGGCGACAGCAGTTGCAGCGCGCGACGCGCATCGGCGAGCCGCGTGTACGGGCCGCCGCCCGCCTCGCTGCGCACGCCGAGCAGCAGCAGCGCGAACGGCGACGTGTCGCCTTCCGGCATGTGCGCCTGCGCGGCGTTCTCGATGTGGAAGTCGAGCTCGACCTCGGACCCCAGGCCCGTGTAGTCGCGCGCGGTCGCCTTGTGCGGGGTCAGGTTGTTCACCAGCTCGCGGCCTTCGTGCGCGATCGAGTACGGCTCGCCGGCCAGCGTGCTCAACGCGACCAGCACGTTCTCGCTCAACACGCCGGCCTTGAACGAGCGGCCGGTTTCCTCGAACCGCGGGCTGCCCGTCACGCCGTCGTCGATCGGCAGGTTGTCGATCTCGATCGAGCCGTGCGCGTCGGCGGTCGGCGCCTTCGCCCGATCGAATGCGTCGACGACCCGGTCGGGAAACGCGTTGTAGGCGAGCTTGCGGACCGCGCTGATATAACCGGCGCCGCCGGCCGGGTCGTAGTCGAGCGCGCCGAGCGTCGTGCGGATATGAGCGGATTCCACTGCCGTCAAAGCGATGCGTTCATCTGCGAGATAGGTCATAGGTCTCTCGTATAAAGATCTGGTTCGAAGAGCGGCGTGGCATCACCGCCGCGCTCCACCGTCCTCGGGGCGAAGCGCTCGACAAGACTAGAAGACCGTCATTGCATTGCGAAATGATATTAATTCGATTGCAAACGAAAATTATCGATATAAGTTCAGCAATCCGGGCGGAACCGGTTCACGTCGTTTGCACCTGCCCTTAACATGAATACTTGTTAAAAAATCGCTGCTTATTATTTGTATTCGCCAACGGGTCGATGCTAGTTTTCTGTCGGATTCGACGATGCGGCCGGCGCCCGACGGGCAGCCGGCTTCCTCTATCCGCCCTACGGGAACCCGCCAGATGAATCGATACCGCCTGCCGCACCCGACGTCGCACACGTCCCGCCCGCACCGGGAGCCGCGATGAACGATCGCGCCCCGGCGCTCGACCGCGTCGACCATCCACCTGCCGCCGCCGCGACTGCGCCGCGTACGTCGCTGCGCGCCATCTTCCCGACCGTCGCGGCCGCGAGCCTGGGCTTCGCGATCGTCCAGCTCGACGTGACCGTCGTCAACGTCGCGATTCCGAGCCTCGGTCAGGCGTTCGGATCGAGCGTTCATGGGCTGCAGTGGATCGTCGATGCGTACACGCTGTCGTTCGCCGCGCTGCTGCTGACGTCGGGCACGCTGGCCGACCGCTTCGGCAGCCGCCGGCTGTTCGCGTACGGTCTTGCGCTGTTCCTGCTCGCGTCGCTCGGCTGCGCGCTCGCGCCGTCGCTGGCGGCGCTGGTCGCCGCGCGGGTCGCGCAAGGCGTCGGCGCCGCGATGATCCTGCCCACGTCGCTCGCGCTCATCACGCATGCGTGCGCGAACGACGCCGCCGCGCGCGTGAAAGCCGTCGCGTGGTGGAGCGCGACGGGCGGCGCGATCAGCGCGGCCGGCCCGACGCTCGGTGGCCTGCTGATCGATTCGCTCGGCTGGCGCGCGATCTTCTTCATCAACCTGCCGATCTGCGCGCTCGGGCTGTGGCTCACGCTGCGCCACGTGCGGGATTCGGCCGCCGCGCGCACCCGGCTGTTCGATCCGGCCGGCCAGATCGTTGCGGTACTCGTGCTCGGGTTGCTGACGGGCGGGATCATCCGCGCCGGTGCGCACGGGATAAGCGACCCGCATGCGGCCGGCGCGCTGCTCGCGTCGGTCGCACTCGGTGCGCTGTTCGTCGCGATCGAACGGCGCGTGGCCGCGCCGATGCTGCAGCTCGCGTTCTTCCGGATCGCCCGCGTGCCGGGCGTGCTCGCGATCGGCGCGATCACGAATGCGGCGTTCTACGGGCTGATCTTCTCGCTCAGCCTCTATTTCCAGAACGCGCGCGGCTTCACGGCGACCGAATCGGGGCTCGCGCTCGCGCCGCTCACGATCATCATGCTCGCCAATATCGCGAGCGCACGGCTCGCGGTCCGCTACGGGTTTCGCGCGACCGTGATCGTCGGGCTCGCCGTGTCGCTCGCCGGCTACGTGTGGCTGTGGCAAACGCTCGCCGCGCACACGCCGTATGCGCTGCTGGCGCCCGGGCTCGCGGCGATGGCGGTCGGCGGCGGCATCGCGATTCCCGCGCTGACGTCGACGCTGCTCGGCAGCGTCGAGGCCGGCCGCTCGGGCACCGCGTCCGCGATTCTCAATACCGCGCGCCAGGTCGGCGCCGCGATCGGCGTCGCGGCACTCGGCGCGCTGGTCGCCGGCCAGGGCGCGGCCATCGTGGCCGGCGCCGCGCATGCGTTCGCCGTCGCGGCCGTGCTCGTCGCGATCTGTGTCGTGCTGGCCGTGCGCTGGCCCCGCGACACTCCCGTTACCGGCACGCGGGCCTGAGCGCGCTGCCGCACGACGTCCTTCAACCGCCCCCATCCGAGCGAGGAATCCATGCAGCATCGCTTCATCGATACCGTCCTGATCGTCGACGGCGCGTCGACCGCCGCCTATCTGGCCCCCGCGTTTCGCGCATACGGCATCCGTTGCGCGCATGTGATCAGCGACCCCGATCTGCCCGCAATCTACCGGAACCAGTTCGTGCCGTCCGACTACGTCCGCCAGGTCCAGCATCGCGGCGACATCGACGCGACGCTCGCGCAACTGGCCGACCTGCGGATCGGCGCGGTGCTGCACGGCCTCGACGCGGCGCTCGAGCTGGCCGACACGCTCGCCGAGCGGCTCGACGTGCCCTATCGCAACCCGCTCGCGACCTCCGCCGCACGACGCGACAAGTTCGCGATGAACGAGCGCATTCGCGCGGCCGGGTTGCGTGCGCCGGCGCACTTCCACAGCACGTCGGTCGACGAAGCGCTCGCTTGGGCGCGCGCGCAGGGCACGCTGCCGCTCGTCGTGAAGCCGGCGCGCAGCGCGGGCGTGACCGGCGTGAAGATCTGCCGGACGCTCGCGCAGGTCGAGGCCGCCGCGCGCGACGTGCTGGCGACCCGTTCGCTGTACAACCAGCCGAACGACGACATCGTGATCCAGAGCTATTCCGAAGGGCAGGAATACATCGTCGACTCGGTGTCGTTCGAGGGCCGCCATCGCGTGGTCAGCTTGTGGGAGGTGCATCGCGACCGCACGCACGCGCCGCGGCTCGACAAGATGCTGGTGCTGAACCATGCCGACCCGCGCTACGCACCGCTGCTCGACTACGCGGCCGACGTGCTCGACGCGCTGGACGTGCGCTTCGGGCCGACCCATCTGGAGCTGTTCGATACGGCCGACGGTCCGACGATCGTCGAGCTGAACGCGCGGCTGCACGGCAGTCTCGATCCACGGCTGACGAGCGCGGTCAGCGGCGAGAATCACGTGTCGGCCGCCGTCGAAGCGGTGCTGCATCCGGAACGGCTGTTCGGCGAGATCACCGCGCCGACGGATTTTCGCGGCTACTGCGGGCACGTGCTGCTGCTGTCGTCGCGCAACGGCGTGCTGCGGCAGGATTTCACGTGGCAGGCGATCCAGGCGCTGCCGTCGTTCGTCGGGCTCAAGCAATGGATCAAGGTCGGCGACACGCTGCGCGTGACCACCGACCTGCAGACCGCCCTCGGCACGGTCGGCCTGTACAGCCCGACCTTCGAGCGGCTGCTCGAGGATTGCCGGCGGATTCGCGAAATCGAGGCCGACTTCTTCGCGGACGAACGCGCGGTCGCGCCGGCCTAGGGCCGGATCGTCCCGCGTCAGCGCGCGAGCAGCGCACCCGCCTGCCGGCCGAGCACCGCGCGCAACGCGTCGAGTTCGGGCAGCGCGGGCGCTTCGTCGGGCGTGACGAGATAGGTCGTCACGCTGTCGAGATCGTCGAACGCGTGCGTGCGCAGTTCCTTGCGCGCCACGTGCTCGGTCGTGATCCGTTTCGGCAGGATCGCGACACCCATCCCGGCCGCCACGCAGCCGAGAATCGCGCCGAACGTGCCGAACGACAACACCGACTCGATCGCGACGCCGCGCGCCTTCAGCCAGTGTTCCGCGACCGCGCGATACGGACAGCCGTCGTGAAACGCGAGCAAGCGCACC
This sequence comes from Burkholderia sp. 9775_39, assembly GCF_015712225.1. Lineage (NCBI taxonomy): Bacteria > Pseudomonadati > Pseudomonadota > Betaproteobacteria > Burkholderiales > Burkholderiaceae > Burkholderia > Burkholderia sp. 9775_39. The sequence goes on along the minus strand of NZ_JACCQC010000001.1, from coordinate 371,477 downwards.
GTGTTGTCGGCCAGCAACTGCCGGCGCGTGACGGTCGCCGCGCTCACCAGCACCATGTCTTCCGCGAATGCGGGCTCGTAACGCAACCCGGGCCGGACAACCGCGCGGGCGGTCAACGCCGCGTCGATCCGGCCGCGCAACAGCGCCTCGGCCAGATCGGGCTCGCTGCCGATCTGCACCGCGAGGCCGAGCGCCGGGTCGCGCTCCTTCAGCGCGGCGGCCAGCGCCGGCAGCCGCGTGGCGGCGGTGCTCTCCATCGATCCCAGCCGGAAGCTGCGGGCGACCGGCGTTTCGCGCACCACCTGCGTCGCTTCGTCGACGAGGCGCAGGATGCGCTCGCAATACGGCATCAGCCGGCGCCCGGCGTCGTTCAGCACCAGCCGCTTGCCGTGCCGGTCGAACAGCGGCGCGTCGAGCGACTCTTCGAGCTGGCGCAGCCGCGCCGTGACGTTCGATTGCGTGCAGCCGAGCCGTTCGGCCGCGCGCAACGCGCTGCCTTCCTGCACGACGGCCCGGAAAGTTTCGAGCAGAGGGATGTTCATATCGGTTTCTCTTGTTACTGATTCAGTTTATATCATTTTACTTCGCCAATCATCCGGATTAGCCTAGCGGGTATTCCCTGCCGGCCGGCCCTTTTCAAGGAATCCGCATGCCATTCGCTGCCTGCTTCGGCTTCACCCCCGTTCGCCGCCGGCTCGAGGCTCGTCCGTGCGCGCACTGATCGCCGCGCTGGTGCGGCGTGGCCCAACCGTGCTCGCGTGCGGCGTCGGCCTCGGGCTGCTGGTGCCGCCGCTCGCGGCGCTCGCGCGGCCGTTGATGCCCGTTACCGTGTTCCTGTTCGTGCTCGGCACGCTGCTGCGGGTCGAGCCGAGCGCGGTGCGCGCGGTCGCGCGGCGGCCGGCCGTGTCGCTGCTGCTGCCCGCCGTGACGATGATCGCGTGCCCGGTCGCGCTCGGCATCGCCGCGCGGCTCGCCGGCCTGCCGTACGACTGGGTCGTCGCGCTGGTGATCGCATACTGCGCGCCGCCGTCGAGCGGTACGTCGACGATCGCACGGATGCTGTCGCTCGACGCAAGCGTCGCGCTCGTCGCGACCCTCGCGTCGATGGTGTTCGTGCCGCTGACCGCACCGCTGCTGACCGCGTGGTTCAGCCACGACGCGGCCGTGTCGATCTCGCCGTCGAGCCTCGCGCTGCGGCTCGCGCTGCTGATCGGCAGCGCCGAGGGCGTCGCGCTGCTCGTGCGCCGCCTTGCCGGCGCGCGGCTCGCACGCCATGCGACGCCGATCGACGCAATCGTCGTCGTCGCGCTGCTGATATTCGCGCTCGGCACGATGGCCGGCATGCAGCAGTCGATCATCGACGCACCGCACCGCGCACTGGCCGCGATCGCCGTTGCGTTCGCCGTCAACGCGGGTTTCCAGATCGTCGCGTACGGGCTCACGCCCGGCGACGTCCGCACGCGCCTGAACGTCGCGCTGATCGTCGCCAACCGCAACGTCGGGCTGATGTGGGCCGCGCTCGGGCTGGCCGCCACGCCGACCATGGCGCTCGTGTTCGCGTGCGCGCAGTTGCCGATCTATACGTTGCCGCGCGTCGTCCAGCATCTGCTGCCGCGCCTCGAAGCCCAGCGCCTGCGCAGGCGCGCACGCTAGCCGGCTTTCCTCTTCCGCCCTCGATCAAGGATTCCTCATGAAGCGACTCATCGTGATCGGCGCACGCGCCACCGGCAGCAGCATCGCGCTGGTGCGCGGCGCCCTCGCACGCCAGGTGGCCGTGACCGTCGTCACCGCGCCCGGCCATCGTCTCGACGGCGTGTTTCCGGACGGCGTCGAGACGGTCAACCTCGCGCCCGACGCCGGCCAGCTCGCCGGCTGGCTGCGCGCGCGCTATCCGGACGAACTCGACACGCTGCGCGTGACGACCGCGCACGACACCTATGCGCGCACCGCCGCGTGGGTCGCCGATGCGCTCGGGCTGCCCGGCCCCGATGCACGGCACGTCGCGCACGCGGTGTCGAAGTCCAACCAGAAGGCGCTGCTCGCCGCGCACGGCATCCCGGCCGCGCAGTTCGTCGCGGGCACGCTGGCCGCGCCGGCGGCGCTCGCGGCCGCGGCCGCGCCGTTGCGCTTTCCGGTCGTCGTCAAGCCAGCGGAAGGCTCCGCGAGCGACGGCGTGCGCCGCTGCGAGGACATCGCCGCCGTGCGCGCGCAGCTCGACGCGCTCGCGGCCGTGCGGGCCGATGCCCCGTCGCTTGCGACCGAACGCGTCGTCATCGAGGAGTTCCTGGACGGCAGCGAATACTGCGTCGAGTATTTCGACGGCCGCTATGTCGGCGCGCTGCGCAAGCTGAAGCGGCATGGCGCCGGCTTTCTCGAACGCGGCTATACGTCCGAACTCGATCTCGACGCCGACACGCTGCGCGCGCTGATCGACGTCGGCACGCGTGCGACGGCCGCCGCCGGGCTCACGTGGGGGCCCGTGCATCTCGACTGCATCGTGCATGATCGCGTGCCGCACGTGATCGAACTGAACCCGCGTATCGCGGGCAGCTTCATCTGCGACATCGTGCGCGACGGGTACGGCTTCAACGTGGTCGAAGCGTTGCTCGACAAGCTCGACGGCAGGACGGTGACGATTCCCGCGCTGTTCGAGCCGCACGCGTATGCGCGCGCCGAATTCCTGCTCGACAGCGATCCCGGCGCGTGGCGCTTCGCGCAGGCCGGGGAGATCGACGACGGAGCGGTCAGGATCAGCTACGGACCGCAAGTGCTGCCCGATCGGGAGCGGCGTGCGTTTCTTTATGTGCGGGTGGCGTTGCCGGCCGGGTATGATCCCGCGGACAGCGCGGGAGCGGCGGGTGCGCGCGGCGAGTTGAAATCGACTACCGAGTCGGCCTGACTTCAGGCGAGCGAGATTTGCTTGCGCCGGCAGGCGGCGTCCCGCGCCAGAAGAAAAACACGAGCGCGCCCGCGATCGCCTGTGCGCCAACGACGAACGCGACGCAGCCCGCCCAGCCCCAGCGATTCCATGCGGGAACAGGCAGGACCGAGCCGAGACTTCCGCCAAGGTAATAGAAGGAAAGGTAGATGCCGATCGCCGTCGATCGTGCCCCGCGTGCCACCCGCGAGATGAACGCATTGGCCGACGCCTGCTCGACGAACACCGCGGTTGAACTGAGCGCGAGACCGGTCAAGATCGCACTGACGCTGCTCGACAGCGTGAGCAATGCACCGACGATCGCGAGCCCGGTCGCCGCAAGCGCGAGATCGCGCGGGCCGCGTTGCGCCGCGACGCGGCCCGCGAGCGGTGTGACGACCACCGCGACGAGAAATACCGCATAGATCGCGCCGATCTCGACCGTATCGAAGCCAAATGGCGCACCGGCCAGCCGCAGTCCGACAAACGTGAACGTCGCGACCTGCGATGCGAGCACGCATGCGCCGACCAGAAACGACGCCAGCAGCGGGCCGCGTGTCAAGAGCTTCCGGCGCGGCGTCGCCACGCCATCGCCATCCTGACGCGCGACGCCGGACCTCGGCAGGCACGCGTGGATCGCGAGGCCCGTCGCGAGACACAGGAACGCGATGAAATCGAGCGCGTGACGCCAGCCGAACGCGGACGTCAGGATATTGGTCACGAAGCGCCCGGCGAATCCGCCGAGCGTCGTACCGGCGACGAACAGTGCGCTGACCTCCGTCGCCGCGTCGTGGCTGAAGATCTCGCCGATACAGGCGATCGAGATCGCGAAGATGAACGGCATCAGCATGCCCGCGGCAAAGCGGGCGGCGAGAAACGATGAAAAGTGCGCCGCGTGCCCCGACCACAGGACGGGAAGCGCACACACCACGGCGGCGCACGAAATGACCGTCCGGCGATCGAAGCGGGCGGCCAGCGTACCGACGAACGGAGCGATAATGGCAACCGCCAAGGTAGTAGCGCTGATGCCCTGGCCGGCCTGTTCGGCGCTCACGTTGAAGGCCGCGGCGAGTTCGTGCAGGATGCCCTGCGTCGAATAAAGATTGATAAATGCCGCGAACCCGCACAGGAAAAATGCGAATCGGATGGTTCTGTTGCCCACGGGTGATGCCCTCTCTGATGTGGGTGACAGTCTGACGAGCGGGCGGCACGCGTGCCAATACTGTTTTCGTGGCCATTGATACCGAAACGACAAAAATGCTCGACCTACGCCGCCTCCGCTATTTCGTGACCGTCGCCGACGAATTGCACTTCGGACGCGCGGCGTTGCGTTTGCGTATCGCCCAGCCGCCTTTGACGCGCCATATCGCCGCGCTGGAAGCCGACCTCGGCATCCGGCTGTTCGAGCGGTCCACGCGCGCGGTGCAGCTCACGCCGGCAGGCGCGCTGTTTCTCGAACAGGCGAGAACCGTCGTTCATGCGGTCGACGAGGCGGAGGCGACCGCGCGCAAGATGGCGCAGGGTATGGTCGGCCGTGTCGTGATCGGCTATGCAAGCTCCATCCCGATGTCCGACGCGTTTTCGGACATCATCCGCAACGTGAGCCGCAGCATGCCGGAAGTCGAGTTGGCGTTTCGGGAGGTATCGACCGCCAGTCAGCGCCAGCAGATCGCCGACGGCACGCTGGACATCGGCTTCGGCTGGTCAACGGCGACGACGTCCGGCGAGCGCATCCGCTCCCTCGTCGTGTCGCGGGAACCGCTCGTCGCCGCGGTGCCGGCCCGGAGCCGATACGCGGGCAACGCGACGATCGCGTTCCGCGAACTCGCGATGGAGAACTTCGTCACGTTCCCTTCCGGGTACGGTTCCGCGCTGAACGCCGCGCTCGAGGATCTGTGCGCGCATGAAGGCGTGACGCCGCGGATAGGACCGACCGCGTCGCAGATCACGACACTGGTGTCGCTGGTGGCGGCGGAACGCGGCATCGCCATCGTGCCCGGCTTCACGTCGACGTTGCACCGCCCGGGCGTCGCTTACGTGCCGCTGGCGAGGCCGCACGTGCTCGAGCTGGTCGTCACGTGGTCCGAACCGTTTTCGTCGACCTGCGTCGAGCAATTCGTCGAGTTCGCCCGGTCGGTCGCGCCGGACTAGGCTTCCCGCTCCTGCTGCACGTACCACGATATCCGAGACGCATACGTTGACGTCGTACGTATGTGCATACGCTACGAGACCCGACTAAGCGGTGCACCATACGCGCGGCCGGAGCATGCGTGCGCACGGACGATTTCCGGATCGACCGGGCTATGTCCCGAAACGATCAAAGGTGGCGTGCATGGCTTCCAGGGCCCGTTTCCTCGGAATAGCCTGCTTCACTTTCTCGGCGAAGCTGTCGTAGATCGCATCGAACTGCTTGCTGTTGAAGCGCTGAATCGTGATCTTTTCGGCATCGTCGGCAATGGCCTTGTCATGCGAGTAATACCCGAGGTGCACCTTGGTCATGAGCAACAGGCCGACGCAGATCAGTACGGCTACCACGGCAGCAATCGATTTCGTTCTTTTTGTCATCGGTCATCGCACCCGCTACAAACGGGTTCCCGGATCTTTTCCGGCGATCCTGCCCCGCACGCACGACCGCCCGCCTACTCAAAGCGACGCGCCGTCGTCGCGCGTGGGCCCCGCCATCAGCACATCGGTCAGTTTCAGCACCGGACAATGCGCGCCGGCCCCGGCAACGGCATCGCGGTACGTATCCGTGACGGCCGCCGCGATCGCATGGGCTGCATCGACGCCTTCGGCCATCGCCGAGTAGTACGACAGATCCTTCAGCGCATTCGCCATATGGAACGGCAGCGCGGACGTGTCGCCGAACTCCAGGAACGGACGCAGCCGGTTCAGCGCGGCGCCGCCGCCACCGCCGTTGGCGAGCACGTCGGCGAGCACCGCGACGTCCACGCCCGCGCGCTTCGCGCACGCGACGGCTTCCGACAGCAGCGCGATGGTCCCGAGCGAAACATAGTTGTGCAAAAGCTTCATGCTGTGGCCGGCCCCGACATCGCCGACGCGCGTGATGTTTTCGGCGAAGCACGCGAGCACCGGCCGGATCTCCGCGAACAACCCGGGCGTCGCGCCGACCAGCAGGTTCAGCCGGCCCTCGTGAGCCTCCCTGGCGCCGCGCGTCATCGGCGCATCGACGAAGCGCCCGCCTGCCGCTTCGACGAGCCGCGCCATCCGGACGGTCGACTCGGGAACCGCGGTCGAACAATCGACGACAATCGCGTTGTCCTTCAGGCCGGCCAACACACCGTCCTCGCCGGTGAGCACCGCTTCCACTTCGGGGGAACCCGTCACGCAGAGGATGACGACGTCCGCTTGCGCGGCCAGTTCGCGCGCGGTCCGCACGGTCCGGACGCCGCCCTGCAGCAGTTCGTCGAGCGGCTGGTTGCCCGGATGCTCGACGACCGTGAGCGGATAACCGTGCTTCAGCACGTTGCGCGCAATACCATGCCCCATCAAACCCACGCCGATCAGGCCAATCTGCTGTTTCATGTCATTCCCGTCAAAAAAGGCGCCGCGGCGCTGCGCCGCGGCGAACCGGATTGTCGTTACCGCTCGACCAGCCGCGCCGGCAGCAGCATCGTGAGGACGAGGCCCAGCAACAGGCACCCGACCATCAGGAACAGCGGCACGGCGAGATTGCCGGACAGCTGCTTCAGGTAGCCGACCGCATAGGGGCCGAAGAAACCGCCGAGGTTGCCGAACGAGCTGATCACCGCGATGCCCATCGATACCGACGCGGCGCCGAGCGCCGCGGTCGGCATGCTCCAGAACAGCGGCGGAAACGAGATGAGCCCCGCGTTCGCAATGCAAAGCGCGAACATCCCGAGCCACAGCTGATCGTGCCAGACGACCGACAGCCCGAGCCCCGTCGCGCCCATCAGCAAAAGCGTGGCGACGTGCAGCCGCCGTCCGCCGCGCCGGTCCGCGCTGCGCCCGAACAGGACCATCACGACCACGGCCACCGCGTTCGGCAGCGCGGCGAGCAGGCCGATCACGAAATCGCTGCCGATGCCCATCTGCTTGATCATCGTCGGCGCCCAGAACGTATAGCCGTAAATCGCGAAGACGTCGAGAAAGTAGATCACGCAGAACGCCCACACGAGCCAGCTCGAGAACAGGCCGCGGTGCGCGACGGACTCGGTCGTCGCGCGGTCTTCCGCCAGTACGCGTGCGAGGACGGCGCGCTCCGCGTGCGAGAAGCGCGCGCTGCGCGTGACGTCGTCGTCGAGGCCTTTCCATACGTACAGCGCGGCCAGGAATGCCGGCAGCGCCTCGAGAATGAAGATCCATTTCCAGCCCGGTATCTGCATCGCCCCGTCGAAATACTGCAGGATGAAGCCGGTCAACGGCGATCCGATCAGGCCGGCCAGCGCCAGCGCCGCGTAGAACATCGACAGGATCCGCGCGCGCCGCCGCCCCGGGAACGAACGCGCCATGTACAGCACGATGGCCGGGATGAAGCCGGCCTCGGCGACGCCGAGCAGGAAGCGCATCACGTAGAACTGCATCGGCGTGGACACGAACGCGGTCAATCCCGACACGATGCCCCACGACACGACGATCCGCGTGATCCAGCGCCGCGGCCCGACCCGCACCAGCAGCATGTTGCTCGGCACCTCGAAGATCACGTAGCCCAGAAAGAATATTCCGGCGCCGAAGCCGAACACCGCATCCGAAAAGCCCAGGTGCTGGCTCATCTGCAGCTTGGCGAAGCTGACGTTCACGCGGTCGATGTACGAAGTGACGTACGCGAACATCAGGATGGGCAGGATCTGCACGGCCAGCCGACGAAAGATCCGGTCCTCCTGCGCGAGGTCGTGCGCCGATGCCGCGGCGGCGAGGTCGCCCGGATCGCAGGTCGCGTCGATTTCCACGTTTGTCTCCGAAAGTTCATGGATGGCCCCGCGTGCAGTCGCTGTCGAGATAAGTGTGTGCGACAGGGGACCGTTCGAATCTACCGGCTGCCCCGGCCGCCCGATATGCGAAATCCTTCAAGCGGCACTTCGAATATCTCGAACGCATGCCCGCGCCGGCCATCGTACGGTGCAACGCACAAGCCACCGGAAAAACGGATTCTAGCGCCGATCGCCCGCGCGACACGGGCAGCCGCGGGATGATCGCGGCGTCGCGGTGTGCGGCGCACCATTCGCGGCCGCTCAGGGTTAGCACCACTTCGCCCGGCACCATGGAGCGCATCGATGGATGACATACTGGCCGCAGTTTCAACCGGAGTCCGCGCTTGTTCGATCTCACGTCCCTCGCCCTGTTCGTCCGTGCATCCGAGCTGGGCAGCCTGTCGCGCGCCGCGCAGCAGTCGCACATGTCGCTTTCCACCGCGAGCCGCCGCATCGCGCTGCTCGAGCATCACTTTCGCGTGGTGCTGCTGAACCGCACGGTGGCGGGCGTCGAACTCACGCCGGCCGGCGAAGCGCTGTTGCGTCACGCGACCGACCTGCTGCTGCGCACCGATGCGATCTACAGCGAGTTGTCCGACTATACGAAAGGCGCGGTCGGCCGCGTCCGCGTCTTCGCGAACATCTCGGCGATCAGCCAGGATCTTCCCGATCAGTTGCGCGCGTTCTCGCAGCGCTATCGCGACATCAAGCTGCAGATCAGCGAACTGAGAAGCGCCGACATCCTGCAGGCGCTGCGCGAAGGCCGCGCGGACGTCGGGATCGTCACGTCGCGCACCGCGACCGAAGGGATCCATCTCGCGCCCTACTGCATGGACCGGGCCAGCGTGGTCGTGCCCGACGACTACCCGCTGACCGGCGAGTCGATCGATTTCAGCGCGTTGCTCGACCACGATCTGGTCGCACTCGACGACCGCTCGGAACTGACGCGCTCGCTCGTCAGGGAAGCGGCGCTGCTCGGCAAGTCGGTCCGCTTCCGCGTGCAGGTGCAGAGCTTCGAGGCGATGTGCCGGTTGATCGCCGCGGGGCAAGGCATCGGCATCCTGCCCGAGCGCGCGGTCGCGCTGTTTCGCGAACCGATGCGCCTGCGCTTCATTCGCCTGAACGATCCGTGGGCCAACCGCGTCATGTCGGTCGGCATCCGCGCGGGCGCCGTGCCGCTGCCGACGCGCAAGCTGTTCGAGTTCCTCGCGTCCTTCGCGCCGCCTTCGCTCGTGTCCGGCGAAGCCGGGCAGGCGGTCGACTGATACGCCGCCCCGCGCCCGCGCTCGCCGGCGTGTTGCAGATTTTCGAAGGTCCCGTTCGCGGATCCGCACTTCCTGCCCGCGCCTGCGAAGAAGTAGATTCGACGGACCGATTCAACAGTCCGCCGGTTACCGCAACGGAAGAGACGCAGGAGACACGGCGACGCGATCCGACGTGAGCGGTGCAGCGTCGCGTATCGCAGGTCGCGCGGCCGTTCGACGCTGCGCGGTTCACGCCGCTCCCCGTGTCAGCCCCTCCCGTGCGGGACGCCAGCTTCGTCATGGAGGCTTCCCGCCATATGAAGAACCCGCACCGCATCGCCGTCATCGCCGGCGACGGCATCGGCAAGGAAGTGATGCCCGAAGGCATGCGCGTGTTGCGCGCTGCCGCCGACCGTTTCGACATTCCGCTCGCGTTCGACGAGTTCGGCGACTGGTGTACCGATCACTACGTTCGCCACGGCACGATGATGCCGGCCGACTGGGCGCGGCAGATCGGCGCGCACGACGCGATCTTCTTCGGCGCGGTCGGCGCGCCCGACATCGTGCCGGATCACGTCGCGGTATGGGAATCGCTGATCAAGATCCGGCGCGAGTTCGATCAATACGTGAACCTGCGTCCGGTGCGCCTGATGCCGGGCGTGCCCGCGCCGCTCGCCGGACGCCGGCCCGGCGACATCGATTTCATCGTCGTGCGCGAGAACACGGAAGGCGAGTATTCGTCGGTGGGCGGCCGGATGTTCACCGGGACCGACCGCGAAATCGCCGTGCAGCAGTCGGTTTTCTCGCGTGTCGGCGTCGACCGCGTGCTCCGGTTCGCGTTCGAGCTCGCCCGCTCGCGCCCGCGCAAGCAGCTGACGGCCGCGACGAAATCCAACGGCATCTCGATCACCATGCCGTTCTGGGACGAGCGCCTCGCGGAAATCGCGCGGTCGTTCCCGGACATCGAAACGCGCAAATATCACATCGACATACTGTGCGCACACTTCGTCCAGAATCCGGATCGCTTCGACGTCGTCGTCGCCTCCAACCTGTTCGGCGACATCCTGTCCGACCTCGGCCCCGCCTGTACCGGCACGATCGGCATCGCGCCGTCCGCGAACCTGAACCCCGAGCGCCGCTTCCCGTCGCTGTTCGAGCCGGTGCACGGCTCGGCGCCCGACATCGCCGGCCGCGGCATCGCCAATCCGATCGGGCAGATCTGGTCGGCCGCGTTGCTGCTCCAGCACCTCGGTCGCGGCGAATCGCGCTACGAAGCCGCGGCCGCCGCAATCGTCGCGGCGATCGAATCCGTGCTCGTCGCCGGCCCGCGCACCCGCGACATGGGCGGCACGGCCAGCACCGCGGAACTGGGCGCCGCGATAGCGCACACCATCGCGAATCCCGCATCGATCGAGGAATGACCCATGCAATGTGATCACTACATCGACAACGTCCGCGTCGCGCCGACGACCGGCGAGCGGATCGACGTCGTCGACCCGAGCACCGGCGAAGCGTTCGCGACGATCGCGCGCGGCGATGCGACCGACGTACAGCGCGCCGTTTCCGCCGCCCAGCGCGCGATGGGCGACACGCTCGACGGCCCGTGGGCGAAGCTGTCGCCGGTCGAGCGCAGCAACCTGCTGTTCGCGTACGCCGCGGCCGTCACGCAGCATGCGGACGAACTCGCGCAGCTCGAAGCGCGCGACACGGGCAAGGCGCTGAACACCGCGCGTACCGACGCGGCGGTGCTCGCGCGCTACCTTCAGTACTACGCCGGCTGCGTCGACAAGCTGCACGGCGACACGTTGCCCTACACCGCCGGGTTCACGGTATTGACGGTGCGCGAACCGATCGGCGTGACGGGCCACATCGTTCCGTGGAATTACCCGATGCAGATCTACGGCCGCTCGGTCGGTGCGTCGCTCGCCGCCGGCAATGCGTGCGTGGTCAAGCCGGCGGAGGATGCGAGCCTGTCCATTCTGCGGCTGGCCGAAATCGCGGCGGAGGTCGGCTTTCCGGCCGGCGCGGTCAACGTCGTCACGGGGTTGGGCGGCGAAGCCGGCGCGGCATTGTCGGCCCATCCCGGCATTCGTCACATCTCGTTTACCGGGTCGACCGGAACGGGCGCGCTGGTCGGGCGCGCGGCGGCCGAGCGTCACTGCCCCGCGGTGCTCGAGCTGGGCGGCAAGTCGCCGCAATTGCTGTTCGACGATGCCGACCTCGACCAGGCGCTGCCCGTCATCGTCAATGCAATCGTGCAGAACGCGGGCCAGACCTGCTCGGCCGGCAGCCGCCTGCTCGTCCAGCGCACCGTCTACGAGCGCGTGCTCGATCGTCTCGCGCAGCAGTTCGCGCGGCTGCGTTCCGGGCCGCCGTCGATGAATCTGGAGATGGGGCCGCTCGTCAACGCCAGGCAGCATGCGCGGGTCCGGGCCATCGTCGAGCGTGCGCAGGCCGACGGCATTCGGGTGGCGGCGCGCGGCACCATCGCGGCCGGCGCATCGGGTTCGGGGTACTACCAGGAAGCGGTGCTGTTCCGCGACGTACCGCCCGACAGCGAACTCGCGCAGGAAGAGGTATTCGGCCCCGTGCTCGCGGCCATGCCGTTCGACGACGAGAACGCGGCGGTCGCGCTCGCGAACGGCACGCAGTACGGCCTCGTCGCCGGCGTCTGGACGCGGGATGGCGCACGTGCGCTGCGCCTCGCGCGCAAGCTGCAGGCCGGACAGGTCTTCATCAACAACTATGGCGCGGGCGGCGGCGTGGAACTGCCGTTCGGCGGCGTGAAGGCAAGCGGATATGGCCGCGAGAAAGGCTTTGAAGCGTTGCTCGGCTTTACCGCGCTCAAGACCATCGCGATCAGGCACGATTGACGGCCACAACGGCGCGACGGCCTTCGGGCCGTCGCCGGGAAATCGCGATATCTCGGCTGACCATCGTGGGTGCCGGCCGCGTCGGCAAGAGGTTCGGCAACCTGATCGTCGCGAATGGTGCAGATCCACGATCGCGACATCGCGCGCGCTGCCGCCGCGGAATTCGTCGGCGCCGGCTGACCGTTCCATCATCCGTCGCGCGACGCTTGCCGGCCGAGTGCCGACCTATCCCGTCTGCAAGACGGCCGGATCGATCTCGCGCGCCGTCAGCCCGAATCTCGCCATGCGAGCGCGATGGTCCGGCGAGCCGAGATACGAGCGAAGTCGCTGATTGAACGCCGCCAGCAGATCCCCGTGTTCCCGGTTGAATGAAAACGCGCCCAGCGGAGGCGTCCGCGGGCTGCCGTCGACATCCGACTCGTGCGCGACGGCCTCGATCAGCGCGCTGCCTATCCGGCCCGCCACGATTCGATTCCCCAACGCGGTGCTCGCATACGCATCGACCACGCCGGAAAGAACGGCCGCGATCGCGTCGGCCTGCTGTTCGAAGACGACGATTTGCCGCCGGCTCACGCCCGCCGCGATCGCGGAATCGTGCTGGACCTGTCCGGCAATGATGCCGAGGCGCGCGTCAGGACGTTCGGCAATCGACGCATAACGCCTGAGCGCCTTCGGATTTCCCGGGCGAACCAGAAAACCGTCTTCGATCCCCCACACCGGCACGCTGAACGCGACGGTATGGGCGCGCTGCGGCGTCACGAAGAGCGGTACGTTCATGTCCCAGTGACCTGATGCAACGCCGGGCAGCAATTCGCCGAACGTCGTCGGGCAATACTCGATCCGGGTCACGCCTATCTGCCGGAGGATCGTCGCCGCGAGCTCTAGATCGGCACCGGTCGCGGTGCCATCCGCTTCGGTCCAGCCGAATGGCGGTTCTTCGATGTACGCAATGGTCACCTTCATCGCTTTCTCCCGCAAGCCGAAGAATCGATCAGGAATGCATCAGCTTACCGTGGGAAGTCGAGGTCCAGTCAGCGTGGACAAAATTAATCCGGATGTAAGCAAGTTGGCGGCATTTTCCTGACGCGCCCGTCGATGCAGTCACCAACCCGAAACATCGCAGGCCCGATGCGACAGGCGTTCTGGCGTGACGGCATGAGCCGGCGCCACGCTATTCGACGCTATCCGTCACGTCCGTCATCCGGATCATGTGCTGCTTGATGCCGTCGTCTTCCGCCGTCGCGGTCTCCTTCGGATGAATCAGCGCTTCGAGTCGCGCCTTCGTCGCGATGAACTCGGGCGTATTGACCTGCGAATAATCGCGCGGCCGCGGCACCGGCACTTCGATCAACTCCTGCACCCCGCCCGGATTCGCCTTCAGCACCAGGATCCGGTCGGCCAGAAGGATCGCCTCGTCGAGGTCGTGCGTGATGAACAGGATCGTCACGTCGATGTTGCGCCAGATGTCGAGCAGGTGCGTCTGCATCCTTGCCCGCGTCTGGGCGTCCAGCGCGCCGAACGGTTCGTCCATCAGCAGGATGCGCGGACGGTTCGCGAGCGCACGGGCAATCGCCACGCGCTGCTTCATGCCGCCCGACAACTGGTGCGGATACACGTCGGCAAAACGCGTCAGCCCGACAAGATCGAGCCACTGCAGCGCCTCGCGCTCGGCCGCGCCGCTGCTGCTGCCGTTCATGCGCAGGCCGAACATCACGTTCTTCTTCACCGTGAGCCATGGAAACAGCGTATAGCCCTGGAACACCATCCCGCGATCGGCGCCCGGCCCGTCGACCGGCTTGCCGTCGAGCAGCACGTCGCCGCTCGTCTGCGTGTCGAGCCCGGCGAGGATCCGGATCAACGTCGACTTGCCGCAGCCGGACGGGCCGATCACGCACACGAACTCGCGCCGGTGCGTGCGGAAACTGATGTCGTCGAGCGCGACGCACTCGCCCTGCGGCGTCGCGAAACGCTTGCCGACGTGTCGCACGTCGAGGATCACGTCGCGGGCCTTCAGCCGCGCGAAGCGCTCGCGCACCGCATCGGATTGAATCAGGTAATCGGGGACGGCTTGCGGGTTCTGCATGATGCCCTCTGCGAAAATCGGTCGATGGGTACGTGGGAGCGGACGTCACGCTTTCAGCGTGCGGTCCCACGGAAAGAGCCGGCGGCCGAGCAGCCCGAGCACGATGTCGGTGCCGAGGCCGATGATCCCGATCATCAGGATCGCCGCATACACGTTGTCGAAATGCTGATAGCGCGCCTGCTGGCTGATGTACCACGTGATGCCCGAGCTCGTGCCGACCAGCTCGGCGACGATCAGGTAAGTCCACGCCCAACCGAGCAGGATCCGCTGATCGCGATACAGGTCGGGCAGCACGCCCGGAATCACGACGTGCGTGAGCAGCTTCAGCTTCTTCGTGCCGAGCGTCATCGCGGCCTCGAACAGCCCGTATTCGAGCTTGCGCGTGGTGTTCGCGATGATCAGCACCTGCTGGAACAGCGTACCGATCACGATGATCGCGATCTTCGGCGCGTCGTAGATGCCGAGAATCGCGACCATCAGCGCGCCGAACGCCGGCGCGGGCAGGTAGCGGAAGAACTCCAGGAACGGCTCCTGCAGCCGCGCGAGCGCACTGAAGGTGCCGCAGACGATGCCGAGCGGCACGCCGATCGCGGACGAAATCACGAAGCCCCAGAAGATGATGCGGATGCTGTGCCACAGGCTTTCGTGCAGCCACACGCCGTCGCGCGACGCGGGCGGCGTCGTGAACGCCGTGTAGAACGCGCGCAATACCTGGTGCGGCGCCGGCAGGTAGACCGGATTCGCGCGCTCGCCCTCGGGCACCGCCGCGTGCGCCGCACGCGCATGCGCGAGCTCGTCGTCGAACACGTCGCGGTCGATCTGCATGCCGGTCTGGAAATAGTCGACGCTGCCCGGATTCGTGATGCGCATCTGCGGATGCCAGACGAACGGGACGTAGCTGATCAGGCACCAGACGGCGAACGGCAGCAGGAAGGACGCCAGCCCGAGCGTCCATTGGCCGCGCGTCGTCAGCTCGCGGCGCACCGCGAGCCAGCCGGTCGTGTTGCGGGTCGTTGTCATCGGAATCTCCGTATCGTTTCGGGTGCCGGTCGCGCGGATGCCGCGGCATCGCGCGACCGGGCGTTCATTGCAATGCGCCGCTGGCTGCCTGCGCGCGGTATGCCCGCCAGCCGCCGAACCGCGTGATGTCCTGCGCATCGTCGAGCGCCACGCTTTCGCACAGGAAGCCCTGCACGCGCGTACCGTCGGCGAGCGTCAGCGTGCCGATGCCGAGCGGCGCCGCGATACCGGCGACGAAGCTGCCGTACGCGTCGACCGGCATCTCCCAGACCTCGACCGCGATCGGTGCGCCATCGTTCGGCACACGCACGAGGCCCGGTTTCGCGACACCGCCGCTTGCTTCCGCGGACAGCGCGTAGAGGCGATAGGCCGGCGCGGTGGTGGTCGCGGTGACGAAGCGCGCGCCGCGCTGCGTGAGCTGCCCGTTCAACGGTTCGCCGCGCAGATGCGCGCCGACGACAGCCACCCGCACGACACCCGCGGCTGCGACACGCGCCGACACTGTGGCCGCAGGCGGCCGACCGTCATCGGCAGCGACAACGCCGTCGCCCCACGCGTGTGCGAGATCGAGCAGCCGCGCATCGTCGTGCGCACGCCCGACGAACGTGATCCCGAACGGCAAGCCCGCATGCGGCCCGGTCAGGCACGTGCCCGCCGGCATCGCGATCGCCGACAGGTCGAGCAGGTTCACGAAGTTCGTGTAGTAGCCGAAGCGCGAATTGATCGCGATCGGATCGGCTTCGAGCGCATCGACGGTCGCGGTCGTCGCCGAGGTCGGCATCACGATCGCATCGAGGCCGTCCCACGCGCGGGCTGCGTCGACGCGCAGCGCCGCCAGCCGGTCGAATGCGGCGAACGCATCGGCGGCGCTGAAGCGCGCCGCGCCGCCGACGATTTCGCGGATCACCGGATGCAGCGCGTCGGGCTCGCGCGCGGCGAATGCGCCGATCGCGGCGAGCCGCTCGGCGACCCACGGGCCGTCGTACAGCAGCCGCGCGGCGGCCAGGAACGGTGCGAAGTCGATCTCGACGACCCGCGCGCCGGTCGCGCGCAGCCGTTCGAGCGCCGCGCCCCACGCCGCGCGATACGATGCGTCGCCGAAGAATTCGAGCTGGTCCGCACGCGGTGTGCCGAACCGCACTTGCCCGAGCGGCCGCGCCGGCTGCGCGCGCAACCCGTCCGCACCCAGCAGCGGCTGCCATGCGCGCCCGTACGGATCGCCTTCCGTCACGCCGTGCGCAGCGGCGAACACGACGCGCGCGTCGTCCGCCGAACGCGCGAACACCGACACGCAATCGAGCGACCGGCAGGCCGGCACCACGCCGAGCGTGCTCAGCACGCCCCGTGTCGGCTTGAGCCCGACGAGCCCGTGGAAGGCGGCCGGCACGCGCCCGGAGCCGGCCGTGTCGGTACCGAGCGAGAACGTCGCGACCCCGAGCGCGACGGCCACCGCCGACCCGGAACTCGAGCCGCCCGACGCGTAGCGCGGGTCGAGCGCATTGCGGCACGCGCCGTAAGGCGAGCGCTGCCCCGAGAGCCCGGTCGCGAACTGGTCGAGATTCGTCTTGCCGACCGGAATCGCACCGGCCGCGATCAGCCGCTCGACGACGGGCGCGCTGCGTGCCGGCGTGTACGCGTAGGCGGGGCAGCCGGCCGTCGTCGGGATGCCGGCGAGGTCGATGTTGTCCTTGATCGCGAACGGCACGCCGTACAGCGGCAACGACGCGATGTCGCATCCGGCCAGCGCGTCGGCGTACGGCATCATCTCGTCGCGCGTGAGCGGCCGGATCCACGCATGGTGCGGGTCGCCCGCATCGAAGTGCGCGGCGATCGCGTCGACGAGCGCAGGCGGCGTCAGGTCCCCCGCCGCGTAGCGGGCGCGCAGCGCGGCAATCGCATGCACTCCGCGCAGGATCGAGCGTTCCGTCGTGCTCATGCGACCTCCTCGGCGGCGCCCGCCTTCATCACCATCAGCCGCTGGCCGGCCACCACCGCCATGCCGGGCGCGCAATCGATCGTCTCGATCGCGCCGTCTTCCGTTGCCGTCACCGCCACCTCCATCTTCATCGATTCGACGATCGCGACGACCTGCCCCGCGCTCACGCGCTCGCCGGCTTCGACCAGCACTTTCCACACGCTGCCCGACACGTCCGCGGCGATCGCCCGCTGCGTGTCGTCGAGGGCGCCCGCTACCCGTTCCGCTTGCGCATCGCCCGGCTCCCCCTCGCCGACGTATTCCGCATGGCCGGCCACGCGCCACCGCTCGCGCTCCGCGTCGAACGCGGCCTGCTGCGTCGCCTTGAACGCGGCGATCGACTCCGCCTCGTCGTGCAGGAAGCGGTTGTAGGCGCGCAGGTCGAACACCGATTCCTCGATCTTCAGCGTCGCGCGGCCCGCGATGAAATCCTCTCGCAGCGCACGCAGCTCGGCCTCGCTGACTTCGTAGAAGCGGATCTCGTCGAAGAAGCGCAGCAGCCACGGCTTGCCGGCCTCGAATTCGCGCGTGGTGCGGTGGCGATTCCACATCTGCACGGTGCGGCCGACGAACTGATAGCCGCCCGGCCCTTCCATCCCGTACACGCACAGATACGCGCCGCCGATGCCGACCGCGTTCTCCGGCGTCCAGGTGCGCGCGGGGTTGTACTTCGTCGTCACCAGCCGGTGCCGCGGATCGATCGGCGTCGCGACGGGCGCACCGAGGTAGACGTCGCCGAGCCCCATCACCAGATAACGCGCATCGAACACGATGCGCTTCACGTCGTCGATGCTCGCCAGGCCGTTGATGCGCCGGATGAATTCGATATTGCTCGGGCACCACGGCGCATCGGGCCGCACCGACTGCATGTAGCGCTCGATCGCGACGCGCGTCGACGGGTCGTCCCACGACAGCGGCAGATGCACGATGCGGTTCGGCACGCGCATGTCGGCCACGTCGGCGAGTTCGCGTTCGGCGGTCTGCAGATGCGCGAGCAGCGCGGCAAGCGGTAGCGTCCGCGCGTCGAACTGCACCTGAAGCGACCGGATGCCCGGCGTCAGGTCGAGCATGCCGGGCAACCGGTGCGCGTCGAGCCAGCCCATCAGGGCGTGCACGCGAAAACGCAGGTTCAGGTCGAGCACGAGCGGCCCGTATTCGACCAGCACGTTGCGATCGCCCGAGCGCCGGTAGACGACGCCGATGCCGCCGCCGGCCGACGGATCGCGATGCAGCACGCAATCGTCGAACGAGCCGGATGCAGCCGCGGCAACGTCATGTGCCGCCTCCACGACCGCGGCAGCCGGTTTCCCGAACGATATTCCGGACGACACGCCCGCGCGCACGAACTGCACGGTATCGCCCGGCCGCAACTGCCCGAGCTTCCACAACTCGTCGCGCACGACCGTCACCGGACAGACGAAGCCGCCGAGGCTCGGCCCGTCGGGGCCAAGGATCACCGGCATGTCGCCGGTGAAATCGACGGCCCCGATCGCATACGCGTTGTCGTGGATGTTCGATGGATGCAGCCCCGCCTCGCCGCCGTCCGCACGCGCCCATCGAGGCTTCGGGCCGATCAGCCGCACGCCGGTGCGGCTGGAGTTGTAATGGACGGTCCACTGCGTGCCGTACAGCATCGCGATGTCGTCCGGCGTGAAGAAATCCGGTGCGCCATGCGGACCGTCGAGCACGCCGAGCGTCCATGCATGCGTCAGCGCGGGAATGTCGGCCGCGGCCAGCGTCGCGCCGGCATCGCCGCGCCCCGCTTGCGCGTGCAGATGCAGCACGTCGCCCTTGCGCAGCGCGCGACCGGCATGGCCGCCGAACTGGCCGAGCGTGAAGGTCGCCTTGCTGCCGAGATAGTCGGGCACCTGCAGCCCGCCCTTGACGGCGAGACACGCGCGCACGCCCGCGCCCGTCACGCCGCCCAGCTTCAGGACCGCGCCCGCTCGTGCGCGCACGACCTGCCAGAACGGCGCCGCTTCGCCATCGAGCGTGGCCGCGAGCGGCGCACCGCCGAGCACGAACAGCGTCGCGGTATTGAAGCGCAGCGTCGCGCCGACCATCGTGAATTCCAGCCCGGCCGCGTCACGCGGGTTGCCGAGCAGCGCGTTAGCAAGGTCGAATGCGCGGTCGTCCATCGGCCCCGACGGCGGCACGCCGACGCTCCAGTAGCCGACCCGCCCGGGGGCCTGCTGAACGGTGGTCTGCACGCCGCCGTCGAGCACGTCGATCGTATGCGGCGCGAACGCGAAGCGCGACAGGAAGGCGGTCGTCGGCGCGCCGCGCGCGAACGCGTCGGAGCCGACGACGGCACGCAGGTAGTCGAGGTTGGTCTCGATCCCGTACAGCTCGGTCTGGTCGAGCGCGGCACGCAGCGCGGCCAGCGCGTCGCGCCGCGTGTCGCCGCGCACGATCAGCTTCGCGAGCAGCGGATCGTAATGCGCGCTGATCTCCGTGCCTGCCTCGATCCAGCCGTCGACCCGCACGTTGTCCGGAAACGCCACGTGCGTGAGCAGCCCGGCGCTCGGCTGGAACTGCTTGTGCGGATCCTCCGCATACAGCCGCACCTGGATGCTCGCGCCGCGTGGTGCGACGGCGAGCGTGTCGAGCGGCGGCAGGTCGCCCTCGGCCTGCAGGATCATCCATTCCACGAGATCGACGCCCGTCACGGCCTCGGTCACGCAATGCTCGACCTGCAGCCGCGTGTTCACTTCGAGGAAATAGAATTGCCGCGTGCTCGCGTCGAACACGAATTCGACCGTGCCGGCCGACGCGTAGCCCACCGCGCGGGCGAGCCGCACCGCGCTCGCGTGCAGCGCATCGCGTTCGGCGTCGGTCAGGTCGGGCGCGGGGGTTTCCTCGATCACCTTCTGGTTGCGCCGCTGCACGGAGCAATCGCGTTCGCCGAGCGCGAGCGCCCCGCCGCGACCGTCGCCGAAGATCTGCACTTCGATGTGTCGCGCATGTTCGACGAACTTCTCGAGATAGACGCCCGCATGCGCGAAGTTCGTGGCGCCGAGCCGCGCGACGGATTCGAACGCCGCGCCGAGCTGCGCGGCATCGCGGCACAGCGACATGCCGATGCCGCCGCCGCCCGCGGTGCTTTTCAGCATCACCGGATAGCCGATCGCGTCGGCTTCGGCAAGCGCCGTCGCGACGTCGTCGAGCAGTCCGGTGCCGGGCAGCAACGCGACGCCGTGCGCGGCCGCGAGTTCGCGGGCGGTGTGCTTGAGGCCGAACGCGCGCATGTGGTCGCCGCGCGGCCCGATGAAGCGCAGGCCTGCCGCTTCGCATGCGTCGGCAAAGGCCGCATGCTCGGACAGGAAGCCGTAGCCGGGGTGCACGGCCTGCGCGCCGGTCTCGCGCGCGGCGGCGAGGATCGCCGCGACGTTCAGATAGCTGTCGGCCGCCGGCGCGGGCCCGACGCGTACGGCTTCGTCGGCGAGCGCCACGTGGCGCGCGTCGCGATCGGCATCCGAATAGATCGCGACCGATGCGATACCGAGGCGCTTCAGCGTGCGGATCACGCGGCAGGCAATTTCGCCGCGGTTCGCGACGAGGACTTTGGCGAATCTCATGTTGCCTCCCGCAGCGAACGTGTCGGCCCGGAGTAGCGCTTCAGCGCATACTCCGGCCCCATGCAAAGCAAGTGCGCGTGGGGGCCGTTCATTCCGCCTCCCACACCATCAGGCGCACGGGTGTCGGGTTGTAGCCGTTGCACGGATTGTTGAGTTGCGGGCAGTTCGAGATCAGCACCGTGACGTCCATCTCCGCACGCATCTCGACGTACTTGCCGGGTGCGGAGATGCCGTCCTCGAACGTGAGCCCGCCGAGCGGTGTGACGGGCACGTTCATGAAGAAGTTGACGTTGCCGACCAGGTCACGCTTGGTGAGCCGCGCGCCGGCGCCGCACGTGCAGTGCGCGATCGCGTTGAGGAAACTGTCGCGGCAGTTGTGCATGTAGCGCTTGTCGAGCGCATAGCGCACCGTGTTGCTCTCGGCCGCGCACGCGCCGCCGAGCGTATCGTGACGGCCGCACGTGTCGGCGACGATCGTCGCCATCGGGTTGCCGTGGTTCGACACGAGCACGCTGCCCGCGCTCAGGTACAGGTTGCGCTGCGCGCGGATCGTGTCCTGCGCGCTGTAGCGCTCTTCGGGATCGTCGGTGCGGTAGAACAGCGTGTCGACGGCCTGGTTGCCTTCCAGGTCGAGAATGCGGAAGATCTGCCCGCGCTTCAGGTCGTGCAACCACGGGTCGCCCGCGTTCAGCGTGACGTCGTGGATCGCGTCGCGCGGATCGAGACGGCTTTCGGTGATCGGCATGGTCTCGCTCCTCATGCGAACAGACGGTCGGTGTTGGCGAAGCCGCGCGTGTTCTCCGCGCATGCGCGCCGGCACGGGTCGTCGTCGGGCGCGGCACCGTCGGCCGGATACGCGCGGTACGCGATCAGCTTCACGGCTTTGGGCGCATAGTCCGGACGCGGATCGAGCGGATGCGGCGCGGTCGAGAACGCCGCGAGCGTATTCATCTCGAAGCGCAGGTCGAACGCGCTGCCGGCCGGCGAATGTCCGGAAACGAAATCGAGCGCGCCGTCGTCGCGCGTGTCCAGCTTGCTGAAGAAGTTGACGTTCGCGGCGAGGTCGCGCGCCGACAGTCCGTATTTCGCGAGTTCGAGCACGAGGCTGTCGCGGCCGTTGCGGATCATCGCGTTGCGATCAGCCTGGTACGACGACGTGCCGTACTTGTGCGCGAACAGCCGCGCATCGCCGACGCCGCCGAGCGGGTCGTGCCAGCCGAGCGTGTCGGCCGTGATCGACGCGATCACGCGGCCCATGTCCGTATACAGCGCATGGCCGCGCGTGAGATGCGCGGTGTGCTGCGCCTTCAGCGTGTCGGCCATGTTGTAGCGTTCGAGCAGGTCTTCCTGGCGATGAAAGACGGCGGAGAGGTTCGCGCCGCCGTCGACGTCGACGATGCGCAGCGCGAGGCCGCGGCGCAGGATGCCGGACCAGTGGGTTCCGGCGGGAATCAGCGTTTCCCACGCGACGTGCGGCGGCGGGGCAAGAATGGCTTGAGGGCTCGGCGACATGGCGGCTCCGGGGTCGGTTGATAAAAGGCGTGAGAGGGCGACCGAACGACATCGCGACCTCCCGGGCTTTTATCCCTCCGTGGAGCCTCGCCGTTTCCTCTCATCGAGGCGAAGGCAAGACCGGATTGCTCTCGGACCAGACATCGCACGGCACATGCCGCACGACCGGAACCCTAGCGATCCTGAAGATGATGCAAATTGCTTCGCACCTCTCGAGCGTCGAATAAGCGAGTTGCGTGCCAGGCGCTGCCCAATGACCACACGACGCGGCTCGGCGGCGCGATGATGCATGGCATCCGAATGGCGGACGCATTTTCTTGCCCTCGCGGCGGGCGTGCGGCGCACCATGCGCACGCAACCGCGCACCGGCGCAGTGCGCGTCGCGTGCTCGCACACTGCGCGCTCCGCGATGGCATGGCTATTGCTGAATCCGTGCACCGTCATCTCACGCACGATCCTTCATGAACAAGCTCGACCTGCTCCGACGCGTACTGCACGCGCTGTTCGCCGCCCGTTTCATCGAACTTCAGCGCCCCTTGCGCCGACGTTGAATCGGATGGCCGCGTGCCATTGGCACGCTTCTCGCTCGGCATGACGCCGAGAGGTGCGGCGGCGTCGCATCTTAGGGGTGCTAGGGTTCCGGTTCATCGAGCGTCTGGTCCGAGAGCAGCCCGGCGCGGGTTCATCCGTTCGCGAGACCGGATGCGCACGCGCTACACGGCGGGACAAAAGCCCGGGAGATTGGCGATGGCAACAGCCGTCGCGCCTCTCCGTGGCCGCCTCGTTCGTTCCGCATCCGCAGGAACCGGCCATGCAGTCGGAACGTGTGCTCACGCACGATCCGTATCGACGATCCCGATCCCGGTCTCCTGGAGAACAACGATGACCCGTCCCGCCCCGGCGTTCCGCCGCCTGCCGTCCTTCCGTTTCATCCGTCATGCATTGGGCGCCGCCGTTGCGGCCGCCACGCTATGGGCGGCGCCTGCCGCGCAGGCTGCCGCACCGCTGAAGATCGGCTACAGCGACTGGCCCGGCTGGGTCGCCTTCCAGGTCGCGCTCGACAAGGGCTGGTTCAAGGAGGCCGGCGTCGACGTCGATTTCGAGTGGTTCGATTATTCGGCGTCGCTCGACGCGTTTTCCGCAGGCAAGCTCGATGCGGTCGCGGCGACCAACGGCGATGCGCTGGTAACAGGCGCGTCCGGCGCGAAGAACGTGATGATCCTGCTGACCGACTACTCGGCCGGCAACGACATGATCGTCGCGAAGCCGCCCTTGCGCACCGTCGAGGCGCTGAAGGGCAAGAAGGTCGGCGTCGAGCTCGGCCTGGTCGATCACCTGCTGCTCGAAACCGCGCTGCAGAAGCACGGGCTCAAGGACGGCGACGTCACGCTCGTGAATGCGAAAACCAACGAGCTGCCGCAGGTGCTCGGTTCGTCGGCCGACATCGCGGCGGTGGCCGCGTGGCAACCGAATGCGGGCGAGGCGTTGAAACGCGCGCCGGGCGCACGCGCGATCTTCACGTCGGCGGATGCGCCGGGGCTGATCTACGATGCGATCACCGTCGCGCCGGCGAGCCTCGCCGCGCGCCGGGCCGACTGGGCGAAGGTGGTCAAGGTCTGGTATCGCTGCGTCGCCTACATCAACGATCCGAAGACGCAGGCCGATGCGGTCAAGATCATGTCGGCACGCGTCGGGCTCGCGCCGGCGCAATACCTTCCGCTGCTGAAGGGCACGCATCTGCTCGACGAAGCGGCCGCGAAGCGCGCGTTCCGCAAGGGCGACGGGCTCGATTCGATCTACGGCTCGACGCGCAACGCGAATGCGTTCAACGTGCGTAACGCCGTGTACAAGCAGTCGCAGGACGTCGACGCGTACATCGATCCGCGGCTCGTCGACGCGCATTGACGGCGGCGCGCCTGCCGGCGCGGCGACGCGCCGGTGGTAACGCCGGTCGATCGCCTGCTCCGGGGTAACAAGCGGCATGGCCTGTCCATGTCGTGCCAATGCCTCGTACGTCATCGACCGCCGTGTCCTCGACGGGGACGCTTACGCGAAGGGGAACGGGCCCTCGAAGTGCCCCACGTAACACAAGTGGGAGACCGCTGGCTGACCTCGATCTGCCCAGCGATGCAGCATGTATGCAGGGGGTTCGAGAAAAGAAGCGGGCTGCGCGTCCGCTTCAACGCGCAGCGCAATCTGAGTGGTCGTGCTCGGGCAGGTGAGTACCGGAACGCGCCCAAGACGCGTCTGCATCGACCGGTGGACGTGCCCGGCAAGAATGCGATCTACGTTGCTATGCCGCGCAAGAACCGCGGCAAATGCCTCCGCATT
Source organism: Burkholderia sp. 9775_39 (assembly GCF_015712225.1). Taxonomy (NCBI): domain Bacteria; kingdom Pseudomonadati; phylum Pseudomonadota; class Betaproteobacteria; order Burkholderiales; family Burkholderiaceae; genus Burkholderia; species Burkholderia sp. 9775_39. The sequence goes on along the minus strand of NZ_JACCQC010000001.1, from coordinate 346,992 downwards.
TCGCAACCCGTAGATGTCGAGATAAGGAATGCCGGTCATGAACGGTGGATGGTGCATGACGATAACCACGGTCCGATTGCGATGCTCGGCAAGTTCAGTGTCGAGCCACGCCAGGGTTTCGGCGTCCAGTTCACCGTGATGTAGCCCTGGAACGGAGGTGTCCAACGCCACGACGCGTAGTTCGCCCACGTCCAGCGCGAACGAGAGTGCGCCCTCGTCCGGAAGCCACGCGTGATCCGGGAACGCGGCTCGCAGATTGCCACGGTCGTCGTGATTACCCGGCAGAACCACGAACGGTCGCCTCAACTCGACGAGCAGTTCGCGAAGTTTTCGATACTCGTCTTCGGTGCCCTCGTCCGTCAGGTCGCCGGAGATGACGACCAGATCTGGCTCAGGTCGAATGCGGTTCAGCGAATCGACGGCTGCCGAAAACATGACATTGGAATCCACGGCGTCTTGATACAGGACGCCGTGAGGCCGGACATGAATATCGGAAAGTTGTGCGATGACCGTCACTCAGCGCTCCGTTGGCTTTGACCTGCCCGTACATCGATCGAGGAGATTTTAGGCCGGACAAAATTCGCCCATCGACAGAGGCTTTCGGTGACAACGGTCGTGCGCCACGCGCGCTCAATCGTGCGTCAGCGTGGCTGATTCGGGTTGGCAAGCAGACGCAGACGCCGGGTGGCGAAGCACGCAAGGCGGCTTCTGGCCGGTAGCGGCCTCTCGCCACCGCCGACCGCAAGCCCGACGGGGAATCATCCCCCGGCCCGCGCTCCCCGCTTCATACACTTCTCGGCAGCCGCACCGCGAACACGGTTTCCGTCTGATCGGAGCGCGCGTCGATCCGGCCGCGATGCGCCTTGGCGATTTCCCTCGCGATGAACAAGCCGAGCCCCAGGCCGGCATCGTCACCCGTCCTTCCCTGACGCTCTTCCCCGCGCTCGAGCGGATCGAAAATGCGGTCGAGCATGCGCGGATCGATCGCCGGCCCGCTGTTGCCGACCTCGACGAACACTTCATCGCCGGTCGTCGTGGCCACCACCCGCACCGGTGTATCGCGCGCGCCATACTTGATGGCATTGCCCACCAGGTTGCTCAGCAACTGCTGCATTCTCTGCTCGTCCCACTCACCCCGGAGATCACCGCGCATATCGACGGTAATTTCGCGATCCGGATGACCGGCCCGCAACTCGTCCACCACATTGACGAGCACGTGCGCGAGATCGATATTGCGGGGAACGACGTTGATGCCCAGCCCGAGCTGGGTTCGATTGAAATCGCAGAGATCATCGAGAAGGCCCTGCATGCGGCCGCCGCTTCGGATCAGCCGAGCGGCGGCCCCCGATACGGCCTCGCCTGCATTGAGGGCGGCAAGATACGACGCCGTGAGCTGGATGGTCTGCAGCGGCGTGCGCATGTCGTGGCTCAGCATGCCAAGCAGCAAGTTGCGCGCCTGCTCGACCTGGTCGGTAAAGAAAGCCACGGATTCCGCCAGCGCTTGGTCGATCGCTTCGTTGAAGCGAATCATGTCGCCCATATCAGGCGGCGCCGGGTGACACGCATCGATCCACAGCCGCAGCACACTGGCACGCAGCGCCCGATACTCGGCTGCCAGCTGGTTGATGTTGAAACCCCGCCGGGCGCGCAGAACGGCATGCGTCTGGGCGGCCGTCTCGCTGGCGTTCGCCGGCTCGGGCGCGCGCCCCAGCGATTTCTCGTGCTGCTCCTCCCTCGTTTGCGGCGTCGCGATGTCCTTGGCGACGGCGGTCAGGATCTCGCGCGCGTGGTCGCGTAGCCCCTGCGAGTTCATGTGCCTCGCAGCCGGTAACAACGTGGCGGCAAACGCTTCCCACTGCACCAGGATCGGTTCCATGTTCCGTACGATGAAATCAGCAAGACGCATGTCGCCCCTCACAACGGAATGAACGGTGAACGCTTCTGTCGAACCGCACGATATCACTGAACAACGGCGTTATCCGACGATTCGATCACCGCCGTCGTCATTTCCGGCCGCGTGGGCGGTGAATGCCCGGCGGCCAGGGCCCGGCGAACCGAACGATTCCCGATGCGCGATGGTCCTTTTCAGGGCCGAAGGAGGCTTCGATTCGCACGCTCGTCACGTCGGGCGGCTAGCATCGCCGATAATCGATGCGCGTCACCCCCGTTCAGCCGGACGCCGCCTTTCGGTTGCCGCGGCATCGGCAGCACGAACCTTGCTCCGCGCCCATTCGACTTCCATCCGACGGTGGAGTCGGCCGCCTCTTCCCGCCACGGCCGGCCGCCGGCACGAAACCGCACATGCCCAGGAAAAAATCCAGCCTCTGGTTACGGCATCTCGAACTGTTTTCCATCGCGACCGGTGCGCGGCCGAAGAAGCGGGCCGGCAAGCCGCGACCAGCCACCCAAAAAGCCGCCAAAAAGGTCGTTCAACGCACCATCAAGCCGGCCGTCGCCGCCCCTGCCGCCAAACGGACGGGCACCGCGCCCGCCGCACGCGCGCCGTCGGTCGAGCTGCCCGGCACCTGGCTGCGCTCGTTTCATTCCGCCGGCCCGAGCGCCGGCCGGCTCGTGAACCATCTTGCGTATGCGCTGTATCTTCCCGCCGCACCCGCCAAGACAGCAGGCATGCCAGCCATCGTCATGCTGCACGGCTGCAAGCAGACCGCCGAATCGTTCGCCGCGGGCACGCGCATCTGCCGTCTGGCCGAGCGAGCGGGGTTCGCCGTGCTGTTTCCCGAACAGGCCAAGACAACCCATGCGCACCGCTGCTGGCACTGGCATGGCGATGCGACCGAGTCCGAAGCCGCGGCCGTCGCGTCGCTGGTCGACGCCATCGTGCGGCGCCACGGCTTCGATCGCGACCGGATCTACGTGGCCGGCCTGTCCGCCGGCGCCGGGCTCGCCGCGGTGCTGGCGCTCCGGTATCCCGACCGTTTCGCGGCCGTCGGCCTGCACTCCGGCCCGGCCATCGCGCCGCCGTCGTCGACGATGGCCGCGATGAGCCTGATGCGTCGCGGGCTCCGCGACGATCCGATCGCCGCGCTCGACGCGTGCGCCGACGTCGCGTCCTATCCCGGCATGCCGGCCCTCGTCATCCACGGCGCGCTCGATACGGTCGTGACCGACCGGAACGCGACGCAGCTCGGCATCGCGTTCGCGCGGCTCAACCGGCTCGTCGACGAACACAGTGCAATCCGCGTCGGCGAGCAACGCAGCTACGCGCAGGACGATGCGGACTACGTCGATTATCTGAAGGGGGGGCGGCTGGTCGTCAGGGTGTGCATCGTCCGCCGGCTGCCGCATGCGTGGAGCGGCGGGGACCCGAGCGAGCCGTTCCATTCCGCCAAGGGGCCGGACGCGACCGCGATGTTCTGGCATTTCTTTCGTCGTCAGCGCCGCAAGCGATCGGCGTGACGCGCGACGCTCGCAGCGGCCGCTCGCGAACGGCCGCCGTCATGACGTCAAACCCGCTGCTCCAGCGCTGCGGCGTCCGCGCGGTCGCCGGCACGCCGAACCGGCAACCGTATCCGGAAGGTCGTGCCGCGCCCCGGCTCGCTGGTCACGTCGATCGCGCCGCGATGACGCTCGACGATGCCGTGCGAGACCGACAGCCCGAGCCCCGTGCCCTGCCCGACCGGCTTCGTGGTGAAGAACGGATCGAAGATCCGCCGGACGACGTCGGGTGTCATGCCGGCGCCGGTATCGCTGATCGCGATCGACACCTGTTCGCCGTCGCTCGACGTGCGGATCGTGATCACGCCGCGCTCGGGAATCGCCTGCGCGGCGTTGACCAGCAGGTTCATGAACACCTGGTTCAACTGCGACGGCAGGCATTCGACGTGCGGGACGTCGCCGTAATCGCGCACGATGTCGGCCTTGTACTTGAGCTCGTTGTGAACGACGTTGAGCGTGCTCTCGAGGCCCGCATGGAGATCGACCACGCTCCATTCGTCGCTGGCCGGGCGCGAGAAATCGCGCAGGTCCTGCACGATGCGCCGCACGCGCAGCGCGCCGTCGATCGATTCGTCGATCAGCGTCGCGATCTCGTCGCGAACGTAGTCGAGATCCGCCGCGCGGTGCGCGGCCGTCAGTGCGTCGCGGGTGGCCGGATCGAGCTGCGGCAGCGCGGCTTCATGCGCCGCGACCACGTCGAGCAGGCTGCGCACCCACGTCTTCAACGTGTTGAGGTTCGCGCTGACGAAGCCGATCGGATTGTTGATCTCGTGCGCGACGCCGGCCGCGAGCTGGCCGATCGACGCGAGTTTTTCGGACTGCAGCAACTGCTCGTGCGTTTCCTCGAGCGCATGCAGCAGGCGTCGCTGCTCGTCCTTCTCCTGTTCGAGCAGCGCGTGCGCGGCCTTGCGCTCGTCGATCTCGGTCGCCATGTTCTCACGCGTGCGTTGCAGCATCTGCGTCGTCTGCTCGTAGCTGTGCAGCGCGCGTTCGAGTTCGCTGGTTCGCACCCGCACGAGCCGTTCGAGCGTATCGGTCATGCCGCGCAGGAAAGTGGTGCGCGCATCGAAACGGCACACGAGCAGCGTGACGACCAGCGTCGCCATCGTAAACAGCGCGACGGTCGTCGCGAGCCACGGCGCGTCGACGCCGTTCGCAGCGCCGCACCGCGCGTCCGGTGCGAAATGCGCGGCCGCCATCGCCGTGTAGTGCATGCCGGTAATCGCGATGCCCATGATGGCGGCCGCGCCGATGCGCTGCGCGGTCGCGTGGCGCGCCTGCCGCATGCGCAACGCCTGCGCGATCCACAGCGCGGCCGTCGACGCGACCACCGCGATGCCGATCGACGCGGCGAACAGCGCGGCGTCGTAGCGAATGCCGGGCTGCATGTGCAGCGCGGCCATCCCCGTGTAGTGCATGCCGGCGATCCCGCCGCCCATCAGCACGCCGCCCGCGCACAGCCGCCGCCAGCCCAGCCGGGCGCGCGTGACGACGTTCAGCGCGAAATACGACACGAGCACCGCGATCGCGAGCGAGGCGCCCGTTTCCTGCCACGCATAGCCGAGCGGCACCGGCAACGAAAACGCGAGCATGCCGACGAAATGCATCGACCAGATTCCGGTGCCCATCGCCGCCGCGCCGCCGCCGAGCCACGCGCGCTTGAGCTTCGGATTGTCGAGCAGCGAAATGAACGCGGCGAGGTCGAGCGTCGTATAGGAAGCCAGCGTCGCGATCGCGAGCGACAGCAGGACGAGCGGAAGGTTGTAGATGCCATGCATGATCGGGGCGCCCGCAACGAGTTGAATGCAGCGTCGCGGTGCGGGCGGTCGCACGCCCCGCGGTCGTCATCCGGTCGACGTTCGATATCAGGCCGGCGGCGCCCCTCCATTGGGTGCGTGCGCCTGCCCGGCCGGACGGGCCAGCACGAGAATGTCGAACGGCGTGCCCTCGCGCGCCTCGAAGCGGCGCACGAGCTCGATCTGATGCGCGGACATCACGCTGCCCTTCGTCATCAACAACACGCCGCGATGCGTGCGCAGATCGTCGGCAAGCTCCATCCCTTCGCGCAGTTGCGCCGACCGGATCTCCGCGACGGACGCCGCGATGCCGAGGCTCGCCGGATCCCGCATCAACTCGATGAAGCGCGCGACCAGTTGCGGGTCGTAACGCACGTTCGCCTGCGAACGCAACACGTCGATCGCCTGCTCGATCGAATGCGGCGCGCCGATTTCGCCGTGGCGCAGCCCTTCGAAATCGCGCGCGATCGCGACGATCCGCGACCCGACCGGGATCGCGTCGCCGACCAGCCCGTCCGGCGTGCCGCGGCCGTTGAAGCGCTCGTACTGGTGCAGCACGATCGACGCGACCTTGTGCAACTGGGCGACCGGCGTCAGCACCATCTGCGCACGCAGCGGATGCTCCTGGAACACGCGGTGCTCGTCGGTCGTCATCCGCGCGAGCGGCTTGTGCAGCAATTCGTCAGGCAGCGACAGCTTGCCGATGCCGTGCAACAGCCCCGCGAAATAGACGTCCTGTGCGTGCAGTTCGCTCATCCCGGACGCCAGCGCGAGCCGCCGCGCGATCTCGCCGACCCGCATCGCATGCCCGCTCGCGGCCCCGCAGCGCAGCTCGATCATGCTCGCGCACACCTGAACCATCGCGGTGAAACTGCTTTTCAGGTCGCTCTGCGCCGCTTCGAGAAACATCACGGTCTGGCCAAGCTCCTCGGTGCGCGCGCGAACCTGCGTTTCGAGGTCGGTATTGAACCGGCGCAGCGCGTCGTTCTGCGCTTCGGTGAGGGCCGCCAGCCGCGCCGCTTCGCGACGCAGACGGCGCTGCTCCAGCGCCTGCTCGATGGTCAGCAGCAGGTCGTGATCGTCCCACGGCTTGTTCAGGTAGCGATACACGCCGCCTTCGTTGACGGCCTGCACGACCGACGCGATCTCCGCATAGCCGGTCAGCAGGATGCGCATCGTGTCAGGGTACAGCGCCCGCGCGCGCGCCAGGAATTCCGCGCCGCTCATGTGCGGCATCCGCATGTCGGACACGATCAGGTCGATGTCGGTCGACGCCAGGATCTCGAGCGCGGCCTCGCCGCTGTCGGCCGTCGCGATGTCGTAGCCGGTGGGCCGGAATACGCGCCTGAGCGCCGACAGCACGTTCGGTTCGTCGTCGACGAGCAGGATCGACGGTACGCGGGCCGCTTCACCGGATGCCACCGCGGTGTCGGACGTTTCGGGCGACACGGCATTCAGGTCGTTTGTTGCAGATGTCGTCATAATCGGCCTCGGATCAATTATTCACGCCCTCTCTGCGACATCGGCCGGCCCCGCGTTTTCCACATTGGTGGAAACGCTAATACGTGCGTGTCGATTTCATTCGGAATCCATCACGCGAGCGCTACGTCGTCGCCGTGCCCGGTTCGCGCCGGTAGTAGATGTCCCATTCCGCTTCGCCGGTTCGCACGAAGCCATGCCGTTCGTAGAAGCGGTTCGAGTCGCTGCCGCGCAGCGCGCCGACGTGAACGGGCATCCGGTGTTCGTCGGCTTCGGCCAAAATCTCGCGCAGCACGGCGGCGCCGATGCCCTTCCCCTGATGCGCGGGCACGATGTACAGATGGTCGAGCAACCAGTGATCCGCCCTCGGGCGAAGCGTGTAGAACCCCGCACGCGAATGGTCGACTTCGACGAAACGGCATCGCGCCGGATCGAACGACGCGAGAAACCGTTCGCGCGCACGCTGCGGATCGAAACGGCCGATGCGCTCGAGGCTGTCGCGCATCGCGGCGATGCGGATCGCGACGAGCGCTTCGGCGTCGGCGTGCGTGACGGGGACGAAGATCAGGGGCATGGAGCTGGCGCGATTGACGCGATGCGTGGGACAGTGTCTGATGTGCCGCTACCGACGATGCAGCGTTGCCTGACCTTACCCGATAAAGGATCGCGCGCAAAGCGAGCGGTCATGCAGCAACCGCTCGCCTCGCTCTGAACGAACTTCCCGAACAAACCGGCCTTTTGTTTTGTCCGGATAAGCGCCCGGCAAACGAGCCGACGAGATCGGCTCGAGGAATAAAAAACGCTGGCCAGTGAACTGGCCAGCAAATTGGTTCTGGCGATCCGAGGTTGGTGCGTGCCAGAACCACATGCATTAGACGGCCTGCGCGTACAGACGGACGGGCTCGTCAGACGACCGCGTCCCGAGAATCGGAGCGGTCCCGGACCGCGCCCGCGCAACAATCTGTGATCGCAGTTCAGGCCAGGCTGGCAGAGGCGATCAGGTCTGCCCGCGCGCCCGGAAACGCGAAGACATCGTCGCGATTCGGCACTTCCCACGTTGCGATCGTCGCCGCCGTCGGAAGATAGTCGGGATCAGCCGACGCGACCCCGACCCACACGCCTTGCGACACCTGTTTGCCATGGAGATAAAACTGCAGCTCCCGGCCACCGCGTTCGCAAGTACACCTGATTCTCCCCACCGATTGGCCCAAGCCTCTGATCCGTGCGACCTGGTTGCGATCCAGTTCGAACATGGCACTCATCACCCCGTCGCAATCGCCGATGCCGAGCATGTTGCTGTCATCGGTGAATGTCCACGACGGATGCGGCGTGCCTAAGCGCAGCATGAAAAAATCTGCGGACGCTGAACCAACCATCATCTTTCTCCAGCAAAAAAAATACGTCGTCCTACCCACTGAAACTCGCCAAGAACGCACGCTCGTCCAGTCCTGTTCTCGTCGCGGCGCCTGGATGCCCGAGCGGGCGCACCCCAATGCGTGACAGTCGCCGGGCGCGACATTGAAAAACGCCCGCCGCCCGTCGCTTCCGAAGCGCCTACACGCTTGCCTGACGCGTCACGGTTTCCGCGGCCATGTCGTCTGAACCGGAAAGCCTCACCGCGACAGCGGCCGCCGTCGTGCTCCCGTACACGTTGAGCGCGGTTCTCCCCATGTCGAAAAAGGCGTCGACGCCCAACAGCAGCAGCACCGCATCGGCCGGCAACCCGATCGACGTGAGGACGATGGTGATGGCGACGATCGCCCCGGACGGCACATTGGCCGCTCCGTCGATGGTGATGATCGTCAGGATCAAGATCGTGATCACCAGCGGCCAGGACCAGGCCAGGTGGTACGCGTCGGCCAGATAGCCGACCGCAAGGGCCGTATAGAGCACGGCGCCGTCGCGATTGAAAATATAGGCGAGCGGCAAAATCGTGGACGCGACGCCGTACGGCACACCCAGTTCAACCAGCTTCTTCAGGTGCAACGGGTAGGTAATTTCGGACGAACGCGTCGTGAAACCGAGGATCAGCGGTTCCTTCACCTTCCTGAGAACGGCGACCGGCGACTGACCGGCAATGCGAATGACGATCGTGAGTACGACGGCCAGCACCGCCATGCCGAGATAGGCCACGCCCAGCAGTTCGATGAGCGAGTGCGCGCCGGTAAAGCCCTTGGCCGCCAGCAGTTGCGCGATCGCGGCGAAGATCGCGAGCGGCGACCATGCGATCACCCACTGGACCATCTTGAACAGCCCCGACAGCAGCGCCTCGAAAACGGCGATCGCAGGCTCCGCACGCTCCGGTGCAGCCGCCAATGCCGCGCCGAAAATGACGCCGAAAACGAGCACCGGCAGAGAATTCCCCGCGGCGAGCGCCGCAACGATGTTCGCGGGAATCAGGTCAACGAGAAACTTCGTCCAGTCGATGCTGGACGCGAGCGCTGCCGGCATCGATCCCGACTGTGCCATGCTCGCACCGAGCCCCGGTCGAAATGCGAAGTTGAGCAGCAGGCCGAGCGACGCAGCCAGGCCGGTCATCAACACGAAGAAGGCGATACTGGACAGCGCGACCTTTCCAAGCCGCTCGCGAAGCTTGCCCGCGCGAAAGACACCGACCGTGACCGACAGGAAGATCAACGGCATCACGACCATCTTGATCGCGTGGCCGAACATCGTGCTCAAGAAGCCCAGCTTCGCGGCAAAGCCCGGTGCAAGCACGCCGCAAGCGGCGCCCAGGACAAGTCCGCCAAGCATTTGCATCGGGAGGGAAAGCCCTTTATTTTTCGTGTTCATGCCGCGCCTTTAGCAGTTTTATCCGTGCCGGCGTACCGTCAACGATGTGGTTCCACATGTGCTGACGCGCCAGCTCGCCGTTGTTCGCTTCGATTGCCTGAAAGATGTGCAGATGCTCGATCGTGCCGCGCCGGACGGTTTCGGCGTCGCCACGCGGGAGTTCGTTCAAGGCGAGCGTCTGGGCCCGCAACAAACCATACGCCGACGAGATTCGAACGTTCCGTGCGGCAGCGAACAGCTCTTGATGAAACACCCAGCCGATACGTTGCTCGAGCATGATGTCCGCGACGTCCCGGTCGATCAGTTCCCGCATCTTCCCCGCCGCCTCGCAAAGACCCGGCGTGACGCCCGATCTCGCGGCAAGAAACGCCGCGGTACTCTCCAGCGCCAGCCGCATTTCAAAAATTTCGCGGAGATCGCTCGTCGTGGGCGAGGCAACATAGGTTCCACTCTTTTCGATGACGACGACCAGCCCTTCGGATTCGAGCAAATGCAATGCGCTGCGCACCGGCATTTGGCCGAAACCCAGTTCGTCGGACAGGCCGCGGTGAGATACTTTCTGTCCAGGCGCAAGGCGGCCGTCAAAGATCCTCGATCGGATCTCGTCGTAGGCAAGCTCTGCATCTGTCGAGACTTTCGACGTCATCTGTGATCGCAGTTAGCGTATGATTGGAAAAGAAGTGGCGGATAGGAAATTACCCTTACCGGCAATATCCGGCAACTGCTAATTTTGCGAGTGGGTATACCGAAAGAGAACTGCAAGAAAATCTGCGTCACGAAAAGAGCCGATAATTATATGATTTCACAAGATGTGCGCTTTACCATCTGTGCCGTCCGTGCGGAAGAAACCTATCCCCTCAGGGCCGCCATCCTGATGGCGGGAGATGAGGAAGGAAGTGCTTTACACGGCGATCTCGCCCCCACGACCACGCATTTTGCCGTTCGCGATAACGATACGATCGTTGCCGTGGCATCGGTGTGTAAAGAAGCACAATCCGGCGTTTCGAACGCCGGGGCCTGGCGCCTGCGCGGCATGGCCGTCCATCCGTCGGTACGCGGGCTGGGGTTCGGACGCCTGCTGGTCAATCTCTCCCTTCGCCATGTACGCGAACAGCATGGCACGCTGCTGTGGTGCACGGCCCGCGAGTCGGCGTATCGATTCTACGAAATGCTCGGCTTTAATCGCGATCCGGTGCCGATTTCAATGCAGGGCCGCGATGACATGAAATTCTATCTAATGCAGCGCGAGATCGAATGCTGAGTTTCGTCTGCGACTGGCGTTCGGTCGCAATCGCAACCTGTAAGGTACTGGTAGCTGATCCGAAAACAGTGCGACACACGAAAGCTCACGCGCGACTAACGCGCAACATTCAATAATCTCCTTCTCCGTTTCGATTATCGCAATCGACGCGCAAATGGACCGGTTACCGAGCACCACGCTTGGTGACCGATTTTCCGCGATGGCTTTCGGCTTCTCGAACGGACCTCATTCGACCGGCGCCGCGTAATCAGCGAGATCTGCCGACCGGTACTTTCCGCCCCCGATTGTCGCCCGTCGCGGCCGACCCTTTCAGCCGGATATCGTCCTCCGCCACATAGCGCGCATTCGCTTGCCCTTGTCGAGATCATCGGCATGATGGCGCGGACGTCGACAGCACGTCGCCCTGATGGCAGTTTCTATAAGGGAAACTCCGTAAGGCGCGAGGTCATCAAACGAGATTAACTTATATCAAACTAATTTTGACGGGAATTTATGTTCCTGATATGGTTTTTCCACCTGCAAAGTGCGACCACGTTGCAGGGGCGTGGCGCGCGCCGCGGCAGCACGGCTGAAGCGACAACGTAGCAAGGCAGCAGCTCTCGTTCACGTCGTGGCACCACGATCGTTCCAATCGAGCGGGTGCCGGATCGCTCGGGCAATACGGCGTTCTCCACACAAGATTGTAAGGATCACGAAATGAGTGAATCTGGTCCGCCGCTCTGGCGAATACGACGCTGACCGTCGCGACCGAAACGATGCGCAAGCCGTGCGCGTCACCTGCATTCGAATACAACAAAGCCGTTTCAACCCATCCCGAAACCCACTCCTGACAGTGAAATGCAGATGAAAAACAAGAAAATCAACATCAGCGTTATCGCGGTTGCCGCCTTCGCAGCATCGTCGGCAGCAATGGCGCAGTCGTCGGTCACCCTGTATGGCATGCTCGATGCGGGCATCGGCTATACGTCGAACGTCAACGGTCACAGCCGGTTCGGCCTCGATGGCGGCGCCGCCGGTTCGAACAAGTGGGGCCTCAGGGGGCAAGAGGATCTCGGGGGCGGTCTCCAGGCGGTATTCAAGATCGAGAATGGTTTCAACATCGGCACCGGCGGCATCGGCGGCCAAGGGCCGATCGGCACCACGCGTTCGCTGTTCAACCGCCAGGCTTACGTCGGCCTCGCGTCCGAACAGTACGGCGCACTGCGCATGGGGCGCCAGCTCGACGCCGTGACGGAGATGGTTCAGGCCCTGACGGGCGACGTCATTTCGGCATCGACCTTCTCGACCCCGGGCGACGTCGACAACAACGACAACACGACGAACCAGAACAATGCCGTGAAGTACATTTCGCCGATCATCCACGGCTTCCAGGCTGAAGGCGCGTACTCGTTCGGCGGCGTGGCCGGCGCAACGGGTTCGGGTCAATCGTGGTCGGCGGCCGCGACCTACGCTCAAGGCGGCCTGACGGTCGCCGGCGGCTACTTTCGTGCGGTCAACCAGGGCGAGAACGGCTGGTTGAACGCAACGGCACAACCGAGTTTCGGGGGTGCGCTCGGCTATCCGAGTTCGGGCTACAACGGCGGCAATGCGTTCAAGAGCGCGGGCATCGCGCAAATCGCCGCGCAATACCAGGTAGGGCCGTACACGGCCGGCCTGCGCTACTCGAACGCCCAGTACCACGGCAACGATGGCCAGCCGTCGATCCACTTCAACGTGCTGGGTGCGCTGCTGCAGTACCGGGTCACGCCGGCGCTGTCGCTGGCGACCGGCTACACGTATGTGTACGGTTCCGCGGCCACGCCCAAGCAAGCGGCCGAAGGTCGCACGATGGCTTCGATCAACCAGGTGTCGCTGGGTGCCACGTACTCGCTGTCGAAGAGTACCGCGCTGTACGCGATGGGGGCCTACGTTCACGCGAAGGGCGCGCAGGCGTCGGCTGCCGACTTTGGCAACACCTCGTCGGGCGGCAACCAAGTGCAGGTCAACATCGGCATGTTCCACGGCTTTTGATCGCCGATTCGCCGGTCCGGACGAGTGGGCGCACGACGCCGGCGACGAAGGCTCCGCCAGTTTCGTCGGCCCCTTGCCGCCCGCTCTGACCGGCGAGCCTAGCCACCCTCCTGGCTCGCCATGCCTTCCATCCATTCCTCGAACGCGGACACCGCCGCCTCGTCGGCGCGATCGGCGTTCGTCACCAGCATGTAGTCGTCGGCACGCCATACGGGCGCTGCGATGGGACACACGAGGCGCCCCTCGGCGAGATCGCGCCCGATCAGCGGCAGCGACGCCAGCGCGACGCCGAGCCCCTCGATGGCCGCGCCGAGCTGAAGATTCACGTGATCGAATTCGACATGGCGCGCCGCCCGCAGATCGGCAGCCCCCGCTTCCTTCAACCAGTGCGACCACGCGGAGCGCGTCGTGGCCGAATGCAGCAGGGTGTGATGACGCAGGTCGGCCACGCTCTGTATCGGATGCTGACGCAGCAAGGCCGGATTGCAGGCCGGCACGCGCAGGTCGGGCATCAACGGGCGCGATACGACGCCCGCGCCTTGCTCGGGACCGGAACGCACGCCGATATCGAAAGCGTCGGCGACATAGCGCAGCTTGCGCGAGGTCGTCGACACCCTGACGTCGATGTCGGGATACCGCGCATGAAAATCGGCGAGCCGCGGCAGCAGCCAGCAAAGCGCGAAGCTCATCGGCACATTCACGCGCACGACCCCCGATATCCGCTGCGTGAACGTGTTGTGGCGCAGCCGCACCACCGCGGTGCCGAGGCGCTCGAACGCGTGGCTGACGTCGTTCAGCAACGCGGCCCCTTCGTCGGTCAGCACGACACCGCGCGGACGCCGGTCGAACAACGGCAGGCCGAACCAGTCCTCCAGCAACCGGATCTGCTTGCCGACGGCCCAGTGGGTGACATGCAGTTCCGCCGCGGCCCCCGCGAAGCTGCCGTGCCGCGCGACCGCATCGAACGCGCGCAGCGCATTGAGCGGAGGCAACTCCCCGCGGTGCGTCGCAGCATCCCGGCTCTCGTTCATGACGTGACTTTTTCTCTCCATTGACGCGATTTTAGCTCAATTGAAATGGCTGTCCCGTCAGCCATAAAATTCACCCATCGAGCCTGAAAACGATACCGCGCGCGGCTTCCATGACCCGCTCGCACGGAGCGAACGACGATGCGCCTGCCGGTTTTTTCCCCACCCGTCATGTCGGAAACCGCGCCATCCCGACGGCGCGTGCTATGGCTATCCTGCATTGCACACGCGATGCACGATGGCTATACGGACATGATCTATGCGTTGCTACCCGTGTGGCAGTCGGAATTCGGGCTCGACTTTGCGGCGCTGGCGATCCTGCGCGGCATCTACGCCGGCACGATGGCGACGCTGCAGTTGTCTGCCGGGCGGCTTGCCCAGCGTCTGGGCAGCCGCACGACCCTCGCACTCGGTACGTTGCTCGCCGCGCTCGGCTATGCGATCGCGGGCCTGTCGGGCGGCCTGCTCGGATTGGGCGTGGCGCTGGCGATTTCGGGCGGCGGATCGAGCACGCAGCATCCGATCGCGTCGGGCGCCGTGTCGCGCCTCTACGGGCGCGACGCGCGGGGCCCGCTGAGCATCTACAACTTTTCCGGCGATCTGGGGAAATCCGCGCTGCCGGCCGCCATTTCGCTGCTCGTGACCCTGATGCCGTGGCGCCACGCGCTATGGATCGTCGCCGGACTGGGCTGCGTCGTGGCTGCCGTCATCGCGTTGTGGTTTCCCGCCGTGCCACGCGGCGCCGCCGCGAAGACGACAGCCAAGGTACGAGCATCCACTCAACGCAGCGGCACTGGAGCAAGCGGATTCGCCGCGCTGTTTTCCATCGGCGTGCTCGATACGGCCGTACGCATGGGACTCCTCACCTTCCTGCCTTTCCTGCTCAACGCAAAGGGTGTCTCCCCTCAGCTGCTGGGAACGGCTCTTGCACTCGTTTTCATCGGCGGCGCGGCCGGCAAGTTCATGTGCGGCTGGCTCGGCGCGCGCATGGGTATGGTCAGTACGGTGCTGTTCACGGAGGGCGGTACGGCGGCGTGCATCGTCGCGGTGATGTATCTCCCGCTGGCGCCGACCATGGTGCTGCTGCCGATTCTGGGCATGATGCTGAACGGCACCTCGTCGGTGCTGTACGGCACCGTTCCGGAGATGTCCGCGCCCGAGCACACCGAGCGCGCATTCGCGATTTTCTATACGGGAACGATCGCATCGGGCGCGATATCGCCCGTGCTCTACGGTTTTCTGGGCGACAGGATCGGTGTGCACGGCGCCACGTATGCAACCGCGTTGACCGCCGTCGCGATTTTCCCGCTCGCGCTCGCACTGCGCCCGCATCTGGCAAACGACTCGACAGGACGAACACCATGACGACATCCCCCCACCCGCGCGTCGCCCTCGTCGGTCCGGGCGCGATCGGAACGACGGTCGCCGCCGCCCTTCACGAAGCCGGCCGCACGCCGGTGATCTGCGGCCGCTCGGCGCACGCGCAGTTGACGTTGCGCTTCGATGGCGGCGAGATCGTCGTGCCCGCGCCCGTACTGACCGATCCGCACGCGATCAACGAACGGGTCGATCTTGTCTTCGTCGCGGTCAAGGCGACGCAGGTGGCGAGCGCCGCACCCTGGATCTCCGCGCTATGCGATGCGAATACCGTCGTCTGCGTGCTGCAAAACGGCGTCGAGCAAAAGACCGCGTTCGCACCGTATGCGGCCGGCGCCGCGGTGGTGCCGTCGGTCGTCTGGTTTCCGGCGCAACGCGAACCGGACGCGTCGGTGTGGCTGCGGGGCGAGCCCCGGCTCACGCTGCCCGATACGCCGGCAAGCGATGTGGTGGTGTCGGCTTTACGCGGCACGCGCTGCTCGCCCGAGGTCGCCGAGGATTTCATCTCGCTCGCGTGGCGAAAGCTTTTGCAGAATGCCGTGGCGGGACTCATGGTGCTGACCGGCCGCCGCGCCGGCATGTTCTCGCGCAGCGACATCACGGCCCTGGCGCTCGCCTACCTGCGGGAATGTCTCGAGGTCGCGCGTGCGGAGGGCGCGAAGCTGGGCGATGACGTGCCGCAGGAAATCGTCGATGGATTCCATGGCTTTCCACCCGATCTGGGTACGTCGATTCTTGCCGACCGACAGGGCAACCGCCCCCTCGAGTGGGACTGCCGGAATGGCGTCGTGCAGCGGTACGGACGCACCCACGGCATTCCGACGCCGATCAGCGATCTGGTCGTGCCGCTGCTCGCGGCAGCGAGCGACGGGCCGGGTTGATCGCGCATCAACCGCTATCCAGCCTGACCGGCACGAATCGTCGTCGCCGACGCCTCCCGTGAGGAACACCACAGCGGCCCGTCAACCCGCCGCGCCCGGCTTGCTGCGATGGAGGCGGCGTCATTGCTCGTCGAGCTACCCCAAGTAGGGCTTGATGTTCGTCAGCGCGCGTGAAACGTACTCGTCCTTCTCCCCGACCGGCGCGACGTAGTGCAGCGCGCTGCGCGCGGCGTCCTCGCCTTCCAGGCGCGCGATGAGCCACGCGGCCAGATACTGCGAAGCAAAGCAGCCACCCGCCGTGGCGACGTTGCCTCGAGCGAAGAATGGCTGATCCAGGACGTCGACGCCCGCCTCGAGCACCCACGGTTTGGTCGTGAGATCGGTGCAGGCCGGGATGTTGCCGAGCAAGCCGAGCTTCGCCAGGACCAACGTGCCCGAACATTGCGCGCCGATGAGCTGCCGGGCAGGGTCGAACTCGAGCTGCGCCATCAGTGCCGCGTCATTGACGACCTGGCGGGTTTGCATACCGCTGCCGATGAGGACGGCATCGGCCGTGCAAGCGTCCGCCAACGTCGACTGCGCGTGCACGGTCACCCCGTTCATCGAGGTGACGGCAGGCTCCGGACAAGAAAGGGTTACCCGCCAGCCCGGCTTCCTGATTCGATTGAGCACGCCGAGCGCAATGAGGGAGTCGAGCTCGTTGAAGCCCTGGAAGGTCACGATCGCGATATGCATGGGACACCCTGTATCCAGTCAGTCGACGCATCTTGCCAGATTGCCGCCGCGAACGGCCCTGCTTTGCCGACAACTCAGTGTTACAGCCGGCCGGCTTGCCCTGATGGTCGACTTCATCCCGATACATCCCGGGCGGGCACACTCGGGCCGCCCGGGCAATTTCTCGCCGCTCCATGAGTCCCCGTGCCCCTGGCGATACAAACATACGACGAAAGAACGTGCGGCCATGCCGTACGACGTAATTGCCCGCCGCCACCCGGCCCGGGCCATCCGAAGCGACATCAATCCCGGTAAAAATTGACCGATCGAACAAATTGTTACCGTCGGTTTCAAAGATGCCCAAATAGCCGGCTGCCGCCTCGCTATCCTTCCGTCACCCACAATAACGATCCCACTTGGGGGTGACATATGAACAACATCATCAAGAGCGCCCTGTGCGCCGCCTTCGTACCATTCGTCCTTGCAGGTTGCGGCGGCGGCGACGACGGTGGCGGCACGCAAACCGGTACGCTGCACGTCGCGATGACGGATGCGCCATCGTGCGGCTTCGACCATGTGTACGTCACCGTTTCGCAAGTCCGCGTCAACGCCAACGCGAACGCCGCCGACAACGACGGTGGCTGGTCGACCGTTTCCCTCGCGACGCCGCAGAAGATCGACCTGCTGTCGCTGACCAACGGCGTGCTCGCCGATCTCGGCCAGACCGCGCTGCCCGCCGGCCAGTATCAGCAAGTTCGGTTGGTGCTCGCGCAGAACCAGGGCAACACGCTCGCGAACTCGGTCGTCCCGACCGGCGGCACCGAACAGGCGCTCGCGACGCCGAGCGCGACGCAAAGCGGCTACAAGATCATCCAGCCGTTCACGGTTCAGCCCAATACGCTCGTCGATCTCGTGCTCGACTTCAACGCCTGCAAGTCGATCGTCCAGCGCGGCAATGGCTCGTATGCGCTGAAACCCGTCGTCACCGCGATTCCGACCGTCGTGAGCGGCGCGATCTCCGGTTACGTCGCAGCGGCCGAAGCCGGCGCGACCGTCTATGCCGAGCAAGGCGGCAAGGTCGTCCGCGGCACGGTGGCCGACAGTTCCGGCAAGTTCGTGCTGTCGCCGCTGATCCAGAGTTCGACGCAGGGCAATTACGATGTCGTGATCGTGCAGAACAACTTCGCATCGGGCATCGTCCGCTCGGTTCCGGTCGTCGTGAACACGACCACGGCGGTGTCGGCGTCGAACGCGCCGATCACGCTGCCGGCCTCGACGATGAGCACCGTCGGCGGTACGGTGACGGCGAGCGCGAACGCCTTCGTGCGTGCGCTGCAGACGATCGATGCGAACGCGTACGAGATCACGTCGATCAACGCGAACATGGACACCGGCGCCTATTCGCTGTCCGTGCCCGCTGCCGCACCGATCGTCGGCACCTACTCGGGTTCGCTGCCGGTCGCGCTGGCCGCGGCGCCGGCCGCCGCGGGTCAATATACGATCGAGGCCGACGCGGCATCGGGCGCGACCCAATCGGCAAACGTCAACGCAACGACCAGTCAGTCCAACGTCAACTTCAGTTTCTGACGCGCTGACGGCATCATCGAAAGGGCCGAAGGGCCCTTTCATCAATAACGGGAGAACGAAGTGAAAAAAGGGGTGATCGCATTGCTCGCAGCCGCGAGCATGGTGGGCGCGCTCGGCGGGTGCGTCGCCTATGTTCCTGGCCCACCGGTCGTGGTCGCGCCGCAAGGCGGGCCGGGGAATGGATTCTGTCCGCCGGGACAGGCCAAGAAAGGCAACTGTTGACGAAAAGCCCGCGCCTCGCGGGCTTTGTTTCGTCCGTCTAGCGAGCCGACCGGCGGCCACGCCGGTCGTCTGCACGCATCCCCGCTTTCCCGCTCGTCACTCCGCCATCTTCGGTGGCCACGCATGGCCTTCTGCCTGGCAATGCCGGCACCACGCATACAGCGCGTCGTACATGACGAGACCATGTTCGAGCATGTCGTGATCGTCGGAAAACATGTCCGACAGCCCGAGCGAGATGGCATAAAGCCCGCTGGACTGCGGCGTCAGATCGAGTCGCGACGTATCCGCGCCGCGAATGATGCGGGCCATGTGCTGCAACGCGCGATCGTCGGCCAGACCATATTTGTCGAGAAACGCATCGAAGCTGCATTGCTCGCCGACGTGCGTCAGCTCCACCCCGGGAATGTCGTACGGAATCGCACCGGTCTCGTCGGCGATCCGCAGCACGTCGGCCGGCGCAACGTACAGAAATTCGGGTGTCTCGTCGATGAACCGGGCAATGAGCCAGGGACACGCCACCCGGTCGATTTTCGGACGTTGTCGCGTAATCCATTGCATGGCGGCCTCCACGGTCAGTGATGCAACAGCGGATACACGATCAGGCCCAGCACGGCGGCTCCGCCCACGACCACCGGCTCCGACAGCTTCTTGAACCTGACCAGCAACACGATCGTCGCGAGCGCCACCAACGCGGTCGGCACATCGACGATCGAACGCCGGGCCAGCACGATCACCGACCCCGTGATCGCGCCGACGGCCGCGGCCGTCACGCCGTCGACGAACGCCAGAATCGCCGGCAGCCTGCCGTACTTCTTGAAGTACGGGGCCGGCAGCACCGTGAACAGATAGCACGGCAGGAACGTGCCGGCAGCCGCCACGCACGCACCGGGCAGCCCGGCCACCAGATAGCCGATGAAGCCCACCGTGATCACGACCGGGCCCGGCGTGATCATCGCGACCGCCACGGCGTCGACGAACTGCTTCTCGTTGAGCCAATGGTGCTCGGTGACGACGCCGCCATAGAGGAACGGCACGATGGCAAGCCCCGAGCCGAACACGAACGCGCCGGCCTTCGCAAAGAACGCGGCAAGTTGCGCGAGCTGCGGCCAGTCGACGATACCGAGCCACGCGCCGGTGGCAGAGACGGGCAACGCCATCGCCGCATTGACGCGCCGTTGGCGTAGCCACCTGGGCGGCGCGCGCGTGAACCAGACGAGCAGGCCCGCCGCGAGAAACAGCCACGCCACTTCCGATTCGGTGATCACCGTCACGGCGACCAGCGCGAGATAGATCGCCCACAGCAGCTTGTCGTGGCCGATGCTTTTCGCGGTCAGCTTGCGCGCGCTGATCGCGATGATGCCGATCACCGCCGCGCCGACACCGTAGAACACCGACTGCATCCACGTCAGGCCGCCGAATCGCGTGTACGCGTAGCCGAGCCCCACCACCATCAGGAACGACGGCAGCACGAACGCGATCCCGACCAGCGTCGCGCCGACGATGCGGTAGTGCACGTAGCCGAGATAGATCGCCAGTTGCGCGGCAAGCGGGCCCGGCGCGAGTTGCGCGAGCGCCAGGCCTTCCTTGTAGTCCGCGTCGGCGATCCATCGACGCGTGTCCACGAGATCGCGATGCATGTAGCCGGCGAGCGCGACCGGTCCGCCGAAACCCGTCGCGCCGAGCCACGCGAAGTACCTGATCAGTTGCCACAACGTATAAGCCGGGCGGTCGCGATGTGTGTTCATGTTCGGGCGAGCAACAAGGTCAGGGTTGGCGGTTGCCGCGGAAATGCACGTACAACGAATCGAGTACGGCGCCGATCTCCGTCAACAGCGCATCGTCGTCGGCGAGACGCTTTCGGGCACCGGCGAGAATGGCCTCGAACCCGCCGGCTTCCGGCACGGTCGCGCCGCCCACATCCAGCGCATGCACCATGGCGCCCAGCCGGACGAGTCCGTCGTTGTCGCCGAGCCCGAAGCTGGCGACCAGTACCTCGAACGACACGCGGTCGCCCACGTGCGTGAACGGCGCGCCGTCGAAATCGAAACCGAGCGCGTCGGGCGGGCAATCGGCGAGGTTGTCCAGCCACACGAAGCGTGCATGCGGATCGATGAAACGCTGAATCAGCCACGCGCTGGCGACGCGATCCACCCACAGGTGACGGCGCGTCGCCCACAGCCTGCCCTGATACTGCGCAGGGTCGCGGCGTGGAATGCCGCGCTGGGCGGCATGCGGCTCGCCGGGCGAGCGCAACGCTTCGATCGCGGCGGTGAAATCCCGCCATTGCGCATGCGCGCGCAGCGAGGTTTCACCCGGAAAGAAATCGATGCGTCGAATCGCCTCGTACGTGCGAGCGTGGCGGCGTTGCATGCGATTGAGATCGGCTGCCGCCAGTTCTGGCAGCGTCTTGCGAGCCTCCGAAAGCTCGGCGAGCCAGTCCGTGTAATCGGCCGCGCGATCGAACAGCGCCTTGTACGCGTCTTCGTCCGCGGGGTCGTCCGCACGGACATCCAGCAACCACGCCTGCCCTTCGCCGTTACGGGCCTCGTCGGCGAGGTTACGCAACTGCGCCGCCTGCTCGGCATGCGCGGGCAACAGGTAAGCGCCGTCCCGCAGTGCGCCGCAGCCGAGCGCCTTGACGGTACGCCAGATGCGCATGCGCGCGGTCGCGCCGGCAGTCGGCAGACTGACGATCAACAGGAGCCAGGAAGTCGGGACCGGATTCATGAAGGCAGCATAATGGGCCGTCACGAACACTGCAATTCAGTAGATATCGCTACAACGTTTCGTCAGCCGGAAGCCCCACTCGACGCGTGGCGCGCGCGCCGCACCTGACGACCGGATCGCCCTCGTCGCCGGACCGCAACGCGCACGCCGACCGAAACCGGATACGCAATCGCCCCCGCACGGGATCGTTACGATATCCTGCGAATCGAGCGGTTCAACGCATAGACTGAACACACATCACGGCGAACGCCCGTCACTCCATCGCACGCTTTCCCCGCCGCCGTTCCGAATGCAGCCGGGCGGCAAACGCAGGCCCATCTACGAAACCGCTCCAATGACAATCGATCCCGGCTCCATTCCTTACTATCTCGTCCTTCGGGCCGGCTGGCCACCGTATGTGCTGAATTCGGATCGTCAAGTGCTGCGCCGCCAGGCGAGTCCGCTATTGCTGGCATTCGCGCGCACGCGCGGCGCAATCGCGCATGTCGACGACAGCGCGTGGAACGTCTTCTCCGACAGCGAGGGGCTCACGGTAGTCGAACGTCGCGAGACCGGGTTCTTTTCGCTGGTCGCGGGCGACGAAACCGAACGTCAGTTGCATTTGCTGACGACGCTCTGACGTCGTCGCCGGGCGTGCCGCTGCGCACTTGCGGCCACCGAATAAATCGACCGCTCGGCAAACGATGCGCGTATGATGGGTCCATCCGCGCGATCAGCCGTCCTTTGGCCGTTCGCCCCTCCACCCGCCCGCTTGCTGCATCGCCCCGCCTTCGCGCTGCAACGTTGTCCCCTTCACCCACTGGCCCGTCCCACAACGGAAATACAGGCCGGATGTGTTCGCCCATGCGACTCGTCGTGGCCGAACGCCAGGAGTTCGTCATGAGCATGCACGTCTATCGTGGATTCGAGATTTATCCACTGATTTACCCTCACGTGGCCGCGCCGCATGGCTGCCCGCACAACTACGACGCCGGGTTCGACGCGGCAGTCAAGATTTGCCTGCGCGGCACCACCGATACGCTGACGCAGAGCCAGACCTTCAGATTGCGCGACACGTCCCCCTTCGACAACGCCGGTGACGCGCGTCGTGCGTCGGTCCGCTATGCCGAGAACATCATCGACGACAATCGCGGCAAACAGGGATTCTTCGCCAACGCGAGCTGACGCGGCTCGTCAATGCCATACACTTTTTCGGTATTTTGGAGATCGAAATGATCATCGACGAACTGCTCGGCTTGATCAGACGGCGTGAAGTCACCCGGCTCGACACCGCCGTGCCCGCCGGAATCGCCGATTCAGCGATGTGCCATCAACCGGAGCTCCACATGTTCATGGCGGTACGTGCGCTATCGATCGGAGCAGGCTATTCGGAATTCGAATCCGACGAGATAGCCAGCGCCGTCATGACACGGCTCGGCTAGCCTTCCGTTCCAACCGCTTTCCAGACAGGATCTACATGACGACAATTACGCCGAAGCTCAACGAACCGATCGATGTCGCACTGCGGCGATTCCGGCGCGACATCGAGAAAACCGGGCTGATTCGCGAGCTGCGCAGTCGCACGGGCTATGAGAAGCCCACGACGGAGCGCAAGCGAAAAAAGGCCAGCGCCGTTGCCCGACAGCGCTTGCAGACGAAGCGCCTGCTTCCGCCCCGAAAAATGTACTAGGAGCCCATCGTGTACAACATGCCGGCCGACGCGCTTCCGTTCTTCCCGTTGACGAAATGCGAAGTCGATTTCGATCGGCAGAACGACATGGTGACACTGCTGCCGAGCTTCTATGCCTTCGGGTGCGAGTACACCAGCCGCGGGTTTCTGATCGCGCGCGGCGATGCGTTCAAGCTGATTGCCGCGCTCGAGAAGGCGCTCAGCGTGCAGGGGTGAGCCGGCACCGGCACGGCAGCCCGCTCGTCGGATTGCCGGTGTCGATGTCCTGCATCATCAGGCAGTCGCCGCGCGCGAGAATCCCCAGCCCGACACGCGCCGCCGACAGAAGCGCCTCGTTGTCGTTGCCGATCATGCTGCAGCCTGCGTTGATCGCATGTTGCTCGCCGTCCGGCGTCCGCTTCCCCTGCGGATACGTGTGCAGCCCGGTGACAGGATGCAGCGACCGCCCATGAAGGCCGCGGGCCGACTCGACGTCTCGTCGTCTCCGCGCAGGCACGCCCGCACATGCGATCCACGACGTCCGGTGATAAGCTCGGCATCGACGCACCGTCGCGCGTCCGTCACCCGACCGACCCTATGCCTCCCGCGAGTCCGCTCATGCCCATCGCTCCCGCTGTCGTCTCCGCCTTCACGCCCACCGGCAAGCTCCGCGCCTCGATCAACCTCGGCAACCCGATCCTCGCGAACCGCGACCCGGCGACGGGCGAACCGTTCGGCGTCTCGATCGACCTCGCCCGCGCCTTCGCCGAGCGCCTGTCGGCCGACCTGGAACTCGTGGTGTTCGACGCCGCCGGCAAATCGGTGCAGGCGCTGACCGACGAGCGCGCCGATTTCGGCTTCTTCGCGGTCGATCCGCTGCGCGGCGAAACGGTCGCGTTCACCGCGCCGTACGTGCTGATCGAAGGCTTCTATCTCGTTCCCGACGCCTCGCCGATCCGCGCCAACGCGGACGTCGACCAGCCGCACAACCGCGTGGCCGTCGGCAACGGCAGCGCGTACGACCTGTTCCTCACCCGCGAACTGAAAGCCGCGCGGATCGTGCGCGCGCCGACGTCGCAAGCCGTCGTGTCGACGTTCGTCGAGCAGCAACTGGAGGTGGCGGCCGGCGTGAAGCAGCAGCTCGAAGCCGACGCCGCGAAAACACCCGGCCTGCGCCTGCTCGACGAGCGCTTCATGGTGATCCGGCAGGCGATGGGCGTGCCGAAGAGCCGCGGCGACGCGGCCGCGGCGGCCCTGAACGCATTCGTGGAAGACATGAAGGCGTCCGGCTTCGTCGCCGATTCGCTGCGCCGGCACGGCATCACGGGTGCATCGGTCGCGCCGGCCGGCTGATCGAAAACCGTGGGCCGCCGCGCGCAATGCGCGCATTCGCCGACCGCCGGGATCGTCCGGTGCGTGGCGCAGGCCCGCGATTTCAGCACGAGGCAGCGGGATCTCCGTGCGCATGACCGGGGCGAAACGCGCGGCGCCGGTCGTCGCAATGCGGCGGCCTTCATACAGGCGACGTGCTGCTCCGCACAAACCGGCATCGGGTTGCACCGGCGTCGGGCACGAAGCGCCACCGGTGCAATCGCCGTCGCCCGGACCGGCCATCACCCGGCGCTAGCGCAAACCCGAACCCGGTTGCACTGTTCATCGCCATTCTGGTCCTGTATCGTCCTTCCATCCCCCGATTGCGAAACCGCTGCATGGGAGGCTCACGATGCGCAAAAAGAATGCTGCAGCCGTCTGGATCCTGATCGCGATGGTGGCAGGCATCGCGATCGGCTACATGGTCTTCACGAGCTTTCCGGACAAGAAGGCCGCCGCCGAAGTCGCCGGGTACATCTCGCTCGTCTCCGACGTGTTCCTGCGCCTGATCAAGATGGTGATCGGGCCGCTCGTCTTCTCCACGCTGGTCGTCGGCATCGCGCACATGGGCGACGCGGCGTCGGTCGGACGCGTGTTCGCGAAATCGATCGCCTGGTTCATCACCGCGTCGCTGGTTTCGCTGCTGCTCGGGCTGCTGATGGCGAACCTGCTGCGGCCCGGCGACAATCTCGGCTTGCCGCTGCCGGACATCGGCGCCTCCGCGAACCTCGCGACGTCCAAGTTCACGCTGAAGGATTTCGTCGGCCACATGGTGCCGAAGTCGTTCGCCGAGGCGATGGCGAACAACGAGATCCTGCAGATCGTCGTGTTCTCGATGTTCTTCGGCGTCGCGCTCGCCGCACTCGGCGACCGCGGCAAGGTCCTCATCGCCGCGATCGACCAGCTGTCGCACGTGATGCTCAAGATCACCGGCTACGTGATGAAGCTCGCGCCGCTCGCGGTGATGGCCGCCATGGCCGCGACCGTCGCGGTCAACGGGCTGTCGGTACTGCTGAAGTTCGCGGTGTTCATGGGCGACTTCTACGTGAGCCTGTTCCTGCTCTGGGCACTGCTCGTCTGTGCGGGGCTCGTGTTCCTCGGGCCGCGCGTGTTCAAGCTGCTGGTGCTGATCAAGGAAGCGTTCATGCTGTCGTTCGCGACGGCCAGCTCCGAAGCCGCGTACCCGAAGATCCTCGACGCGCTCGACCGCTTCGGCGTGAAGCGCAAGATCTCGAGCTTCGTGATGCCGATGGGCTATTCGTTCAACCTCGACGGCTCGATGATGTACTGCACGTTCGCGTCGCTGTTCATCGCGCAGGCGTACAACATGCACCTGTCGCTCGGCACGCAGATCACGATGCTGCTGGTCCTGATGCTCACGTCGAAGGGGATGGCCGGCGTGCCGCGCGCATCGCTCGTCGTGATCGCGGCCACGCTGCACCAGTTCGGGCTTCCGGAGGCCGGGCTGCTGCTGATTCTCGGCGTCGACACGTTCCTCGACATGGGCCGCTCGGCCACCAATGCGGTGGGCAACTCGATCGCGAGCGCGGTGGTCGCGAAATGGGAAGGCCAGCTCCTGTCGGAAGCGGAAGCCGAAGCCAACGCGGCGCGCATCGAAGCGGAACAGGAAGCGACGATCGCACATCCGACGGAAGTCTGACGGAGGCCCGGCGATGAAGATGCAGCGATTCTGGCGTGCGCTCGCGCTCGCGGGCCTGCTTGCGACGGGCGCGACCGCGCGCGCGGAAGATGCGCCTTCGACGCTGCCGCGCGTCGAGCCGTTCGCGCCGGCCCAACTGACCGGCACGCTCGCGAAGGTGCGCGGCAGCGGGACGATCGCGCTCGGCTATCGCGACGCGTCGATACCGTTTTCGTACCTGAACGCGCGCAACCAGCCGATCGGCTATTCGATCGAGCTATGCAAGGCGCTCGTGTCGTCGATCGAGGATGCGATCAACCGGAGCCTGACGATCCGCTGGGTGCCGGTCACGTCCGACACCCGCATCGACGCGGTGGTCAGCGGGAAAGTCGATCTGGAATGCGGCTCCACGACCAGCAACCTCGAGCGCCAGAAACGCGTGGCGTTCTCGCCGATCATCTTCGTGGCCGGCACGAAGGTGATGGTGAAACGCGGCGCGCCGATCCGCTCGTTCCGCGACCTCGCGGGCAAGAAAGTCGCGGTGACGGCCGGTACGACCAACGAGAAGGCGCTGCGCGACCTGAACGACAAGTTCCGGCTCGGGATCCAGCTACAGGTGGTGCCGGACCATGCGCAGGGTTTCGCGCTCGTCGCGAATGGCGGCGCCGACGCGTTCGCGACGGACGACGTGCTGCTGTACGGCCTCATTGCCGAGAATGCGGGCAAGGGTGGGCAGTACGACGTGGTCGGCGACTTTCTTTCGTACGACCCGTACGGAATCATGTTCCGCAAGGACGATCCGCAACTCGCGCAGGTCGTGAAAACCACGTTCCAGGAATTGGCAGCCGACGGCGAGATCGCGCGTCAGTACAAGCGCTGGTTCCTGCGCCCGCTTCCGTCGGGCTTGAGTCTGAACCTGCCGATGAGCCCGCAACTGGAGACCATCATCGAGACGATCGGCGTCAACGGGAGTTGAGCGCGTCGACATGAACGACGAAACACGCGCGGCCCCGATGCCTCGCCAGGCACCGGGGCCGCTCACCGGACACGACGCGTTCAGCCGACCCGCGCCGCGCCCTGCTGCTCCGCTTCATCGTCTTCGCTGGCCGTTCGTGCGAGCACCGGCTTCAACGCCTGCCCCGTATGGCTCGCGCTCACCTTCGCGAGCGCTTCCGGCGGCGCCGCCGCGACGATCGTGCCGCCGCCCACGCCGCCTTCCGGCCCAAGATCGATGATCCAGTCGGCTTCCGCGATCACGTCGAGGTCGTGCTCGATCACGACGACGCTATGCCCCGCATCGACCAGCCGATGCAGCACACGGATCAGCTTCGCGACGTCGGCCATATGCAGGCCGACCGTCGGCTCGTCGAGCACGTACAGCGTATGCGGCGCCTTCTGGCCGCGCCGCGTGATGTCGTCGCGCACCTTCGTCAGCTCGGTGACGAGCTTGATGCGCTGTGCTTCGCCGCCGGACAGCGTCGGCGACGGCTGACCGAGCGTCAGATAGCCGAGCCCGACGTCCTTCATCAATTGCAACGGATGCGCGATGTTCGAGATCGGCGCGAAGAACTCCACCGCCTCGTCGATCTCCATCGTCAACACGTCGCCGATGTTCCGGCCGCGCCACGTGACGGCGAGCGTTTCCGGATTGAAGCGCTGCCCGTGGCACACGTCGCACGGCACCTTGACGTCGGGCAGGAAGCTCATGCCGATCGTGCGCACGCCTTGCCCTTCGCAGGCAGGGCAGCGCCCGTCGCCGGTATTGAACGAGAAACGCGATGCCGTATAGCCGCGTGCGCGCGCCTCGAGTGTATCGGCGAACAGCTTGCGGATCGTGTCCCATACACCGATGTAAGTCGCCGGACACGAACGCGGCGTCTTGCCGATCGGCGTCTGGTCGACTTCGAGCACGCGATCGATCTGCTCCCAGCCGCTCAGCGATTCGCAACCCTGCCACGCGTGCGTGACGTTCAGCGACGGCCGCGGTGCGCTGCGCGCCAGGACGCTCGAACGGCGATTGGTGGCCGGCGCGTCCTGCTGCGCGGCCTTGCGCGCACGCCGCGTGGCCGGCGACGACAGCACCGAGCGGCCGACCGCATCCAGCAGGTTCGTCATCAGCACGTCGCGCGCGAGCGTCGACTTGCCCGACCCGCTGACGCCCGTCACCGCGACGAGCCGCGCGAGCGGAATGCCGACCGTGACGTCGCGCAGGTTGTGCAGCCGGGCGCCATGGACGGTCAGCCACGCTTCCGGCACGGCCGCACCGCCCTTCTTGCCCGGCAGGCTCACGCTGCGGCGCGGCTGCAACGGATGCGTCATCGGCTGCGCGAGCAGGCGCCCCGTCACCGAATCGGCCTGCGCCGCGAGGTCGGCGACCGCGCCTTGCGCGACCAGCGTGCCGCCGCGCTTGCCGGCGCCCGGGCCGACGTCGATGATGTGATCCGCGCGGCGGATCGTGTCCTCGTCATGCTCGACGACGACCAGCGTATTGCCCTTGTCGCCGAGCTTGCGCAATGCGTCGAGCAGGATCTGGTTGTCGCGCGGATGCAGGCCGATCGTGGGCTCGTCGAGCACGTAGCACACGCCCTGCAGGTTGCTGCCGAGCTGCGCGGCGAGCCGGATGCGCTGCGCTTCGCCGCCCGACAGGCTCGGCGCCGCGCGATCGAGGCTCAGATAGCCGAGCCCGACCTCCTCGAGAAACGCGAGGCGGCTGCCGATCTCGCTGACGATGTCGCGCGCGATCTGCGCGTCGCGCCCGGTGAGTTCGAGCGCATCGATCCAGCGGCGCGTATCCGATACAGTCCATTGCGCGACCTCGACGATCGGATGCGCGTCGAACGTGACCGCGCGTGCGGACGGATTCAGCCGCGTGCCGTGGCAGTCCGGGCACGGCTCGTTGCCGACGCCTTCCGGTTCCTGCTCGTCCGACGGCAAGGTTTGCTCGCGGCCGCGATCGTCGCCGGCGAGCACCGTGTCGTCGTACGCGGCGCGCTGTTCGCGCGTGAGCGTGACGCCGGTGCCGACGCAGGTCGTGCACCAGCCGTGCTTGCTGTTGTACGAGAACATCCGCGGGTCGAGCTCCGGATAGCTCGTGCCGCACACCGGGCACGCGCGCTTGACAGACAGCACCTTGACCGCGCCGACCTGCGCGGTCGAATGATCGTTCCGCATCGCATCGTGCAGCCCGTCGAGCGGCGCGAGCAGGTGCATCACGCCCTTGCCGAGCTCGAGCGTCTCGTCGAGCCTGCGCCGCAACTCGGTTTCGTTGTCCGGCGACACGACGATATCGGCCACCGGCAATTCGATCGTGTGCTCGCGGAAACGGTCGAGCTTCGGCCACGGATCGACCGTGACGAACTCGCCGTCGACGCGCAGATGCGTGCTGCCGCGCGCCTTCGCCCACTTCGCGAGATCCGTATACACGCCCTTGCGGTTGACGACGAGCGGCGCGAGCAGCCCGACGTGCTCGCCGCGATGATCGCGCAGCAGTTGCGCGGCGATCGATTCGACGGATTGCGACGTGACCGGCGTGCCGTCGTGGATGCAGTGCTGCAGGCCGAGCTTCACATACAGCAGCCGCAGGAAATGCCACACCTCGGACGTGGTCGCGACCGTGCTCTTGCGCCCGCCGCGCGACAGCCGCTGCTCGATCGCGACGGTCGGCGGGATGCCGTACACCGCGTCGACCTCGGGGCGGCCGGCCGGCTGCACGATCGAGCGCGCATACGCGTTCAGCGATTCGAGGTAGCGGCGCTGGCCTTCGTGGAACAGGATGTCGAACGCGAGCGTCGACTTGCCGGAACCCGATACGCCGGTGATCACGTTGAACTTGCCGTGCGGGATGTCGACGTCGAGCGACTTCAGGTTGTGCTCGCGCGCGTTGACGATCCGCACGACGTCCTCGCCTTCGATCGCCCGGCGCGCGCGCGCCGCGTTCAGCACGGCCTGCAGCGGCACGCCTTCGTCGGCGCGCACCGCCTCGCCATCCATCTCGCGGTCGTACTGCAGCAGCGCCACGCCGGTATGCGATGCGGCGCAGGCCTTCACGTCGTCGGGCGTGCCGGCGCACAGCACGAGGCCGCCGCCGTCGCCGCCTTCCGGGCCGAGGTCGATCAGCCAGTCGGCCGCGCGGATCACGTCGAGGTTGTGCTCGATCACGATCAGCGAATGGCCGGCGGCAAGCAGCTTGCCGAACGCCTGCATCAGCTTCGCGATGTCGTCGAAGTGCAGCCCGGTGGTCGGCTCGTCGAACATGAACAGCTTCGCACGCGCGATGCGCGCTTCTTCCGTCGCGACCCGGCGCCCGTTGGCCGCCGCCGCCGATTCGGCGAGGAAGCCGGCGAGCTTCAGGCGCTGTGCTTCCCCGCCCGACAGCGTCGGCACCGGCTGGCCGAGCTTCACGTACTCGAGGCCGACGTCGACGATCGGCTGCAGCACGCGCAGCACCTCGGCGTCGGTCGCGAAGAACGCGGCTGCCTCGCTGACGGTGAGATCGAGCACGTCGGCGATGTTCAGCGCGCGGCCGTCGCGCTCGATGCGCACTTCGAGAATCTCGGCGCGGTAGCGGCTGCCGTCGCAATCCGGGCAACGCAGGTAGACGTCGCTCAGGAACTGCATTTCGATGTGTTCGAAGCCCGAGCCGCCGCAGGTCGGGCAACGGCCGTCGCCCGAGTTGAAGCTGAATGTGCCGGCGCCGTAGCCGCGCTGCAGCGCGAGCGGCGCCTTCGCGAACAGCTTGCGGATTTCGTCGAATGCGCCGACGTAGCTAGCCGGGTTCGAGCGTGTGGTCTTGCCGATCGGCGACTGGTCGACGAACACGACGTCGCCGACCTGGTCGGCGCCCGTGAGGCTGCGGTACGCGCCCGGCGACTCGGTCGCCTTGCCGTGGTGCCGCGCCATCGCCGGATACAGCACGTCCTGCAGCAGCGTGGATTTGCCGGAGCCGGACACGCCCGTCACGCACACGAGCCGCTGCAGCGGAATCTCGACCGTGACGTCGCGCAGGTTGTGTTCGGTCGCGCCTTCGAGCACGATGCGCGGCGTGTTGGCGTCGACCACGCGGCGCGCCCAGTTCGACGCATGCGCGACCTGCTTGCGGCCGCCGAGATACTCGCCCGTCAGCGTGTGCGCGGACCGGATGTCGGCCGGCGTGCCGTCATAGACGATCGTGCCGCCGCGCTCGCCCGGGCCGGGGCCCATGTCGATCAAGCGATCGGCCGCGAGCATCACCGACGGATCGTGCTCGACCACGACCAGCGTATTGCCCGCGTCGCGCAGCCGCTGCATCGCCTCGACGATCCGCGTGAGGTCGCGCGGATGCAGCCCGATGCTCGGTTCGTCGAGCACGAACAGGGTTTTCGTGAGCGACGTGCCGAGCGCCGTCGTCAGGTTGATCCGCTGCACCTCGCCGCCCGACAGCGTGCGGCTTTGCCGGTCGAGCGTCAGGTAGCCGAGCCCGACGTCGCACAGATATTTCAGGCGCGTGCGCACCTCGGCGAGCAACAGCTTCAATGCGTCGTCGAGCAGCGCGCTCGGCAGGACGATGTCGTCGAAGAAGCGCCGGATGCGCTCGATCGGCAGCAGCATCAGGTCGTGGACGGTCAGGCCAGGCAGCGCTTCGAGCTGCGCGCGGCTCCAGTCGACGCCGCGCGGCATGAAGCGGTCGGCCGGCGCGAGCACGGCGTCCGCGTTCTCTTTCGAGCCGAGCCGCCATTGCAGCGATTCCGTCTTCAGGCGCGCACCGCCGCACACGTCGCACGGCGTATAACTACGGTATTTCGACAGCAGCACGCGGATGTGCATCTTGTACGCTTTCGATTCGAGATAACCGAAGAAGCGCTTCACGCCGTACCACTGGCTTTGCCACTTGCCGTTCCAGTCCGGCGACCCGTTGACGACCCAGTCGCGCTCGGCGTCCGTCAGCTCGGACCACGCCACGTCGCGCCGGATGCCGGCCTTCGCCGCGTAGCGCATCAGGTCGTCCTGGCACTCTTTCCATGCGGGCGTCTGCATCGGCTTGATCGCGCCGCCACGCAGCGTCTTGCGCGCGTCGGGAATCACGAGGCCGAGATCGACGCCGATCACGCGGCCGAAGCCGCGGCAGGTTTCGCACGCGCCGTACGCCGAGTTGAACGAGAACAGCGCGGCTTGCGGCTCCGCATAGCGCAAGTCGCTGTCGGGATCGTGGAGCCCGGTGGAGAAGCGCCAGATCAACGGCTCGGCCGTCGCGTTTTCCGCTTCCGCCGCCAGCACGTACACGTTCACGCGGCCGCCGCCGCGCTTCAGCGACGCCTCGATCGCCTCCACCACCCGGGCCTTGTCGGCCTGCTGCACGCGAAAGCGGTCGGCCACCACGTCGAGCATCTTGCGCGGCCCGGTGGGCGACGCGACTTCGCGCTGCGCCTGCACGCGCGTGTAGCCGCTCGCCGACAGCCACTGCGCGATTTCCTCGTCGGACACCGCTTCCGGCAATTCGACCGGGAACGTGACGACGACGCGCGGATCGTCCGCCTGCGTGCGCGCGACGAGCTCCGCGTAGATCGTCTCCGGCGTGTCGTGCCGCACCTGCCGCGCGGTCTTGCGGTCGAACAGCTCGGCCGCGCGCGCGTACAGCAGCTTCAGGTGGTCGTTCAGCTCGGTCATCGTGCCGACGGTCGACCGCGAACTGCGCACCGGGTTGGTCTGGTCGATCGCGATCGCGGGCGGCACGCCGTCGACGCGCTCGACCTGCGGGCGATCCATCCGGTCGAGGAACTGCCGCGCGTACGCGCTGAAGGTTTCGACGTAGCGCCGCTGGCCTTCCGCGTACAGCGTGTCGAACACGAGACTCGACTTGCCGGAGCCCGACGGGCCGGTCACGACCGTCATTTCACCGGTGCGCAGGTCGAGATCGAGATTCTTGAGGTTGTGCTGACGTGCTCCGCGAATGCGGATCAGATTGCTGGATGACAATTTGCCTGCCCGTCTGAATGAGTTAGCCAGAGTTCACGGTGCCGGGAACGCTGCGGTGGATGCCCGCAGGCGCGGCGCACGGGCCGCAAGGGTTGGACCTGCGCGGCTCGAGTTCGACGGGTACTATACTGTATATTCATACAGTTTTCCATGACGACCCTGCGGGCGTCATGGACAGGCGGCGGGGGATCCCCGTCGGCATCGACCATCCGGAATCGCGTTGCCTGCGATGCGGGGTCGAAACGGCGTGCGGCTTCAGCGGCGCGCCGCCGTGCAGCTAGCCGCGCTTGCGCAGCGGGTCCAGCAAGCCTCTCAGGCCGTTGTGATCGATTTCGTGCATCAGCGCGAGCTGTCGGCCGAGCTCGCCGCGCGGAAACCCTTCGCGGGCTAGCCAATTGAGATAGTTGCCCGGCAGGTCGGCAAGGAGCCGGTCCTTGTACTTACCGAAGGGCATTGTGACGGTGACGAGGCATTCGAGGTCGAGGGATCGCATGCGGGTATTGTGCACGGCTTTCCGCTGCCATGGCATGCAAGCCGACCTGGGTCGACCGACGGTCGTAAAACCGCCCCGTCGCGCGTGCTGAAAGCGGGCCGCCGCCCCGCGCCCGGCCTGCTAGACTGAAATTTCCCCCTGCAAACCCTGGAGGGAATCATGATGTCCATCTATGTCGTGAAGACCGGCGAGCAGTTCCTCTGCACCGCCGAGGACGGCGACATCGGCATGGCGCCGGCCATCGAGGATGCCGCCTCCTTTGGTTCGTATGACGAAGCGGAGAAGGCCGCGAGCGCGCATGCCGACCCGGGCTACGAGATCGTGGCCGTCTGCGTGATCAGGCACTGAGCGTCGATCCACGGCCCGGTGCGAATGGCGATCCACGTGCCGGACGCAAGGCAGCATGCGGGGCGTCGTCGCCAGGCGACGGACTCCGCATGCACACGCAGCGACGGATCTTCCCTCCCGCCGCCGTCTGCGTCGTGCATCATCGCCGCAAGCGAGCCGCCAGGCTTCGACGGCCACGCTTGCGGCAATTTTGTCGCAGCGCCCTACTTCTGCAGCGAGATTTCCACGCGACGATTGCGCGCCCGTCCTTCGACCGTATCGTTCGATGCCGCCGGATTCGCTTCGCCGTGACCGTTCGCGGCAAACGAATCCGCTTTCAGCCCGTGCTCGCGCAAATATCCGGCGACCGCATCCGCCCGGCGCTTCGACAGCGCCTGATTGTGCGCATCCGAGCCGGTCGCGTCGGTATAGCCGTCCACTTCCACGCGCGCGAAATGGCGGTCGCCTTGCTGGTTCAGCAGCTTGTCGAGCGCGGCGGTGGCCGCGGGCGTCAGCGCGGCCGAGTCGGTCGCGAAGTACGCATCGCCGGTCAGGCTCACCTTCTCGACCGGCGCGGGCGCCGGCGCGACAGCCGCGGCGGCCGGCGCGGGCGCCGCACCGCACTGGAACACGATCGAATGCGGATCGGCGCCGTCGCGGTACGGCGTGGTGGTGTCGACCAGGCGCACGGGTTCGTTGCCGCACATGCGCGTCGCGACCTTCATGCAGGTCTTCGCGGTCGACAGGATGCCGTGGCAGTCGACCTGGAACGTCCGGATGCCGTTTCGCGACTGCAGTTCGTATGCGTTGTACGTCGGCCCCGACGCACTCGAGCAGGCCGTGAGGGAAACGACGGACGCCAGCAGGACAAGATGGTGTTTTTTCACTTGATGACTCCGAGAATGCGATGAGCACGGCGCGTGCGGCGCGAGGTCGCGACGCATCCGCGCACGTTTGCGTTCGGCGCGGTCCGCTCCGGCAGCGCGTGCCGGAACGAACCGCTGCGCGCGATCACTTCCACTGATACAGCATGCCCGCGCCGACGACGCGCTGGCTGCCGGCGAAACCGCCGTTCAGCGTCGCCTTCAGGTTCTCCGTGACGCGCGCCTGCACGCCGACCGCCATGGCCTTCTGGCCCTGGAACGTCGCCGTGCCGACCCCCATCGCGAAGTTCGAATCGCGGTCCATGTGCGGAATCGACGCCATCGCGGCGGTCGCGGCGATCCCCTCGCGGGCCATCGAATCGGTCTGCTGGATCTGCTGCTGCATCTGCGTGAGCTGGTTGTTGACCGTGTTCAGCGACTGCGTGAACTGGTTCGATACCGCATTCAGCTGATTCACGTTCACAGCGTCCGTGCCCTGCGTGCCCGCCGCGACGTTCACGACCTGCCGCGCCGAATCGGCCGAGCCGACCGCGACCACGTTCGAGCGGCCGCCGTCGTTGCTGCCCGTGCCGAGCGCGGTCGAGTTGTTGCCCGATGCCGTCGAGCCCACGCCGATCGCCGTAGAACCGTTGCCCGATGCGAGCGAACTGTTGCCGACCGCCGTGCTGTTCGAGCCCGATGCCACCGCGCCCGAACCGCCCGCCGACGAGTTCGCCCCGGTCGAGCCCGGCGGCACGTTCGCGCCGTTCGGGTTCGTCGTGTACTGCCCGCCGAGGTTGGTCGTGCGCTGGTCGATCAGCGTCGTCAACTGGTTCGCGATCGAATCGAGCTGCGACACGTTCACCGCATCCGTACCGTTCTTGCCGGCCGCGAGCCCCGTGATCTGCCGGTTGCCGACGTTCACTTCGCCGGCCGACGACTGCGGGCTGCTCAGCCCGTACGCGACGTAGTTCGTCAGCGCGCCGACCGTGGTCAGCGAACCGGCGCCCAGCGCGACGCTGTTCGCGAACGTCGCCGACGCACCGGCGCCGAGCGCGAGCGCATCGGTCGCCGTGCTGCGCGCACCCGAGCCGAGCGCGACGCTACCCACGCTGACCGCCACCGCGTTGGCGCCCTGCGCGACCGACTGCGCGCCGGTCGCCGTCGCGCCGCTGCCCAGCGCGATCGCGTCGGCCTGCGCGGAACTCGCCGCCTGCCCGATCGCCACGCCGCCCGGCGCGGTCTGGTCGACGATCGCGCCGTTGCCGATGCCCACGCCGTGGTCGCCGTTGACGACCGTCGTCGGCCCCACCGCGACCGATTCCGCGCCGGCCGCGAGCGAATCCGCCGCGGTCGAATTCGCGTGGAAGTACTTCTGGCCCGTGACCGCGAACGACTGCAGCGCGCCGGTCAGCTGCCGCACCGTCACCGCGTCCTGCTGGCCGGTGCCGTCCGCGACGTTGGTGATTTGGCGGTACGTCTTGTTCGTCGCATCGCCGACCGACACCGCGCCGAGCAGCGTCTGGTCGGTCGTGTCGAACGGGATCGACGCGCTGCCGTTGCGCAGGACGCCCGACGACGGCACTACCGCGCGGTCGGCCACCGAGCCCGAGCCGAGCGCGATGCTGCCGTCGACCTTGGAAATCGCGTTCGGTCCGATCGCGACGCTGTCGACGCCCACGGCCTGGCTGTCCGGCGCGGTCGAATTCGCGTGGAAATACTTGATGCCGTGCGCGTTGATGTTGTCGATCGCCGAGCCGACGTTGTTGTTGATCGTGGTCGACCCGTCGCTGTTGTAGGTCACGTACGACGGCGCCGAGATCGTGCCGGTGGTCGGATCGTAGGTCGCGCCGCCGCCGATCGCGCCGGCCGTGCTGTTGCCGAGGTTCGTGTTGTTGTTCGCGATCGAGCTCAGGCCCGTCGACAACGAACTGATCCCGGTCGACGTGGCGGTCGACAGCGAGGTCAGGTTGCTGTTCGTCGAGCTCAGGCCGGTCGACAGCGAGCCGACGACCGTCGAGGTCGACGTGGACAGCGACGTGATCGAGCTGTTGGTCGAGCTCAAGCCGGTGGACAACGAGCCGACGACGGTCGACGTCGACGTGGACAGCGACGTCAGGTTGCTGTTCGTCGAACTGAGGCCGGTGGACAGCGAGCCGACGACGGTCGAGGTCGAGGTCGACAGCGACGTGATCGAACTGTTCGTGCTCGACAGGCCGGTGGACAGCGAGCTGATGCCCGTCGAGGTCGACGTCGACAGCGACGTCACCGTGCTGTTGGTCGAACTCAGGCCGGTCGACAACGAGCTGATGCCCGTCGACGTCGACGTGGACAACGACGTCACCGAACTGTTGGTCGAACTGAGGCCGGTGGACAACGAACCGATGCCCGTGGACGTCGACGTGGACAGCGACGTCACCGCGCTATTGGTCGAACTCAGGCCCGTCGACAACGAACCGATACCCGTGGACGTCGACGTGGACAGCGACGTGACCGCGCTGTCGGTCGAACTCAACCCGGTGGACAGCGAATTGATACCCGTCGACGTCGACGTGGACAGCGACGTCACCGCGCTGTTGGTCGAACTCAGGCCCGTCGACAACGACGAAACCCCGGTCGACAACGACGTGATGCTCGACGCCGTCGACGTCGACAGCGAATCGAGCGCCGTGTTCGTCGCGGCAAGCTGCGAACCGTTGATCGCATCCGTGCTCGCCGAATTGACGCGCCCGGCCGCGACGTTGGTGATCTGGCGCTCGGTGCCCGCCGCGCCGACGCTGACGACGCTCGTCGGATTCGTACCGTTGTAGTTGTACGTGACGCCGCCGAGCGTACCGGTCGCCGTCGGATGCGGCACGTCCGTCACTGAACCGGAGCCGAGCGCGACATCGTTTGCATTGTTCGCGACGGCCGACGCGCCGAACGCGATCGCGCCCGCGGCTGCGGCGGTCGACGTGTTGCCGAGTGCGAGCGAACCCGTGCCCTGCGCATTGTTCGTATTGCCGATCGCCACCGCGCCGTTGCCGTTCGCGGTGTTGTTCGAGCCCATCGTGACCGCACCGGTGCCGATCGCGCTGCTCGGATCGCCGATCGCGACGGCGCCATCACCGCTCACGGTCTGGCCCTGGCCGAGCGCCACGGCGCCGGTCCCGCCCAGCACCTTCGAGTTGTTGCCGCCGGCGATCGAACCGGCGCCCGCGCCGGCCGCGACCGAGTTGGTCGCACCGATCGCGACGGTCCAGTCCGCCGCCGCCACGCTGTTGATACCGATCGAGGTTGCCCCGACGGCGGATGCAGTCGCGCCGGGGCCTAGTGCGGTTGCCGACGTGCCGGTCGCGAGCGCGAGATTGCCGAGCGCGACGCCGAACAGCGCCGTCGCGGTCGATTGCACGCCCATCGCGATCGAGCTGACGCCCGACGCGTTCGCGTTCAGGCCGAATGCCAGCGCATTGTCCGCGCCGGCCGTCGTGTTCGAGCCCATCGCGATCGAGCTCGTACCGAGCGACTGCGTGCCCGACCCGGGTACGCCCGCGGTGCCGCCCCAGCCGATCGCAATCGACGACGTGCCCTTCGCCCCGCTGTTGACGCCCATCGCGACGCCGGAATTACCGCTCGTCAGCGCACCGCTGCCAACGGCCACGCCGGCCGCGCCCGAACTCGTCGCCTGGTTGCCGACGGCGACCGCACCGGTGTCGGTTGCATGCGTTGCATAGCCGAGCGCCACGCTCTGCGCCCCGGCCGCACTCGCCCCGAGACCCAGCGCGGCCGCATACTGGCCGGACGCCAGCGCGTTGTTGCCCAGCCCGACAGCGGAAACACCGGTCGCCGCCGCGCCGCTGCCCATCGCCACCGCGCCGCTTTGGGTCGCACTCGACAGGTTGCCGATCGCGACCGAGTAGTTCCCCGAACCGATCGCCTGAACGCCGAGCGATGCACTGTTGACGCCGGTCGCTTGCGCATTGATGCCGATGGCCGTCGATCCGTCACCCATCGCGTGCGCACCCGGGCCCAGTGCCGTGGCTGATGTGCCTGCCGCCGTGGACAGGTTACCGAACGCGGTGGAATTCACCTGCGTGGCCACCGAACCGTTACCGACCGCGATCGAACTGGCGCCGCCGGTCGCGGAGCCGCCGCCCGCCGAATACTGCGCGTGCGCGCCGGCCTGAAACAGCCCGAGACACGCGGCCGCCAGCGTCATCACGATACGCCGCGGCGACAACCCTGCATGCGCGCCCGGGCGCACGGCGGCGCACGGCTGCGCGACGTGCTCGGCCACGCTTCTCGACGACGCCACCCGCTTCCCGCGCGCCCGGTCAAGTTCCGAAGCCGCAACCCAGGCTCCCAGTGCTTCGTTCCAGATCGACTTGAACGACTTGTTCATCTCGTGTTCCCTCGGTTCTCATGTGCTGGATGACGCAACAGCGAACGCGACATCAGGCGCGGCGCGGACCCTCTCCGCTTTCGCCTGCCCCGCGACGCTCCGCTTGCTACTTCGCATTACTAATAAAAACTACGAACAGCGTTGCTCGACACGCTCGACACCATCGCAACGGCACGGCCGATCGACGCGCGTGCCCGTTCGGCACGACACGCGATCACGATCGCCGGCTAGCGGCTCATGGAAGTCGACGTCGCCGGCCCGGCGGCGACACGGTGCATGCCGCGCTGCGAGACCGCACGCGCGTCCACCGTCGCACCCGCCGACGGGCGACTTCGAATCTCATCGGAAAAGCGTCGCTCGGACGCTGGACGAACGGAGGCCGGCCCGCATCGCGGGCGGCCCGTCATGTGTCATTCAGGCGGCGAAAGGCGCCATGCTGTCCCCGGGTCTGAAGCATGCGCCGCCGGATCGCTGACGCTGACAGCCGGCACCGGATCGATCGACCCGAGGCCCTGACCTGCCATGCTTGTCGTATTCATATTTTTCGTATCCGCCTGATTCGATAGAGCGCCGCGCACGGCCTTCGGATCGATCAAACCGCCCGGCGGCCCACGCGAAACCACTCACCCCTTTCCGTCCGGCGGGCGACCCGTTTTTCCGGATTTCCGGAAAAAAACCGGCTACTCGACGAACGACCCCGGCATCGAATTAATCGATCGAATTTGCTTGACGATTTCTTCTCGCTCGATGCCTTTCACCCACACCCACGCCGTCATTTCTCGATTCGCCTTGTATATCTAGCATTTCACGAATCATGACGTTTTCATTACCCTCGTGCCTGTTATTCTTTTGTCATCGCCCTCTCATCATCTGAGAATGCCATCATTCAATGTGACATTGAATATCGGCTGCCATGGAGGCGACGGCAACAGCAATTTTCGTGGCAACCGGAGTCGGGGAAAGAACCGATTCCAGCCGCGTCGAGGCTAGTGTGCCGGCATTCGCTCAAACAAACCTTTTCCGCAGCGGACAAATCCTTTTCCCGAGCGGACAGCATTTACATTCATACACATTCGCAGGAAATCCGATTTTCCGGGAAGCGGAATATCCCCGCGACATCAACGAAAACTTAATCACCACGACAATGAATTAGCAGATTCAATTCAGATCGCACCATCGAATTTCGACAGCACGCTCACAAATTCATCATTCGGGCCATTTCGATTCCACCAGTCCATTTGACCGGAAATAAAGACCGGAATTATCAAAATCGATTCGGCACATTTTTCCGAATCATTTCGTCGAAAGCGAACCACCTCGCCGGGCCGTCCCCGCGCCCGCCCGACAAGTCCACACGCGCCGCACGGAATCCTCACAGGCGATACTGTTGTCGGCATATAATTTTTTGCAACAATCGTGCAGATAGCGATGCCTCCGACCTGACAGGCCATTCCCTTCCAACGCGTTCGCAACCATGCCATCCCGCTTGTCCAGTTCGGCGTCGCCACGCACCACGCCGGATCTCGCTGGCGCACATATCCTCATCGTCGACGATCGCCCGAACGACCTGCGGCTCCTGACCGAAATCCTGCGCGCCGCGCAGTGCAGGATCAGCGTCGCGTTCGACGGGCTGCAGGCCTATCACCGCGCGCAGGCCATCGCGCCCGACCTGATCCTGATGGACGTACGCATGCCGCGCATGGACGGCTTCGCCGCGAGCCGGCTGCTGGCGTCGACCCCGTCGACGCAATCCATTCCGGTGATCATCCTGACGGCCGCCGGCGATCTCGAGGATCGCATCGCGGGGCTCGAAACGGGGGCGCTCGACTACATCGTCAAGCCGTTCGAGCCGGCGGAAGTCATCGCGCGCATCCGCAATCACCTGAAGCGCGGGCGGCGCAGCCAGCCGTTCGCGCATCTGCCCGAATTGCCCGACAACCCCGACGCGGCGCTCGTGCGCGCCGCGAGCGACGTGCTGCTGCGCGACCTGCGCCATCCGCCGGCGCTCGAGGAACTCGCCCGGCAGGTCGGCACGCACGAAAAGCGGCTGTCGCGCGTGTTCCGCGATTATCTCGGCCAGACCGTGTTCGAGTACCTGCGCGACACGCGGCTGCGCGCCGCGATGCACTTCCTGTCGGAAACGTCGATGGGGATCGGCGACATCGCCGAGGAAATCGGCTTCTCCACGCCCGGCAATTTCGCGACGGCGTTCCGCGAACGCTTCGGCATCACGCCGTCCGACTGGCGGCGCCAGCGCCACGCGGTCGGCGCGCCGGCCGCACCCGGGGGGCACCACGGCGATGCGTAGGCAATACGCGGCATGGGCAGCGGGATGTCGCGGATTGCTCCTGCTGCTGGCGGCGCTGGCCGTCACGTGCGCGACGGCCCGTGCCGCAACGGCGCCGAATCCCGCGCAACTCGAAGCCGTCGCGGTGTTCGAAGACGCCGGCACGACGCTGTCCGTCGCCGACGTGGCCGCCCGGCTCGACGATGCGCGCCGCGACGCGGCCACGGCATCCCGCCCGTCGTTCAACGTGACGTTTTCGCGCTCGGCGTGGTGGGTCCGCGCGACACTGATCAATCGCGACAGCGAAACGCGTCCGCTGGTGCTGGCGATTCGCGATGCGCGCGTCGACCGGGCCGACTTCTATGTCGAGCGGCACGGTCGCTGGCTGCCCGACCACAGCTTCCCGGCCGATCGCGGCGACGCGCGCGAGGCGCCGTCGCGCTACCCGACCCTCGACGTCACGCTGCACGCGGGCGAACAGCTCCCCGTGCTGATCCGCATCACGTCGCGCAAGGAAATGCGGCTCGCGCCGATCGCGTTCACCCGCGACGCGTGGATCGCGCAGGAGTTGCACGCGTCGATGTGGAACTTCGGCTTCTTCGGCGGGCTGCTTGCACTCGTCTGGTGCGCGCTGCTGATCGGCTTTTTCTCGCGCAGCGGCGTGTTCCACGTGCTGGCCGTGCTGACCCTGAACACCGCGCTGTTCGAAGCCGCGTACCGCGGCTATCTCGCGATGGCCCTGTCCCCCGCCGCGCGAGAATGGTCGACGCGCGGCGAAACGATCTTCGCGTACCTGTCGGTCGCGTGCTTCATCGTCTTCATCCTGATGGTCGCGCATCGCGAGAAGGCGAAGATTCCGATGCGCGCGGTGTACGTGGTGTTTCTCGCGCTCGAATGCGCGGGAATCGCCGGCGCGGCGTTCGGCGATCTGGGGACCTTCGCACGGTTCTGCCTGTGGCTGAACACCGTGCTCGCGATCGTCAACATCAGCCTCGCGCTGATGCTGGTGATCCGGCGCACGCCGACGGGCCGCGTGATGCTGATCGCGGTCGCGTTCGCGACGTTCAACATGCTGATCCGCATGCTCGACGGCCGCGATGCGCTGCCGCCCGTGCTGTCATGGATCCGGTCCGACGTCTTTCCGAACCCGGTCATCGCGATCATCGGGCTCGCGACGCACCTGCTGGTGCTGGCCGCGTGGATTCACCACGTGGGCAAACAACGCACCGAGGCGCGCAAGCGGCTCGAACACTGGCAGCTCACCGAACAGGACCGGCTGCGCGACGAAGTCGCGCGGCGCACGGTGGCGCTCAACGATGCGTTGCAACAGTCGAAGACGCACCTGCAGCAGAAGATCGAGACGCTGGGCTACGTCAGCCACGACCTGCGCGCGCCGCTGTCGACGATCAACGGCTATGCGAAGCTGCTGCTGCAAGGCGCGACGCGCGGCCAGGCGCGGCTGATCCGGTCGATCGACCGCAGCATCCGCTACCAGCTCGCGCTGATCGACGAATTGCTCGCGTTCACGAAGGCCGAACTGCAGCCGCTCGGCGTCGCGCCCGACCGCACCGACCTGCCCGGGCTGCTGGACGACATCGGCCACTACGCGCTCGCGCTGTGCGCGCAGCAGGACAACCGGTTCGTCTACCAACCGGTCACGGCGCTGCCGCGCACGGTGCTGATCGACGGCATCCGGCTGCAACAGGTGCTGTTGAACCTGCTGTCCAACGCATCGAAATTCACGCGCAGCGGCACGGTCACGCTGTCGGTTCACGCGTCGCGCGAAGGCGACGCGTGGCGCCTGCTGTTCGAGGTCGCCGATACGGGCATCGGCATCGACATCACCGCGACCACCGACATCTTCCGCGCGTACCAGCAGGTGCAGGCCGTGAACGGCGGCACCGGGCTCGGCCTGTTCATCGCGCAGCGGATCGTCGCCGCGATGGGCGGCGAGCTGGCCGTCGCGAGCCAGCCGGGCGTCGGCACGTCGTTCTCGTTCGCGGTCGTCGCGCCGGCCCTCGGCCATGCGCTCGCACCGGCGTCGGGGCTCGTCAGGCGGTTTCATCCGGCCGACGAAGCGCCGCCGGCCCGCGCCGCGCCCGCGATGCGCAGCCCGCCCGCCGATGCACTCGCGGAACTGATCGCGCTCGCCGGCGAAGGCCGGCTGACCGATATCGAGGAATGGCTCGGCCAGTATGTGGACGAGCCGGATCACGCGCCGTTCGTGCACGAAATGCGCGCGCACCT
This sequence comes from Burkholderia sp. 9775_39, assembly GCF_015712225.1. Classification (NCBI taxonomy): domain Bacteria; kingdom Pseudomonadati; phylum Pseudomonadota; class Betaproteobacteria; order Burkholderiales; family Burkholderiaceae; genus Burkholderia; species Burkholderia sp. 9775_39. Next base: position 303,454 of record NZ_JACCQC010000001.1, on the reverse strand, counting down.
CGACGCACTGGACTTGCACGCGATCGAAAAACTGGCCGGCTCGCTGAAACGCACGCGCGTCGCGGATACGTCGTTCGACACCGAGACGGACGCGACCGGGCCGGCCTGACGGCGCGAACCCGTACGCGTCATTTCACCGCGGTACGCTCGCGCTGCCGATCGGCCCGCTCGACCACGCGGGTCAGCCGAATGATGTCGGTCAGGCCGAATTCGCCGGCATCCGGGCGCGGGCGACCATGCTCGTCGGCCACGCGCATCGCGAACGCCAGCGCTTCGGAACGTTCGCGCAGCAGCACCCGCAGCGCATCGGCCACGATCCGGCAGTCGCGCGCGTCGCCCAGGTCAAGCAGCGGCCGGCGGCCGTGCTCGATAGCCAGCGTATCGGCCACGCCCGCCGCCATGTCATCACGCTTCATGCCGTTCTCCTCGCGCAAAGGGGGCGCGGTCGCACTACGACCGCCGCATCGTCGAGACCAGCGCGATGTCCTCTTCCGGCGGCGCCGGCCGCGCGGGGGCAGTATCGCGCGTCGGCCGCTGCGCGCCAAGCCCGGTGCCGCCGGTGCGCCGCCGCGTCGCGTGCCGCTCGATGACCCGCTGCAACACGCAGAACACGCACAGCAGCGCGCCGATCACGATCCGCGTCCACCATGAACTCAGCGTGCCGTCGAACGTGATCAGCACCTGGATCGTGCCGAGAATGCCGACCCCGAACACCGAACCGATCACGTAGCCCACGCCGCCCGTCAGCAGCGTGCCGCCGATCACGGTCGCGGCGATCGCGTCGAGCTCCATTCCCTGCGCCTGCAACCCGTACCCCGACAGCACGTACAGCGTGAACACCACGCCGCCGAGCGCCGAACAAAAGCCGCTCAGCGCATAGACGCCGATCTTCGTGCGCGCGACCGGCAAGCCCATCAGCAGCGCCGAGCGTTCGTTGCCGCCGACCGCATACACGTTGCGACCGAAGCGCGTGAAATGCGCGACGTAGATCGCGACGGCCAGCGTCGCGAGCGCGATCAGCGCCCCGGCGCTCAGCGTGCCGCCGCCGACCGGCACGCTGATGCCGGCGATCGCATGAAACGCCGGCTGGTTGATCGTGATCGACTGCGTCGTGATCAGGAAGCAGGCGCCGCGCGCGAGAAACATGCCGGCGAGCGTGACGATGAACGGCTGCAGCCGGAAATAGTGGATCAGCGCGCCCATCGCGGCGCCGTACAGCGCGCCGAATGCGAGCACGAGCGGCACGATCACCCATACCGGCCAGTGCAGCCGTTCGGCGCCCACCGCGCAGAAGATCGTTGTCAGCGCAACGACCGAGCCGACCGACAGGTCGATGCCGCCGGATACGATCACGAACGTCATCCCGATCGCGACGATCAGCAGGAACGCGTTGTCGACGAGCAGCCCGGTCAGCACCTGCATCGAGAAAAAGCCCGTGTACATCACGGACCCGAAACCGAACAGCGCGACGAACAGCACGATCGTCACGACGATCGGCAGCGTGCGCGGATCGGCGAGGCGGCCAAGGAAACGGGTCATCGCGGCGTCGCTCCGGTGGTGGTGGCGCGCGATCGCGCGGAAGGCAGCAGTCGCGACGCGTGCCGGACCAGCAGCGCGCGCGCCGCGTCCGACTGGATCAGCGTCACGACGATCACGACGACCGCCTTGACGACGAGCGTCGCCTCCGGCGGCACACCGATCGAGTAGGTCGTGTAGGTGAGCGTCTGGATGATCAGCGCGCCGAGCACCGAGCCCGCGAGACTGAAGCGGCCGCCGAGCAGCGACGTGCCGCCGAGCGTCACCGCGAGGATCGCGTCGAGTTCGAGCAGCAGCCCCGCGTTGTTGCCGTCGGCGCTGCGCACGTTCGAACTGGCGAGGATGCCCGCGAGCGCCGACATCACGCCCGAGCACAGATACACGCCGAACACGACCGCGCCCGAACGCAGCCCGACGAGCCGCGTCGCGACCGGGTTCACGCCGATCGCGCGAATGAACAGCCCGAGCGCCGTGCGGTTCACCAGCAGCGCGGTCGCCCCGATCGTCGCGAGCGCGATCCACACCGCGCACGGCACGGTCGCGAGATAGCCGCCGCCGAGCGCGAGATAGCCGGGCGCGCCGATCGGGATGATCTGGCCGCCCGTCAGCAGTTGCGCGACGCCGCGCCCCGCGACCATCAGGATCAGCGTCGCGATGATCGGCTGCATCCCGACGAATGCGACCAGCAGCCCGTTCCACGCGCCGGCCAGCAGCCCGACGCCGAGCGCGGCGGCCAGCGCCATGCCGACCCGCGACGGATCCGCCTCGAGCACGATCGCGGCCGCCGCGCCGGCGATCGCGACGATCGCGCCGACCGAGATGTCGATCCCGCGCGTCGCGATCACGAGCGTCATCCCGAGCGACACGATCACGAGCGGCGCCGCGCGATTGAGGATGTCGATCGGCGCGCCGAACAGGTGGCCGTCGAGCAATGCGATCGACAGGAAGCCCGGGCGATGCGCGACGTCCAGCGCGAACAGCAGCGCGAGCGTCAGCACCGGCCACGCGAGCGGATGACGAAACAGCGTGCGTAACCGCGTCATGACTGGCCTCCCGCGATCAACCGGTAAACCTGCTCCTCGGACGCATCGGCGCCCGTCAATTCGGCGACCTTGCGGCGGTCGCGCAGCACCGCGATCCGGTGGCTCACGCGTACGACCTCGCCGATCTCCGACGAGATGAACAGGATCGCGAGCCCTTGCGCGCACAGCGCGAGCACGCGCTCCATGATGTCGAATTTCGCGGCGACGTCGATGCCGCGCGTCGGCTCGTCGAGAATCAGCAGCTTCGGGTCCGTCGCGAGCCAGCGCGCGAGCAGCACCTTCTGCTGGTTGCCGCCCGACAGCAGCCCGATCGGCTGCTCCGCGTCGCGCGCCTTGATGCCGAGCCGGGCGATGTACGTGTCGGCGATCTCGCGCTGGCGCGCCCGCCCGATCAGCCGCCACCAGCCGCGCCGCGCCTGCAGCGCGAGGACGATGTTCTCGCGGATCGACAGCGCGGCGACGATGCCCTCCTTCTTGCGGTCCTCCGGGCAGTACGCGATGCCGTGGCGCACCGCATCGTGCGGCGATGCGAGCCGCGTGCGCGCGCCGCCGATCTCGATCGCACCGGTATCGGGGCGCGCGGCGGCGAACGCCAGTTGCGCGGTTTCGGTGCGGCCCGAGCCGAGCAGCCCGGCCAGCCCGACGATCTCGCCGGGGCGCACGTCCAGATCGAGCGCGCTCATCATCCCGCGCCGGCCGACCTGCTGCATCGACAGGAACGGCGCGGGGGTCGCGGTGTCACGCTCGACCGCCGCGGCGCCCGCCTGCAGCGTCTCGGACATGCGCTCGCGGCCGGTCATCTTCGCGACCAGCAGGTCGACCGGCAGGTCGCGCGCGAGATACTCGCCTTCGCGCTCGCCGTTGCGCATCACGGTGATCCGGTCGGACACCGCATAGGTCTGCTCGAGAAAGTGCGTGACGAACAGGATCGCGATGCCCGACGCCTTCAGCCGGCGCAGCACGGCGAACAGCCGCGCGACCTCGCCGTCGTCGAGGCTCGAGGTCGGCTCGTCGAGAATCAGCACGCGTGCGTCGACCGACACCGCGCGCGCGATCGCGACCATCTGCTGCACCGCGATCGGATATGAATCGAGCGAACGCGTGACGTCGAGCGCCAGGTCGAGTTCGGCGAGCGCGTCGCGCGAGCGCGCATGGATCGTCTTCCAGTCGATCGCGCCGCGCCGCATCGGCTGCCGGCCCGCGAAGATGTTCTCGGCAACCGACAGGTTCGCGCACAGGTTCACTTCCTGATAGAGCGTCTGGATGCCGGCCGCCTCGGCCTCGCGCGGCGCGGCGAAGTTCACCGGCGCGCCGCCGACGCGAATCTCGCCCGCATCGTGCGCATGCACGCCGGTGAGCACGTTGATCAGCGTCGACTTGCCCGCGCCGTTCTGGCCCATCAGCGCGTGGATCTCACCCGGAAACAGCCGGAAGTCGACGCGCTGCAGCGCGCTGACGCCCGGAAACGACTTGTCGATGCCGATCATCTCGACCACCGGCGAACTCTGCATGCAGCCTCCCTCGAAGCGCCGCCGGACGGTGGCCGCCAGGCCGCCGCCCGGGCGGACAGGTCAGTACTTGCGGGTCGGCAGCACCTGCGCCGCGACGTTCATCGGAAACACCGTTTCGTTGGTCACGATGCGCTTGGGCAACTGCTTGCCGGCGACGACGTCCTTCACCGCGGTCATCAGCTGCGGGCCGAGCAGCGGGCTGCATTCGACGTCGACGTTGATCTTGCCCGCGACCATCGCCTGGAAGCCGCCCTTGGTCGCGTCGAACGACACGACGCTCACGTCCTTGCCGGGCTTGATGCCGGCCTCTTCCATCGCCTGGATCGCGCCGAGCGCCATGTCGTCGTTGTGCGCGTAGACGACGTTGATCTGCTTGCCGTAGGTCTTCGCGAACGCTTCCATCACCTGCTTGCCGCCGGCGAGCGTGAAGTCGCCGCTCTGCGACGCGATCACCTTGAATTTCGGATTGTTCTTGATCACTTCGAGCAGGCCCGCGCGGCGGTCGTTGGCCGGCGCGGAACCGACCGTGCCCTGCAGCTCGACGATGTTGATCGGGCCCGCGTCGTTCTTGTAGCGCTCTTCCAGCCAGTGGCCGGCGCGCCGCCCTTCCTCGAGGAAGTCGGAGCCGATCATCGTCACGTACAGCGACGGGTCCTTCACGTCGACGCCGCGATCGGTCAGGATCACCGGGATATGCGCGGCCTTCGCTTCGGTCAGCACCGGCTCCCAGCCCGATTCGACGACCGGCGAGAACGCGATCACGTCGACCTTCTGCGCGATGAACGAGCGGATCGCGCGAATCTGGTTCTCCTGTTTCTGCTGCGCGTCGGAAAACTTCAGGTTGATGCCGGCGTCCTTCGCCGCGCTCTTCACCGACACGGTGTTCGCGGTGCGCCATGCGCTTTCCGCGCCGACCTGCGAGAACCCGAGCGTGATCGGCTTTTGCTGCGCGTGCGCGCCGCCTGCCAGCACCGTCGCCGCGGCGACGATCGCGCCGGCCGCCAGCTTCCTGATGAATGTCATGGTCCGTCTCCGATGATGTCGTTGTGTGCCGCGGCGCTGTTGTGTTTCTGCGTGGCGCTGGCGCGGATCGGGCTGCACCGGCCGGCGTGGGCAGCCGGCGCGGTATACATGCCCCGCATCAGTCTAGAAACAAGTCCGATAACCTTCCAATGAAATATTGGATTGGGCCGATGCCGAAATCAGCATACGTATAAACACCTAAGCGCGAGACCCCGCGGGCGCGGCGTCTCGGCGCGCCGGCCGCCTTGAACGGAGGCCGGATATCGACGGAGACGAAAGCATCAGCGCATCACGCCCCTGGCGCGCAGTTCACGGCCGATACGCCCGATTTCGCGCTCGCCTTCCACCAGCGCGGCGGCGCTCGTGTGCACCGAGTAGGCGCCCAGATGAAGATCGTGCGGATGCGGAATCGCGGTACCGACCACGAAGCGCGCGTCGGTCACGGCCTCGAATTCGATCGGCGCGTCGGACGCGTCGAACACGACGAGCTCGCCCCGCCCGACCGGGTCCGGCGTGCGCAGGCGGCCGTCCATCACGGCGGTCCAGCCGACCCGGTGGCCCTGCGGCGGCCGGCAGGTCCAGCGCTCGCCCGCCGTCAACTGCACGACGACGTAGTTGATGCCCGGCGGCGCATCGACCGGGCTGACCGCGTCGCCGTGGCGGCCGAGCAGCACGCGGGCCGGCCCGTCCGTCGGGATGTCGTCGATCGACAGGTGCTGACTGAACGCCGGCGCCAGCTCGCGCCCCGGCGGCAACGCCACCCACAGCTGGAACGCCTTGACCGGCGGCACCACGGAACCCGTATGCCAGACGCCGCGCCCCGCGCTCATCCATTCGATGTCGCCGGCCCCTATCGGGCCTTCGTGGCCCGTCGATTCCACATAGGTGCCGTGCCCGTCGAGCATGAGCGTCAGCGTGGCGATGCCCGAATGCGGATGCCAGCCGAAGGCCGGCTTGCCGAGCGGCGCCCGCGTATCGATCAGGTCGAGGAACACGAACGGCTTGATCATCTCGCCCACGTCGGACGGGCTGACCATGCGGACGACCGGCCCGTGCGCGTTGCCGCGCGTGCGGAACACGACACGACGGCCGGCGACGGTGGTCGAGGGAACGGAATCGAGGGTATTCAACATCGGTTCTCCGGTGGCCGGTATCCGGCGTATTGCGTCAGGCCGCGAGGGCCGCTGCCGCTTCCTTCGCCGATGCAATCGCGCCCGTGCGCTTGTCCGCCCCCATCGCGACGCCTTCGGCACGAATGAACGTGATGTCGGTGATGCCGAGAAAACCGAACGCGTCTCTCAGATAGGTTTCCTGATGATCGAACGACGCGAACGGCGACCCGACGCTGTACACGCCACCACGTGACGACGCGATGACCAGCTTCTTGCCGCCGCACAGGCCGACCGGCCCGTTTTCGTCGTAGCGAAATGTCGTGCCGGCCACCGAGATGCGATCGACCCACGCCTTCAGTTGCGACGCGATGCCGAAGTTGTACATCGGCGCGCCGATGACAACGATGTCGGCCGCAAGGAATTCCTCAAGCGCGCGCTGGCCGATCTCGACGTCCGCCTTCAGCGCGTCGTCGACCGGCGCGCCTTGCGCGGCGGCAAGGTGTTCGGCGGCCAGATGGCCGAGCGGCGTGGCGGCGAGGTCGAGGTGCGTGACCGTGAGGCCGGGATCGCGGGCGCGGAAGCGGGCGACGATTTCCGCCGACAGTTCGCGGCTGACCGAGCCCTGGCCGAGGATGCTCGAATCGATGTGCAGCAGTTTCATGCAGATTCTCCTTGAGACGGATGGATTCGCCGGTAGCGTGAGACCAGTATGGAGATCGATTCGGCTTTACACTAGATGGATAAACAGGATTTGATTAATCCATTTCTGGAGTAATCCCATGCTCGATCTGAATGATCTCGCGCTGTTCGTCCAGGTCGTCCGCGCCGGCAGCTTTTCGGAGGCCGCACGACGCCTGCGCATGCCGGCCAATACGCTGAGTCGGCGCATCGACCAGTTCGAAGGGCACATCGGCACGCGCCTGCTGCATCGCTCGACCCGCAAGCTGGCGCCGAGCACCGAGGGCCTGGCGCTGTTCGAGCGCTACGCGCCGGCACTCGACCGGATCTTCGAGATCGAACGGCAGCATGCGGACGGGCAGGAACCGGCCGGAACCGTGCGCGTGGCGGCGATGGCCGGCCTGTTCGAAGTGATCAAGCTGGAATGGCTGGCCGAGTTCTACGCGCGCCATCCGCGCATCAGCATCGACTTCCTGCTCGACGACACGCCGTCCGACCTGATCGCCGAGCGCATCGACCTCGCACTGCGCATCGGCATCGAGACCGGCGGCAGCTTCCGCGTGCGCCGGATCGCGCCGGGCACGATGATCCTCGCCGCCAGCCCCGCTTATCTCGAACGACGCGGCACGCCCCGCACGCCGCGCGAGCTGGCCGACCACGATTGCCTCACGGTGTCGAGCCGCCAGGGACGCAGCATGTGGCGCCTGCAGGGGCCGCGCGGCACGCAGGAGATTTCGATCGACAGCCGTTTCTCGGTCAACGACATGCGCGTGGTCATGCAGGCGTGCCTCGCCGGCCTCGGCATCGCGCTGGTGCCGCGGGTGCTCGCCGCGGCGGCGATCGACGAAGGCAAGCTGGCGCGCGTGCTGCCGGCCTACCAACGCTCCGGCGCCGGGCTCGGGCTGCAGCTCGTCTATACGAGCCGCCCGCCGCTGCCGCCCGCGGTGACGGCCGTCGCCGAGTTTCTGCTGGAGAAGCTCGACCAGGGGATGTCGAGGTGTCCCGAGCCCACGGCCGGCCGATGACGTTTCGTCGTCGCCGCGAACGGCATTTCCCGGCCGCTCTGCCGTCGCGTCGTACGGCCAGCCGGCGCACGATTCTTGCTCCCGTTCCGCAACGACCGCTCATGCCGTGCTGCAGGTCGCCGTCCGCGCCCATTACGAACAAGGGAGCAAACACATGACCGCCGCCCACGAGCACGGGTCGCCATCCGTCGCCATCGCCGTCTCCATCGCCGCCAACCGGCACACGCGCGCATGAAGCAGCCCGCTTCGAGCACGGCCGCGGCGCTGCGCCACGTCGACGACCGCCAGCCCGGCTACACGCGCCGCCGCCTGCGCAACGGCTTCGCGTATTACGCGCAAGACGGCACGCGGATTCGCGATGCCGCGGAAATCGCCCGCATCGACGCGCTGGCGATTCCCCCTGCCTACACCGACGTGTGGATCTGCGCGGACCCGCTCGGCCACCTGCAGGCGACGGGCCGCGACGCGCGCGGCCGCAAGCAGTATCGCTACCACCCGCAGTGGCGGGCGACCCGCGACGCGAACAAGTACGCACGAATGGCCGCGTTCGCGCGGGCGCTGCCGCGCATCCGCGCGCGCGTCACGCGCGACCTGGCGTTGCCGGGCATGCCGCGCGACAAGGTCGTCGCGACGATCGTCCGCTTGCTCGACACGACGCTCGCGCGGATCGGCAACGCGGAATACGCACGCGAAAACGGCTCGTACGGGCTGACGACGCTGCGCAAGCGCCATTTGAAGATCCAGCCCGGCCAGGTGCGGCTGCGCTTCACCGGCAAGAGCGGGATCGAACACGACGTGACGGTCGACGATGCGCGGGTCGCGCGGATCGTGCGGCGCTGCGCGGAACTGCCCGGTCACGAGCTGTTCCAGTATGTGGACGACGACGGCGTGCGCCATCCGGTCGGGTCGTCCGACGTGAACGACTACCTGCGCGAAGCCGGCGGCGCCGATTTCACCGCGAAGGATTACCGGACGTGGGCCGGCAGCGTGCACGCGCTCGGGTTGCTGCGGCGCGTGGAGCACCGCGGCGTCACGCATGCCCGCAAGCAGATCGTCGAAACCGTGCGCGCGGTGGCGGACCTGCTGCGCAACACGCCGGCCGTGTGCCGGCGCTGCTACATCCATCCGGTCGTGCTCGACGCGTTCGAGTCGGGCGCGCTCGCCACGCTGGCGGTCCGGCGCTCGCTGCGCGGCCTGCGCGCGGATGAAGCGGCGTTCGTCGCGTTGCTGGTGTCCGCGAGCCGGCGCGCGGCGAGATGACCGTCCATGCCGCGCCCCGCCCGCCGGGGTGCAATCCGGGCGACGTCCCCGCGTGTCGTTTACCACCGGTTTCCGGGCGCATGACCGATAGCCGCTCGCGCCCGTTTCTCTAAACTGGTTCGCACAATACACCTGCCCGGTGTCGTCCCGCTGCGCGCGTCACGCCACCGGCATCGAGGCATCCCCGAGACATCAGCCTTCGCAGTCCGCCGGCCCGCACGACCCCGCTGCATTCCCGCCGGCCGGTTGCCAAGGCCATTCCAGGAGAGTTCATTGAGCCCGTCGCAAGCGCACCCCGCGAAAGCCCGGTCTTCGCGCAAGTCCGTCAAGCTGGATGACATCACGATCGTCGACCCTGCCGTCCTCAAGCGCGCGGTCGGCGCGATGGCGTTCGGCAATGCGATGGAATGGTTCGACTTCGGCGTCTACAGCTATATCGCCGTCACGCTCGGCAAGGTGTTCTTCCCGTCCAGCAGCCCGTCCGCGCAATTGCTCGCGACCTTCGGCACGTTCGCGGCCGCGTTCCTCGTGCGCCCGCTCGGCGGCATGGTGTTCGGCCCGCTCGGCGACCGCATCGGCCGCCAGCGCGTGCTCGCCGCGACGATGATCATGATGGCCGTCGGCACCTTCGCGATCGGCCTGATTCCGAGCTATGCGTCGATCGGCATCATGGCTCCGATCCTGTTGCTCGTCGCCCGCCTCGTGCAGGGCTTCTCGACCGGCGGCGAATACGGCGGCGCGGCGACCTTCATCGCCGAGTTCTCGACCGACAAGCGTCGCGGCTTCATGGGCAGCTTCCTCGAATTCGGCACGCTGATCGGCTATACGCTCGGCGCGGCCACGGTCGCGCTGCTGACGGCCACGCTGTCGCAGGACGCGCTGCTGTCGTGGGGCTGGCGCGTACCGTTCTTCATCGCCGGTCCGCTCGGCCTCGTCGGCCTCTACGTGCGGCTCAAGCTCGAGGAAACGCCGGCATTCAAGAAGGAGGCGGAAGCACGCGAAGCGGACGAACGCGCGCGGCCGAAGCAGCGCTTCGCGACGCTGCTCGTCGAACAGTGGAAGCCGCTGCTGCAATGCGTCGGCCTCGTGCTGATCTTCAACGTGACCGACTACATGGCGCTGTCGTACCTGCCGAGCTACCTGTCGGCGACGCTGCACGTTCGCGAATCGCACGGGCTCTTCATGGTGCTGCTCGTGATGGTGCTGATGATGCCGATGACGCTGTACGCCGGGCACCTGTCGGACAAGGTCGGCCGCAAGCCGGTGATGATGGCCGGCTGCGTGGGCCTGCTCGCGCTGTCGGTGCCGGCGCTGATGCTGATCCGCACCGGCGGCATGCTGCCGATCTTCGGCGGGATGCTGATCTACGGCATCCTGCTGTCGACGTTCACGGGCGTGATGCCGTCCGCGCTGCCCGCGCTGTTCCCGACGCGGATCCGCTATGGCGCGCTCGCGATCGGCTTCAACGTGTCGGTGTCGCTGTTCGGCGGCACGACGCCGCTCGTCACCGCGTGGCTCGTCGATCGCACCGGCGACCTGATGATGCCCGCGTACTACCTGATGGGCGCGTCGTTCATCGGCATCGTGTCGGTGCTTGCGCTGCGCGAGACCGCGCGCCAGCCGCTGCCCGGCTCCGGGCCGTGCGTGGCGAGCCGCGCGGAAGCGTTGAGCCTCGTGCGCGGCGGCGCCGACGAAGCGCATGTGCGCGGCCGGAGGTTCACACCGGTCAGCGAGCGCGCGTAACGCAGGTCGACGCGACGCCGCGCGGCCTGCGCGCATGTCGCCGGTCGCGCGGTCGTCAGTTCGCGTGCAGTGGCTGCGCGTCGAACCAGTCGAGCAGCGTGCGCGTGACGAACGCGGGATTTTCCAGGTTCGAAATATGGCCGGCGTCCGGCACCAGCGCATGCGCGCAGCCGATCACGCTCGCCATCTTCACGGTTTCCGACGGCGGCCGCGCCATGTCGCCCGCGCCGCACATCAGCAGCGTGCGTTCCGCGTCGAGTTCGGCCAGTGCGGACAGCGTGTCGGGCCGGCCGAAGATCAGCCGACCGAGCGGCGCGATAGATTGCCGCAACCGGTCGGCGGGCAGGTTCGCCAACGCATCGCGAAACGCGGTCGGCACCGGATCTTCCAGATTCACGTCCGGCCGGAAGAACAGCGGCACGATCGCGTCGAGCAGCGGCGGCGCGATGCGGCCCGCGGCCTCGATCGCATCGAGCATTCCGAAGTAGCGGGCGCGCGTCGCGTCCGGCTCGGCGTCGAGCGACGCGTCCATGATCACCAGCGAGCGCACGCGCTGCGGCTCGCGCAACGCGAGCCGTGCGCCCCACATGCCGCCGACGCTGAGGCCGACGATCGCGCACTGTTCGATTTCCAGCGCGTCGAGCAGCGCGCTCGCCTGCGTGGCGAGATCGTCGAGCGTGTGCGTGCCGTCCGGCAGCGCGCCCGATGCGCCATGCCCCCAGAGGTCCGGCACGATCACGCGATACCGGCGCGACAGTGCGTCGATCTGCGGCGCCCACATCGTGGCATCCCACAGATAGCTGTGCCCGAGCAGCACCGGAAAACCGGTGCCGTGATCGAGGTAATGCAGGGTACTGCCTTGAATGCCGTGTGCGGGCATGCTGTCTCCGGGAGGTCAGGACTCGGCGGTGGCCCGGAACCGGGCGTCGCGGTCGGCGGCGTTCCGTGACGAACGCGAAGCGGCGCATCATCGCACAGGTTGCAGGTATTGCGCATGACGCCGCGCACGACGCATTCGCCGGGCCGCGCTATCCGACGCGATACATGGGCAGCACGTTGCTGCCGGCCGTGTCCTGCTCCGGCGCGAGCGCTGGGCACGCCTGATCGAGCAGCCAGTTGGTCAGCACCGCGATATCGAATTCGTTGCACGCATCGGGGTTCTGCACGAGCACGTAGCTGCCCGACGCAACGGTGCAATGCGGGAACAGCTCGACGAGCCGCCCCTGCTTCAGCAGCCCGTCGACCAGCGGCCGCCTGCCGATCGCGATGCCGTGCCCGTCGACCGCGGCCTGGACCAGTTGATCGTACTGGCTGAAGTGCAGCGCGCCGGCCGGCCGCAGCCGCGGCACGCCGAGCTCCTTCAGCAAATGGCTCCACCCGTGCCACGGCCATTCGCCGCGCGGGTCGTCGAGATGCAGCAGCACGTGCTTGTCGAGATCGGCCGGCTTCATCGATGCGGCGTCGCCCATCGCCGTCAACAGGCTCGGGCTGCACACCGCCACGACACGCTCGCGAAACAACACGTCCGTATCGTCGGTCGACGTATACGGGCCGGCATAACGCACCGCCAGGTGCAAACGTTTGCGTTTAAGATCTTCAATTTCGCTCGTTGCCGACACGCGCACGTCGATGTCCGGATAGCTGGCGCGGAACGAACCGAGGCGCGGAATCAGCCACAGCGCGGCGAACGAAACGGTGGTCGACAACGAAATGGCGCGCTGGCCGACGCTCGACGACAGCTTGCCGACCACCGATTCCAGATCGGACAACGCGAACGAGATCGCGTCGTACAACTCGCGCCCCTTGTCGGTCAGCGTGAGCGAACGAATGTGCCGATGAAACAGCTCGATCCGGAGCTGCTCTTCGAGCGCCTTGACCTGCCGACTCACGGCCGATTGCGTGACGTTGAGCTCCTGCCCCGCACGCGTGAAGCTCAAATGGCGCGCCGCGCATTCGAAGCCTCTCAGGAAATCCAGCGAAGGCAGACTTCTCAATCGCTTTGCCAATCTCACATTAGCCATACCGCCGCCTCAAAGTTGCACCCATCGACAGACAAGTTGCCGTTCGTCTCCCTGGATCGTCTCTCCTATTTGGATTCGGAAACGATTTTATATTGAAGCATGGATGCATATCATTCTTATTTTCAATCGTGACACTTGTATTTATCTATCAATTTTCATCGCATCGATACGCTTACACAAACATTATCAAGTAGTGATTTTGTAAATTAATATGCGAACGAATCGAGCGTACCAAAAGGGTTGATAAATTGGCGTAAAAACAGGCGATTGCGGACAAAATTCGACGTCATCGCATCCATATCGACGTCATGACAGAGAAATCATCCGATGCCTACAAATCGATTTCAATCAGCCGACTTTTCATTTTATTTTCCGGATTGCGAAAACAAACAGTCTGCAACATACATACAAAATGCCATTCAAATCCGGAATTTAGCGTTTATTAAAATATACTAAACGGATGAAATCCGGCATTTTCATGCCGCCGCGTGAAATTGACGAGCCGATTATGTCCGGAAATGCATAATCCGCCGGCCGGCAGCGCCGGTCGGTGTGCATTCGATGCGCATGTCGGGCGGAATTCGGGCCGCGCCGCGCGACGACCGTCAAGATGAATCCGCTACGGACCGTCCGCCGCGCCATTCGCGCGCGCGGTCACTTCGCGGCGATAGCGGTTCAATTCCTGCGCGGTCGCGAACGTGCGCTCGAACAGGATCGACAGGTTGTGCAGGATCCGCTCGACGACCTTCTTCTCCCACTCGCCGTCGAACCGGATCTGCTCGTCGAGCCAGCGCTCGAGCCATTCCGGATCCGGCAGACGCGACTGCACGGTATCCCGCGGGAACAGCGCCTGGTTCACGTGCAGGTTGGTCGGGTGCAGCGGTTTTTCGGTGCGGCGCGCCGACGCCATCAGCACGCCGATCTTCGCGAATGCGGCACGGGCGACGTCGCCGCAGTTGTTCAGCGCCTTCTTCATGTAGCGCAGGTACGCGCCGCCATGACGCGCTTCGTCACGCGAAATCGTTTCGTAGATCTGCTTGATGACGGGCTCGGTGTGCCAGTCGGCCGCGCAGCGGTACCAGTGGTTCAGGCGGATCTCGCCGCAGAAGTGCAGCATCAGCGTCTCGAGCGGCGGCGCCGGATCGAACTGGAAGCGCACCGCGTGCAGTTCCTCTTCGGTCGGCACCATCTCGGGCTTGAAGCGGCGCAGGTATTCCATCAGCACCAGCGAATGCTTCTGCTCCTCGAAGAACCACACGCTCATGAACGCGGAAAAGTCGCTGTCGTGCTGGTTGTCGCGCAGGAACATTTCCGTCGCGGGCAGCGCCGACCATTCGGTGATCGCGTTCATCTTGATCGTCTTCGCCTGCTCGTCGGTGAGCAGCGAAGCGTCGAACTTGTCCCACGGAATGTCCTTCTCCATGTCCCAGCGGACCGCTTCGAGCGACCTGAACAATTCCGGATAGAGCATCGTCGTCACCGTCGTCGCAACGCGTGGCGCGGTCATGCCGATTGGGTCGAGGCCGGCGCGGCCGCTTCGGCATCGGGCTCGCGATCGTCCCGGTCGTCGTCCACCGCACGCGGCGACAGCCGGCCGCGCAGCAACGCAGAGTAGAACTGCCGATACGTGCGGTGGTAATAGCGGATGCGCGGCGCGATCGCGCCATGCAGGTCGTGCAGCCGCTCGATCGGCAGGTTCGGCATCATGTGATGCTCGACGTGATAGTTGTTGCCGTTCGTGAACCACGTCATGAACGCGTTGCTCTCGATCGTCCGCGTGTTGCGGAACGGGTCGGTGCTCGTCAGGTCGCAGCGGTAGTGTTCGGGCATCTCGACCAGCGCATGCACGGGCGCCGCGACCGATACGAGCGGCACGACCCACACCCAGACGACGAACCACGTGTGCAACGCGAACGACAGCGCGGCCAGCAGCGCGATCGCGGCGGCCATCAGTAGGTAGTCGCGGCGGATCGCGCGCGACACGAGCGCATTGTCGCCGAAGCGCGCGCCCGGCACGACGAGCTTCGCGACGTTCTTCGCGAACTGGATATAGTGCGCGGCCATCGACAGCCGCCACACCCACAGCCCGACGTTGACGACGGGGCGTGCGCCGTACTGGTCGCCGTAGTCGAAGAACTCCTTGTTCTCCGGTGTGCCGAGCAGCCGGTGATGCCGCAGGTGGCTGTCCTGGTACGCATGAAACGACACGAGCATCGGCATGCCGAGCAGCACGCCGAACACCATGTTCAGCCGCTTGCTGCGGAACCCCTGGTAATGCAGCGCCTGATGCTGCAGCTCGACGCCGTGCGCGTACATCGCGCCGATCAGCAGGATGCCGACGATCTTCAGGATCACGAGCGTCGACAGCGCGAACATCATCCCGTGCGCGATGAGCGCGACGTAGACCGCCAGCTTCAGCGAGAAGACCACGCCGCTCGGGCGGCTCTTCATGTCCGCAACCGGTTTCGGGCGGGCGACAAGCGATGAGGTGACGGACAAGACGCTCTCCTTGAGCCGGACTGCCCCGGCACGATGACGCGGCGACGCTGACGCGCTGCCGGGTTGCAATTCTTCTGTGAGTCGATGTTTCGGACAAACGAATTTTCCGAACGCATTGCATGACGCCTGCGCATGAGCGCACCACATCGTGAACTAGACGACCGGTCGAATGAGACCGACCAGTCACCTCGTGGATGCGCGCTGCTCATGCATAGCCTGCATAGATTCCGTTTGTCGGCGCCGATCGATCCGGCAAGAATCCTCCTCACTCGACGAACGGCGCCGCCGGCACCGTGGCGCGAGCGGCCGTGTTCCTCAAGGGGAGAATCCTCGTGACGAAGTGCGCTTCCACCATTCACCGTCTGATCGAATCGCTCGAGGACGTCGCGGGCGCCATGCATCGCATGACGTTCGTCGACGACGCGGGCCATGAAGCGGGCATCACGTACCGGCACTTCGCGGAAGCGGTGTTTCGCCAGGCCGGCGCGCTGCGCGAGCTCGGGGTGCGCGAGAACGACCTGGTGATGCTTGCGCTGCCGGCGTCGGTCGAGCATGCGGTCGCGATGATGGCGTGCGTGATGACGGGCGCGCTGCCGTGCACCGTGCCCGTTCCCGCGCGGCGTGCCGCGGCCGGGCGGCAGGTGGCGGACGTCGCGTGCGAGCTGTACCGGCCGCGCCTCGTCATCGCCGCCGACGCGCAGGCCGCGGCCTGGCGCGACGACGCGTTTCCCGCGGCCGCCACGCGCGTCGTCGATCTCGCGACGCTGTCGAGCGCGGCGGACGTCGGCGCGCGCGCACTGATCAGTTCGAAGAGCGGCCGCGATCCGCATCATGTGCAGCTCACGTCGGGTTCGACGTCGCATCCGAAAGCCGCGGTGCTCAGTCACGAGAACGTGATCGCGAACGTGCTCGGCATCGGCGGATCGGTGCGCTTCGACATCGCGGCCGGCGACGGCACCGCGTCGTGGCTGCCGCTCTATCACGACATGGGGCTGCTCACGCTGCTGTCGAACCTGCATTACCGCGCGCCGTTGCTGATGATGCAGCCGAACAGCTTCATCCGGAATCCGCTCGGCTGGCTCAAGCGCATCGCGTCGGCGCGCGCGACGACGACGTCGGTGCCGACCTTCGCGCTGCGCTACTGCGTGCGCCGCTTCAATGCCGCCGCGATGGATGGCGTCGACCTGTCCGCGTGCCGCAACATCTTCATCGGCGGCGAACGCGTCGACGACGCGACGCTGCGCGATTTCGCCGCGACGTTCGCGCCGTACGGCCTCGCGGCGTCGGCGCTGCAACCGTGCTACGGGATGGCCGAATCGACGCTCGCGGTATCGATGCATCGTGCTTGGCACGAAGGCGCGGTCGACGGCGCGCCGTACGTGATCGCCGATACGCTCGACCGGCGCGCGCTGATCGAGCGCCGCGACGCGCAGCCGGCCGCCGCGAACGATGGCCAGGACACGGAGACCGAAACGGTGCTCGCGATGGGCACGCCGATCGACGGGATGGCGTTCCGCATCCTCGACGACGGCGACCACGCGCTGGCCAATCGCGCGGTCGGCGAAGTCGCGATCCGCGGCACGTCGGTGATGCTCGGCTACCTGAACCCCGACGACGGCACGATCGCCGCGCCGCTGACGGCCGACGGCTGGTTCCGCACCGGCGACATCGGCTACGTCGCGGACGGCCAGTTGCATATCCTCGGCCGCAAGAAGGAAGTCATCATCATTCGCGGCAGCAACTATTTCCCGCACGAGATCGAGGAAGCTTTGGCCTCGCACAGCGCGCTGCGCAAGAGCACCTGCATCGCGTTCGGCCTGCCCGATCCCGAAACCGGCACCGAGCGGCTGGTCGTCGCGATCGAGGCGCGGCCGGTCGACGCGACGCCGCAAACGCGCACCGAGTGCCAGCAACTGCTCGCGTCGCGCATCGGCTTCGCCGCGCAGGATCTGTGTTTCGTCGAGCCCGGCTCGCTGCCGCGCACGACGAGCGGCAAGCTGCAGCGCCTGAAGTGCCGCGATCTCTATGCGAACGGCGCGTTGCCGGTGATCCCGGCATCGGCCGCCGTCGAAGCGGGCCAGGGAGCGTTCGCATGACGGCCGCCCCACTCGACTCCGTGCTCGAACTGCGCGACGTCACCCGCGTGTACGAAGGCGCGGGCCGCGTCGTCGCGGTGCGCGGCGCGACGATCTCGATCGGCCGGCGCGACGTCGTCGCGCTCGTCGGGCCGTCGGGCAGCGGCAAGAGCACGCTGCTCAACCTCGCCGGTTTTCTCGACGTGCCGAGCAGCGGCGAACGCTGGCTCGAAGGCCGCCGGATCGACGACGCGCCGGACACGCTCGAACGGATTCGCCGCGAGCGCATCGGCTTCGTGTTCCAGCAATTCAACCTGATTCCGGTGATGTCGGCGCTCGAGAACGTCGAGCTCGGCTGCTTCGCGTGGGGCACGCCGCGCACGCGGCGCGAACGCGCCCGCGCGATGCTCGACGCGGTGGGCCTCGCCGCGCGCGAACGGCACCGCCCCGGCGAGCTGTCCGGCGGCGAGCAACAGCGCGTCGCGCTGGCCCGCGCGCTCGCCAAGGAGCCGGCCATCGTGATCGCGGACGAGCCGACCGCGAGCCTCGACAGCGCCAACGCGCGGGCGGTCGCCGAGCTGATCCTCGACACCCAGCGCACGCTGGGCACCGCCTTTCTGATTGCGTCGCACGACGATCGTCTGTGCGCGCACCTGCCGCGCCGCATCGAGATGCGCGACGGCGTACCGGGAGTGAATCGTGAACTGGTCGACGTTTGCGTGGCGTAACCTCTGGCGCAACCGGCGCCGCACCGTGCTGACGATGGCGATGATCGGCGTCGCCGCGTTCGCGTCGAGCCTCGCGCTCGGCTACGTGATCGCGACGTTCGACGCGGTGCGCGAAGGGTCGATCGACAGCGGCGTCGGCCACGTGCAGGTGCTGCATCACGGCTATCTCGACCTGATCGGCGAACGGCCGCTGCAGTACGGGCTGAGCGCCGACGAGCAGGCTGCCGCCACGCAGGCGATTGCAAAGCTGCCCGGCGTCGCGACGACCGCGCGCGGCATCGACTTCGACGGACTCGTGTCGAACGGCGATCTCAGTTACGGGTTCGTCGGCGAAGGGATCGAGCCGAACCGCGAACCGCCCGGCTTCTTCGACTATCACACGGTGCTGTCGGGCCGCTACCTGTCGCCGACGAACGCCGGCACCGAAGTCGTCGTCGGCGCCGAACTCGCGCGCAAGCTCGGCGTGCACGTCGGCTCGGTCGTGCAGCTGATGGCGTCGACCGCGCACGGCGGGATCAACGCGACCGACGCGCAGATCGTCGGTGTGATGAGCACCGGCAACAAGGACGTCGACGAGCGGATCGTCAACGTGACGTTCGCGGCCGCGCAGGCGCTGCTGCGCACCGACCGCGCGTCGCGCATCGCGGTGTTCCTCAAGGACACCGCCGGCACGCCGGCCGCCGCCGCGACGCTGCGCGCCGCGCTGCCGACGCTCGACGTGCGGACCTGGGACCAGCTGGTATCGCTCTATCACCAGGTCGTCGCGCTGTACAAGAACCAGTTCTCGGTATTCGGCGCGATCCTCTGCGTGACGATCCTGCTGTCGATGAGCAACTGGATCCTGATGAGCATCGTCGAGCGCCGCCGCGAGATCGCGACGCTGCGCGCGCTCGGCGTGCCGGCCGCGACGGTGCGCGGCGTACTGATCCAGGAAACCGCGCTGCTCGGCCTGCTCGGCGCGGCCGCCGGCATCGCGCTCGCGCTGCTGACGATGGTCGCGCTCAATCACGCGCAGATCCACCTGCCCGCGCCGCCCGGCCGCGTGAAACCGATCCTGCTCGAATTCACCGTGTCGCCCGTCGCCGTGGCTGCCGTCGAAGCCGCGTTCGTCGTGCTCGGCGTGGCCGCGGCGCTGCTCGCGACGCTCGGGCTCGCGAAACGCAACATCCTCGAAGGACTCGCCCCATGAATCGCATTCGTCTTACGTTCGCCGCGTTCGTCGCGTGCGTGCCGCTCGCCGCCCACGCGGCCGACGCGCCGCCGGCGCAGACCATGCTCGCCCGTGCCGACGCTTACCGCAGCACGGCCGCCGATACGCAGACCAACATCGAGATCACCAACGAAGTCGGCGGACAATCCGGCGACGCGACGCGCTATCTCGTCTACACGCGCGGCAACGGCGACACGCTCGCGCTGACGCGCAGCGGCGAGAACGACGGCCAGAAATACCTCGCGACGACGCGCGGGCACTGGTTCTACGTGCCGAACACGCGCAGCGCGGTGCGCATCAACGGAATGCAGCGGCTGCAGGGCGAAGTCGTGATCAGCGACATCACGCGCACGCACTGGGCCGACAGCTATCGCGCGACGGTCGCGCCCGGCACGACGCCGATCGCCGGCAAGCCGGCCACCGAGCTCGACCTGACCGCGACCGATCCCGACAACGTCTACCCGACGATCAAGCTGTGGGTCACGCCCGATACCGACGTGCCGCTGCGCGCGCAGTTCTTCCTCGCGAGCGGCCTGCTGTTTCGCAGTGCGGATTTCTCCGCGCCGGTCGACGCGAACGGCCGCAAGGTGATCCGCAAGATCACGTATCGCAACGAGGTCGAGAAGCAGCGCGCGAGCGTCGTCGACATCCTCGACGGCCAGCCGCGCAAGATTCCGTCGGGCTGGTTCAATCCCGACACGCTCGCCGATGGCCAGTGAGTACGACGCCGATGCCGACGCTCATCGTGACCGCCGCCGTTCATCGCCCGAGCGCGCCCGTCGCGGCTGGCCCGGTGTGGCGCTCGCCATCCCGCTCGCGCTCGGCTGCACGCTCGCGCACGGAGAATCGCTGATGGACCAGCTCGGCACGCTCAACGGGATCGGCTACGCGCGCTCCGTCGACAGCATGGACGGCCACGCGCTGCTCGGCCGCCTGATCGGCGATTCGCCGCGCAACCAGCAGGAAGCCGGGCTGCTCGCGCGCATCGACGGCGAGAACCTGTTCGTGAATGCGCGCGTGGTCGCCAGCAACCATTCGCTCGGCGCGCAGGCGAGCCGCTTCAACGAAGCCGGCGTGCGCTACGCGTTCGACAACGGCATCACGCTCACGGCCGGCAAGCGGATCGATACGCTCGACACGTCGCAGGCGTTCTTCCCGCTCGGCTTCTTCCAGAAACGGGCCGCGACGGCCGACATCTACGATCGCTACGGCGACGTCGAAGGCACACCGCTCGTCGAAGCGAAATGGGCCGGCGAGCAGACCACGCTGCAGTTCATCGCCGGCGAGAACCGCACGCTGCGCAACGACGTCGACAACCGCGACGTCGAAGGCGCGACGCAGCTGGTGCGCGGCGCGTACAACTGGTCGGGCGGCTCCGCCGCGCTGCTCGCCGGCCGTCACGCGGGCCGCGGCGGCGCGGGCGCGACGCTGTCGTTCGACGTCGCGCGCTCGGACACCGTCTACGCGAGCGCGTGGCTCGAACGCGGCACGACGCGGCCGCTGCCCGCCTTCATCGCGAACGGCACGCCGCTCGATTCGGCGGCTGCGTACGACGCCGTCGATCGCCGCAACGATCGCCAATATATGTGGCGCAGCGCGCTCGGCATGCAAAGCGCGCTGCCCGGCAACCTGTCGCTGATCGTCGAGTGGTCGCACGACGAAGCGCGTTACGACGCGAGCCAGTGGCGCCGGATGGTCGGCGCGGTGCAGGCGAACAACGCGCTGCTGCCCGTCGCGCCCGGCGCCGCGCTGGCCGGCCTCGGCGGCACGGCCAGCTTCGTGAGCGTCGACGGCAGCCTGCGCGACTACCTGTTCGCGCGGCTCGGCAAGAAGATCGGCCGCATCGAGTATTCGCTGCGCGGCGTCTATTCGCCGCAGGACAAGGGCCTGCTCGCGATCGCGCAGGTCGTCGCCGACGTGAACACACGCGTGAGCGTCGATGTCGCGCTCACCCACGCCTTCTCCGACAGCCAGTCCGAGTACCGGATGGTCGGTCTCGGCACCCGCATCGACGCCGCCGTGCGCGTGCGTTTCTGACAGGAACCCTGCCATGTCCACGCTTTCCGCCCCCGCCCCGGTCGCCTCCCCGCTGCGCCTGCGCGTGGCCGATCAGGCCGCGTTCCCGGTGCTGCGCCACCTCGACGCGATCGGCACGCCGCCACGCGCGGCCGCCCGGCTCGTCGAGGCCGCCGCCGTGCGGCTGCTCGACAGCGAGATGGTGATCGCGCTGCGCTCCACGGCACCGGACGTGCTGCCCGACGCATCCGCGTCGACCCCGCTGCGGCACGACGAAGCGCCGCTCACCGAAGCGCTGCTCGAACAGATCGGACGCGAAGGGTTTCATCACCTGTTCAAGCCGTTCATGCGCGCGTTCATCCGCATCATGTTCGGGTTGTTCTTCTCCGACGACCAGAACCGCCGTGCCTGCGAGTGCATCGACGCCGGCCACAACTTCGCGTTCCTGATGAGCGACGGCGGCGGCCCGACGCTCGCCGCGTGGCGCACCGTCGTGCGCAGCGACGACCACGGCCTCGCGCTGACCGTCGACAAGGTGTGGGGCATCGAGGCGCATCGCGACTGCATGGCCGTCGTCGCCGCGCGCCTGCCTGGCGTGATGTTCCCGGCCGCCTATCTCGTATGGCCCGACGAATACCGGAAGCTGACCCGCACGACCTGCGGCGCGCCGTTCCTCGCGGGCAACCTGCAGCTCGCGAACGTCGGCGGCCAGGTGCGCGTCGCCGCCGAGGACCGCCTGCGGATCGGCGGCCCCACCGTGTTCAACAAATACCTGACCGTCGTGCGGCCGTACTTCGTCCGCGCGCTGATGGCGCACGTCGGCTGGCTCGAACGGGCCGGCCGCGTCGAGCTCGACGCCGATGCGCGCGCCGTGCACCGCTTCATCGCGGACGCCGCGCGCAGCCTGACCGACGACGCGCACTACAGCTTCGGCAAGGTGCAGCGTGTGCTCGCGATCAAGCTGCTGTCGAACGAGTTCCTGACCGCGCTCGTGCGCGACGGCAAGGTGCCGCTGTTCGACGACCAGCGCGACCTGCTGGCGTTTTCGAAGATGGAAGGCAGTTCGTACCGTTGTTATCACGAGCTTCGCAAGAGCCTGCGCTGCGAAGCCGGCAGTTGATCCACGCGACAGGCCGATCGATCCCGATCCAATCCACTCAACTTCAGGAGCTCCCCTCATGACGACCCAGAACGTTCCGGCCGACGCGCTCGACATCCTGTCCCGCGAAGTCGCGAAGATCCTCAATGTCGAAACCGTCGACACCGACGCCGGCATCGGCGAACTCGGCATCGATTCGCTGAACATCGTCGAGCTGATCGTGTTCTGCGAACAGCTTTACGGCTCGATCGATCCGGAAGCGCTGAACATCACGCAATACACGACGCTGCAGCAGCTCGATGCGCAACTGCGCAGCCAGCAGCACGCGGCCTGATCCGACCATGCTCGCGCCCCTTGCCCCCGTGGCGGCCCCCGCCGTCCAGCCGGTCCCGGCGACCGCGCTGACCGTGCAGGCGCTCGCGTACCGGCGCGTCGCGCCGTCGCGCGACGGCGCGGCCGTGCCGCTCGACGACACGGCCCGCGCGATCGGCACGCTCGCGTGCGCCGAACGCGAGCGGCTGTGCGGTGCGATCGGCGCGGACGACTACGTGGTCAGCTCGACGATCCTGTCGATGCTGCTGATGAACGATTCGCCGCAGCATCGCGTGTTCGCGCAGGCGCTTGCCGGCGCGAACGACTACACGCCCGACTGGATGACCTGCTCGTACGAATGCGCGGGGTGGGGCTACGTGCTGCGCCGCACGCTCGCGACCGCGGCCGAAACCGGGCCGCGCACGCTGCTGCTGCAGATCGTCGACCTCGACGTGCACGGTTATACGTACTGGCACGGCAACCCCGCCTGGGGGCGCTCGGGCTTCGGCGTGTGCACGCTGCTCGTCGACGTCGGCCGCGAACCGGCGCAGTCGGTGCTCGCCGACGCCGCGCCGCCGGCGAGCGCAGTCGTGCGGCTCGGCCGCGACATCCGCACATTCTGCGCGGCGCGCCCCGGCCTGCACGCGGCGCTGCCGTTCTTTCCGGCCACGTCGCGCCGCGCGCTGCTCGCGTCGGTCGGCAAGACGCCGCTGCTGCCGGACGGCCACGGCGTATTCGGCCATGCGTTCGGCAGCGACCCGTGGCTGTCGGTGCTGCTCGCGCACCGCGACGGCGACACGCCGCGCCGCGCGGCCGTCTGCTCGCTCGCGCTGAACGGCTATTACGCGATCGCCGACGTCGCGTTCGCGCCGGACGCGACGTTCGCTCTCGACGGCGAGGCGTGACATGGTGCGACCCGTTCACTTCACGTACCGGATCGAGCGCGACGCGCGACAGCCTGTGGCGGTCGCGGCCAGCGCGTACCGGATGCCGCTCGACACGCCGGCCGATTACGCACGTGCCGCGCTCGCGGAAGCGGCCGGCGATGCGTACGACGCGGGCAATACGTACGACGTGGCCGGCGGCGAGCGCCGCGTGCTGCTCGATCACGTGCAGTATTTCGCGTTCCTCGCGGAAATCACCGCGCGGATTCGCGACGCCGTGCATCCGGATGCGCGGCTCTTCATCGAAGTGTGCGCACCGTATTTCGGCGCGCTGCCGGCCGAACTGCTCGCCCCGCACGTACTGCTCGGCGTGCACCTGTACGACGAAGCATTGCGCGACGCATCGCGCGGCGCGCCGGTCGTGTGGATCGGCGACCGCATCCTGCGCGACGCGGAGTTCGCCGGCGACAACCGCGTGTGCTGCGCGATCTGGCCCGCGCGGCTCGCCGACGCGTTCGACGCGCAATTGCGCGGCGCGTGGCCGTCGTTCGCGATCCGCGTCCAACCGCACCCGGGCGCGTCGCGCGCCGCCACCCCGTTCACCGATTCCGCTCATCATTCCGGCGCCGCCGCGCGGCCGGGGAGACCCTGACATGAATGACACGCTTACCGTGATGCAGGACACGGCCGATATCCGCTGGTCGATGCCCGTCGACGCGCTGATGTCGAACGACTACGCACTGCGCGAAGAGGCGCTGAACCGGCTGTACGAGAAGGCGAAGGCCGCGCAGTGGGACGTCGCGACCGACGTCGACTGGCGCCACGACCTCGACCCGGCGAACCCGCTCGGCATGCCCGATCCGACACTCTTGATCTACGGCACCGAGCTGTGGGGCAAGCTGGCCGACGCGGACAAGCGCGAGGTGCGCCATCACGCGCAGGGCTGGCTGTTGTCGCAGATCCTGCACGGCGAGCAGGCCGCGCTGATCTGCGCGTCGAAGCTCGCGTCGGCCGAGAATGGTCTGAGCGCGCGGTTGTGCGCAGCCGCGCAGATGATGGACGAAGCGCGCCACGTCGAGGCCTACGCGAAACTCGTCAACGAGAAGCTCGACGTCAGCTACCCGATGAGCCGCTCGCTGAAGGGGCTGCTGCACGACACGATCACGAGCAGCGCGCTCGACATGACGAACCTCGGGATGCAGGTGCTGGTCGAGGGCATCGCGCTGTCGATCTTCCAGAGCGTCGTCGCGTACAGCACCGATCCGTTCATCAAGGACCTGTTCCTGCGAATCCAGCGCGACGAAGCACGCCACTTCGCGGTCGGCCGGATCACGCTGTGCCGCGTGTACGCGGAGATGAGCTCGCACGAGCTGCGCGAGCGCGAGGAGTTCATCAGCGAAGGCGCGGCCGTGCTGTACGACCACCTGTGCGCGGACGACATCTGGGAACCGATGGGTCTGTCCAGGCGCGAATGCAGCGCGATGGTGCGCGAATCGCCGGTGTCGAGCTCGATCCGCCGCTCGATCTTCCGGCGCCTGGTGCCGACGATCCGCGAGATGGGGCTGCTCACGCCGACCGTACAGGCGACCTTCGAAAAGCTCGACGTCCTCGACTACGCGGCGATGCCACTCAACTGAACCATGACGACGATCTCCTCCCAAACGTCACGCGATTTCTGGATCGGCATCGACGCGGTGGCCTACGAGCTGCCGGGCCTGCCGGTCGATATCGAGGCCTGGGCCGCCGAACGCGACTACCCGGCGCAGCGGGCGGCCGCGATCGCGCAGTCGGGCAGCCGCTATTTCCACATGGCGCTCGACACGAGCGAGACCGATCTCGCGATCGCGGCGGTCGGCCGGCTGCTCGACACCGCGCGTGTGCAGCCGGCCGACGTCGGTGCGATCGTGCACGTGCACACGCAGCAATTCAGCGTGCCGCCCGCGCCGCGCAGCCTGCCGCACGAAGTGGCCGCGCAATTCGGCATCGAGCCGCTGTGGCTCGGCTCCGTCGCGCAACTGAACTGCGTGTCGGTCGCGGCCGGCATCGAAACCGTGCGCGCGTTGATACGCCGCCATCCGCAGCTCGACGCGGCACTCGTCGTGTCGTCCGATCGCGTGTACGGCGAGGACTACCGGATGCGGCAGATGACGGGCGTGCAGTGCGACGGCGCGGCCGCGATGCTGATCGTGCGCAACAGCACGAAGAACCGGCTCGGCGGCATCGCGATCGAGACGCACGCGAAATGGCATCGCGGGTCGGACACCGTCGCCGCGAACGAGGCCGACCTGATCATGATGGAGTGGCCGTACACGCGCCGCGCGATCGACGCGGCCGTCGCGCTCGAGCCGCATGCGCTCGACGCGTACGACCTCGTGCTGCCGCACAATGCCGACCTGCCCGGCTGGAACGCGCTGTGCCGCGCGATGCGCGTGCCTGCCGAGCGGCTGTATGCGGACAACATCCATGCGCGCGGCCACGCGTGCTGTTCGGATTTTCCGATCAACCTGGCTGACGCCGGGCTCGACGCGGTCGCGCACGGCCAGCGCGTGCTCGGCGTGATGCAGTCGAACTGCGGCGCGTATGCGGCCGCCACGCTCCATCCGGTGGGCCGCCATGACGCCTGAGCGCCCGCTTCCATCCGCCGGCAATCACGCGTGGATCGCCGATCTGCGCACGCCGTGCTACGTGTACGAGCCGGAGGTCGCGATCGCCCGCTACCGGTCGCTGAAGGCGCGCCTCGGCACGCGGCTGATCGTGTCGCTGAAGGCGAACCCGAACCAGGACATGCTCGCGCGCTGCGCGCATGCGTACGAGGACGGCGTCGAACTCGCGAGCCGCGGCGAACTCGACGCGGTGATCGGCCGGATCAAGACGGCGCGCTACCTGAACAATCCGTCGATGGACGAGATGTTCATGCGTGCCGGGCTCGCGTCGCGCTGCCATTTCGTGCTCGACAACCCCGACGCGGTCGCCCGTTTCGTGCCGCTCGCCCGCGAAGCGGCGGCCGGCGGCAGCACGCCGGGCGCCGTCCTGCTGCG
This sequence comes from Burkholderia sp. 9775_39, assembly GCF_015712225.1. NCBI lineage: Bacteria > Pseudomonadati > Pseudomonadota > Betaproteobacteria > Burkholderiales > Burkholderiaceae > Burkholderia > Burkholderia sp. 9775_39. The sequence goes on along the minus strand of NZ_JACCQC010000001.1, from coordinate 276,641 downwards.
CGTGAATGCCGGCGCGCTGGCAGGCGAACTCGCCCGCGCGCAGTGGCACGACCACTTCGGGATGACGCCGAACGAGGCGCACGACGCGGTGCGCACGCTCGCCGCCGCCGGCCTGCTGGTGGCCGGGCTGCACGTGTTCTCCGGCCCGCATTCGTTCATCCGCCAGGACCCGACGCAGCCCGACACGCTCGTGCTGCCCGAGCGGCTCGCGGCGCTGGCCCGCGATCTCGCGCCCGCCAACGGCGCACCGCTCGGTTCGTTGAGCCTCGGCGGCGGGTTTGCCGACGATCACCCGGGCGATGCCGCGTTCGAACGCTATGCCGCCGCGCTCGCGCCGCTGGCCGGCCGGTATTCGCTCGCGCACGAATCGGGCCGCGCGATCTTCGCCGATGCGGGCGTGTTCGCGACGCGCGTCGTCGCGGTCAAGACGTGGCAGGACCGCACGATCGCCGTCTGCGACGGCGGGCTGTCGCATGCGTTCCTGCTCGCGCAGACCGAATCGGTAATGCGCCGCCTGGCCGCGCCGTCGCTCGTGCGCCGCATGCCCGCGCCGCCGTCGCGCGGCGTGCCGACGCTCTACGTCGGCAGCACCTGCAGCCGCGCGGACGTGATCGGCCGCGACGACGCGGGCGCGCCGCCGCAGGTCGGCGACATCGCGGTGTTCGAACGCTGCGGCGCGTATCACCGCACGTACTCGATGGCGCATTTCCTGTCCCACGAAGCCGCGCACGTGTACGTGCGGCCGGCCTGAACCCGAGGAGCCGATCATGAACGCATTGATCAGCATCGCCGACCTGCTCGAACACGGCGCCGAGCGCTGGCCGCATCATCCGGCGTATGCCGACGGCGGCGGCACCCTGACTTACGACCAGCTCGCCCGCGCGGTCCGGCGCGCCGCCGCCGTGCTCGCGGCGCGCGGCGTGCAGCCCGGCGAACGCGTCGCGATCTACGCGCCGAAGCGCGTCGAAACCGTGGTCGCGATGCTCGCGGCCAACGCACTCGGCGCGATCTTCGTACCGGTCAATCCGCAGTTGAAGGAAGCGCAGATCGAACACATCGTCGCCGACAGCGGCGCCGCGCTGTTCGTGACCGGCGCGCAACGGCTCAAGCGCCTGCCGGCGCTCGCCGCGCTCGTCGGCGCGCGCACGCTGCTGATCGAGGAACTGGCCGATGCGATCGACTCGCCGGGCACCGACACGCCGGCGTCGGCAGCGGCCCCCGCCGGCCGGCCGGTCGACGACGATCCGGCCGCGCTGCTCTACACGTCCGGCTCCACCGGCAAGCCGAAGGGCGTCGTCGTATCGCACCGCAACCTGGTGTCGGGCGCATTCAGTGTCGCCGCGTACCAGCGGCTCGCCGCCGACGACGTCGTGCTCGGCGTGCTGCCGCTCAGCTTCGATGCCGGCCTGAGCCAGCTCACGACCGCGCTGGCGTCCGGCGCGTGCTACACGCCGCTCGACTTCCTGCAGCCGGCCGAGGTGCCGCGCCATTGCGACGCGTTCGGCGTCACGTCGATCACCGGCGTGCCGCCGCTGTGGATGCAGCTCGCGTCCGCCGGCTGGAGCGACACCGCGCGCACGCGGGTCCGCCGCTTCGCGAACACCGGCGGCCATCTCGCGACGCCGCTGCTGCACCGCCTGCAGGCGCTGTTCACGCAGGCTTCGCCGTACCTGATGTACGGGCTGACCGAGGCATTCCGCTCGACCTACCTGCCGCCCGCGGATGCGGCGCTGCGCCCGACGTCGATCGGCAAGGCCGTGCCGAACGCGGAGATCCTCGTGCTGCGCGCGGACGGCAGCGAATGCGCGGCCGACGAACCCGGCGAACTCGTGCATCGCGGCGCGTTCGTCACGCTCGGCTACTGGAACCGGCCCGAGCTGACCGCGCAGCGTTTCCGCCCGCTGCCGCGCCGGCACGGCGAGATTCCGCGCCCGGACGTCGCCGTGTGGTCGGGCGACATCGTGCGGCGCGACGCGGACGGCTACCTGTACTTCGTCGCACGCGGCGACGACATGATCAAGACCTCCGGCTATCGCGTGAGTCCGACCGAGGTCGAGGACGTGCTGTTCGCGCTGCCGCACATCCGCGAGGCCGCGGTATTCGGCGTCCCGCACCCCGGGCTCGGAGAAGCGATCGCCGCATGCGTCGTATCGACGCTCGACGCCGACGCGTGCCGCGCCGACATCGCCCGCGCGTGCCGCGATGCGTTGCCCACCTACATGAACCCGCTCGTCGTCGAGCCGCTGCCGGCGTTGCCGCGCAACCCGAACGGCAAGATCGACCGACCGGCGCTGAAAGCGCAGTATCGCGACGCGTTCGCGCGCCCGAACCTCGAGGAGACCGCCGCATGACCCTGTCGACGCTCGATGAAACCTGTATCGGCGCGCCGCGCGTCGCCGCGCCCGGCACGCTCGCGTTGTCCGGCGGCGTCGTGGTGCTGCCGCCCGCCGTCGTGTTCAGCGCGATCCAGGCGCAGGAGCGCCACCCCGGCTACCGGCACCTGCTGCTGCCGCAGGCGCGCTTTGCGCGGCCGCGCGGCATGGGCGCGCTGACGCCCGACGAAGGCACGCGCCTCGCGCCCGGCGGCCGGCCCGCGCTGCGCGTCGCGCCGCCGGGGCGCAGCCTCGCCGACCTCGCCGCCGATGCGGCGCTCGACCTGCGCGACCAGCTCGGCTCCGGCGCGCTGGCGCGCACGACGCACGTGATCGTCGCGAGTTGCGCGCTCAACGAAGGGATCGGCGACTCGGTCGTCGGCCGCATGCAGTACGAACTCGGGCTGCAGCGCGTGACGCCGTTCGCGCTCGGCCAGAACGGCACGCTCGGCTGGTATTCGGCGCTGATGCTGCTCGACGGGCTGCTCGACGAGGGCGACCAGGCGCTCGTGATCCTCAGCGACAAGTGGCTCTACCCGTTCTTCCGCCAGTTCGGCGACCTGGTCGGCTACGGCGACGCGGCCGCCGCATTGCTCGTATCGCGCGCCGGCCCCGCGCCGGAGCCGGCTGCGTGGGGCGGCGTGCGCGCCGTCGCGCTCGAATTCGGGCCGTCGGTCACGGATCCGTGGGCCGATGCGCCGGCCGCGCTGCGCGACACGCTCGCGCCAGTCGCGGCCCGCGCGATCCGCCGCGCGCTCGAGCAGGCGAACTTGCGCGCGAACCAGATCGACTGGTGCGTGCCGCCCGGCTTCGATCCCGGTTTCGCGGCGCGTGTGGCCGACGCCGCGTCGATTCCGGTCGCCGCGCGCATCCAGCACGACGGCACGGGCCATCTGTCGTCGGCCGAATCGGCCGCCGCGCTGATCCGGCTCGCGGGCGCGCTCGACGAAGGCGAGCGCCGCACGGTGCTCGTCTGGGACGCGGCGCTGCATGGCGGGGCCGCCGCCGCCGTCGTCGACCTGGCCGGCGGCCTCGACGCCGCGCTCGATATCGAAGGAGACGCATGATGAGCGCATACAAGGTGAGCCTGCGCGAGCTGCGCTTCTTTCTGTGGGAACTGTTCGAGGCCGACAAGCGGTTCCTGGCGGAGCACGGCCTGTACGGCACGCACGATCGTGCATCGATCGACGCGCTGCTCGAACGCGCGCGCGACTTCGCGCTCGACCTCGGCCGCAGCTATCAGCAGGCCGACGTCGAGGGCTGCACGCTGCTCGACGACGGCCAGGTCCGGATTCCGTCGCATTTCCACGCGCTGTGGGCGCGCTTTCGCGACGAATGGTCGAACACGCTGTTCGGCACCGCGCACGGGCTGCCGCCGATCGTCACGCAGATGATCTACGAGATGTTCATGGGCGCGAATCCGTCGTTCATGACCTACGGCGGCTTCACGCGCCCCGCGATCAAGCTGCTGCAGATGCACGGCACGCCGCACCAGAAGGCGCTGATTGCGCCGCTCGAAGCGTACCGCTGGGACGCGTGCTTCTGCGCGACCGAACCGCAGGCCGGCACCGACCTCACCGCCGTGGCGCTGCGCGCGACGCCGATCGAACGCGACGTCTACGCGATCGACGGCGAGAAGGTCTACATCTCGGCCGGCATGCACGAGCTGACGGAGAACACGCTGTATTTCGTGCTCGGGCGCATCGATACCGCGTCGCCGGATTCGTTCTCGCTGTCGTGCCTCGTCGTGCCACGCTTCTGGCCCGACGACGAAACCGGCGAGCTGCAGCCGAACCATGTCGACTGCATCGGCCTGCCGCGCAAGATGGGGCTGAAGGGCTGCGCGAACACGCATCTGGTATTCGGCGCGAACGGCACGACGAAAGGCTGGCTGCTCGGCGGCCGGCGCAACGTCGGCCTGCTGCAGCTGATGCCGCTGATGAACCAGGCGCGGATGAGCACCGGGATGTTCGGCGTCGGCGTCGCGTCGAGCGCGTACCTGCACGCGGTCGAGTATGCGGGCCGCCGGCTGCAGGGCCGGCCGATCGAGCGCGCGTCGAACACCAATGCCGCGCGCGTCGCGATCGTCGAGCACGCGGACGTGCAGCGCATGCTGGTCGACATGAAAAGCCGCGTCGACGGCTGCCGCGGCCTGCTCGGCAAGCTCGCGGCGACCGCGACGCGCGCGGCGATGCTCGAGGCGACGCCCGACGCCGACCCGGCGGAGATCGAACGCCATCGCAAGCTGCAACTGCTGCTGACGCCGATCTGCAAGGCGTTCATCTCCGACCAGGCGTGGCGCATCTGCGAAACGGCGATCCAGGTGCACGGCGGGCTCGGCTATACCGATGCGAGCCCCGTCGAGCAGAACGCGCGCGACGTGAAGATCCTGTCGATCTGGGAAGGCACGAACTACATCCAGGCGCAGGATCTCGTGCGCGACAAGCTCGGCTTCGGCCGTCATTCGCGGCTGATCCAGTACTACCGCGACGAACTCGACGCGTTCCTCGCGCAGCAGCATCACACCGCCACGCATGCGGAATTGCGGCCGCTGTTCGATGCGCTGCGCGCGGGCGCCGACCGCATCGCCGCCGCGCTCGACGACATCGCGCGCGACGTGCAGGACGGCCACACGCATCGCAGCAGCCAGTTCTACACGCGCTTCCTGGAGATGTTCGGCGTGGTCACGTCGGCGTGGGTGCTGCTCGAATCGGCGACGATCGCCGCGCGCCGGCTCGATGCGCCGGAGACGGCCGATGCACCGGCCGAACTCGCGTTCTATCGCGGCAAGCTGAAAAGCGCGCGCTACTACTTCGCGAACGTGCTGCCCGTCGTCGACCAGCACGCGGCCGTGATCGCCGCGATGGCGCACGCGGCGATCAGCGTCAGCAGCGACGAACTCGCCGCGGTGGAATGACATGGATACGACACTTGACTCCAGCGTCCTCGCCGCGAAGACCGGCGATGCGCCGCGCAACCTGCTCGGCCGGCCGACGACGCGCCATCGCGGCACCGACATCGACGGCGCGACGCTCGACCCCGAAGCGCTGCGCGTGCGCGATCTCGACCTGAACGCGCTGATCGGCGCGACGACGTTCGAAGGCGCGCTCGCACATCTGTGGTTCGACGTCGCGCCAGGCAGCACCGACCATCGCGCGCACGAGGCGACGATCGGTGCGCGGCTCGCGGCGCTCGCCGACGCGCTCGCGCCGGGCTCGGTCGCGCAGTCGATCGCAGCCGAGCTCGGCGCGGCCGGCGTCGCGCCGGTGTTCGCGGCCGCGTCCGGCCTGCTGCGCGGCCTCGACGACGTGACCGACCGCGTGCGCGGCCCGGCGCCCGACGATGCCGATCTCGACACGATGCTGCTGTGCGCGGCCGCCGCGCCGTTCCTGCTGCATGCGGCGATCGACGGGCGGCCGTTCGCCGCCGGCCCGCACGCCCGCGGCGGCACGGCGCTCGATGCAGCGCGGACGCACGCGCAACGCATGCTCGTGCTGACCGGCGCGACACGCCACGACTCGCCGGCGCAAGCGGCGATGGACATGCTGCTCGTCGCGTGGCACGCCGGCTTCGGCTACATCACGCCGACCGTGCTCGCGCCGCGCGTCGCGATCGGCACCGGCGTCACGCTGACGCAGGCGATCGCGTCCGGCTTCCTCGCGAGCGGGCCGTCGCACGTCGGGGCGGCGCTCGAAGCGATGCAGTGGCTCACGGCACTCGCGCGATCCATACCGGGCGGCGCCGGCGCGCCGGCCGCCGCGCTCGACGCGGCCGGCCGCGCGGCGATCGATACGGCGCTCGACGCGAAACGCACGCTGTACGGCTTCGGCCATCCGCTGTTCGTCGCCGATCCGCGTCCGCCGCACATGCGCGGCCGGTTCGCCGCATGCGGCTTCGACGGCGGCTACGTGACGCTGTTCGACGCGTGCTGCGCACAGGCCGACGCGCGCCGCGCACTGCGACCGAACATCGATTTCCTGACCGCCGCGACGCTGCTCGAACTCGGTGTCGCCGCGCCGTCGTGGGGCGTCGGCGTCGGACTCGGCGCGCGCATCGCGGCGATGGCCGCGCATGCGGTGGAACGGCGCCGCCGCCCGGCGTTCGGCGTCAACAGCGCGACCGCGCGGCGGCTCCTGGCCGCCGTGCCGGTCGGCTGGCTGTGAACCCTCACCCTTTTTGCACAAGGAACGTCATGCTGCTCAAGAACCTGCGCCCGGCGAACGACTACGATCGCTTCGCCACCGAAACGCTCGAACCGTGGGACCTGCTGTTCATCAGCCGCATCCGCCAGCTGGCGCGCGGGATGACGGCCGGCACGATCGCCGACATCGGCACGGCCACCGGCGTCGTGCCGGTGCGGCTCGCGACCGATCCGGCGATGCGCGGCTGGCGCTACGTCGGCATCGACCTCGATCCGGCGATGCTCGACGAAGGCCGCCCGCGCATCCACGAACTCGGGCTCGACGACACGATCGAGATGCGCGTCGGCGACGCGCTCGCGCTGCCGTTCGACGACGGCACGCTGACGATGGCGGTCGGCCGCGCGACGCTGCATCACCTGCCCGACAAGGCGCTCAGCCTGACCGAGATGTACCGCGTGCTGGCGCCGGGCGGCATCGCGCTCGTGCACGACATGCGCCGCGACGCGCCGCAGCACCTGCTCGACCGCTTCACCGCGATGCGCGCGGCCGCCGACTATCCGCCGACCCACGTCGAGGAAAAGATCACGCTCGACGAAGCACATGCGCTCGTCGCCGAGGCCGGTCTGGCCGAAGTTGCGTCGATCTACAGCCCGAGCATGGGGCTCGGCGCGCTCGGCTTCGAAATCCTGCTGAAGAAACCGGCGCTGGCCTGAGCGATGACCGATCTCGCCTTCCTCGCCGCGCATGCCGCCGCGCGCCTCGGCGCCGACGACGTGCACTGCGCGGCGGTCGCGCCCGGCGCGACGCTGCCGCTGTGCGTGACGCCGCGCAGCGCCGAACTCGCGACGTCGCCGGAGATGTTCGTCGCGTGGTACCGCTCGCGACTCGGCACGATCGACACGCTGCTCGACGCATGCGGCGCGCTGCTGTGGCGCGGCTTCGCGGTGCCCGACACCGCCGCGTTCGGCCGCCTCGGCGCGCTGTATCCGCCGCACGCGAACGGCTACACGGCCGGCGCCGCGCCGCGCCGTCAGATCGACGGCCAGGTCTACGAGTCGACCCGCATGCCGCCGCCGTTCAGGATCGGGCTGCATCAGGAAATGGCCTACATGCCCGCGTTTCCGCGCCTCGTCGCGTTCTACTGCCGGCTGCCGGCGGAAGCCGGCGGCGAGACGCCGATCTGCGACATGCGGCGCGTGACCGCGCGCGTGCCGGCCGCGCTGCGCGAGCGGTTCGCCGAACGCGGCGTGATGTACCTGCGCAATTTCGCGGCGCCGGGCGACCGCGTGGACAGTCTCGCCGCGAACCCGAACCTGCCGTTCGCCGCGTACCACCGGCCGTGGGACGACGCATTCGGGACGACCGAGCGCGACGAAGTCGAGCGGCTGTGCGCGGAACGCGGCGTCGGCTGCCGCTGGCTCGACGACGGCAGCGTGACCGTGTCGCACGTCGGCAGCGCGCTGCGCACGCATCCGCGTACCGGCGAGACGGTGTGGTTCAACCAGGCGAGCGCGCAGCACCCGAACCCGCGCTCGATGGGCGAGCTCAGCTATCGCTACCTGCAGCGCATGTACGGCGCGCGCGCCGCGTTCCCGTACGAGATCCGCTACGGCGACGGCGCGCCGATGCCGTTCGACGATCTGGTGGCGATCTACGACGCGCTCGACGACGAGGAATTCGCGTTCCCGTGGCAGGCCGGCGACGTGCTCGTCGTCGACAACATGCTGGTCGCGCACGGCCGCAACCCGTACCGGGGCGCGCGCGACACGCAGGTCATGCTGTTCGACTGAGGATGCCGACGATGAGCGTTTCGTTTCTTGCGTCCGTGCGCGCGATGTTCGGCCCGTCCCCCGCGTTCGATCGACCGCAGCGCGCGGGCACGCCGCCGCGGCCCGACGCGCATGCGCCGGGCGCGGCGCTCGGCGCGCGCGCGATCGACGTCGCGGCCGGCGATTTCCGCTTGTCCGCGCGCCACGTGCGCTTCCGGCTCGGCGCGATCACCGCGATCGTCGGGCCGAACGGCTCGGGCAAGACCACACTGCTCGAAACGCTGCTCGGCTTCCGGCGCGGCGGCAGCGACGTGCGCGTGCTCGACGTGCCGGCCGAACGCTTCATGCGCGATTCGCGCTCGCTACAGCGGCTCGGCGCGCAATTGCAGAAGGTCGAGTATCCCGATCATCTGCGTGTATCCGAAATCGTCGCGCTGCACTGCGCGATGTACGCGCACACCGATGCGGCGATCGCCGACGCGCTCGGCATCGCCGAACTGCTCGACAAGCCGTGCCGCGCGCTGTCGAAGGGGCAGCGCCAGCGCGTCGACCTGTACGTCGCGCTCGCGCACCGGCCCGAGCTGGCCGTGCTCGACGAGCCGTTCACGGGCCTCGACCGCCGCTATGCGGGCGTCGTGATCGACCTGCTGCGCCACCGCGCAAGCGGCACGAGCGTCGCGATGATCTGCCATTCCGAGGAAGAACTGAGCGTGGTCGACGATCTCGTCTGGGTGCGCGACGGCGGCGTGCGCTACCAGGGCGACCGGGACACGCTGCGCGCCGAGCTCGTCGGCGACGCGCGCGCGGTGCTGCATTGCCGCGACGAAGCCGATGCGCGCGCGCTGCGCAAGCGGCTCGCGGCGCTGCCCGGCGTGACCGGCGTGCGCGTGTCGGCCGCGCACGTGGTCGAGGCGTTCGGCGACGCGACGCTGCATCCGAACGTGCACCGGATCGTCGGCGAACGCGGCATCCAGCATCTGGCGCTCGCGCCGAGCACGCCGGGCGACCTGCTGCGCCTGTGCACCGAGGGCCCGACCCATGACTAAGGTGTTCCTGATCCTCGTGCGCAACGAGCTGCTCGGCTATCTGCGCAGCCGCTCGTCGCTGTTCTGGACGCTCGTGTTCCCGGTGTTCCTGCTGAGCGTGATGCTGTTCGCGTTCGGCGGCTCGGGCTCGCTCGGCACGGCCGACATCGCGTTCGACGTGCCCGGCGGCGCGACGCCGTACAGCCGCGCATGCGAAGCGCAGATCGTCGCCAGCCTGTCGCACAGCGACACGGTGAAGGCGACCTTCGGCGGCCGCGGCGCACCGGCCGATCGCGTGACCGTCGTGCTCGGCGCCGACGAGCGCACGCCGGCGACGATCCGCTACGACTTCAACGGCCCGCTCGCGGTGAAGGCCGCATCGCGGGTCGTTGAGATCGCGCTTGCGCGCTGCGCCGCGCAGCGGCTCGGGCTGCCGGCCGCGCAGGCGCGCTTCGAGAATGCCGCGCCGACGCGCCGGCCGTTCGACTACGGCGCGTTCTTCGCGACCGGCATCCTCGTGATGGCGTTCATGGCGATCGGCCTCAATTCGACGACCACCGCGATCGCCGCGCTGCGCGAGCGCAATACGTTCAAGCTGTACGTGTGCTTTCCGGTGTCGCGCGGCGTGTTCCTCGCCGCGCTGATCGTCGCGCGGATGGCGATGATGGCGCTGTCGGCGCTCGTGCTGCTGACGGTCGCGCGCGTCGCGTTCGGCATCGCGCTGCCGATCGCGACGCCGGACGGGCTGCGCGCGTTGCCGATCGTGCTGCTCGGCGCGGCGATGGTGCTGAGCATCGGCGTGCTGCTGGCGAGCCGCGCCCGCTCGCTCGCCGCGGCCGAACTCGCATGCAACGTCACCTACTACCCGCTGCTGTTCTTCAGCGACCTGACGATCCCGATGCACGACGCGCCCGCGTGGCTGAAGGCCGGGCTCGCGTTCCTGCCGACCAACCAGTTCGCAGTCGCGCTGCGCGGCGCGCTGGTCGACGGCGCGCCGTACGCGCAGCTCGCGCCGCAACTGCTCGGCATGACCGCGTGCACCGCGCTGTTCCTGTTCGCCGCCGTGCGGCTGTTCCGCTGGCACGACGCTTGACGCGTCGCCCCGCTGTTTCGACGAAGGAGAATCATCGATGAAATCGAACCATCCCATAACCGGCTACCTGCTGCACGCGAGCAATTTCCTGCCGGCGATCGTGTTCCTGTTCTACGGCCGGCTCGGCCCCGAGCAGCCGGACCTGCGCTGGACCCACGCGTTCCTGATCGGCGGCGTGCTCGCGCTCGTGCACGGCGCGTGGCTGATGCGCCGCGCGGAACGCAACAGCATCGCGCTCGGCGTCGACCTGTTCCTCGTGATCGGTGCGGTGCTCGCGCTCGTCTCGCCGACAGGTAGCCGTCTGTGGGGCGAGGAACTCGGGCCGGCCGCGATGCTCGTCTGCGTGCTGGTGGTCGGCATCGTGCATACCGCGTGGTCGGACGGCGGCTTCGTCGACGGCACGTTCGTCGACCATGCGCGCGCGCGTTCGCTGTCGCTCGTGCTGCTCGCCGTCACCGTCGTCGCGCTCGCGGTGTCGATCACGATGCGCCACAGCCCGCTGTGGGGCGGCGTCGTGCCGCTGATCGCGCTGGTCGTCGTGCGCGGCCGGCTGCGCAAGCAGCTCGCGCGGGCAAGCTGACGATGAACGCGCTGCCCGCACACGCAGCCCACGCCGCGCAGCGGCACGCGCTCGCCGCGGCACTCGGCGACGGCTGGCTCGACGGCGCGGCCTGCGAGCCGTATGCGACCGACGTCGCGCGATACGGCGGCGTGCCGCTCGGCGTCGCGCGGCCGGCGTCGACCGCCGACGTGCGCGCGCTCGTCCGCGTCGCCGTCGCGCACCGGATCGCGCTCGTCGCCCAGGGCGCGCGCACCGGGCTCGTCGGCGCCGCCGTGCCCGATCGCAGCGGCACGCAATGCGTGGTGTCGTTCGAGCGGATGCGCGCCGTTCGCGGGTTCGATCCTTCGAATCGCAGCATCACCGTCGACGCCGGCATGCGGCTGTCCGACATCAATCGCATGGCGGGCGAAGCCGGGCTCTGCGTGCCGATCGATCTCGGCAGCGATCCGGCGGCCGGCGGCCTCGTCGGCGCGAACGCGGGCGGCAGCCGCCTGATCAAGTACGGCGACGTGCGCCGTCACGTGCTCGGCATCGAAGTGGTGCTTGCGGATGAAGCCGGCACCGTGATCGACGCGCTCGCGCCGCTGCGCAAGCGCAACGCGGGCTTCGACGTCGCGCAGTGTTTCATCGGCGCGAATGGCGCGAACGGGCTCGTGACGGCCGTGTCGTTCGCGCTCGCGCCGCTCGAGCGGTCGTCGTGCGCGGCGTTCGTCGCGTTCGCGTCGTACGACGCGGCGCTCGCCGGCCTGCTCGCATTCGAACGCGCGTTCGGCGAGATGCTGTCGGCGTTCGAATTCATGTCGGCGGCGGCGGTCGGTTGCGTCGCCGCCGCGTTTCCCGCGTTGCGCGCGCCGTTCGACGCGAGCGCTGCCGCGTGCTACGCGCTCGTCGAGATCGCGACCGGCATGCCGGGGCTCGATGCGCTGCTCGAGGAACGCACGGTCGCGACGCTCGACGCGCTCGCAAGCGAACGGCGGGTGCTCGACGCGGCGTGTGCGCCGGCGGAACGGTTCTGGCGGATTCGCGACGCATTGCCGGTCGCGGTCGCGCAGGACGGCGTGCCGCTGTCGTTCGACGTGTCGTTCCCGCGCGGCGCGCTGGCCGGATTCGTCGCCGACGCCGAGCAATGGCTCGCCGCCGCGCATCCGGCGCTGCGCTGCCATGCGTTCGGGCATTTCGGCGACGGCGGCTGCCATCTCGTCGTATCGATTCCGCATACCGAAGCAGAACGCTACGGGCCGCTGCAGCAGGTGGCGTTGCGCGGCGCGCTGTACGACCGCGTCGTGCGCGCGGGCGGCTGCTTCAGCGCGGAACATGGCGTCGGGCCGGTCAATATCGCGTACTACCGCAAGCACGTGCCGGCCGCGCACCGGCAACTCGCCGGCGCCGTCCAGCATGCGATCGATCCGCTCGGGCTGGTCGGGCGGGTCCGTTACTGATGCGCCGCTTCACGGCGCCACGGAGATTTCGCATGATGTTTCGACACCCGCCCGGCCCGGGCACGCCTTCCGAACCCGACGCCGATCCTTCGTCCTCGGGCATCCCGGCCACGCTGCCCGACTCGGGCGTGGTGGTCAACGTGCGGGGCGTCGCCTGCGTGATCCCGTTGCCGCCGCGCGACCATGCGCGCCCGGCGCTGTGGCGCGAACTGGCGGACTGGCGCGACGAACGGTCGATCGCTCGCGACCTCGAACCGGATGGACGGCAGGATTGAGCAGCCGGCTCGCGACGGCGCGGCAAGCGCGCCGCGCATGCAACCGCGGCGCCGGACCACCTCGGTCGTCCGGCGCCGCGACGGGCGAAACGCGCAACGCGCAACGCAATCAGAACACCGCGTGCCCGCTGATCAGGCTCGGCAGCCACGTCGAGAAGAACGGCATGTACGTGACGATGTTGATCGCGCTGAAGATCGCGAGGTAGTACGGCCACGCCATTTTCGTGGTCTCGCCGATCGATACGTTGCCGATCGCGCAGCCGACGAACTGCACCGACCCGATCGGCGGATGCACGAGGCCGAGCGAGCAGTTCAGCAGCAGCATGATCCCGAACTGCACCGGGCCGACGCCGCACGCCATCGCGATCGGCAGGAACAGCGGCGTCGTGATCAGGATGTGCGCGGCCATGTCGACGAACGTGCCGAGGAACACCTGGATGATGTTGATGTACAGCAGCATCAGCCACGGCGCGGCGGTCGACTGCTTCAGCAGCCCTTCGATCGCATCCGGGATCTCCAGGTACGACATCTGGAAGCGCAGCATGTTGGACACCGCGATCAGCAGCAGCACGACGCCCGTCGTGCGCGCCGCATGCGACAGCGCGCGGCGCAGCTTCTCGGCCGTCAGTGTCCGGTAGACCACCGCGGTCAACACCAGCGAGTACACGACGGCGATCGCGGCCGCCTCGGTCGCGGTGGCGATGCCCTTCGCGACGCACACGAGGATGATCGCGATCACCATCAGCCCGGGCACCGCGCCGACGAAGCTGCGCAGCACCGCATACCAGCCGGGAAACCGCGGCAGCGCGGACGAGCCGTCCTCGCGGCGCGGATAGCCGTGACGCACGGCCTGCCAGTACGCGGCGGCGAGCACGAAGCCCATCACCCACAACACCGGCAGGAGGCCCGAGAACAGCAGGTCGCCGATCGACACGCCGCTCACCGGCTGGCCGTGCAGCATCCCGGTGATGCCCTGCGCGGCGAACGCGTAGATGATCATGTTGGTCGACGTCGGCATCAGCGCGCCGGCGAGCGACGCATGCGTCGTCACGTTGACCGCGTACGCGGCGCTGTAGCCTTCGCGCTTCATCAGCGGAATCACCACGCCGCCCATCGCCGACGTATCGGCGGTCGGCGAGCCCGACACGCCGCCGAACAGCGTGCACGCGACGACGTTCGCCATCCCGAGGCCGCCGCGGAAGTGGCCGACGGTCGCCTGCGCGAAGCGCAGGATCCGGTCCGCGATGCCGCCGTGCAGCATCAGTTCGCCGGAAAAGATGAAGAACGGCACCGCGAGGAACGAGAACGCGTTCATCCCCGAGATCATCGCCTGCATCGCGGTCGCGATCGGCAGGCCTTCGACCAGGTAGGTGAGCACGCACGCAATGCCGAGCGCGAACGACACGGGCACGCCGAGCACGAGGAAGATCAGAAAACTGACGGACAGGATCGCGAGTTCCATGGCGTTATTGTCCCGACGAAGTACGACGAAGCGCGAGCAGGTGCTCGAGCGAGAAGAAGATGATCGCAACCGCCGCGGGCATCGTGATCAGGTAGCGCACGCCTTCGGGCAGCCCGATGATCGGGATGCGGTCGCCCATCGTCTCGGCGGCCATGCTGCCGCAGCCGATCATGATCATGATCGCGAACGCGATCAGGCTCAGGTGCTGGATCGCGATGACGACCGTGCGCGCCTTCGGCGACAGCCGGCGCACCAGCGAATCGAGGCCGATATGGCCGCCGTCGCGCACCTTCATCGCCGCGCCGAACATCGCGATCACGATCACGAGCAACAGCGCGATCGGCTCGACGAAATCCGGCGCATTCTCGAACACGTAGCGCATCACGACCGCATAGAACACCAGCACCGTGAGTACCGCGAGGCATGCTGAAGCGATTCCCGCCAGCACGCGGAACAGCACGTCGTTCACGCAGCGCAGCAGCGGCGCGGCGTGCGGCCGCGCCGGCGCCGCGCCGTCGGGGGCGGCGGCCGACGCGCCCGCGGCCGCCGCGCTGTTCAGGGAAGTGCGACGCGTCACTTGGTGGCCTCGATCTCGTCGACGATCTGCTTCATCTGCGGCGTCTTTTCATACTTGGTCCACAGCGGCTGCATCGCCTTCACGAACGCCGCGCGATCGATCTGCGCGGCCGGCAGGATCTTCGCGCCGCCCTTCGTCACCAGCTGCTGCGCGGACGCCTCGCGCGCGGTCCACAGCTTCTGGTAGTACGGCACCGAATCAGCCGCCGCCTTGCGGATCGCCGCCTGCTCCTGCGGCGACAGCGTGTCCCAGATCTTCTTCGAGAACACCAGCACTTCCGGCGTCATCGCGTGCTGCGTCTCCGAGTAATCGGGCGCGACTTCGTAATGCTTGGTTTCCTCGTACGACGGCAGGTTGTTTTCCGCCGCATCGACGAGGCCCGTCTTCAGGCCCGTGTACACCTCGGCGAACGGCATCGGCGTCGGCGTGCCGCCCATCGCCTTGATCTCGTCGACCATCAGGTCGGACGGTTGCACGCGCACCTTCAGCCCCTTCATGTCGGCCGGCGAGCGCACCGGGCGCTTCGCGTAGATCGAGCGCGCGCCGCTCTCGTAGAACGTCAGCGCGATCATCCCCTTCGCGGTGAACGCATCGAGGATCTTCTGGCCGGCCGGCCCGTACATCGCCTTGCGGAAGTGCGCGACGTCGCGGAACAGGAACGGGAACGACGGAATCAGCGATTCCGGCACGATCTCGTTGAACGACGCGCCGTTCACGCGCGCCATGTCGATCGCGCCGATTCGCACCTGGTCGACCGTGTCCTTCTCGGAGCCGAGCGCGCTGTTGCCGAACACCTTGATCGAATCCTTGCCGCCCGTCTGCTTCGACAACTCCTCGCCCATGAACTTCACGGCCATGTTGGTCGGGAAGGTGTCGCCGTGCACGTCCGCCGAGCGGAACACGCGCGCCTGCGCGGACATCGCGAAGCCGGCCATCAGTGCGACGGCCAGGGCGGTACGGGAGCCGGTGAATCGGTGCTTCATGGTGAGTCTCCTTGATGGTCGATCGTTGTTGTGCGGCGATCCGTCGGCAGGCGCCTGCGTCGCCGGTACGCTTCCTTGAACCGCAGAGTCATACGTCGTATGACGTGTCGAGCGAATGTACGTCGGTTAACCGTTTAACTCACTTGGTGCATACCCCTATAACCCGCATCAACAAGGGCTTTTGGCGGAAATCGGGGAATCGATTTCTCTGTTCATAGGTTTTTCAGCGAAACGTTTTCCGGAAACGGGTCGGCATGCGAACGGGGCGTGGTCGTCGCGGTTTCCTGACACTCGGCGGCCGTCTTTCGCTTCGTTTGCCATCGTTATAGGATGACTGACCACGAAATCGTCACGCCATCGCGATGCCACGAGCGCGCGCCGGCCTGCCTTCCGCGCGACGCGATTTCGCGTCCGTGGCGCTCCGCCCGGCGACCCCGCGTCGGCGACCGCATCCGCTCCGCCTCAGCCTGACCGGCAGCCCGTCTCCAGCCCGCACGCTCGCGTCGCGGAGCACGCGCCGCCCGAACGACCCGATACCAACCCGGCATCGCGCAGCCGATGCCTCTTCAGGAGATCTCCGTCATGACACTCCCTGTTTGCCGGCCCAATGCCCGGCCGAACCGGCGCCCGCGCGCACTCGGCCTGCTCGCCGCGCTGCTCGCCACCGCCGCGGCGCTCACCGCGTGCGGCGGCGACGATGCGAGTACCGGCGGCGGCGCGGCGTCCACCGCACCGCCCGCCACCAGCGTGTTCCAGGTCGGCACGACGACCGTCGACCCGAACCTGCCGGCCGAACCGGTGCTGCCCGCCGATACGCAGGTATGCAGCACGCTCGAAGCCGCCAATACGCTCGTGAGCCGCCCCGACGGCTCGCTGCCGCCGGAGGCCGACCCGTCGACGGCCGGCGTCGGCAAGGCCGTGCCGGCCGCGACGGCCAACCCCGACCAGGCGCGCATCCAGGCCGCGCTCGACGCGTGCGGCGCGGCGGTCGACGCCGAGGTCGGCGCGGCGATCGCGGCGGCGGACGCCGCAGCCACCGCCGCGCAAAAGGCGGCCGCCGCGCCGAACGTGAACCTCGCCGGCGCGTCCGGCGAGGAGCTCGCGAAGCCGAAGTACCGCGCGGGCAAGTTCGCGGTGCGGCTCGTCGTCAATCACGCGGGGCCCGGTAACGGCTTCATCAGCGGGCCGCTGACGCTGCCGTCCGGCGTCACGCTGTGGATCGACAAGGGCGTCACGCTGTATGCATCGCGCGACGTGAAAGCGTATTCGCCGAACGCCGCCGGGCCGTACTGCGGCAACACGGCCGTCAGCGCGACGAAAGCCGGCAGCTCGTCGAACTGCGCCGCGCTGATCACCGGCACCAACCTCGTCAACGCGGCGGTGGTCGGCGACGGCCGGATCGACGGGCGCGGCTACGCGGAGCTCGTGACGTCCGATGCGAAATACCCGCTGATGAAGGTCGACCTGACCTGCTCGAACACCTACGCGGCGTACAAGAGCGGCACCGTGGCGCCCGACGGCACCGCATGCGACGACGGCGGCACGGTCGTCGATTCGAAATCGACCGTGCGCAACATGACGTGGTGGGATCTCGCGTATCTCGGCAACATGGTGCAGAACGGCACGACCGGCTTCGGCTCGCAGTCGAATTTCCGGCTGATGGTGTTCAACTACGCGAAGAACCTCACGCTGTACCGCATCACGCTGAACAACAGCCCGAATTTCCACGTGGTGCCGAGCGGCGTCGACGGGCTGACGATCTGGAACGTGAAGGTGCAGACGCCGACGCTCGCCGCGTTCGCGAACCCGGCCGGCAACGGCAACCCGCTGTACAACGGGCAGACGTTCAACGCGGACAACGTGAAGAACACCGACGCGTTCGACCCGGGCTCCGCGTCGAAGCCGACGTCGGTGGCGCTGTCGACCGGCAGCACGACGACGTCCGCCGCCGCGATCTCGTTCGACGGCTACCTGAAGAACTTCGTGTTCGCGTACAACTACGTGAGCACCGGCGACGACGACATCGCGCTCAAGGGCAGCAACAATCCGGCGCCCGCCGGCTCGGGGCTGTTCGGCATCGACGGCAATCGCGACGTGCGCGCCGATCGCAAATGGGGCGTCGTGATCGCGCACAACCACATCTACTGGGGGCACGGCATCTCGATCGGCAGCGAGACCAACGGCGGCGTGACCAACGTTCAGGTGTACGACAATGCGTTCCGCGATTCGGAAGAAGGACTGCGCATCAAGTCCGACTATGCGCGCGGCGGCGAAGTGAGCAACATCCACTACGCGAATATCTGCATCCGCGATGCGAAGAACGCGCTGCTGTTCACGCCGTACTACAGTACCAAGGCCGTGCCCGCGAGCGGCCCGCTGTATCCGAACTTCCACGACATCTCGCTCGCGAACGTCGTGATCGAGGGCGCGGCCGGCGTGAAGCTGCAGGGCTTCGAAGCGAATACCGGCGGCTACGGCGAGCCGGCGTTCCCGCTCGTGATGTCGCTGACCGACGTGGTGGCCGATACGCCCGACGGCATCGCGACGATCGCGTCCGACGCGAACCTCACGCTGCGCAACGTGAACCTGCCGGTGTTCCCGTCGACCGCGAACCGGGTGGTCGTCAACGGCAGTGCGGTCCACGCGATCGATCCGGCCAGCGTGCTCGACTGCAGCAAGGCGTTCGTCGACTTCCCGGGCATCGACCAGTCGAACCCGTTCGGGTCGACGTGGGCGCCGGCGCTGTAACGCACGGTCCTGCCGTCGCCGTCGCGCGCGCCGCCTCGCGGGCACGCGCGATGCTCGCCGTGACATCACGCAACACGAAAGGAGCCTGTGATGTCGACCACGAAGCCATCAGCGACCCCCGACCCGGCTGCCTCGCCGAACGCCGGCGACGAAGGCCCGGCCGACGCGCCGGGCATCGGCGAGGACACGTGCCGCGTCTGCCGCGGCACCGGCCGGGTGGAGGGCCAGCCATGCACCGTCTGCGGCGGGACCGGCAAGATACTGCAGGGAATCGGCGGCGGATAGGTCAAAACGCCGCCGCGCGCGCGTGCATCGATCGTTCAGGTCTGCATGACGAGCGACGTCAGTTGCGCGGCGCGCGCGACGTCCGTCTTCGTGTAGATCGACTTGATCTGCGCGCGGACCGTGCCGATCGACACGCCGCGCAGCGCCGCGCATTCCTGCGGCGAATGCCCGTCGCAGCACAGCAGCACGGCGAGATCGGCTTCGGCCGACGACAGCCCGTAGAACACCCGCAAGCGCTGCGCGCGCGCCGCCGGCGAACGCAGGTCGGCGGCCGTCATCAGCGCCGCGACGCCGGGCCGTTCGCGCGCGAGGCGCGACTGTTCCGGAACGGGAATCAGCGCGAGCGGCAGCGGTTCGCCGGTGGTACGCCGCAGCAACAGCCCGCCGCGCGCGAACGCGTGCCGCCATTGCGCATCGTCGACGCAGCCTTCCGGCGCGAACCGGCCGTTCACGATCCGCAGCACCGGTTCAGCGGCGATCAGCTGCTGGGCGGCGCGATTCATATAGCGCAGCTCGCGCTGCGCGCCGAGCAGGAATACCGGCACCGGCACCGCATCGAGCGCCGACTCCGCGGCGGCCACGCGCGCTTCGAGCTCGCCGATGCGTGCGTGGATGCGCAGCGCGCGGCTGATGTGGGCGCCCATGATTTCGATGGTGCGGCGCTGCGCGTCGGACAGCCCTTGCGCTTCCGGGCCGCCCTGTACGCTCAGGAACGCGCCGGCGCCTTCGCCGCGATGAATGTACAGGCCCGAGATGCTGCCGAGCCCGAACGGCTGCAGGAATTCCCGGTAGAACACGCCATGTGTGCGCTCGCGCACCGACAGGTGCTTGACGTCCTCGAACCAGCGCCCCGCCGGCCAGTCGGCGGCAACCGGCACGACCGGGTCGTACAGGTAGAACTCGGTGTTGTAGCTGTGGTGGCACGCGGCGACCCACGACGGATCGTCGCCGGCCGCCTGTTCGATCGCCGGCAGCCTCGCCGCATCATCGAACGACAGCAATGTGGCCATGCGTGCGCCGACCGACAAGCGCAGCCCGTCCAGCACCGCTTCCCATCGTTGATCGCCCAGTGCCGCGGCGTAGATGTCATCGATCCATGCCGATGGAATCAACCCGTTCATCTGCATCTGGCCACCCCGCGCCGTGCGTTTTCGTCGAACGTCGTTCGGGCATCTTACTCAATCGGCCTCATTGTTCAAATTGCCGATGCGGGTTTGATCGAAATACCACGTTTGTTACCGTTTCTCGTCTGACGTAATGGTCGTTTTTGACACGGCGGCCGTGGAATCGGCGTTGACGCAGACGGCGGATGGCGGCCTGCGCGGGTGGCGCGGTTGGCGCGGTTGGCGCGGTTGGCGCGGTTGGCGCGGTTGGCGCGGTTGGCGCGGTTGGCGCGGTTGGCGCGGTTGGCGCGGTTGGCGCGGAACGAAAGGTTGTCGCAAGTGGCGGCGTTCGAGGCTGATCGTGATGCGATGGCACGCGGTTCGGCGCCTGCTCCCGACGATGCACTTACTTCATCGTCGCGAATCGCGCTTCCATCTCGTCGATCTTCGCGAGCACCGCTTCGCTCAGCTTTCTGACGTGACGCGGCACGTCGGGCGTCGACAGCAGTTCCTCGATGCGCCCGCGCCAGTAACTCGGATGCCTGACGCGTCCCGCGCCCGACATCGACACGTCGTCGACGTCCGTCTCGCTGTCCAGCAGCGCCACCATGCGCTGGATATGCGAGAGCTCTCGTTCCACATAGTCTCGTGCGAGCATATTGATTGAAATTCCCCGAAATACGACATCAGGCCTTCCGTCATCAACGCGCCGTCGTTCGCGGCGCCAACGACGCACCGCCTACGTTGCACGTCAGCGTACGCGACGACTGTGACGATCGACCGTGCGGACGTTCACGGCGATCGACACGGAACGACAGGCCTGCTCGATTGTTCTGGATATCCGGTCCCCGGTGCCTTGTTGATCATCGTAGGCGTACCGCGCGGCGCCAGCATCCCCAAAAGTGGGGATGCCGGTTGATATCGGTCAGGTCGCGGCTTCCGGAAATGACGGGGATGAAGACAGGAGCGGGACGCTACCGCACGACGAATCGCGCGCTTTCACATCTGACGAATCGACCGCCGGGAGCGACGTGCCTTTTCGTCGCACGCGATGCCGCGCACGTCACACGTCAGTCCCGCGGCTCCAGCCTTTCCCGCCCGTCCGGGCGCCCGGATTCACCACCATGTCCGTGATGTTCCAGCGCGCGGCATCGTTCCAGTCGTCATCCATTCGATAGGAAGGCCGAGCATTGGCGCGAAACAGCGCGACGCGGAATTTCCTGCCGTCGCTCGCGAGCGCGTCGAGCAGTGACGGTCCGATGCGCATGACGCCGTCGATCCGATCGCGTGAATGGCGCTCGCATGAGCCTGCGTACGTCGCGACGCTGTCGCGCCCTGCATGTCGATTGGCGCGCTTTGCGAGTGAAGTGGCGCGCAAAAGGCGGCATCATGGCGCATCATCTCTGCAACGGAATCCCGTCCATGAATATCGATACCGACCTGCCCGTCATGGTGACGGGCGCAACCGGCTACGTCGCGGGCTGGCTCGTGCAGCGGCTGCTCGAGGCCGGCCTGACGGTCCATGCGGCCGTGCGCGACCCCGACAGCCCCGACAAGCTCGAGCATCTGCAGCGCATCGCGGCCGGCAAGCCCGGCACGATCCGCTATTTCCGCGCCGACCTGCTCGAACCCGGGTCATATGCCGACGCGATGGCCGGTTGCGGGACCGTGTTCCATACCGCGTCGCCGTTCACCGTCACGGTCACCGATCCGCAGAAGGAGCTGGTCGATCCGGCGCTGCTCGGCACGCGCAACGTGCTCGAGACGGCCAACCGCACGCCGTCGGTGCGGCGCGTCGTGCTGACCAGCAGTTGCGCCGCGATCTACGGCGACAACGCCGATCTCGCCGCAACACCCGGTGGTGTGTTCACCGAAGCGATCTGGAACACCAGTTCGTCGCTGACCCATCAGCCCTATTCGTATTCGAAGACGGTTGCCGAGCGCGAAGCGTGGAAGATCGCCCGCCAGCAGCAACGCTGGGATCTCGTGACCATCAATCCGTCGCTCGTGATCGGGCCCGGCATCAACCCGTATGCGACATCGGAAAGCTTCGAGATCGTGCGGCAGATGGGCAACGGCACGATGAAGGCCGGCGTGCCGGATCTCGGCCTGGGCGCGGTGGATGTCCGCGACGTGGCCGACGCGCATCTGCGTGCGGCGTTCCTGCCGAACGCCAACGGCCGCTACATCGTGTCGGCGCACGACACGAGCCTGCCGGCGATGGCCGCCACGCTGCTGGAACGGTATGGCGCCGACTACCCGATTCCGCGGCGCATCCTGCCCAAATGGCTGGTGTGGCTGATCGGCCCGCTCGCGAACAAAAGCGTGACGCGCCGCGTGGTCGCCCGCAACATCGGGCTGCCCTGGCGCGCCGACAACAGCCGCAGCCGCAACGAACTGGGGATCCGCTATCGCCCGCTCGCCGAGTCGATGAACGATTTCTTTCAGCAACTCGTCGAAACCGGGCAATTGCGGCGATGAACCGCTTCGCGATTTCGCCGGGCTGGCAGGTCGTGATGGTTGACCTCGGCCTGCGCGCCGACGAACTGCTGCGGCACGCGCAATTGCCTGCCGATCTGTTCACGCGGCCGGAGAACGGGCTGACGACCCGCGAGTACTTCCGCATGTGGCGTGCGATGGAGGACATGGCGAACATGCCGGCCGTCGCACTGCGCATCCTCGATCTGCTCTCGGTCGAAGCCTTCGATCCGCCGCTGTTCGCCGCGTTGTGCAGCCCCAACCTGGAGATCGCGATCCGGCGGATCGGCCAGTTCAAGCCGCTGATCGGCCCGATCCGGTTGCGTGTGTCGCACGAGGCCGACGCGCTCACCCTCGCCGTCGACTTCCTGGAACGCGAGGTGCCGCCGCCCGGCATGCTGGTCGCGGCCGAACTCGGCTTCTTCGTGAAACTGGCACGGCTCGCGACCCGCACCGAGTTGCCGGCGCGCGCCGTCACGCTGCCGCGCGACGTTCGCCCGCATCCCGGCTATGCGCGCTTTTTCGGCGTGACGCCACAGTACGGCGATGCGCCTTCCGTCAGCGTGGCGCTGCAGGATGCGCGGCGTCCGTTCGTGACCGCGAACCATGCGATGTGGCAGATTTTCGAGCCCGACCTGCGCCGCCGCCTCGACGCGTTGTCGGCCGAAGCCGGCATCGTCGAGCGCGTGCGCGCGGCGCTGCTCGAATTGATTCCGGGCGGGCTCGCCACCACGGACGGCGTCGCCCGAACGCTCGCGATCAGCAAGCGGACGCTGCAGCGGCGGCTCGGCGACGAAGGCGCGAACTTCAAAACGCTGCTCGCGGAAGTTCGCGAGAAGCTCGCGTGGCATTACCTCGATCGCTCGGATCTGCCCTACAGTCAGATCGCTTTCCTGCTCGGCTACCAGGATCCGAATTCGTTCTTCCGCGCATTCAGTGAATGGACCGGAATGACGCCCGAAGCCGCCCGTTCGCGCACGGCGCGCTGATCGACGCCAGGCGGCGCGTTCCGTCGCCCAGCCACGGCGAATCAACCAGCGGCACCGCCGCGGTTCAGCCCGAAAATGAAATCCGCTTCGACCGATGCACCCTTCGGCAATTGCAGCACGCCGACCGACGAACGCGTATGGACGCCGGCGTCGCCGAGCACCGCGTACAACACGTCGGACGCGCCGTCGGCCACTTCGCTTTGCATCGTGAAGCCGGGCGCGCTGCGCACGTACACGGTCATGCGCGGCACCGTCGCGATCGCATCGAGCGTGCCGCAATGCTTGCGGATCAGCGACAGCGCGCGCAGCGCCGAGATGCCGGCCGCGCGGCGGCCATCGTCCAGCGAAACGGATTCGCCCACGACGCCGACGAAATGCACCACTTCCCCGATACGCGGCACCTGGCCGGCAATGTAGGCCGTGCTTCCGTCGACCAGCACGGGCGTGTACTTTCCGCCGATCCTGATCGTTTCGTCCGGATCGAATCCGAATTCGGCTGCAACCTGTTTCAGCGTGTCATCCCTGTTCATCAGTGAATTCCCCAATCCCTCTGAAAAAAGATAAAGAATAATTGAGTCTCCGCAGCGTGTCTCGCCGGAGAAGATCGGACGCAAACGATTCAAGTCAAACCACTTCTCAGGTGTTCGAAGCAGTCGTGCATTGCCATATCGGCAATGGAATTCGTAGTCGGCGCAATTTTCTTTATCATTTCCGGTTGAAACCGCTATCATGTATGGACACAACCTGAAGAGTGATATATGGCAACTTACAAGGAACTGAAAGCTCAAATGGACGCTTTGGCCGAGAAAGCCGAAGCAGCGCGCGTCGCTGAATTCCAGGCGATCGTCGACGACATCCGCACCAAAGTCGCGGAATACGGCATTACCGAAAAAGACATTTTCGGTACGCGCCGCGGTCGGCCGGCCAAACAAGCGGGCGCTCCCGTGCAGGCAAAGTATCGCGATCCGAAGACCGGCGCGACCTGGTCGGGCCGCGGTCGCGCGCCCGCATGGATCAAGGATGCGAAGAATCGCAATCGATTCCTGATCCAGGAATAAGATTGCCGGCATGATCCGGCGCGCGATTCAACGCGCTGTCCGGCGATTTGGGCATTGAGTCGGGCATCGATACCGGCGGGTTTCCAAGGCCGTTCCGGTTGACGAGGTTTTGCCCGATCGGCGTGTCGCGCACGGGTCAATCGACCGATCGTGCCGCACGCCAATCCTTTCTTCAGCGTTCGTAATAGATCGCAAGCCAGACGGTTTGCATTTCGTCATGCGTCCACGCGACACGATGACGGCAATGCGGCTCGATCAGCACGTAATCTCCCGCGCGCATATCGAGCCGCGTTGCATCCGCTTCGAATTCGAGCACGGCCGCGCCGGACAGCAGCACGACCCATTCGGCGCGCGAGTCGTCATACCAAAACCCGTCCGGGCTCGCATGCCCCATCGATACGATTCGCTCGACGTTCACGTGCGGGCCCGTGACCAGCATGTCGATTCGCTCGTCGCCGCCGCGCCGCCCTTCGGCGCTGAATAAATTACCGGTTTGAAGTAGCATCGCCACGCCTCGTCGTGGATGGTCGGGTAAAGATGCGGGTTTAAAGGCGACGGGAAATGTTCGCTGCTGCCCGACATCGCCCGGGGTTGCACGCGCGTCGTTAAATGTTTTGTAAAAAAGATGAAGAATGAGTGCAACTTTATCCACACTCATTCACGGGTTCGATAAAGCACATCGCAACGATCTTTTAGCGACGCGCACGCCATCATGCGCCATTTCGGCAAAGCCGGTCGAAATCTGCCACGCCCGTGCGTCTGGCCGGCTATCCGGTATTGCCCTTGCAACACTCAGGTTTGCACGCAATGGTGACGATGTCGATCTTTGCGCCAACTCTGTTCGTCGCCTGCAATGTCGATCGCGACGGCTTGTTCCCGGGAAAACCCCGCGTCGCGTGCAATTGAATTCGGCAAAGACCAGTCTGCCATCTGCGTCGATCAATGCCGACGAGCGTAGCGCGGAACCACTGCACTGCCCATTCCGGATACAGAGACAGTCGTCGCTTCCTGCCCAAGGCGACCTTGAAGCCGCTCGACGAACTTGCCACAATCCAAAAAATCCGCGAGTGCTATATCGTCGACTGAACTTTCCTTGCGCTCGGGCAGCGCGATCCGGGACGACCCGGACATCGAAGCATTCGTTCAGTTCAACGTCGGGTTGGTTCATCTCATGCACGTAGCCGATTTTCGAACTGCCGGCCCTCACGAGATTCCCGTCTCGCTGATTCCGACGATCAATCGCCATCTCGTGCGGGCGGCACGAGTCCTGGTTCAACGCGACGACCGGTCCGTGCCGGTCCGTTGACAGCGGCGAGGCATGCCACGCCTGCCATCGCCTGAATCACCCCGGCGCTTCGGGCACACGCTTCGCCGCCTGTTTGAAGGCCCGCTTGGCAACCGCCGTCAAACCCGTCCCCTCAACCAGCCCAGCAACGCCGCCTGCGCACTCCCGTCCGCCACCGGCGCCGGCGTCAACAGGTAGTAATCGGATCCATCCTCGACGAACCCCATCGGCGCAACCAGCACACCGCTTTCGATGTCGTCGCGCACCAGATGCCACGGCCCGATCGCCACCCCAAGCCCCGCGACGGCCGCCTGCAGACTGAAGTAGAAGTGATCGAACCGCTGCCCGCGCCCGTTCGCGGCCGGCTGCTTCGCCGCCGCCGCCCACGCGTGCCATGCGTCCGGCCGGGTCCGCGTATGCAGCAGCGCAGCGTCGGGCTTCAACGCGCGGCCGCCGCGACGCGATGCAAACCACGCGCCGACCCTGTCCGGCCGGCAAACCGGCCCCACCCGTTCGGCGAACAGATGTTCCGCGTGATACCCGGCCGGCCACGCGAAATCGTTGCGACGAATCGCCATGTCGATACCGTCGTCGAACGAGAACGGCCCGCCCGCGGCGGCCAGATGGATATCGACGCCCGCATGCCGCGCCTGGAAATCCGGCCAGCGCGGAATCAGCCAGCGCATCAGGAGCGTCGGCTCGCACGACAGGACCGGACGTCGCGCACGGGCGGCCTCGGTGCGCAATGCGTGGGCGGCGTGACGCATCAGCCCCAGGCCATCATGGACGGCCTGGGCGAGCGTGCGGCCGGCATCGGTCAGGAACACGCGACGACTGCGTCGCTCGAACAGCGCCACGCCCAGGTCGTCCTCGAGCAGACGTACCGCGCGGCTGACCGCGCCATGGGTCAGGCACAGCTCGTCGGCCGCGCGGCTGAAATTCTCGTGACGCGCCGCCGCCTCGAAACAACGCAGCGCCATCAGCGACGGCAGGTTCGTCCGAATCGACTGTGATTCAGACTCACCATTCTGGTCAGAAAACAT
This sequence comes from Burkholderia sp. 9775_39, assembly GCF_015712225.1. Taxonomy (NCBI): domain Bacteria; kingdom Pseudomonadati; phylum Pseudomonadota; class Betaproteobacteria; order Burkholderiales; family Burkholderiaceae; genus Burkholderia; species Burkholderia sp. 9775_39. The sequence goes on along the minus strand of NZ_JACCQC010000001.1, from coordinate 249,953 downwards.
CGTTTTCCCCGATGAAGCATGATGGATACGATTGTGCCATCAACCCATTCATCGCTGGAGCAACACCATGACCGAACTGATAGTCGTAGTCACCATTACGCTGCTGGCCGTCATCAGCCCGGGGCCTGACTTCGCGATGGTCACGCGCAACAGCCTGATGCTGTCGCGTCGTTCCGGCGTGTTCACCGCATGCGGAATCGGGCTCGGCGTGACGGTCCACGTGAGCTACACGCTGCTGGGCGTCGGGCTCCTGATCCGACAATCGCTGTGGCTCTTCAACGCCGTCAAGCTGATCGGCGCGATGTACCTGATCTACCTCGGCGCAAAGATGCTCATGACGAAAGCCGGCGACGCGCAAGCCGACACCCGCGTGGCGCCGCTGTCCGATCTCGCCGCGCTGCGCACGGGCTTTCTGACCAACGCGCTGAATCCCAAAACCACGGTGTTCATCGTCAGCCTGTTCATGCAGGCCGTGCGCCCCGACACGCCGCTGATCGTGCAGATCGGTTACGGCGCATTCATCGCGGCCGCACATGCCGGCTGGTTCAGCCTCGTGGCGATCTGTTTCTCCGCCACGGCCGTCCGCGATCGCCTGCTGTCGCTGCGGCACTGGATCGATCGCACGTTCGGATGCCTGCTGGTGAGCTTCGGCGTCGCGCTCGCCATCGCACGCGGCGGGCGCTGACCCTCGGCCCGCGCGGATGCAGCGCGCGGCGACATCAGAACGTGCGCGCAATCGCCCGCGCTTCGTCGATCGCGCGGCTGCGGTCGACCTTCCCGTCCGGGAACAACGTGCGCTCGACGATGATCCCGGTGACGTCCGTCACGCCCACGAACCTGAGCCACGTTTCCATGTAAGGGCGCTGCAGATCGAACTCGGCAGCCGGCGTCAACGACCCCGGCGACTGATAGGCCAGCCCGCGCGCGTAGACCACCGCCGCCTTTTTGCCGATCAGCTTGCCGGCAAAACCCGCTGCATCGAACGTGAACAACACATCCTTCTGCGAGATCACGTCGATCAGGTGCTTGAGTTTGTACGGAATGCTGAAATTCCACAGCGGCACGCCGAACAGGAACTTGTCCGCTGCGTGGAACGGCGCCGCGAGCCGCTCGATCTGCCGCCACGCTGCCGCCTGCTCCGGCGTCAATGCCGTGCCGCTCAATCCCGCATATTTCGCGGCCAGCGCGGCGGCATCGAACTCGGGCATCGGCAGATCCCAGATATCGAGCTTCCGAATCTCGTGATCGGGATGCACTTGCCGGTATGTGTCGAGAAACGCGTCGCATACCTCGATGGACGCCGAATATGCCTTGTTGGGTGAGCCTTCGATATAGAGCACGCGTGTCATGACGCCGGTCCTTGCCAGAAGTGACGACGGCGCGCGGGATGCGCGCTCGCCCACTGCACTTCGCAGCCTAGCGGGTCGGCCTATAATCCGGAAACGATATTAATTGATCGAATTGACCCGGATTGGTGATGAATGAACCCTCCTCTCGACACCGCGCTGCTTCATACGTTCGTTGCAGTCGCCGACGTGCGCAGCTTCACCGGCGCCGGGCGCCGGCTGAACCTCAGCCAGTCCGCGGTCAGCGCGCAGATCGTGCGCCTCGAGCAACAGGTCGGCCAGACACTGCTCGTGCGCAATACGCGCAGCGTGACGCTCACCCCACACGGCGAAACGCTGCTCGGCTACGCGCGTGCGATGCTCAACCTGAGCGCGGAAGCGCGCGCCAGGCTGGGAACGGGTAACGCGGTCGACGTCAAGCTGCGGATCGGCGTGTCGGAGGATTTCGCAGGCGGCTGGCTGCCGGACCTGATGCGCCGCCATGGCGCCGCGCGACGCGGCCTGCGGCTGGAGCTCGTCGTCGATATCGGCGACAGCCTGTTTCGACGGCATGCCGACGGCGAATTCGATCTCGTGATCGGCAGCCGGTGCTCGCACTCGGGCCATGGCGCGACGCTGTGGCAAGAGCCGCTCGTCTGGGCGTTCGCGCGGCATGAGCCGCTGCCGGAAGGCGACGTGCCGCTCGCGTGCTTCCCCGATCCATGCCCGTATCGCGGCGCCGCCATCAAGGCGCTCGCGCTGGCCGGCATGCGTTACCGGATCGCGTGCGAAAGCCCGAGCGTGACCGGCATCCGGACCTTCGCACGGGCCGGCATCGCGATCGCACCGGTGCCGCGCAGCGCGATCGACGACACGCTTCGCGAACTCGGCTTGCCCGAAGGCTTGCCGGCGCTGCCGGAGATGGAATTCGTGATGATGCACGACGCGCGGATGCCGGCGGCCGTCGAATTCGCCGCAATGATCCTGGACGAAACGGCCGCCCGCACCGGAGCAAGCACGCGCAACCGGGCGTAGCGGGCAGCGCCCGCGGGCGTCCCGCCGGCGCCGGCCCCTGCATGGCGTCCCGCCCGGCTCGAATAGCGGATGGCGACTGCCTTCAAATCACCTCGAAACGCAAGCCGGCATGGCGAACCAGGCGCTCGATATAGCGCTCGTCGAACATCGTCGCGGGCGTCCAGAAACCGCCGCCGCGGCCGGTCTTCACGCCGTCGCGGCGGCAATCGAGCGCGAGGCCGAGCGCGGCCTGACCGAGCATCTTGCCGGTGGAGCCGTAGCCGGGATCGCGATCGCCGGTGACTTTCACGCGCAAGATTCGCCCGTCGTCGGTGCGGCCGAAGAAGCGCAAATCGTAGCGGCCGGCCCGTTGAGCGTCGACGCTCGGCCCCTCGCCGGGTTTCGGCAGCAGGAAGCGCGCCATCAGGCCGCGCACCGGCCCGATGAGGACGCCCACCATGAATGCGCCGAGGCCCGCCACCATCGTCAGCGCGGTCACGCGTCCTTTCAGGCCCGTGCCCGTCATCACGGCCTCGTCATAGGTGAAGCGGCTGCCGTACGCATTGCCCGCCAGCGCATTGGAGCGGTGCACGACGCGCTCGTTGATCGCGGCCATCACGAACGGTGCGATCCACGCGCCGCAGTCGCGATCGAATTCGGCGGATCGCACCGCGTGCTGCCGCACCGTGAAACCATGCCGTTGCGGGCACAACGAATAAGGATCGAGCAGTTCGCGGCGCAATGCCGGATCCGCCGCCGCCTCGCGCACGACGTTGATCACGCTGGCCACGGTGCCGCCCGACGCACCGCCCTTCAGCGTTTTGACGCGCATCTTCACATGAGCGGCCGGCTCGCCCCATTGCTGCCGCGCCTGTTGCTGCAGGAAGAACACGCCCATGTCGGAAGGCACCGAATCGAAGCCGCAGCAATGCACGATGCGCGCGCCCGATTGCCGGGCCGCGGCTTCGTACCGGTCGATCATCCGCCTGATCCACTGCGTCTCGCCGGTGAGATCGCAATAGTCGGTGCCGGTTTGCGCGCAGACCCTGACCAGCGGCTCGCCGTACAGCGCGTAGGGGCCGACGGTGGACACGACCACCCGCGTTTGCGCGCACAGTGCCTGAAGCTGCGCTTCGTCGGCCGCGTCGGCGACGATGATCGGCACCGACTGCCCGGCCGCGCCGAGCGTATCCCGGACCTGCCTGAGCTTCGCGTCGGAGCGGCCCGCGATCGCCCAGCGCAACGTATCGCCGGCGCCCGCGTCCGACAGGTAGTCGGACAGATAGCGGGTCAGGATTTGCCCGACGAAACTGGTGGCGCCAAATACGACGAGATCGTAGGTCGGTTGAGGCATGGACGACTCCTTCCGTGCGCGCACGTCGCACGCATCCGTATCGTTAGCGTGGCTTTCCGGATTCGTCGAACGCCCTCAAAGGCGTCGGCAGATTCAGGACCAGTTGCGCATCCTTGACCACGTCGAGACGCATGATTGTGGATGCGCCGAGCCCGTCGAGCAACTGGCTCAGCGGCCCGCCGTGCCGCACCAGCTCGACGTTGCGCGGCAACAAGCGCTGCGCGAACGGCAGCATGTTGGTCTGCACCGACGACTGATGCCATTCGCCGTCGATGCGATTGACCATCGTCGTCGTACCCATGTGCGATTGCGACGGGACGTGGGTCAGCGTCGGCAGCGGCACGCTCAGGCTCAGATCCGGCCGCCCGCCCGGGCCGGCGATACGCGCGCGCGGTGGCATCGATGTTCACGTCGATCTCGGCGAGCCACTTCGGCAACTGATAGCCGTGTACGCCACGTACCCGCGCAATGTCCGTCGTGACCGGCAGCGCCAGCACGTGCGCGAAGAAACTCCGGCGCCGCATCGAGTCGATCAGTTCCAGCGCGTGCGAACCTGTCGCGCCGGGCCGGCGAATGACCACCGCGACCGATACTTCGTCATACGGATCGTTGTCGCAGACCGAATACGAAAAGAACGTCAGCGCGACGAGCCCGTATCCGGGCAGCGCCCGCAGCGGTTCGAGCGGGATCGGCAGCATGGTCCGCAAGCGGTCGAGCGGTGCAAGGAACAGCAGTTGAATGCTGCTGGAACGGTAGTAGAAGTTCGGCGCCCAGGTCGGGCCCACGCGTGATGCCACCTGACGCTTCGGAATTCGCCGGAAAAAATCGATGTTCCCCGCCGCGGGATCGCGCGCCACCGCGTCCAGGTCCGGATTCATCCGGAACCGGTCGTAGTACCCGCCCTCGGGCACGTCGACCGTGTGCGGCCCGAATTCGACCTGTGTAAAACGTCTGTCCATGTTCGTCGCCTCTCGTCGATGCTCGACCGTGGCAGGCGAAATCCTCGGCCTGCCGATTCACTGCCGTCAGCATGGACTCTAAGCTTCAAGTCAGCTTCAAGGTCAAGGCGATGAGTAGAGGAAGATGTCGGACTGCGGTGGCGCGACGGCTCGTCCCGTACACGGCCGGCATTCGGTCACCGTCGGCGGAACCCGCTTGGCTTATAGTGCGGAGTGCCCATTCAACGAGGAGAATGCCAATGAAACTGCAGGCCAGCGGTCCATTCGAAGTGAAGCTGAATCCGGAATCCCTGAGTCGCGTCGCCGAATCCAGCGGGCTCGGCCGCATGTCGCTGGACAAGCATTTTCACGGCGATCTGGAAGCCGTCAGCCAAGGCGAAATGCTTGCGTTTCGCAGCAGCGTTCAGGGTTCGGCCGGGTACGTGGCGATGGAAACCGTCACAGGCGTGCTCGGCGGACGCAAGGGCAGTTTTGTCCTGCAGCACAGCTCCACCATGACGCGCGGGCAGCCGGCGCAGTCGATCACGGTCGTGCCCGATTCCGGCACGGACGAGTTGCTCGGGCTGTCCGGTTCGATGCACATCGACATCGACAACGGCCGGCATGCGTACCGCTTCGACTACGCGTTGCCGGACGCACCGCAATAAGCGCGCCCGTCACGCGAGCGCCGCTTCGCGCAGACGGAACTGCGCGACCGCCGCACTCAGCCGCGCGCCCTGTTCGTCGAGCGACAGCGCCGCGGCCGCCGCCTCCTCGACCAGTGCGGCATTGCGCTGCATCGTCTGCTCCATCTGGATCACCGCGGCGTTCACCTGTTCGATGCCCGACGACTGCTCGTCGAATGCCTGGCTGGTTTCGCCCATGATCGTGTTGACGCGCTCGACCGCCGCAACCAGCTCGGCCATCGCCGAGCCGGCCAGGGCGACGAGGCCGCTGCCATCTTCGACGCGTCGCGCGGAATGGCCGATCAGATCGCGGATTTCCTTCGCCGCCGCCGCACAACGTTGCGCGAGCCCGCGCACCTCGCTCGCGACGACCGCGAAACCGCGGCCTTGCTCACCCGCGCGCGCGGCTTCGACGGCGGCGTTCAGCGCGAGGATGTTGGTCTGGAACGCGATGCTCTCGATCACGCCGACGATGCCGGAGATGCGTGTCGAGCTGTGCGAAATTTCCGACATCGTCTCGACGACGCGCTGCATCGCTTCGCCGCCGCGCGATGCAATGCCGGCCGCGCCCTCGACGTAGGTGCGCGCATCGCGCGCGTTGTCCGCGTTCTGGCGCACGGCCGCCGTCAGTTGCTCGACGCTCGCGGCCGCCTGCTGCAGCGACACGGCCTGCTGCTCGGTGCGCGCGGACAGGTCGACGTTGCCGCTCGCGATCGTGCGCACGTCGCCGACGATCGTCTCGGTGCTCGCGCGCACCTGGCTGACGGTCTCGACGAGGCCGTCCTGCATCCGCTTCAGCGCATTCAGCAGATACGCCATCTCGTTCTCGCCCGGCACGACGACGGTGCCGGTCAGGTCGCCCTTCGAGATCTTTTCGAACTGGTCGACCGCGAGATTGATCGGCCCGATGATCGCCTTCGCGAGCACGCGCTGCGCAACGAAGCCGACGACGAGCGCCAGCACCGCGACCGCCCCCATCCCCCATACGATCCGGTGGAAATTCGCACCGGCCGCATCGTAGCGCGCCTTCTGACGCGTGACCTGGAACGATTCGAGCGCGTCGATCGCCTCCTGGTAGGCGGCGAACAATGCCGGCGGCGCGGTGCGCTGGGTGTCGAGGAAGTTGAACGCGTCGTCGCCGTCGAGCTGCGACAGTGCCTTCAGGAACACGCGATCGAGCAGCGCGCGCCGGCGATTCTGCAGCGTGTCGAACAGCGCCTGCTCGCCGGCGTCGCGCGGATGCAGGCGCGTGTACGCGTCCAGCTCGTCGTCGCTCTGCTTGAGCAGCGTGTGGAGTTGCGCGACTTCCGCCTTCGCGGGCTGGCCGGCGCTGATGATCTGCGCGACGTCGCTCATGCGTTCGCGCAGCACCAGCATTCGCTCGGAGCTGGTCTTCAGATGCAGCAGCGACGCGGTATCGTCGCGGTACATCGCCTCGAGCGAACCGTTGCCCATATAAAGCGCCGCGATGCCTGCGCCGACCACCAGCACGAGCAGCACAGTGTAGCCGGCGATGGTCGCGACGAGTCCACCACGGATAGTGAGTTGTTTTCGCATGACGTTCCCTTGAGCCGGCCGGGCACGGCCAGCGGCGAATGTGAATTCCGGAACACGAACGACGCGCGCCGTGACGCAAGACGAGGCGCGGGGGCTGCGAACGGGTTAACGGCGCGGGGAACGGGCGGCTTTTATCCGCACGCGACGCGAATCTTGACGATTGCGACAGAGGGAAGGAGGCAGCAGCGCGGCTACCGGCAGCCGCCGAGCCTGGAACGAATCTCGTCGATCGACAGGTCGCGCTGGTGCGTGGCGATCTGCCAGACGTTTCTCCACGCAGCCTTCACCATCGGCCGCCGGTCGCGGTACGGCATGTCGGCGGGCGCTTCCAGCGGGATCGCTTGCGCCGCGAGCGCCCGTCCACAAGTCGAATCGGTGTCCTGGACATACACGTGCAAAAACGCCGGCATCGGACCGCGCAGGCCGTCTGCGCCGCCGATCACCACGACGGCGGCCGATCCGGATCTCGGCAGGCAAACCGGTACGGAATTCGCCTTCCGCGTCGAACACCGCGCGGATGAAGACGATCAGGTTGCGCGGATCCGCAACGACGATCCGCGGCGTGACGGTATGCCGTCCATCGGGCTGGAATGGGGCCATGACGTGCGACCGCCGACGAGGGTCCAGGCTGGATTGTCCTCCTCGAGCGGCAGCCTGCAACACGGGCACCGGGTATCGACCACGCACGTCCGCGTGCATCGCCTCATGCGTCGGTCTCGTAAAACAGCCCGTATTCGCCGTGCGTTCGCCTGATGCGCGCGAAGCCGGGTTCGCCCAGATGCATGCCGGCGATCAGCAGCCCTTCCGAGCTGACCCGATCCAGCAGCCGCGAACGCGTCGTCGCCGCTTGCGACGCATCCTGATCGAATGCGATTGCGACGTCCGGCCGTTCGATCTGGATGTGCGGAAAATGCACGATATCGCCCCACACGAGCAGGCCCCGATCGCCGGATTCGAGCAGGTAGCCGGTGTGTCCGTCGGTATGTCCCGGTAGGGATATCGCAGCAATCCCCGGAAGCACCTCGCCTTCGTCGACGGTCCGGAGCGCGTCGCCGTAAGCATCGAATGCGTGACGCGCGATCCGGAAATTGCCACGGGCGCGCTCGCTTGCGCGGCTCAGGTTGCCGTCGTCGCGCCAGAATTCGACTTCGCGCCGATGCGCGACGAGTTCCGCATTCGGAAACGCAACCTGTCCGGCGGCATTGAGCAGCCCGCCGACATGGTCGGGATGGGCGTGGGTGAGCAGGACGGTGTCGATCGCGGCAGCGTCGATGCCGGCCAGCCGCAAATTGTCCATCAGGCGGCCGCCCCATTGCCTGATGCCGCCGGCCCCGGCGTCGACGAGAATCGTGCGGCCCGCACCGCGCACCACGTAGCAGTTGATATGCACGGCGGACGGCTCGTGCTGCCCGGCCGCGCGCTGCATCGCGGTAGCGTCGGACACGTCGATATTCGACAGGAAATCGAGGCTGGCCGTGAGGTAGCCGTCGCTGATCGCGGTGATCGTGAAATCCCCGACACGCCGGCCGGGAAACGTAACGTTGGACATCCTGCTTCTCCGCAGCGGCTAGTTTCGGGCGTGAAGGTTCGGCGCGGCATGACCAAAACAACGGATGCGCGCCGTCAGGCCCGTGCGGCGAACGATCGCGCGATCCAGCGCTTCCATGAACGCGCTCATGACCGCGAGCGGGCGACACGACGCCTCGCGATACTGGATTTCCGCGTAAACCGGATGCCCGCATCCGTGCCGGACCGCCACGTAAATGACGTGGGCGTTCCGGACTTCTGCCTGGAGAACCGCCGTACAGAGTTCGACGCAGTCGGCGGACAGTTCGGCGAGGCGCGCATCGGGCGGCATGCGGTCCGCATCGATATGGAACGTCACGTTAGGCATCGCGGGCCTGCTTCGTCAGTTGCGGCGTCATCGGCGCATACAGGTCGAGGCCGGCCGGCAGGTTCCCGGCAAGCGCGGCGTCGCGGCGCGGCAGGACCGCGAGCCAGCGACGCGCCGGGCACTGCGCCAGCGCCACGGCTTGCATGGCCAGCGGCTTCAGGCCCAGCCCGATCAGCGGATCGGGCCCGCCGGCACTCAGCGCGAGCAATTCGCCGGCATCGACCGCCGGCGCCCGACCGATATCGCCGTAGAGATTGCGGTGCCAGTCGGTGATGTGTTGCTGCCAGCGCGCGAAATTGCCGCCGCCCTTCTGCCGATATTCGTCTCCGGTCAGCACGTCGAGGCCGTCGATCGTGTGAACGGCCAGGTAGACGGGGCAGCCGTCGCTTACCGCCCTGAAACGCTGCGACGTGTGGAAGCCGGTCACCGAGATGAGGGCCGGCAGCTTGTCGGCGCTGTAGAAGTCATTCCATTCGGCTTCGCTGGCAGGGTCGGCGAAGCTGCATTCCACGGTGTAGATCATCGGATTGTCCTTCGTGACGGATGTGCATCCTGGGCTTCGAATGCGGGATATTCAGTGCAGTGACGTAATGCTAATCTGCTGTTTTCCGCGCAGATATCGACTTAAAATCAGCCTTCAGTGATATTTGATCAAGCAGGCCGTCGAGCGCACTCACCAACTCGATCCCGATGCGACGCAAGATTCCGAGCAATTCCGCGCTCCTGGCCTTCGAGGCGGCGGCCCGACACGGCAGTTTCGCCCGCGCCGCCGACGAACTGGCCCGCACCGAGGGCGCCGTCAGTCGCCAGATCGGCCGGCTGGAGGCATTTCTGGGCGTGACGCTGTTCGAGCGCGTCGGCAACCGCGTGCGGCTGGCGCCCAACGGCACGCGATACGCGGTGCAGGTGCGCGAGATTCTGGATCGGCTGGAACGGGACAGCCTGTATCTGATGGGCCAGCCCGTGGAAGGCGCGAGTCTCGATATCGCCGCGATTCCGACCTTCGCGACCCGCTGGCTGATCCCCCGGCTGAAGCGCTTTCAGGATCGGCATCCGACCATCACCGTGCACATCGCTGAACGGATGGAGCCGTTCCTCCTGGCCGGCAGCGGATTCGACGCAGCCATTCATTTCGCGCATCCGGCGTGGGCCGGCATGCATCTGCATCCGCTGCTGGAAGAGGTGCTGGTGCCCGTCTGCAGCCCGTCGCTCCTCGAAGACGCTGGCGCGAACCCGTCGCTGGATGCGCTCCCGCGCCTTCACCGGCGGCAGAATCCGGATGCGTGGCAGATCTATGCGCAGGAGGCCGGCATCGTGCTGACCAATTCGGCGGTCGGCCCGCGATACGATCTCCATTCGATGCTGATCGAGGCCGCGCTGGCCGGCCTCGGTGTCGCACTGGTGCCGCGCCTTTACATCGGGGCCGAGCTTGAGCAAGGGCGTCTGGTCGCGCCCTGGCCGGACGGCAAAGCGGTGACAAAAAACTTCTGCCTCGTGCTGCCCGAGCCGATCGAATTGAGCGCGGCGCCGGTACAGGCGTTTGCGGAATGGGTGCTTGGCGAGGCGCGGGATTCGGTACGTTGATGCCGTGCCCGAAGTTCATCACCACACGGATCAGGAACGTCATTCACACATGATGCAGACGGAAATCGAAATACCGGGGCCTGTCGGCCCGCTGAGCGGCACGCTGTCGTCTCCAGCGGCGGGCGATGCTCCGGTGGTGCTGATCGTGCCGGGATCGGGTCCGACCGACCGGAACGGCAACGGACCAAACGGCCTTCAGGCATCGACTTACCGGTTGCTCGCCGAAGGATTGCTCGGCCAAGGTATCGCGTCGGTTCGCATCGACAAGCGCGGCATGTACGGTAGCGCTTCGGCGATCGCGGAAGCGGACGACGTCACGATCGACGACTACGCGGCAGACGTCCGCGCGTGGGTGGCGGCCATCCGTGCGCGGACCGGTGCGCGCCGCGTATGGGTGCTGGGGCATAGCGAGGGAGGATGGGTCGCGTTGTCGGCGGCGCGGCAAACCGCCGACATCCACGGCCTGATCCTCGTGTCCACGCCGGGGCGGCCGCTCGCACAGGTGTTGACGCAGCAACTGCGGTCGAACCCCGCGAATGCCGCCGTTCTGGGCAACGCGATGTCGATACTCGAATCGCTCGAAGCCGGGAAGACGGTCGACGCAGCCACGATCGATCCTGCACTGATGCCGTTGTTCAGGCCGCAGGTTCAGCGGTTCCTGATGAGCGAACTGGCCATCGATCCGGCGGCCCTTCTGGCCGGGTATGCGAAACCGGTGCTGATCGTGCAGGGCGCGCGCGATATTCAGGTGGGCGTGCAGGACGCGCAACGGTTGAAGGACGCGAGTCCAGGCGCCCGGCTGACGATCGTCGCGAATGCCAATCACGTGCTCAAGGCCGTTCACACGGATACGCTCGACGACAATCTTGCCGCGTATTCGAACCCGGATCTCCCTGTGGCAAGCGGTGTGGTGGAAGCCATTGCGGCGTTCGTTCAGGCATCGCCAGACGATCGGTGCGCGCGCCACGCGTTTCCGCAACAAAAAACCGAGCGATGATCCACACGATTCGATTCCGGGTTCGACCGGTTTATCACGGTAGCGATCTGCTGGTCGAAATACTCGACGACCATCGTGCGGCCGACTTTCCCGACGTCGCCGCCATGCTCCGGGATGCGCTGCATTCCGTCCGGCTCGCGCATCCGGACGGCCTCGACGACCCGCAGCTCGCCGGGTCGCAGGACCGCTATTTCAGCTATTGGTCGTATGCCCGCGGCCACTATGAAATCGACGACGATCTCTGGGGATGGTGCGTGACCGCGCCGGTCAACAATCGGGCCATCGTCGCTGACATCGAACAGGCGCTGCTGGCGACCGGACGATTCGTCAAGGAAGCCGCGGATGTCGGCAAGTTTGCATAACGCCAACGGACCACATCCCCCGACACGTCGCCCCTACCCCGCTAATCCAGATACGGCGCCAATACGCCCCCGATCCAGTCCATGAAAGCCCGCACGCACGGCGAAAGGTTGCGCCGATGAGCGACGGCGAGCGATGCGGCGAGCGGCTCGGGCCGCCAGTCCCCGGCAACACCTCGACGAGCGCGCCGCGTCGACATAGGCGCAGCCGCACTTCATCGTGGCTTCGGCACGGGGACTTGCACTTGCAAAGCGATCTGTGTCAAAGCCGGCGCGCCTGCGATGCGCGCTTACATCCGGTAGCCCGGTTTTTTGTACAGCGTTGCGGCACGCGCCTCGATATCCGGACGATAGACTTCTTCCTTCCACCTATCCGAGGGAATTTCCTCGAAGCCGACTGACACGGACTCCTGACCATAACCGAGTATCGTCATCACGTCGCGTGTGATGGCGTCCGCCAGACGTTGCTTCTGCTCCTCGGTTTTCCCGGGCCACGCTTTGACGATGATGTGGGGCATAGCGTTCTTCTCCGACATTCGACAACGGCCGCATGCGCGCGGCCGTACTCAATAGGCCTGATTCGTGGGCCGGAACAGCACTTCGTTGATGTCCACGTCGTCGGGCTGGCTCATCGCGTATTCCACCGCGCGCGCGAACGCCGATGCCGGGATGGCCTGCTGATACACCTGGCTCATGCCCTTCGCGACGTCCGGGTCGGTAATGGTCCGGGTCAGCTCGGTCGCCACCGCCCCCGGCGACAGGATGGTCGTGCGGATGTTGTGCGGCTTGACCTCCTGCCGCAAGCCTTCGGTCAGCGCGCGCACCGCATGCTTGGTCGCCGCGTACACGGCGCCGCCCGGGCCGACCTTGTGCCCGGCCACGGACGACACGTTGATGATGTGCCCGCCCTTCTGCCGGATCATGTGCGGCAGCGCGGCGGCGATGCCATACAGCACGCCCTTGATGTTGACGTCGATCATCCGGTCCCATTCGTCGACGTGCAGGCGTTCGAGCATCGAGCTCGGCATCAGCCCCGCGTTGTTCAGCATCACGTCGATGCGGCCGTGCAGGTTGACCGCGCGGTCGACCAGGCGCTGGACTGCGTCGCGTTCGGTGACGTCCGTTTCGAGCATCGCTTGCCGTCCCGCGCCGATTTCGTCGGCGAGCCGCTCCAGCCGGTCCACGCGACGCGCGCCGAGCACCAGCTTCGCACCGCGTTGCGCCAGATGCCGCGCGGTTTCTTCGCCGAGGCCGCTGCTCGCGCCGGTAATAACGACGACCTTGCCGTCGATGTTGTCGGTCATGATGTTCCTCTCTTCAGTTGCGCGCAGGTCACGCCGCGCGCCGTGAAAACACATCCTTGAACACGGGCATCGCCGAAAAGACGTTCGGCCATCCCGCGTAGAACGCCAGTTGCGTCAACGCCTCGGATGCCTCGGCCTGCGTGAGCCCGTTGTCCATCGCGCGGTTCAGGTGATACGGGATCTGCGCCACCTGGCCGTTGGCGACGAGCGCACTCACCGTCACCAGGCTGCGGTCGCGCGGCGCGAGCCCCGGGCGAAGCCACAGGTCGCGAAACAGCGCATCGGTCGTGTACTCGACCACGCCCGGCGCGACGGCGCCGAAGTTTTCCGCGACCGTCCGTGCGCGCTGCGCCTCGGCCGCCTCGTTCAGCGGCAGCGGCGTGGCGTCCGCCGGCGCAAGCTGATCGGGCCCGATGCCGCGTTCGTCATAGACGTGCTTGACGACGATCGACGCGGCGCTCGCGTGGGCCCATCCCGCGTAAAAGGCCAGGTGCGCGATCATTTCCGATATTTCCGCGGGCTTCACGCCGTGATCCAGCGCGAGGCGGACATGCAGCGGCATCTCGACGGTCTGGCCGCGGGCGATCAGCACCGACAGCGTCACGATGCTGCGATCGCGCGGCGACAGGTGCGGCCGCTTCCACAAGCCGTCGAACACGGTGTGCGTCGTGTATCGCTCGAAGGCCGGGGCGACCGCTTTCAAATCGGGGGAAGACAAGGGTTCCTGCATGGTGTCGGTCCTTTGCATGTGAGTGCACGCGGCGGCGAGCAGCGCCAGGCCCGTCGCGGCGACGAACCGCAACGGGCGACGCGTGCGATCGTCACCGTGCGCCGTATTGCACATCGGTGACGGGTTCGGGCCAGTTGACGTTGCGTCCATCGCTTTTCGCCCCGTCAACCGACGCGGCCAACGACCTCCAGCCGGCATCGGAGTCAGGGCAGCGGGCGCGTTCATTGCGGTTCGCCGCTACCGAGGTATTGCTCGTCCGTCACCTTGTCCAGCCAGTCGACGTTCTTGCCGTCGAGCGCTTCCTGAATCGCGATATGGGTCATCGCGGTGGTCGACGTCGCGCCGTGCCAGTGCTTGTGACCGGGCGGGCACCAGATCACGTCGCCCGCGCGGATCTCGACGCGCGGCTCGCCGTCGCATTGCGTCCAGCCGCAGCCGGCGGTCACGAGCAGCGTCTGGCCGAGCGGATGCGTGTGCCATGCGGTGCGTGCGCCCGGCTCGAACGTCACGCTGGCGCACGACACGCGCGCCGGCGGCGGCGGTGCGTTCAGCGGGTCGATCCGGACCGTGCCGGTAAACCATTCGTCGGGGCCCTTGATCGAGGGCTGCGAGCCCGCGCGCTTCAGTTCCATGATGTCGTCCTCTACCGAAAAAGGTGCCGCATGGATCGCTCCGGCGGCCAGCCATCCCACTTTAATGACTCGCGATTCATGCGACTAGATGGCAAAATCGGCATAGGCCTATGCTGTGGTGCATGAATCAATGGAAGACTTCAACGACCTGGCGGCGTTCATGACCGTCGCGCGCGAGCGCAATTTCACGCGGGCGGCCGCGCAACTCGGCGTGTCTCAATCGGCGTTGAGCCGAACGGTGCGCGCGCTGGAGGGGCGCATGGGCATTCCGCTGCTGACGCGCACGACACGCAGCGTGTCGCCGACCGAGGCCGGCCAGCGGTTGCTGGAATCGATCGCCCCACGCTTTCAGGAAATCGAGGTGGAACTGGAATCGCTGCGCGCGATGACGGACCAGCCGGCCGGCAACGTCCGGATCACCGCGACCGACTATGCGGCGAACGAGTACGTGTGGCCACGGCTGCAACCGCTGCTGCGCCGGTATCCGGCGCTCAAGGTCGAGCTGGTGAACGACTATGGTCTGACCGACCTCATCGCGGGCCGCTACGACATCGGCATACGGCTCGGCGACCAGGTCGCCAAGGACATGGTCGCGCAGCGTATCGCGCCGGACATGACGATGTCGATCATCGGTTCTCCCGATTACCTCGCGTCCCGGCCCGCGACGAAAACGCCGCAGGACCTGACACAACACAACTGCATCAATCTGCGGTTGCCGACCAGAAACGCGCTGCTATCGTGGGAGTTGAGCAAGGGACGCCGCGAGTTGCAGGTTCGCGTCGAAGGGCAGTTGACGTTCAACAACGTCTATCAGATGGTCGACGCGGCGCTCGCCGGCTTCGGGCTCGCATATGTGCCGAAGGATCTGGTCGCGCATCACGTCGAAGCCGGCCGGCTCGGCTGGGTGCTGGAGGACTGGTTTCCGACGTTCGTCGGGCATCACGTCTATTACCCGAGCCGGCGCAAATCGTCGCGGGCGGTGGAGCTCGTGGTCGACGCGCTCAGGGCCGGGTATCAGCGCAACCCGCGGCAAGGATGAGCGGTCACGCCCGTGGTTCAGTAGCCGGCAGCTTCCGAAAGGCCATGCCCCATGCACGCGCTGCCGCAGGATCGAACGTAACGGGGTGGAGTCCCGGGCAAACGTGATCGGCCATCACGACCTCGATACGCGTGGCACGTCGAACCCCGCCGTCGCGCGACAGAATCTCGCCCGACGACATCGATCCCGTGCAGCGCATCACTTCGGAAACGCGCCCCTGCTCATCGCATCGAGCTGCCGGACGATTTCCGCGCGCAATTCGGCCGATATCTCGATGCTGTCGAGCAGTTCGGAAATCCACAACCCGTCGGCCGCGAGCCGGCAGATCATCAGCGTCGCGGCCTGCTCGAGCGGCACCGGGTCGGGTCGCGTCCATTCTCGCATCGGCACCGACCAGCGCGCGCGCGTGTCCTGCTCGGTGATCATCGACGCGACGAGCACGCGCAGCACGTCGGTACTCGCGGCCGGATTGGCCGCATCGAGCACCGCATGCAGATACGCACGCGCCGCCGCGCCGTCGCCGCCGGAATCCGCCGCCATCCGCGCGGCCATCTGCGCGCCGAACCGCTCGGTCGCCTGCCCGAACAGCGCATCCAGCAGCCCCTGCTTGTTCGCGAAGTGATATTGCAGCGCGCCTTTCGTCACGCCGGCACGCTCGGCCACCGCATCGAGCGTCAATGCGGCCACGCCGTGATGCGTCGCGATCTCCGATGCAGCCGCCAGCAATTGCGCGCGCACCTGGTCCGGCGCTTTTTTTCGCCGCACGCCGGCCACGGCGGCAGCCGGCGGCGCCGATGATCCTTCAGGGGCCCGTGCATCGGGCGCTCCGGCCGGTTCGACGGGCGCGGACACGTCGCGCGGCGCGGGTTCGAGGCGTTTTTTCATGGTGCGGATGGTAGCACTGCACGTCTCGAGATAAACATTCCGGCTGGATGGTATGATCCGCCGCATGAACAAATCGGCCCCCTCTCCCTGGTCCACGCTCGACACTGCCATCGCCCGTGGACGCGACGCACTCGTGCGCCTTCAGCAGCCCGACGGCAGCTGGTGTTTCGAACTCGAATCCGACGCGACGATCACCGCGGAATACATCCTGATGATGCATTTCATGGACCGGATCGACGACGTGCGCCAGGAGAAGATGGCGCGCTACCTGCGTGCGAACCAGCGACTCGACACGCACGGCGCCTGGGATCTGTACGTCGACGGCGCGCCGGACGTGTCGTGCAGCGTGAAGGCGTACTTCGCGCTGAAGGCGGCCGGCGACAGCGAACAGGCGCCGCACATGATCCGCGCGCGCGACGCGATCCTGAAGCTCGGCGGCGCGGCGCGCTCGAACGTGTTCACCCGCATCCTGCTCGCGACGTTCGGCCAGGTGCCGTGGCGCGCGGCGCCGTTCATGCCGATCGAATTCGTGCTGTTCCCGAAGTGGGTGCCGATCTCGATGTACAAGGTCGCGTACTGGGCGCGCACGACGATGGTGCCGCTGCTGGTGCTGTGCTCGCTGAAGGCGCGTGCACGCAATCCGCGCAACGTCTCGATCCGCGAGCTGTTCGTCACGCCGCCGGAACAGGAACGCCGTTACTTCCCGCCCGCGCGCGGCATGCGCCGGCTGTTCCTCGCGCTCGACCGCGCGGTGCGGCATATCGAGCCGCTGATGCCGAAGCGCCTGCGGCAGCGCGCGATCCGGCATGCGCAAGCGTGGTGCGCGGAACGGATGAACGGCGAGGACGGGCTCGGCGGCATCTTCCCGCCGATCGTCTACAGCTACCAGATGATGCAGGTGCTCGGCTACCCGGACGACCATCCGCTGCGCCGCGATTGCGAAAACGCGCTGGAAAAGCTGCTGGTCACGCGGCCGGACGGCAGCGTGTATTGCCAGCCGTGCCTGTCGCCGGTCTGGGATACCGCCTGGAGCACGATGGCGCTCGAGCAGGCGCGCGGTGTCGCGGCGCCGGAAACCGGCGAGACGGCTGCCGGCACGCTGCGCGAACTCGACGAGCGCATCGCACGCGCGTACGACTGGCTGGCCGCGCGGCAGGTGAACGACCTGCGCGGCGACTGGATCGAGAACGTCCCGGCCGACGTCGAACCGGGCGGCTGGGCGTTCCAGTACGCGAACCCGTACTACCCGGACATCGACGACAGCGCGCTCGTCACCGCGATGCTCGATCGCCGCGGCCGCACGCATCGCCACGCGGACGGCACGAATCCGTACGCGCCGCGCGTCGCACGCGCGCTGGACTGGATGCGCGGGCTGCAATCGCGCAATGGCGGCTTCGCGGCGTTCGACGCCGACTGCGACCGCATGTATCTGAACGCGATCCCGTTCGCCGATCACGGCGCGCTGCTCGACCCGCCCACCGAGGACGTATCGGGCCGCGTACTGCTGTGCTTCGGCGTGACGAAGCGCGCGGAAGACCGCGCGTCGCTCGCGCGCTGCATCGACTACGTGAAGCGCACGCAGCAGCCCGACGGCAGTTGGTGGGGGCGCTGGGGCACGAACTACCTCTATGGCACGTGGAGCGTGCTGGCCGGTCTCGCGCTCGCTGGCGAGGACAAGTCGCAGCCCTATATCGCCCGCGCGCTCGACTGGCTGCGCGCGCGGCAGCACGCGGACGGCGGCTGGGGCGAGACGAACGACAGCTACCTCGACCCGACGCTGGCCGGCACGAACGGCGGCGAGAGCACGTCGAACTGCACCGCGTGGGCGCTGCTCGCGCAGATGGCGTTCGGCGACTGCGAATCCGATTCGGTGAAGCGCGGCATCGCGTATCTGCAGTCGGTGCAGCAGGAAGACGGCTTCTGGTGGCACCGCTCGCACAATGCGCCGGGCTTCCCGCGCATCTTCTACCTGAAGTATCACGGCTATACCGCGTACTTCCCGCTGTGGGCGCTCGCGCGTTATCGGCGGCTGGCGGGTGCTGCCGCGGCACCCCCGGCCGCGGTGGCGGCCGCCGACACGGCGCTCGCCTGAGCGGTCGCGCGCCGGGGTGCGCCGACGCCCCCGGCGCGACCGCCGCGGCCATTCCTTCCCGGCCGGATCACCCGGCCCCCTGCTCCCGCATCCTGGCGAACGCGTCGCGCAAATCCGCGCAGAACGCGTCGCCGATCATCGACAGCGGCTGCGACGCGGACGTCACCAGATAGAAGTGATCGGGCACGGCCGGCTCGAACGGCTTGACGGCCACGCGCTGGCCCGCATACGCGGCCGTCACCGGATCGATCAGCGCGACGCCCGCGCCGTTCGCGACGAACGCGACGATCGTCTGCGACAGTTGCGCCTCGATCGACAGCACGCGCGACACGCCGGCTTCCACGAATACGCGATCGATCGCGCTGCGCGCCTCGAAGCTCGGCGGAAACGAGATGAACGCTTCGTCGCGCAGGTCGGCCGGCTGCACGACGCGCTTGCGCGCGAGCCGGTGCCCGCGCGGCACGATGCAGCACATCGCGGCTTCCGCGAGCCGCTCGCCACGCACCGCCGGGTGCGGGACGGGTTCCGCGATCAGCCCCACATCGCATTGCCCGGACGCGACCTTGTCGACGACGGTGGACGCGCTGTGCGCGAGCAGCGTGATGTCGACACCCGGATGCGCGTGCGAGAAACGCGTGACGAGTTCGGGCAGCAGATCGAGCGCGACGGCGGGCGAGCCGGCCACGCGCAGCGTGCCGCGCCGCATCGCGCGGATCTGCTCGGCGGCCTGCGCGACGCGGTCGAGCCCGACGAACGCGCGTTCGACCTCCTCGTACAGCACGCGCGCCTGCGCGGTCGGCGTGAAACGCCCCTGCTGCCGCTCGAACAGCACGAAGCCGATCCGGTCCTCGAGATCGGCGATCAGCCGGCTCACGGCCGGCTGCGAGATATGGAGATCGCGTGCCGCGCGTGTGACGGTATGGCGCTGCATCACCGCGCGAAACGCTTCGATCTGACGAATCCTGAGCGAGGGCGTGGTCATAACACTGGATTATGGAGCGTTGATCAAGCTGTATTGGACAGCCCATTTTGCCTGTCCGAACATCGGTTCCGCAACGTACTGAAAGCAAGGAGCCGCGCCGCCATGGGATATAACACGCAACCGCCTCACCCGCGACACCGGAGCCGCGCATGACCGTGCGCCGCTTCGACGTCGTCGTGGCCGGCGGCGGTCTCGTCGGCATGGCCATCGCGTGGGGCATCGCGCGTCTCGGCCAGCGCGTCGCGGTGTGCGACGGCGACGACATCGCGTTTCGCGCGGCGCGCGGCAATTTCGGGCTCGTGTGGGTGCAGGGCAAAGGCGGCCGCTGCGTGCCGTATGCGCGCTGGTCGCGCGAATCGTCCGAGCGCTGGCATGCGTTCGCCGCGCAGTTGCAGCGCGAAACCGGCGTGGATTGCGCGTTCGAACGCCCGGGCGGCATCGAGCTGTTCGAACACCGCGCGGAACTCGACGGCGCGACCGACCTGCTCGAATCGCTGCGCCGGCAGGAAGCCGCGCTGTCGTACGAGGTCCTCGATCCGGCGGCGCTGCGCCGGCGCATTCCGTCGGCGTCGCCGTCGCTGGCCGGCGCGCTGTGGTCGCCGAACGACGGTCACGCGAATCCGCTCTATACGCTGCGCGCGATGCTGCAGGCGTTTCAGCGGTGCGGCGGTGTCTATCTGCCGCGCAGCGAGGTCAGCGAAATCCGCCCGCACGCCGGGCGCTTCGAGATCGACACGCGCCACGCGCGGCTCGAAGCCGGGCGCGTGGTGCTCGCGGCCGGCCTCGACAACGCGCGGCTCGCGCCGATGGTCGACCTGCGCGCACCGATCTCGCCGTTGCGCGGCCAGATCATGGTCACCGAACGGCTCGCGCCGTTTCTCGACTATCCGACGCTCGTCGTCCGGCAGACGCCGGAAGGCTCGGTGCTGCTCGGCGACTCGGCCGAAGACGTCGGCTTCGACGACGGCCAGACGCGCCCGGCGATGGTCGACATCGCGCGTCGCGCACGCACCGCCTTCCCCGCGCTCGCGCATGCACGCATCGTGCGCGCGTGGGGCGCGCTGCGCATCATGACGCCCGACGGCCTGCCCGTCTACGAGGCGTCGACCACGCATCCCGGCGCGTTCATCGCGATCTGCCACAGCGGCGTGACGCTCGCGGCAACCCACGCCGATCTCGTCGCGCCGTGGATCGCCGGCGGCGCCGCGCCGGCCGACCTGTCCGCCTTTACCACCGCGCGCTTTGACGCGCCCACGGAAGCCCGGCATGTTTGAATCCCTCGTTCCCGCCGCCGCGACGCTCGAACGCGTGCGCATCCATATCGACGGCACGCCGCACGACGTGCCCGCGCAATACAGCGTCGCGGCCGCGATGCTCGCCGCCGGTTCGGCCGCGTGCCGCACGAGCGCCGTGAGCGGCGCGCCGCGCGGCCCGTTCTGCATGATGGGCGTGTGCTTCGACTGCCTCGTCGAAATCGACGGCGTCCCGAACGTGCAAGGCTGCATGACGCCCGTCGCCGACGGCATGCAGGTGCGCGCGATGCACGGCAAGGCGAGGCTCGCATGACGCGCCGCCAGTGCGACCTGCTGATCGTCGGCGCCGGGCCGGCCGGGATGGCGGCAGCCATCGCCGCGCGCACGGCCGGCTTGTCGGTCGTCGTCGCGGACGAAGGCCGCGCGCCCGGCGGCCAGATCTACCGCAACGTGGCCGATGCACCGGCGCCGCTCGCGCAATGGCTTGGCGCCGACTATGCGGCCGGCCGGCCGCTCGTCGACGGCCTGCTCGCCAGCGGCGCGCATTACCTGCCGCGCAGCGTCGTGTGGCAGGTCGCATTCGAACCGACACCCGTCGCGATGCTCACGCAGAGCGGCCCGTCGCGCGGCACGCTCGAAATCGGCGCGCGCGCGGTGCTGATCGCGACCGGCGCGCAGGAGCGGCCGTGGCCGGTGCCCGGCTGGACGTTGCCCGGCGTGATGGGCGTCGGCGCCGCGCAAACGCTGCTGAAAGCGTCGGGCCTCGCGCCGTCGGCCGACGCCGTGCTGGCGGGCAGCGGCCCGCTGCTGTGGCTGTTCGCCGCGCAATTGCTGAATGCGGGCCGGCGCGTGCGCGCGCTGGTCGATACGACACCGCGCGACGCGTGGCGCCGCGCGCTTCCCCATGCGCTGCCGGCACTGCGCGGCGTCGACTATCTGCTCAAGGGCTGGCGCATGCTGCGTGCGGTGCGCGACGCCGGGATTCCCGTCCATCGCGGCGCGACCGACATCCGCATCGACGGCGACGATCGCGCCGAACGCATCCGCTTTCGCGACGCGGAAGGCGTCGTACAAGCGCTCGACACGTCCCTCGTGCTGCTGCATCAGGGCGTCATTCCGTCGACGCAGCTCGCGCGCGCGCTCGGCTGCGCGCATGAATGGGACGAAGCGTCGGCATGCTGGCGCCCGCAGCGCGACGCGCGCGGCCGCAGCAGCGTGCCGCACGTCTGGATCGCGGGCGACGGCGCAGGGATCGGCGGCGCACAGGCGGCGGCACTCGCCGGCGAAGTGGCGGCGCTCGACATCGCCCGGCAACTCGGTGCGCTCGACGCGCAACGGCAGGCCGCACGCGAACGCCCGGTGCTGCGTGCATGGCGCCGCCATCTCGCGGTGCGCCCGCTGCTCGACGCGCTGTATACGCCGCCCGCCGCGCTGCGCCGCCCCGACGACGACACGATCGTGTGCCGCTGCGAGGAAGTCACGGCCGGCGAGATTCGCCAGCTCGCGGCGCTCGGCTGCCAAGGGCCGAACCAGATGAAGGCGTTTACGCGCTGCGGAATGGGTCCGTGCCAGGGGCGCTGGTGCGGCACGACGGTCGGCGAACTGATCGCCGACGTGCAGCAGCGCGGCGTCGGCGACGTCGGTCACTACCGGATCCGCGCGCCGATCAAGCCGGTCACCGTCGGCGAGATGGCCGATGCCCTCGAACTGTCGAACGATTTTCAGCGCGGCGAATTCCCGAGCTGACGCGCACGCCCACTCTTCCCCACACGAACGGAGCCAGACCATGAAGACGCGCCTCACGATTCTCCTTTCCGCCGCCGCGATGGCTGTCGCGTCGCTGGCGTCGGCGAAGGAATGGACGACCATCCGCATCGGTGTCGACCCGACCTACCCGCCGTTCGAGTCGACCGCGACCGACGGCAGCGTGAAGGGCTTCGACATCGACCTCGGCAACGCGCTGTGCGCGAAGCTGAATGCGAAATGCGTGTGGGTGTCGAGCAGCTTCGACGGGCTGATTCCGGGGCTGCAGGCGCGCAAGTTCGACGTGATCCTGTCGTCGATGGCCGCGACCGAACAGCGGCGCCAGCAGATCGACTTCACCGACCGCCTGTACCGCAACCAGACGCGGCTGATCGCGCGTACCGGGTCGGGGCTGCTGCCGGACGCGGCGAAGCTCGCCGGCAAGCGCGTCGCGGTCGAACAGGGCACGGTCCAGGAAACCTATGCGCGCGAGAAGTGGGCGGCCGCGAAGGTCGAGGTCGTGCCGTATCCGAGCTACGACCAGGCGTATGCGGATCTCGTCACCGGGCGCGTCGACGGCGTGCTGATGGATGCCGTGCAGGGCCAGCTCGGGTTCCTGGCGACGCCGCGCGGCAAGGGCTTCTCGTTCGCGGGCGGCGTGGTGTACGACGCGAAGATCATGGGTAACGGCGATGCGGCCGGCGTGCGCAAGGCCGACACCGACCTGCGTGACGCACTGAATCGCGCCATCGCGCAGATTCGCGGCGACGGCACGTACAACGCGATCCAGTCGAAGTATTTCGACTTCGACATGTACGGAAATTGACCGCATGCGCGGGTGATCCGAAGGCCGGAAAACCCGCGATTTCTTGGTGATCCTCAGGATCGTTTATGGGCCGGACAGGCTATAATGCGCGCTTTCGGTTTGGTCGTTGCCATGAAGCCGCTGGCCGTTCCCTCCCTCGCCAATATCGCGTCGCGCCTTCGCCTCAAGCAGCTCAAACTGCTGATCGCGCTCGAAAACCACGGTTCGCTGCACAAGGCCGCCGAAGAGATCGCGATCTCGCAGCCCGGCGCCACCAAGGTGCTGCGCGAGATCGAGGACATCCTCGGCATGCCGCTGTTCGAGCGGCAACCGAAGGGCCTCGTCGCGAACGACCTCGGCCGCTGCGTCACGCGCTACGCGCGCCTCATCTACAGCGACCTCGAACACCTGCACACCGAAGTCCTCGCGCTCACGCAGGGGCATGGCGGCCATCTCGCGGTCGGCGTCATCATGGGCGCGGTGCCGCTGCTCACGCGCGCGCTGACCGACCTGCGCCGCCGCCAGCCGAACCTGTCGGTCGAGATCGTCGAAGGCACCAGCGCGAGCCTGCTCGCGCTGATCGACGACGGCCGCATCGACCTCGCGATCTGCCGCAACGGCAACAGCCGCCGCCCGGAAGCGTATGACTACCTGCCGCTGAAATCCGAACCGCTCGCGGTCGTGACCGCGCGCACGCATGCGCTCGCCGGGCGCGACACGCTGACGCTGCGCGATCTCACCGATGCGGAATGGGTCGCGTATCCGGTCAACACGCCGATGCGGCTCGCGCTCGAACGCGCACTGGCCGACGCCGGCATCGAGGTGCCGCGCTATCCGATCGAAACCGCGTCGACGTTCGCGACGCTCACGCTGCTGCAGGCGGACCCCGAGCTGGTGGCCGTGATCCCGCGCGAAGTCGCCGAGTTCGGCGAGCGCTTCGGCCTGATTGCGTGCCTGCCCGTCGCGATCCCGGCGCTCGACGAGCCGTACGGCGTCGTCGCCCGTACCTTCGCGCACCTGTCGCCGGGTGCGCGCCTGCTCGTCGAAACGCTGCAAGGTCCCCTGCTTACCTGATCGGCGAGAACGCGGCCGGGCGCAGCAGCTTCGACTCCATCTTCTCGAGCATCGGGAACGCCTTCGGCACGAACTTCTCGAGCCAGTCCGGATCCTCGTACAGCGCGGTACGGCGCTTGATGCGATCGTCGAGGCTTTCGTATGCCCAGATGTGGACGACCTGGTTCAGTTCGCCGATTTCCGTGTACCACCAGCCGACCAGCGTCGCATAGCGGGAGATCACCGGCAGCCCTTCCTTCTCGAAGTGCCGCAGGTATTCGTTCATCTTGCCGATCTGGACCGTGTAGGTCCGCATTTCGTAATACATGACTGCTCCTGGTTGAATCGATTCGGGTAATCGCACTTCGCGCGGGTCGCGCGATCAGAGTTCGCCGCCGTACGCGGCGCGGATGATGCCTTCGACGTCGCGCGCGGTCGTCAGCCGCGGGTTGACCAGCACGTTGCCGCTGCGCATCGAGTCGGCCACCATCTGCGGCAGGTGCGCGAGATCGACGCCGAGCTCGCGGATGTTCGACGGAATCGCGAGCGCGCGATTGAGTTCGACGATCTGCTCGACCAGTGCGCGCGCGGCCGTTTCCGCATCGACGCCGGTCACGTCGCCGCCGAGCGCTGCCGCGATGTCGCGATACAGCGCCGGGCAGGCCGGCCGGTTGAATTCGATCACGTACGGCAGCAGCGCCGCGTTCGCGATGCCGTGCGCGATGTTGAACACGCCGCCCATCGTGTGCGAGATCGCGTGCACGTTGCCGAGCTTCGACTGCGAAAACGCGACGCCGGCCAGGAACGAGCCGAGCAGCATGTCCTCGCGCGCCGCGAGATCGGAGCCGACGTAGAACGCGTTGCGCAGGCTGCGCCCGATCAGGCGGATCGCGCCCAGCGCGAGCGACTGGCTCACCGGGTTCGCCTGCTTCGACACATACGATTCGATCGCATGCGTCAGCGCGTCCATGCCGGTGGCCGCGGTGATCGCGGCCGGCAGCTTCAGCGTGAGCTCCGCGTCGAGGATCGCGAGCTTCGGGAACAGCTTGTGGCTGACGATCACGGTCTTGAACAGCGTTTCCTGGTTCGTGAACACCGTCGACGCCGTGCATTCGCTGCCGGTGCCCGACGTGGTCGGGATCGCGAAGATCGGCAGCGGTTCGTCCGGGATCTTGTTGTAGCCCTCGTAGTCGAGAATCGTGCCGCCGTTGGTGGCCATCGCGGCCACACCCTTCGCCGTGTCGATGCTGCTGCCACCGCCGACGCCGATCACGGCGGTGCAGCGATGCTCCTTCAGGAACGTCAGCGCGCTGTCGAGCACGGCCGTGCTCGGGTTCGCCTCGACGCCCGAGAAGATTTCGTAGGCGACGTCCGCGTCGCGCAGCGATGCGAAGAATCCTTCGAGCACGCCGCTCTTGATCAGGCCTTCGTCGGTCACGACCAGCAGCTTGCCGCTGAACAGCGGCTTCAGCAGTTCGCCGGCCTGCCGCGCGAGGCCGTTGCCGAATTTCAGCGTGGTGGGAAAGAAATATTGGAATGGGCTCATGGTGCTTTCTCCGTGTGAAGTCTCCGCACCGAACACTACAAGCGGCCGATTGCCGCCGGTAATGAAAAAACCGGATCGCCCGATAACGTCCGCTTATTCCCCGCGCACGCCGCGCCGTTTGGTTATCACGCGATCACGAAGCGTCATTAGGCAAGACGCGGCCATGCCCCTACAGTCGCTGCACGGCGACGATGCCATCGCCCCCGCAACCATAACGACGGAGACACGCATGCCCCCCTCGACTTCCCCCGCCGTCCCGGCCGCCGCGCCGACTTCGCTCGACGCGTCGGCGCGGCCGACCAACGTCCGCTGGCGCATCTTCCTGCTCATGCTGCTGCTGGTCGCGATCAACTACATCGACCGCGCGTCGCTGTCGGTCGCGATGCCGCTGATCGCACCGGAATTCAACCTGTCGCCGGCGCTCGAAGGGCTGATGCTGAGCGCGTTCTTCTGGTCGTACGCGCTGATGCAGATCCCGGTCGGCGTGATGCTCGACCGCTATCACACGCGCGGCATCATCGCGACCGCGACGCTCGCATGGGGCGCGTTCCAGGCGCTCGGCGCGGCATCGCACAACTGGATCCTGCTGATGCTCACGCGCATGGGCCTCGGCTTCTCCGAATCGCCGGTGTTCCCGGCCGGCGCGAAGCTGATCGGCACGTGGCTGACGCCGCACGAACGCGGCCGCGGCGCGGTGCTGGTCGACGGCGGCGCGCCGCTCGGCAGCGCGCTCGGCGCGATCCTGATTTCCGGGCTGATCGCGTGGTTCGGATCGTGGCGCATCGCGTTCGTGATCGCGGGCGTCGGCACGATGCTGGTGGGCGTGCTCGTATGGCGCTACATCCGCAACCATCCGTCCGAGCATCCGGGCGTGAATGCGGCCGAGCTCGAACACATCACGCGCGCGAATGCGCCGACGCAAACCACGGGCGAACGCGTGCCGCTGCGCGAACTGGTGAAGGATCGCTCGGTGCTCGCGATGTTCGCCGGCTACAGCTGCATCCTCGCGGTGTTCTACGGGCTGCTGACGTGGATGCCGAGCTACCTGCACAAGACCTACGGCTTCAACATCGCGACGACGGGCGGCGCGACCTTCATCATCTTCATGTCGGGCTTCGTCGGCGAACTGATCGGCGGCACCATCGGCGATCGCTGGAAGGCGTCGGGCGCGTCGCCGAACCTGGTGATGCGCACGATGTTCAGCGGCTCTTCGCTGATCGCGGCCGCGTGCATCCTCGCGGCGGCCTATATCGCGAACGCAAACGCCGTGGTGCTGCTGCTGAGCATCGCGATGTTCTTCATCCGCTTCTGCGGGATGTACTGGAGCCTGCCGGCGATCGTCGGCGGCCCGGAACGCGCCGGCGTGCTCGGCGGCACGATGAACTTCTGCGGCAGCATGGTCGGCGTCGTGGTGCCGATCCTGATCGGCGTGATCGTCCAGTGGTCGGGCTCGTACTTCCTCGCGCTGCTGTTCTTCGTCGCGATGGCCGTGCTGATCGCGGTGTTCTCCAGCCTGATCGATTACCGGCCGCGCACGCACGGCTGACGGTCACGCAGCCGAGCTTTCCTTCTGCCGAAACGATGAGGCCCGCGCGAGCGGGCCTCGTCGCGTCGTCAGCGGCCAGACGGACTCGGCGGCGCTGACGGAATCAATGATCGATCGGCAGCGGCGCATCGGCCGCGACGAGCTGCTGCTCGCGCATCTCGCACCAGAAATCGGCGGGGATCTCGAACGTCAGCGCCGCGGCATCTTCCGCGATGCGCTCCGGGCGGCTCGCGCCCGGAATCACCGCGGCCGTCGCCGGATGCGCGAGCACGAACTGCAGCGCGGCGGCCTTGACCGGCACGTCGTGGCGCGCGGCGATCGCGTTGATCCGCTCGACCTTCGCGACGACCTCGGGCGGCGCCTTCCGGTATTCGAAGTGCGCGCCGCCGACGAGCACGCCCGAGCTGTACGGGCCGCCGACGACGATCCCGACGTGACGGGCCGCGGCGGCCGGCATCACGCGCTGCAGCGCGCGTTCGTGATCGAGCAGCGTGTAGCGGCCGGCCAGCAGCATGCCGTCCGGTTGCGGTTCGGCGAGGTCGAGCAGCAACTCGATCGGCTCGACACGGTTCACGCCGAGGCCCCACGCGCCGATCACGCCTTCCTCGCGCAGCTTGCCCAGTACGCGAAATGCGCCCTTGCGCGCCACCTCGAACTGCGCGAGCCATTCGTCGCCGTAGATGTCCTGCGCGACGTCGTGCACCCACACGACGTCGAGACGATCGGTGCGCAGCCGCTTCAGGCTGTCCTCGATCGAGCGCAGCGTCGCGTCGGCCGAGTAGTCGCTCACCAGCCGGTTCGCGCGGCCGTGCGCGAAGATCCCGCTCTTCTCGCCGTAGTCGCGGGTGGCCGCTTCCTCCAGATCGTCGAGCACGATGCGGCCCACCTTCGTGCTGATGAAGTAGTCGTCGCGGCGCCGGCCGGCCAGCGCGTCGCCGAGACGCGCTTCCGCGAGCCCCGCGCCATACGACGGCGCGGTGTCGAAGTAGCGGATGCCGCGTGCCCACGCGGCTTCGACGGTCGCGTGCGCTTCCGCGTCGGGAATGTCGCGGAACATGTTGCCGAGCGGCGCCGCGCCGAAACCGAGCCGGTTGTCGGCGGGCAGCGTGTCGTTGAGAGCCATGCGTTTCTCCGGATGGGACAGGAAAGTGCGCCCAGTCTAGGTTGCATGAATAAGTCTGTCCAAGACATAATTCATCACACTTGAGTCCCATAAGGTCTTACATGCTCGACATCCGCCAGCTTCAATATTTCATCGCGGTCGCGGAAGAGGAACACGTCGGCCGCGCGGCCGAACGCCTGCACATTTCGCAGTCGCCGCTCAGCCGCCAGATCGCGCAGCTCGAGGAGAAGCTCGGCCTGACGCTGTTCGAACGCAGCCAGCAGCGCATTCGTCTGACGCGTGACGGGCGCACGTTCCTCAGCGAAGCGCATGCGTTCCTGCGCCATGCGAACCGGCTCGAATCGCTCGCGCGCCGGCTCGGTCGCGGCGACGAAGGCGGTCTGTGCATCGGCTATCTGGAAACGGCCACGCACTCGGGCGTGCTGCCGCGCGCGCTGAAAACGCTGCGCGCGGAGCGCCCGTCGGTGCATATCGCGCTGTACAACTATCCCTGCGCCGCGCAGCTCGAAGGCCTGCGCGAACGCAGCCTCGACATCGCGCTCGTGACCGAGCCGCCCGCACCGGACGATCCCGAACTCGATTCGACGATGGTGCTGAACGATCCGATGCTGCTCGCGCTGCCCGACGGGCATCCGCTCGCGAAGAAGAAGACGCTGGTCGCCGACGATCTTGCCGCGCAGGCGTGGATCGGCGTCACGCAGCAGGAAAGCGCGCCGCGGCACGGCGCGTTCGTCGCGGCCTGTGCGAAGGCCGGTTTTTCGCCGGACATCTCGGTGGAAGCGACCGAGCCGCTCGCCGCGCTCGGGCTCGTCGCCGCCGGGCTCGGCGTGACGATGATCCAGCAAAGCCTGCGTCACCAGGTGCCGGAAGGCGTCGTGCTGCGCGAGCTGCCGTGGTTCAGCTACCGCACGCCGCTGTGGGCCGCGTGGCACAAGGTCAACCTGCGCCCGCTGGTGGGCATCTTCCGCGAGATCCTGACCGGCGAGGAGGTCGTCGCGGCAGTCGGCAAATAAGGCCGTGAAAACGCGGGGCGCCGGTGCGTCGCGACGCCCCGCCTGCCATTCGCTCGCCGCTTACCGCGCGAGCGTGAGCTTGCCGTCGAGCAGGCGGTTCAGCGCCCACGGGTTGCTCGTTCGCAATGCGTCGGGAAGCAGCGCATCCGGCATGTCCTGATAGCTGACCGGCCGCAGGAAGCGGCGGATCGCGAGGCTGCCGACCGACGTCGAACGCCCGTCCGCGGTGGACGGATACGGGCCGCCGTGCACCATCGCATGCGCGACCTCGACGCCGGTGCCGAAGCCGTTGACCAGCACGCGGCCCGCGCGCCGCTCCAGCGCCGGGAGGAATCGGCGCGCGTCCGCGTAATCGGCTTCGTCGAGATGAATCGCCGCCGTCAGCTGCCCTTCCAGCGACTCGACCAGCGCGAGCATCGTGTTCAGGTCCGGACACCGAACGATCAGCGACGCCGCGCCGAAAATCTCCTCGTGCAACGCCTTCGATTCGCGGAATGCGTCGGCGCTCGTCACGAACAGCGCGCCCTGCCCCTGGTTCGCACCGGCAGGCGCCTGGGCGCGCGCGACGGTCCGCACCTGAGGATGCTGCGCGAACACCGCGACCGCACGCTCGAACGCCTGGTGAATACCGGGCGTGAGCATCGTCGCGGCCGGCGCCTGCGCGAGCCGCCCGGCCGCCGCCGCGATGAAGCGTTCGAGCGCCGGCCCTTCCACCGCGAAGATCAGCCCGGGGTTCGTGCAGAACTGGCCGGCACCGAGCGTCAGCGACTGCACGAATGCCTGCGCGATCGCGTCGCCGCGTTGTTCCAGCGCGTGCGGGAACAACAGCACGGGGTTGATGCTGCTCATCTCCGCATAGACGGGGATCGGTTCGGGCCGCGCGTTCGCGATCGCGATCAGTTCGGTCCCCGCATGGCGCGAACCGGTGAAGCCGACCGCCTTGATGCGGCGGTCGCGCACGAGCCCCTGGCCGATTTCAAGGCCGCTGCCGAACAGCAGCGAGAACGTGCCTTCCGGCATCCCGCATGCTTTCACGGCCTGCTGCACGGCCATCCCGACGAGTTCCGACGTGCCGGGGTGCGCCGAGTGCGCCTTCACGATCACCGGGCAGCCGGCCGCGAGCGCGGACGCCGTATCGCCGCCCGCCACCGAGAACGCGAGCGGGAAGTTGCTCGCGCCGAATACCGCGACCGGGCCGACGCCGATATGACGCAGGCGCAGATCGGGGCGCGGCGCGGGTTGGCGTTCCGGCTGCGCCGGATCGATGCGCGCTTCGAGGTAGTCGCCCGCGCGCACCACGCCGGCGAACAGGCGCAACTGGCCGACCGTGCGGCCGCGCTCGCCTTCGACACGCGCGCGCGGCAGGCCCGATTCGGCGACGCAGCGCTCGACCAGCGCATCGCCGAGCGCGAGGATGTTCGCCGCGATCGCTTCGAGAAACTGCGCGCGTGCTTCGGGCGGGGTCTCGCGATACGCGTCGAAGGCCGCCCAGGCCAGCGCGCACGCTTCGTCGAGATCGACGACGGTCGCGCCGCCGAAAGCCGGCTCCATGCGTTCGCCGCTCGCCGCGTCGATCGCATACGTGACGCCCTGGGTGCCGCGCCGCGCGCGCTGACCGATCAGCAAGTTGCCTGCGATGTTCATTTCCGTTTCCTGTGTGGATCAATCGACTGGATGCGTTGGCGTCGACGCGCATGCGGCGCCGCCACGATCGACCACGATGGTTTCAAACCCGCCCGACCCGCGTCAATACTTCGCGCATGACAGCTTTTCATAGCGCTATGAGCGGCTCTCAATACCGGATGCGCGGCGCGATTTCTATACTGGCCCGACGTCGCGCCGCACCGGGCGCGCCCGTCCGATGCCGAATGCCCGCACGGCAAATCGCCCCCGGGTTCGCGTCGATCACAACGATGGAGACGAACATGTGTGTGCAGAAACCGGCCGATGGCCCCGACGTCAAGCGCCTGCTCGACGGCCTGCCGACCAACTGGGGCAAGTGGGGCCCCGACGATGAAGTCGGCGCGCTGAATTATCTGCAATCCGAACAGGTGATGCGCGGCATCGCCGCCGTGCGCCAGGGCCGCACCTTCACGCTGCAGGTGGACATCGGCCACGCGAAGGGCGAGCCGCTGTTTCCGGGCCGGCGCCCGTCGATGCGGATGAACGTGCTCGACAAGGGCCATTTCCTCGCGGGCAAGGCGCACTTCGACGGCAACGTCGAATACGCGGACGACGTGATCTTCATGCACGTGCAGGGCTCGACGCAGTGCGACGCGCTCGGGCACGTGTGGTACGACGATACGCTGTGGAACGGCTACGACGCGCTGAGCACGGTCGGCGGCCTCGAACGCGCGAGCATCCTGCCGATCGCCGAGCGCGGTATCGCGGGCCGCGCGGTGCTGATCGACATCGCGCGCCATCGCAACAAGCGCGTGCTCGACAAGGGCGAGACGTTCGATCATCACGACCTGCTCGACGCGGCGCGCGCGCAGAACGTGACGATCGAGCCGCGCGACATCCTGCTGATCCGCACCGGCTGGATCGGATCGTTCTACGAGCGCGACGAAGCCGAGTTCTATCGCGACTACGTCGAGCCGGGGCTCACGTTCAGCCGCGAGCTCGTCGAATGGTTCCGCGAGATGGAGATTCCGAACCTCGTCACCGATACGATGGGCAACGAAGTGACGGTCGACCCCGTGTCGGGCGTGATGATTCCGCTGCACAACGCGCTGATGCGCAACCTCGGCGTCGTGTTCACCGAGGTCGTGCTGCTCGATGCGCTCGCGGAAGATTGCGCGCGCGACGGCCAGTGGCAATTCCTGTACACCGCCGCGCCGCTGAAGATCGTCGGCGGCACCGGTGCGCCGGTCAATCCGCTGGTGATCAAGTAACGCGGGCAAGCCATGCCCGGGCGCACCGTGCGGCCCGGGCATCCCGCGACGAACGCCGCGCGATCAGAACGTGCCCGGATATGCGCCGCCGTCGAGCAGCACGTTCTGCCCGGTCAGGTAACCGGCGTGCGCGCTGCACAGGAACGCGCAGACCGCGCCGAATTCGTCGGCCGTGCCGAAACGCCCGGCCGGCACGTTGCGGCGCTTCGCTTCACGCGTCGCTTCGTAGTCCGTCCCTTCTGCCTGCGCGGACGCTTCGGTCGCCTTCTTCAGACGGTCGGTATCGAACAGCCCCGGCAGCAGGTTGTTGATCGTCACGTTGCGCGCCGCGATGCGCTTCTGCCGCGCGATGCCCGCGATGAAGCCGGTCAGCCCCGTGCGGGCGCCGTTCGACAGGCCGAGCACGTCGATCGGCGCTTTCACGGCGCTCGACGTGATGTTGACGATGCGCCCGAAGCCGCGCTCGGTCATCCCGTCGACGGTCGCCTTGATCAGCTCGATCGCCGTCAGCATGTTCGCGTCGAGCGCCGCGATCCAGTCGTCGCGCGTCCATTCGCGGAAATCGCCCGGCGGCGGGCCGCCCGCGTTGTTCACGAGGATGTCGACTTGCGGCGCGGCCGCGAGCGCCGCCGTGCGGCCCGCGCTCGTCGTGATGTCGCCGGCCACGGCCACCACCGTGACGGCCGGGTTGAGCGCGCGCAGTTCGCGGGCGGTCGCGTCGAGCGCGTCGCTGCCGCGCGCGGTGATCACGACGTTCACGCCCTCGGCGACGAGCGCCTGCGCGCACCCCTTGCCCAGCCCCTTGCTGGCCGCGCAAACCAGCGCCCAGCGGCCTTCGATGTTCAGATCCATGTGTGCTTCGCTCCTGGCATCCAGCGCGTGTCGTCCGGGTGCGACCGCAATCGACACGGCAATAAGTTCAAGTTATAGTGAGTGCACCCGCTTTCCGCCGCACGTCGGCGGCATCCCGGTTCACCCATCCAAAAACAGCTTGATAAAAAGGCTCGACGGGCCAGCATAAGGAATCGCAATCGTCGAGACAATTGACGGGACGTGATACCGGTATAACTTTTCGTCACATCCATGACCCCGCCGCTTCACTCCATCATTTCCCGCCTTCACCTGAAGCAGCTGCGCCTGCTGATCGCGCTCGCCGACCAGGGCTCGCTGCTCAAGGCCGCGCAGCAGGTCGCGCTCACGCAGCCGGGCGCGAGCAAGGCGCTGCAGGAGATCGAGACGACCTTCGGCACGCCGCTTTTCAATCGCACCAACCGCGGGCTCGAACCGACCGAGGTCGGCGATTGCGTGATCCGCTACGCGCGGCTGATTCATACCGATCTCGCACATCTGCGCGAGGAAATCGTCGGCATCCTGCGCGGACATGGCGGGCGCGTGAGCGTCGGCGTGATCATGGGCGCGGTGCCGCGGCTGACCGATGCGATCTCGACGCTCGTCGCACGCCATCCGGAGATGTCCGTCGAGATCGTCGAGGACACCAGCGAAGCGCTGCTGAGCGAGATCGACGCAGGCCGGCTCGATCTTGCAATCTGCCGCACGACGATCAGCCGCACGCCACAGCTCTACGACAGCGTGAAGCTGCAGGACGAGACGCTCGCGGTGGTCGCGAACGTGCGCCATCCGCTCAAGGGCGCAAAGAAGCTCGCGCTGCGCGACCTCGCCGAATACCGGTGGGTCGTGTATCGCGCGAACATGCCGATGCGGCTGCTCCTGGAACGCGAATTCCTCGAAGCCGACATCCGCTTTCCGCCGCATCTGCTCGAAACGACGTCGGCATTCGCGACGCTCGCGCTGTTGCAGGGCAATCCGTCGTTCGTCGCGCTGGTGTCGATCGACGTCGCCGAATTCTTCGCGCGGCACGACATGACGCGCATCCTGCCGCTGCGGATCGGTTCGCGCAGCGAGCCTTACGAACTCGTCACGCGCAAGGGCGCGCCGATCTCGCCGGGCGCGCGGCTGCTGATCGACGAGCTGCACGCCGATGGCGGCGGCCCGTCGGTGTAGAACCACGCCGACGCGCTCACACCTGCGCCCACACCTGCGCCGCAGGCGACACCCGCGGCGAAGGCGTGGCGGGAGCCGGACGCCCCGCCTCCGTCACACGATGCGACGTGTCGCCGTCAGGCCACCGCGAAGCGCTTCGCCAGTTCCGCGAGGCCGTCTTCGTAGATGCCGCGGAACAGCCGGATCGTTTCGTCGTCGGTCGCGCCGTGCGGCGTGAACGTGCCGGACCACTCGACCTTCGACGCGTTCGGGCCGTTCTCGCGCACGCGCAGCGTGGAGCGATAGTTCACGACCGGAAACGGTGCTTCGAGGATCGCGTACGTATAGCTGCGCTCCCCTTCGTCGAACGCAACCAGCCGCTCGACGATCGCATCGCCCGCCGGATTCGCGAGACGCCGCACGCGCCCGCCCTCGCTCAGCTCGCTGGCCGGAATGTACGACAGCCAGTCGGGCAGTGAGCCGAAGCCGCCGATCAGTTGCCAGACCGTGTCGGCCGAAGCCGCGATCTCGATACTTGCATGTGCCTGTACCATGTCATCACCTTTCAGGATCAACGATCGGTCGGCAGCGGCGCATTGGCCGCGATCAGGCCTTGTTCACGCATCTCGCGCCAGAAGTCGGCCGGAATCGCCACGTTCAGCGCGGCCTGGTCTTCCGCGATCCGCTCCGGACGGCTCGCGCCCGGGATCACCGCGACGGTCGCCGGATGCGACATCGAGAACTGCAGCGCGGCGGCCTTGACCGGCACGTCGTAGCGCGCGGCGATCGCCTTGATCCGGTCGACCTTCGCGAGGATTTCCGGCGACGCCTTCTGGTATTCGAAGTGCGTGCCGCCCGCGAGCACGCCCGAGCTGTACGGGCCGCCGACGACGATCCCGACGTTCTGCGCGGCCGCCGCCGGCATCACGCGTTGCAGCGCGCGCTCATGATCGAGCAGCGTGTAGCGGCCGGCCAGCAGCATGCCGTCCGGTTGAGGTTCGGCGAGGTCGAGCACCAGTTCGATCGGTTCGACGCGGTTCACGCCGAGGCCCCACGCCTTGATCACGCCTTCCTCGCGCAGCTTGCTCAGCACGCGGAATGCGCCCTTGCGCGCCACTTCGAATTGCGCGAGCCATTCGTCGCCGTAGAAGTCCTGCGCGATGTCGTGCACCCACACGATATCGAGGCGGTCGGTGCGCAGACGCTTCAGGCTGTCCTCGATCGAGCGCAGCGTCGCGTCGGCCGAGTAGTCGTTGACGATGCGGTTCGGCCGGCCGTGTTCGAACAGGCCGCCCTTTTCGCCGAGATCGCGCGCCGACACGTCTTCGATTTCGTCGAGGATCACGCGGCCGACCTTCGTGCTCAGCACGTACTCGTCACGCGGATGGTTCGCGAGCGCGTCGCCGAGGCGGATTTCCGCCAGGCCGGCGCCGTAGAACGGGGCCGAATCGAAATAGCGGATGCCGTGTTGCCACGCGGCTTCGACGGTGGCCGCGGCTTCCGCGTCGGGGATGTCGCGGAACATGTTGCCGAGCGGGGCGGTACCGAAACCGAGGATCTTGTTGCCGGGCAGCTTGTCTTTGAGACTCATGATTTTCTCCAGGGAGTAAAGGAAAGCGAGTTCAGTCTAGGGAGACCGGTTAAGTCTGTCCAAGACGGAATTCGACACACTTGAGTCCCGCGAGGTCTAATGGGCCGATTGGCGGCCTGTTTCGATCACCGGCCCCTAGCCACTGTTCGGGCCAGACGCCCGGCCGGCAAGGCTGCCGACCGAATTCACGTTCGATTCGTGACTCAGAATCAAAAATGATTTGGTCCGGCAGCCGTTTTTCCCGGGCGTCGGCGTACCTATATTGGCTGCACGCGCAACGACATCGACGTGGTCGACGTTGGTTGCGGCTCACTCAACCACACAGGTACCCATGATGAAAACGCTCGTTTCTTCCACCCTTGCCGCCCTGATCCTTGCCGCACCGGCGCTGTCGTTCGCGCAGCAGGCCGACCATCAGCTGACCCGCGCCGAAGTGAAGGCCGAGATGGCCCGCCTCGCGGCCGTCGGCTATACCCCGGCGCTGGACCACAACCAGTATCCGGCCGCGATCCTCGCCGCCGAACAGCGTGTGCGCGAAAACGCCGTCGCGCAATCCGCCCCGAACGCCACCCCGGCCGCGGACACGACCGGTTACGGCAGCGAAACCCGCACGACCGGCGAATCCGGCCGCGCGATGTCGGTCAACGGCCGCGACTCGATCTATCGCGGGCATTGAGTCGCCTCAACGCGCGCAGACACTCGTCCATGCCGTCCGTAGTGCCGGCCCGAATTGCCTGAACAGGCATTCGGGCCGCGCGTCGTGCGTGGTGGAATGCCGTGGGCAGCACACCGTCAGGCTTGAAATACAAAGAGAGGAACGCAGACGGTTGACGACGTGCGCGAATGCATCGCGCGACACTGCCCGGCGCAACGAGGGGGCGCGTCAGACGAATCCTTCTTCGACCAGCGTGCAGCCGTCGGCCGTGATCTCGTGTCGCTGGCCCGAGCCGCCGACCACGCGGCTCCAGCTCGCGGACACGAGCACAGCGGCATCGCCGTCCGTGCGCAGCGCGTAGTCGAATCCGCCGTACATGCCGGGCACCGCGAACCACATGCGGTCGGCCTGCTCGTCGTATTCGAGCAGCGGTTCGAGTTCGGGCAAGCGCAGCGCGTCGACCCGCAGGTGTGCGATGCGGCCGACGATCATGTCGTGGAAATGGCGTTGAATGGCGCGCAGCGTGTCGTCGGACACGAAGCGTCGCGGTTGCGGCGTCAACGGCTCGACCAGATGCCGATGTCCGCACCGCGCGGCGATATCGACCGCGCGCTCGCGGCGCGCATCGCGCAGCATGCGCGATGCACCGAGCCGCAGCAGTTCGGCGACGACCTCCTGCGGCGCGCCGCCATACGCGGCCTGATGCAGCGGCGCATCAAGCGACGTGCCGCCCGGCCGCGTCGCGTTGACGAGCGCGGGCTGTTGCGCGATACGCGCGAGCAGCGTCGCCCATGCGCCATCGCGCGCCGCGTCGGCCAGCGCATGCCGGCTCGCCAGTTGCGCGTCGTCGAGCACGTCCGCGCCCGTGATTCCGTCCCATGCGATGCTCAATCGGCTGTCCTCCGTCGCCCGGCGTCTCGCCCACCAACCACCGGATTGCCCGCCCATCATAAGCATTTCCCGACGGGCGGGCGCGACAACGTTACCGCGCGTCGCCGAGCGACCCGAGAATCCGGTAGGCGGCCTTCACGCGCTCCTCGATCGGCACGTTGCCGTTCGCGAGCATCACGATCCCGATCCGCTTCGCGGGAACGAACGCGACGTACGTGCTGAAACCGCCGGTCGAGCCCGTCTTGTTGATCCAGGTCGCCGGGTTCGGCGCGAGCGGCGGCTGGATCGCGCTGGCCGGCACCGCATCGAACAGCATCTTCGGCGCGTTGCCCGCCAGCAGCGTCGGCAGCGCGACCGGGTACGGGTACTGTTCCCAGATCAGGTCCTGCGTCAGCGGCCCCGCGCGGAAGTAGCCGGTGTGCGTGCGTTCGATCGCGCGCTGCAAGCGCGGCGCGGTGTGGATCATCCCCATGTTCGCCTGCACGAAGCGCAGCAGGTCGGCCGCCGTGGTCCGCACGCCGTAAGCCGGTTGCCACAGCATGCCTTCCGTCATCCGCACCGGCTTGCCGTCCTTCGTGTAGCCCTGCGCATAGTCGGCCATGCGCGCGGCGGGCACGTTGATGTACGTATGCGTCATCCCGATCGCGGGAAAGAGCCGCTGCTCCATCAGCGTCGCGAAATCCTGGTGCATCGCCTTCGCGGTGAGCCAGCCGAGCATGCCGATCGCGACGTTCGAATACTTGCGGTGCGTGCCCGGCGCATACGCGGGCCGCCACGCGTCGAGATAGCGGATCAGGCCCGCGTCGTCGCGGATGCTGTCCGGCACCTGCAGGGGCGTTCCGCCGGGCGTGTGCGTGCCGAGCTGGAGCAGCGTCACGACGCCGAACGGCTTGCCCTGCAGCTCGGGCAGATATTTGCCCGCGGGGTCCGCGAGCGACAGTTCGCCGCCCTCCTGCGCGTCCGACGCCAATGTCGCGGTCAGCGTCTTGCTGACCGAGCCGATCTCGAACAGCGTGTCGCCGGTCACCGGCTTGCCGGTTTGCTTGGACATCACACCGTAGTCGAACACGTACGGCTTGCCGTCGGCGACGATGCCGATCGCCATGCCGGGAATCGCGTACTGCTTCATCAGCGGCGCGATCTGGCGCGTGACGGTGTCGCGGAGGTCGTCCTGCGTGACGGCGGCCGCGCGACCGGCCGTGGCGGTCGCGCATGCGGCGACCAACAGGGTCGCGGCGAAACGTGTCGCATTGAATCGCATGGGGGCGGTTCCTTCTCTTTCCGATGGTTGCATGGACAACAGATCCGGCCGCGCCGCGCGAAAAAGGTGGCGACCGGCCTGTCGAAGCAGGACTATCCGATACCGCCCGGCCGCCAACAATCGACGATATGTTGCGCGAGCCGAAAGAAAAACTTATGAGATAAGTGGAAGGCGGGAACGAGGCCGCCGTCATGGCCGGGCCACTCACCCGTTTTCCGGGAAAACCTGCCGGTTTTAACAGCATCGAATCCGGCGGCCGGGTGGCGCCGCGTCGAAAATCGATGAAAAAGAGATAAGTCTTGTCAGATCCAGCGGCGCCGGCCAGCCGCGTGATTGATTCATCCGCACGGATCGAAGTAGACTCGCGAAAGCCAAAAATAAAATCCGACCTGAGAGAATCCATGAATCGCCCTATCCCGCTCGCCCGCTCCCGCGTCATCGGCTCCCGCGCGCTCGCGTGACGTTCACGCACTGATCGACCTGAACCGGAATACGCGACGCCAGCGCGTTCTTGTGCGCGCACGTTCGCCGTTTCGCCGTTGAGCCAAAAGAACCGCCAGGGTCCTGCGCGCACCGCCCGCGCACGCCCTGCCCGACCGGAGAGTGAGCCCGTGACCGAAACCGTGGCCGCGTCGGCCTATCGGCCGCGCGACGTCGTCAATGCACCCGACATCAAGGCGGCGATCGCCCGCCGCAGCACCGAGCGCGACGATCCCGCCGAGATCCGTGCGTGGCTCGGCAACCATTTCTTCCGCTGGGTCGTCGGTGCGTTCGAGCAGGCGCAGCCGCTCGATTCGCTCGCCGATTACCGCGCACTCGCCGGCGCCGACCGGCCGGCACCCGAATGGCTCGTGCGCCGGTTCCGCGCGCAACCGGCGTCCGCGGCGTCCGCGGCACCCGGCCAGGTGGCCGACGCTGCGCCGCCACTCGCCGCCGAGCCCGCGCGGCTCTACTTCATCGATCCCGAGCACATGCTGCTGATCGACCGCGAACGCGTGCTGGTCGAATTCCTGCGCTCGCGCGCCGGCACGCGGCTCGCGCAGAAACTGCAGCGCATCACCTGCGCGATGGCGCTCGACATGTGGGAACGCGAGCACCAGCGGATGCAGGCGCGCCGCGACAAGGGCTGGGTGCCGAGCAGCGGCCTCGCGCTGCGCGAGGTGCTGCGCACACCGAACGGAATCGTGTTCGAATTCGTCGGCAGCCATGCGGCGCTGCGCGAGGAGCTCGCGTACGAGTCGTACTACATGCAGCACTGCCTCGGCCAGTTCGCGGATCGCCGCCGGTTGCGCGGCGGCTACGGCGAGCAGTACGCGCAAGCCGCGCAGGACGGCCGGCTGCGCCTGTTCACGCTGCGCGGCGCGGGCAATCAGCCGCACGTGACGATCAGCCTGCAGGTCAGCGGCGACGGCCTGCGCATCGACCAGATCAAGGGCAAGCAGAATCGTCATCCGGTGCGCCGCTATGCCGACGACGTCCGCCAGTTCCTGCGCGCGCTCGCGCCGCGCGGCGAGCGCCATCCGGATTGCGAGGGCATGGGCCTCGTGTTCGAGCCGGACGCGCCGGGCGCGGCCACCGGCGCCTGGACCTTCGTCACCGACGTGCGCTCGCCCGACCATCTGCTGAGCGTGATGAGCGACAACTTCCACCTGATCGAGCATTTCGAGCAGCCGCCGGCCGTGCTGCAATGGCTGCTGCTGCGCAACGCGCCCTATGCGCTCGGCCAGCTGCGGCAGATCGATCCGGCCGTCGCGGCGGCCGCGCGCCACGCATTGCCGGCCGATGCGCTGCCGGCCGCGCGCGCACCGAATGCACCACCGGCCACGACCGCATTCGAGATCGAAGGCATCGCGATCGATCCCGCGCTGTGCGCGGCGTTCGCGTTGCCCGTGCCGGCGGACGGGAGCCCGTCATGCTGAAACTGCTGCTCGGCGCGGTCGCGCTGTGGCTCGTGTGGTACGTGTGGCGCTCGTTCCGGGTCGCCGCGCGGATGGTGCGCGAAGTCGACGCCGACCAGGCCGCGGGCGCCGACAGCGCGGTGCCGGTACGGCAAACCACGGCCGTTCGTCTCGCGCATGCGCAGGCCGAGCAGGCGCCGCCGAACCGCCGTCGCTGGGCGCTCGCGCTGGCCGACATCCTGTTGATCCGCAACGGGCTGCGCTGCGATTGCGACGATCTCGTCCATGCGCTGCCCGATTCGCAGCGCGAACGGCTCGCGCGCCAGGTCAGGCGCGAACTCGACCTGCCGGCCGACCTGCCCGAGTGGCAGATCGTGCAGCGCGTGCCGTCGATCCTTGCGGGCTGGATCCGCGGCGTCGGCCGCTCGCACGACGGCTTCTACGAACAACTCGCCGCCGTCGGGCGCGTGCGCGACGCACTCGCGTTCGACTGCGCGCGCACCGCATTTCTCGTGCGCTGCATCGCGCTGCTCGGCTGGACGTCCGAACAGCACGCGTGGGTCGTGCTGCTGCTCAACGCCCAGCGCGCGCAGGACAGCTTCGACAGCTGGGAAGACTTCGGACTCGCGTATGCGCGGGCGCGCCAGCAGTGGCTGCGCGGCAGCGGCCAGGACGGCCCCGCGTCGTCGCGCGCCACGCAGGAAGTGCGCGAGTACCTGCGCAATCCGTCCGGAAACTGGCTTTCGCTGCCGTGGAAGCGCTACCGCATCTTCGATCCTCAACCCGTTTCGTCATGACCGCCGATACCGACATGTCCTCCGCCTCCGCCGACCTGATTCCGCCCGCGACATCCCGCTGGTTCATTTGCGACGTCGACGCGCTGCTGCGCGCGGGCGAGTTCGCCGCGCTCGACGCGCAACTCGATGCCGCGCTCGCCGCGAGCTTCGACGATCGCATCGCCGAAGGGCGGTACGTCGACGCGCTGCCGGCCGACGTGCAGCCGTGCCTCGACGCCGGCGCCGAGGGCCTCGCGCGCCTGCGCGCGTGGCAGGCCGCGAACCCGCGCTCCGCGCACGCGTGGCTGTGCGAAGCGCATTACTGGCACCACTGGGCCTACGAATACCGCGGCGGCGGCTGGGCCGAAACGGTGACCGAAGCCGGCTGGATCGGCGCGCATGCGTGCGCGACGCTGACGCTCGTCGCCGCGCTGCGCGCGCTGGCGCTCGCGCCGACGATGTGGAGCGCGCCGATGGTGATCTTCACGAGCGTGTCGTCGTTCGGCGAACCCGAGTGGCTCGCGCAGCTCGTGCGCGAGCGCCGCTGGCCCGTCACCGAACTGCAGCTGAACGCCGGCGCCGACGACGAAGCCACGCACGCCGAACTGCAGCAGATGTTCGCGCGTTCGGGGCTGAATCCCGACGTGCCGGTCGCCTGCCCGCCGGCATTTCCGGACGCGTTGCCGGGCCCGGTCCAGGGCAAGAAGCTGCGCAAGGAGAAGTGGTACTGGATGGAGGCGACGCTGCACGTCCACCCGAAGCTGTTCTTCCCGATGCGCACGTTCATCTGGTACATGCAGCCGCGCTGGGGCGGCTCGCACGATCACATCCGCGCGTTCGTCGCGTCCGACGCGTGCGCGCACCTCGATGCGGTCGAGAAGGACCGGCTGCTGCACGAGATCTGGCGCGACGACTACGCCGGCAACACGCTCGATGCGAACGACGACGAAGACGACGCACGCCACGCGATGACCGCGACGCTCGCGCGTGCGCAGGCCGCGCTGCATCCGTATCACCGGTGGGAAACGCTGCACTGGCTCGCGTACAGCCACTTCAAGCGCAGCGAGTACGAACAAGCCTACGCGCGGCTGCAGGAAGCCGAACGCAACGAGCCGATCGACGACAACCGCGCGATGGCGATGGGCTTGCGGCTGGCGCTCGGCCTCGATCCACAGGGCGACTGGCTGCCCCGCGCGATCGAACGTGCATCGGACGCGCGCGCCTGCACGTCGGCGATGATCCTGCGCGGCTATGCGCATCGCACCGGCACGTTCGGCTTCGCGCGGGACGACGCGCGCGGCGACGCCTGGCTCGAAGCCGCGCGCGAGAACGAGCCCGGCTCGCTCGCATGGAACCAGATCGCCACCGCGTTCGAGTATGAGAACCGGCGCCCCGCCGATGCCCTCGCCATCTGCAAGCTCGGCTACGAGGCGGGCGGCGATTCGTGCGGCTACCTGCTCGGCTGCTTCTACAAGGACGGCACGCATGTCGAGCCCGACCCGTACCGCGCCGCCCACTACTTCCGCGAATCGATGGAGGCCGGCGGCAACATGGCTGCGTACCGGCTCGGCTACACGTACCATCACATCGGGCAGACCAGCACGGACCGTGCCGAACGCGTGCGCATGCAGGCCGAGGCCGTCGAGGCCGCGCGCAAGGCGCACGAGATGGGGCATACGGACGGCCTCGAGTGCATGCTGATGTTCATCGGCGACATCGAGGATTATCCGTCGCGCCATCGCTACGTCGACGAACTGCGCCGACATGCCGAAGGCGGTCACCCTGCCGCGATGGCCGCGCTGTCGTTCTTCCTTGCGGACATCAACGACAAGTCGCTGTACGACTATCGCGAAAGCGTGCGATGGATCATGGGCGCGCAGGCCATCGCACCGGACGACGAATACGTGCAGAACATCACGCGCGTCAGCCACGAGGACGGCATGCTCGGGAAGCTGCGCTACAAGCTGCAGCGCAAGCAGATCAAGGCGCACGAAATTCCGGGCACCGACAACGCGATGGTCTGAACCCGGGCCGACGCACGCGCCCGCTCGCCGGCGGGCCGTGCGTGCATCATCCCGGCAGCCGCTCGAGAAACGCCAGCATCGCCGCGTTGAACCGTTCGGGCCGCTGCAGCGGCGCGAAATGGCTCACGCCGGGCAGGATCGTCAGCGTCGCGCCGGGGATCGTGCGTGCCAAGTACGCCGCATGCTCGGGCCGGATGAATTCGTCGTGCTCGCCCTGCACGATCGCCACCGGCACGGCGATCGCCGCGAGGTCCTGCGCGGTGTAATCGGGTTGCGTGCGCATCATTTCGCTGACGGCCGCGACGAACGCATCGAACTGGTCCGGTGTCGCGGACAGTCGCGCATAGTCCTTGCGATGCCGCGCGAAACAGCGGTCGATCAGCGGGCTCGGCACCATCTCCTTCGTGCCGCCCGGATCCATGTTGCACGCGAAGAAGAACACGCCGGCCGCGCGTTCCGGTGCGCGGGCGGCCAGCACGAGCGCGATGCACGCGCCGTCGCTCCAGCCGACGAAGCGTGCACGGTCGACGTGCAGCGCGTCGAGCACGGCCAGCACGTCCGATGCCATGCGTTCGTACGAATAGGGTCGGTCGTCGCGCGTGCTGCGACCGTGCCCGCGGCTGTCGATCACGATCGCGCGGTAGCCGGCCGCGAGCAGCGCCGGCACCTGGTTGCCCCAGTTGCCGCCGTGGCCGAGGCCGCCGTGCAGCAGCACGACCGCCGGCCCCTGGCCGAACGACGCGTGCCACATGCGTGCGCCGTCGTGGTCGATCCATCCTTCCGCGTCGGCCGCCGGCAGCGGCGTGCCGCCGTGCGCGTCGAAGCGAACGAGTTCGTCGTCGGGTTCCGCATGCATCGTTCAGCCGTCCTCGAGAGGGAGACGAGCTTGCGATTGTAATGCGGGCGGCCGACGTGCCGCCGCGGGCGCTCAGGCCTGCGTCGACACCAGCCCGCCCGACGGCGAGCCGCCGGATTTTTCGAGCGCCGCCGCGAGTTGCGAGATGGCCGTCGCGAGCGCAGCCGAAATCGCGCTGGCTTCCGCGCTCAGCGACTGCTGTTCGACGGCCGCGGCCGGGTCGTCCTTCGCGCGCTGCGCCGCGGTGGCCATCTGCCGCTCCAGCGTCGCGAGCTGCTTCTGCAGCCGCTCGATCAGCGCCTTCAACTGCGCGACCGCCGGGTCTTCCGACGATGCGCCCGCCGCGCCGAGCGTTTCGCCGGTGGCGCCGGTCGAATCCTTCGTGCCGGTGGTACGGGTCGTGTCGGTCGCGCCCGTGGCGCCGGTCGTGCCCGTCGTGCTCGCTGCATCCGTCGTGCCGCCGCTGGACGACGTCGCGGCGGGTGCGTTCGCGGTCACGCCGCTGTCCGCGAGCGGGGATCGCGCGGTCGTGGAGAAATCGATCTGCATCGTGTCGGTCCGTGTGTCGG
Organism: Burkholderia sp. 9775_39; assembly: GCF_015712225.1. NCBI lineage: Bacteria > Pseudomonadati > Pseudomonadota > Betaproteobacteria > Burkholderiales > Burkholderiaceae > Burkholderia > Burkholderia sp. 9775_39. Next base: position 205,083 of record NZ_JACCQC010000001.1, on the reverse strand, counting down.
TAAACGAAGTGACAAGGGCGAAAATCGCCTTCCAGTTCGTTTACGGCATTCGTCACACGAAACTTGAATATCGGGGCCGGGTGGATTGCCCCGCGCGCACTCCAATCGACCGCGAAAGGGCCAGATTGGCAGGCGGGCGGCGCTGGTAGAATCGCTGCTTCGCCGGCTGGATACGCACGTCGACCGCCTCCGTCGGGCCCGAACGCGCCACGGCCGCCGGCTTCGACTCTCCGCGCCGTTGCACGCGGCATGCAACCTGTGCCGACGCCGCAATCGCGGCTTTCCGGGTCGCCTTTTCCGTTCGTCTGCCCTGCGTCCCCCCGCTCATCCACGCGAGCGGCGAACGCCGTGCGGCATGCATTCGCTTCATCACGCATTCGAGGAACACACGATGGCCCGCATCGGCGCCTTCTGCATCACGACGTGGCTTGCCGCCGCGATTCTCTACTTCGGCCAGCACTCCGTCGCGATGATCGTGCTCAGCGGTGTCGTGGTCTTCGGCGGGTTCGATCTGCTGCGTCCCTGACGCACGTCGCGACGCGGGCACTCGCGAACGTCGCCACCGCCTGATCGACCGCCAGCGCGCGCTCGTTGAACCCGACCGGCACACCGCCGAGCCCGAGCCTGCAGGGCGGCCGATCGAGTCGCCCGTCGATCCGCAACGCGACGCGCGATATCGGGGCGCCGTTCGCATGCGGCAGGTCGATCGTGATCTGCCGCTTCGCGCCCGGCATCAGGTTCAGATAGTTGTCGCTGCAGAACGCCGGCAGGATTGTAGTTGTCCTCCATGATGGCATCGTCTCCGCGGATGCGCGCAGCGCAGCTGCCCTGCGGGCATCCCTGCCTTTATCGCACGCCGACCTGGCGCTGCGTGCGCATCGCAGTCGACGCGCCGCCGGCGGCCATCTGCGTATAGTCCGCGTTCGGCCCGGACGGCGGCGTCAGGTTGTCGGCGGCCGCCCATTGCGTCGGCGTCGCGGACAGCGCGTAGCGCATCGTCCCACCGTTGGCGATCTTGCCCAGCGGCAGCCATGACCCGGCATAGTCGGCTCCATTGACCTTCAGCGACTGGATATACGGGAACGCGGCACGGCCGGTATCGTCCGCCGCGACCTGCTGGTCGCTTTCGAGCCGCAGCGTCTTGCCGTTGCCGAGCCAGACCGTGATGCCGCTGAATTGCGGCGTGGACAACGCAAGACCCGCTTCCGACGGAATGACCGGGAACATGCCGAGCGTCGCCCACACGTACCAGCTCGACGTCGCGCCCATGTCGTCGTTGCCCGGCAGGCCGTCGCGGCCGGTGCCGAACGTCTGCGCCATGATGATCGGCAGGATGTACTGCGCCCCGCTCGGTTGCCCGGCCCAGTTGTAGCCCCATGGCGACTGGAACGACGGTTCGTTGCCGATATAGAGGCCGTTCGACGATTCGCCGCCGTTCAGGCTGCCGGAAGTCGGCACCGTCGAATACGGCGTCGTGATCGCGAACAGCTTGTTCAGCCGCGCGACGGCCGCCTGCTTGCCGCCGATCGCATCGATCAGCGCGGACCAGTCCTGCGCGAAGGACCAGAAGTAGTTCGGCTCCGTCGATTCGTGGAACGAACCCGGCACGAGCGCGCCCAGCGTGCCGGGCGCCGCACCGGCCGGCGGCGCGTTACGCGCGGCGATCACCTTGTTCGGGTAGTCGAAGATGTTGCGCCACCACGATGCGCGCGTGTACAGCGTGCCGATGTTGTCCGCCGTCACGCCGACCGACGGCGCGTTCAGCACGCTGGCAGGCAGCGCCTGCAGGAACGCGGCCGCCGAGCGGTCGCTCAGCACGCGCTCGATGGTCGCCGACGACGAATGGCCGTCGTCGCTCTGCGACAGATAATGGGCCGTCAGGAAATTGGCGAGCCCCGGCGCGCTCGCGCGGTCGTTGCACGCGCTCGACGGATCGAACACCGACTGCTTCGTCAGGCGCGCGGCCGACACCAGATCGAAATCGGTCGCGCCGAATTTGTAGGAACCGGCAATCACGTTCAGCGCGTTGTCGCCCGCCATCGGCGTCGAATCGTCACTGCCGTCGACCCAGTGCGGAAACGCGCCGCACTGCAGCCCGTCGACAACGAGCGACTGCATCATGTCGCTCGCTTCCTGCGGCGCGAGCATCGCAAGCAACTGCGCCTGGGAGCGATACGTATCCCACAGCGAGAAACCCGTGTAGTGATTGGCGCCGCCGCCTTGCGAGCCGTCCGGACGTTTGTACGCATAGTCCTTGACGTTCGCGGTGGCACGCTGCGGGACGGTGCCGGTCCGGTCCACCGAGGTCGGATAGCTGCCGTTCGCGTTCTTCGGCTGACGCATGCTGCGGAACTCGCCATTCGTGTCGCTGTAGAGCGTCGGCGCGCTGAATACGTGATACAGCGCCGTGTAGAACTTCGTGAGATTCGCCTTCTGCGTGGCGTTCAGCGCAGCCGGGTCCTTCGCCTGATCGATCTGGATCGTGTTGAGCCGGTCGTTCCACGCCGCGGAGGCCTTCGTCCGCGCATCGTCGAACGCCAGTTTTTCGCCCTCGGCCGCGAGGTTGGCCTGCGCGTTCGACACGCTGACGGACGAGATGCCGACCTTCACGGTGACGGTCTTGTCCGCATCGGTCAGGTCGAACTGCAGTGTCGCCGCACCGTTGCTCGCGGTATTCACCGACGACGTACCCGTTTGCTTGCGCAGCGGCTTGTCGAAGGTCGCATAGAAATACACGGGAGCATTCCAGATCGTGCCGTACGGCGTGCAGAACGCCGGCGCGACCGCCTGCCCGCTCATCGACCGGCCGTCGCTGGCGAGTGCGAGCGCCACGTTGTTCGCGGTGATGCTCGTGCTGCCCGAATCGCTGTTGCCGTTCAGCTTCGCATCGATCGAGAAAAAGCCCTTGTTCTTGTCCGTGTACGTGAAGCGCGCGAGGCCGGAACGCGCGGTCGCGCTCAGTTCCGTCGTGATGCCGTTCGCGAGGCGCACCTTGTAGTAACCCGGTTGAGCCACTTCATCCGCATAGCTGTATCCGACGCCGGCCGGTCTGCCGCCCGGCGCGATGGCGTTCGCCCCGTCGGTGGGCAGCATCGCGACTGCGCCCTGCCCCGGGCAGCCGACGCCGCTCAGGTGCGTGACGCTGAAGAAATCGATCGTACCGGTCGATCCGCCCGACGACAGGTAGCCGCCCGACCCGTTGAAGTTGTAGCGCGGCGTGTTCGGCCCGAAATCGACCATCCCGAACGGCACCGTGGCGCCCGGGTTCACGTTGCCCGCGTAGCCGGAGTCGCCGTTGACCTGCGTGCCGATCAGCGGGTTGACGAACTGCGTCAATTGCATATTGGTACGCGTGGGCGTCGGCGTGGACGGCTGGCCCGGTTGCGCTGGCTGCCCCGGTTGTCCCGGTTGCGATGGCCCCGATGTCGATGGCCCGTCCGTGCCGCCATTGCCGGCGGTCGACGTACCGTTCACGTCATCGCCGCCACACGCGGCGAGCGCCGCACACGTCAGTGCAGCGACGATCAAGAGTCGTGGATTTTTCATTTTCGTTTAGTACCGTTAATTAAACGAATCATCCGGCGTCGACGATGTTCCGACGCGCCGCCAGGCTTGCCACCTTGCGCGGCGCGACGCCGGCTGCCCCCCTAATCGGCGCCGCGCAGACTTCCGCTTGCGAATTTCCGGCGCCTGCCGCTACCGCGGCGGGCGCGGGCGTGCTGCCCACCGAATCGCCACCGCATCCGGCGCTCCCTTCCCGGGGACTTACAGTGCCGTAACGACTGTTTATTCGCCACAAGAAGTTTCCCGAATTTTCAGTTTGTTTAACTAAACAATTGGGAGTTAAGTGGCTTTGAGCACAAATTGCCGGCGTTTGTTGCGTTGCAACCAGCCGGAGCGGGATGTGCGGCGACGGGCGCCCGGCGACTCCGGGCGCCCCGTTCACTCAGGGATGCGAAAGAATTGACGAAGCGCGCGACGGCGCGTCAGCGCGGCAACGTCCTCAGCGAAGACGGGCCGCCGGTCAGCGCGATCCGCTTGCCCGTATCGCGCAGCTTGCCGCCGTCGACCGCATACAGCGCAAGCTGCCGTTCGACGTTGAACTGCACGATCACGTGCCGGCTGTCGGCGGTAAACACGATGCCCTGCGCGGCTTCGCCGCCGGGCGCCTCGCTCACCTTCACGGCCTGCCCGTCGCGGATCTCGAACAGCAGCACCTTGCCGAGTTTGTGGCGGCCCGGGTTGTCGGCCGTCAGGTTCGAACCGTCCATCGCCTGCACGGCGATCCACTTGCCGTTCGGCGAAATCGCGACGCCTTCCGGCAGCGACGGCACCGTCAGGTACTGGACCGTGCGGAACGGCACGCGCGACACGTCGATCAGCGCGACCGAATCGGCGTCGCCCGCGAGCGTGCCGGAGTAACCGGGCAGCCCCGCGAGCCCGACGTTGCTGACGACGGCCCAGCGGTTGTCGCTCGACACGTCGATCGTGTACGGCGCGACGCCGGTGCTCAGGCGCGTGCCGCTGTCGGTCACCTTGCCGTCGTCGACGTTCAGTACCGCGATGCCCTGCTCGTCGCGCAGCGACACGAGCGCATGCTTGCCGTCGTGCGTGAAGCTGATCCCGGCCAGCCGCTTCTTGCCGATTTTCAGGTTGCCGTCGAGCGTCACGTGGGTGCCGTCGATACGCACGATCGACACGCTGCCGTCGACGTTGGCGACGAGCGCGAGCCGGCCCGAGCGGTCGATCGCGATCCCTTGCGGATGCGTGCCGAGCTCGATGCGCGTGATCGCCGGCAGCGCGCTGTCGAGATTCACGACTTGTAGAAACGTGTCGAATACGAGCTGCTTCGCGGCCGTGTCGTAGCGCGTCGGCGCACCGACGAGCGCGAGCTTCGCGTCGGGCGTGATCGCGACGGCCTGCGGCGGCCCCTGGATACCGTTCTCGACGTCGACCTGCAGGGCGACCTTCGGCGGGAAGGTGCTGACGTCGAGCAGCGTCAGCGTGTCGGCGGGCGGGGCAGGCAGATAGGTGTCGCGGCCCTCGACGCGCTGGTACTTGCCGTCGTTGCCGGACACGATCCAGTCGGCGGCGTGCACGGCAACGGCCGTCGTGGCGAGGGTCAGCGCGGCGAGCAGGCGCGCGCTGCGCAGGCGGAAAGGATTCGAATGCATGGCGGTCGGTTCTCCGGATCGGTTGCGGACGCAATGGATTGCCCGGCCCTGCTGCTCGACGGGCCGGCGCTATCGGATGATGCCCGAAAGCGGGCCGACCCGGCGTCTCGCGCCCGGTCCGGTTCCGTCAATCCGTGCGTCGCATCCCCGATGACCACTCGACGACGTCGTCGAGCGGATACACCGGCCGCGCGAGCCGCGCGTAGCGAAACAGCCCGAAGTCCGAGCCCGTCACGCCGCGGCTGTCGCATTCGACCAGCGCGGACGAAATCGGCACGAACACCGGCCGGCAATACATCCGCGACTTCAGCAGCAGGAAGCGCGCGCGCCGCGGATCGACACCCACGCTCTCGAACACGCCGAGATCCCACGGCTCCTGCGTGCGCTCGGTGACGACGAGCGTGGCCGTGCCGATGTCGAGCACCGCCGCACGGCCCATGTACGCACGCTGCCCGGTGTACGTCGGCCCCGTGATCACGTACTCGCCGTCGGTGATCGCGCGCACGATGCCCGTCGCGCGGAACGGTTCGCGCCGCACGCCGCCGTGCGACGGCAGACGGTTGCCGACCGGCACCGTGACGGTAGCGCCGACGCCCGCGTCGATCAGCGCCGCGACGGCTTCGGGGTCGCACAACGGCCCGCTGACGATCCCGTCGAGCCCGTGCGCGAGCGCGGCTTCGAGCAGGTCCATCGTGTCGCACGGGCCGCCCGACATGCAGTTGTCGCCGTGATCGAGCATCAGCACCGGGCGGTCCGCGCCGTCGGCGAGCGCCGCGGCCTGGGCGACCGATTCGGCGAGCGGCGCGCTGCGATAGACGAATTCGTCGCGCGCATCCCAGATCTGCCGCGCGATGCGTTCGGCGACGGCGTCGGCCGCGGCGCGGTCGCCGTCGGCTACCACGACCACGCTGATGCACGGCGCGGGAATATCCGCGAGCGAGAAACCGGGCAGCACCGAGACCGCGAGCATGCCGTCCGCTTCGGCCGCGCACGCGGCTTCCACCGCGCGCCGCATCGCGCCTTCGGCGCTCGCGCTGCGCAGCGTCGACGTCATCAGCGGCGGCTGCCGCCACGCGAGCACGGGCCGCGCGCGGCCGTGCAGTCGGTCCAGCAGCAGCCGCGCCGCATGCTCGCCGGTCTCGTACATGTCGACGTGCGGATACGTCTTGAAACTGACGATCACGTCCGCGTTGTCGATCATCTTCTGCGTGACGTTCGCATGCAGGTCGAGCGCGACCGCGATCGGCGCAGCCGGCAGCGCCGCGCGCACCCGCGCGAGCAGGTCGCCCTCGCCGTCCGCGCTCTGCTCGGCAACCATCGCGCCGTGCAGGTCGAGCATCACCGCGTCGCAGCCTGGCGCGGCGGCGACGATCGCATCGCAGATCGCCGCATATGCGTCGGCCGCGACCGGCCCGCTCGGGTTCGCGGCGGCCGACACCGGCGTCACGATATCGGCGCCTTCGCGCTCGGCCGCGTCGATGAACGCGGCCATCGCGGTGCGCATCCCGCGATTCGCGCGATACGCATCGTCGCCCCAGTCGGGGCCGTTACGGCCGAACGCGGCGAGCGGCGTCGGCACCGGCGAGAACGTATTGGTCTCGTGGTTCATCCGGGCGATCAGGATCTTCATCGTGCACGGCCCTCCGCAATCCCGGCCGCGCCGAGCATCGCATGCAGCAGCACGTTGCAGCCGGCTTCCAGATGCGCCGGATCGGCATCTTCGATCTCGTTGTGGCTGATCCCGTCCTTGCACGGCACGAATATCATCGCGGTCGGCGCCACGCGCGCGAGATACACCGCATCGTGGCCCGCGCCGCTGATCACGTTCATCGACGACAGCCCGAGCGCGCGCGCGCCGGCGCGGACCTGCTCGACCAGCGCCGGATCGAACGGCTGCGGCGGAAAATACACGACCGGCTCGATGTCGATCCGCATCCCGGCCGCCGCGCCCAGGTCGGCGCATGCCGCGCGCAGTTGCGCGTCCATCGCCGTCAGCGTCGCGTCGTCGGCCGCGCGCAGGTCAACGGTCAGCGTCACGCGGCCGGGAATCACGTTGCGCGAATTCGGGTGCACGTCGACCCAGCCGACCGTGCCGCGTCCGTGCGGCGGATGCGCGCGCGCGATGCCGTTCACCGCACGCACGAGATCGGCCGCGACCAGCAGCGCATCGCGGCGCAGTTCCATCGGCGTGGGGCCGGCATGCGCCTCCATCCCATGCACGGTCACGTCGTACCAGCGTTGTCCGAGCGCGCCTTCGACCACGCCGATCGTCGTGTCGTGCGCCTCCAGCACCGGCCCCTGCTCGATATGCGCTTCGAAATACGCGCCGACGGGATGCGCGCCGCGCTCGTCGTCCGCACTGCCCGCGTACCCGATCGCGGCCAGCGCATCGCGCACCGACACGCCATCGCGATCGCATTGCGCGAGCGCATGGTCGAGCGTGAACGCGCCCGCGAATACGCCGGAGCCCATCATCACCGGGACGAAGCGCGGCCCTTCTTCGTTGGTCCAGACGGCCACCTCGAGCGGCGCGCGCGTGCGCACCCCGGCGGCGGCGAGCGTACGCAGCACCTCGAGGCCGGCCAGCACGCCGTAGTTGCCGTCGAACTTGCCGCCGGTCGGCTGCGTGTCGATGTGGCTGCCCGTCGCCACGGGCGGCAGGTCGTCCCGCTCGCCCGCGCGCCGCGCGAAGATATTGCCGATCGCATCGACGCGCACCGTGCAACCGATGTCCTTCGCCCACGCGACGAACAGGTCGCGCGCCTGGCGATCGAGGTCCGTGAGCGCGAGGCGGCACACGCCGCCCTTGTCGGTCGCGCCGATCCGCGCGAGCCGCATCAGACTGTCCCACAGCCGCGCGCCATCGACGCGCAAGCCGGACGCCGCGACGCCCGGAGTCACATCCTGTACTTGCATCGTTGCCATTCCTCGCATTGAAAGGGCCCGGCGCTCATGCGACACCGACGCCCAGGTAGCGGTCCTTCACGTCATGGTCGGCCGCGAACGCCGCGTTGCTGCCTTCGTAGACGATCACGCCCTGTTCGATCACGAAGTGGCGATCCGCGAGCTGCGTGCACACTTCGAGGTTCTGTTCGACGAGCAGGATCGCGACACCGGCCGCCTTGATCTGCTTCAACTGCGCGACGATCTCCTCGACGATCACCGGCGCAAGCCCCTCGACCGGTTCGTCGAGCATCAGCAGCCGCGGATGATTCATCAACGCGCGGCCGATCGCGAGCATCTGCTGCTCGCCGCCCGACAACTGCGCGCCGCCGTTGCGGCGACGCTCCTTCAGCCGCGGAAAGATCCGGTAGATGTCGTCGAGCTGCCACGGCGAATCGCGACGCGCGCCGAGCCGCAGGTTTTCCTCGACCGACAGCAGCCGGAAAATCCCTCGATGCTCGGGCACGAAGCACAGGCCGCGCGCGGCGATCCGGTGCGCCGGCTGCCCGGACACCGGCCGGCCCGCGAACGTCACCGTGCCGCCGGTCGGCGCGACGACTCCGGCGATCGTCTTGAGCGTCGTCGACTTGCCCGCGCCGTTGCGGCCGAGCAGCGTCACCGTCTCGCCTTCGTTCACGTTCAGCGAAATGCCCTGCAGCACGTGGCTCTTGCCGTAGCAGGCATGCACCTCCTTCACGTCGAGCATCATGCGCGGCCTCCGGTGATCATGTTGCCGAGATAGGCGCTGCGCACGCGCGCGTCGCCGCGAATCGCATCGGGTCGGCCTTCGACCAGCACGCGTCCCTGCTGCATCACCGTGATCGTGTCCGAGATGTCCATCACGATGCCCATGTTGTGTTCGATCAGCACGACCGTGTAGTCGTCGCGCAGGCCGCGGATCAGCGCCTTCATGTCGTCGAGATCGTCGATGCCCATGCCCGACGTCGGCTCGTCGAGAAAGATCGCGCGCGGCCGCGCCGCCAGCGCCATGCCGACCTCGAGCCGGCGCTGCTGCCCATGCGACAGCACGCCGGACGCCGTGTCGGCGAAGCGCTGCAGGCCGAGCCGCTCGAGTACGTCGTCGATGATGCCGTCGTGCGCGAGCGCCCCGCGCGGCGGCGTCCACGGATTGAGCGCCCGCCGCGATTCGACGCCCTGCGCGGCGACGCGCAGGTTTTCGCGCACGCTCAGGTTCGGAAACAGGCTCGTCACCTGGAACGAGCGGGCGATGCCGCGCCGCACGCGCTTGTGATCGGGTTCGTGCGACACGTCGTGCCCGTCGAACAGGATCGAGCCCGACGTGATCGGCAGCGTGCCGGTCAGCGTATGGAACAGCGTCGTCTTGCCCGCGCCGTTCGGGCCGATCACCGAATGCACGGTGCGCGGCATGATGCGCAGATCGACGCCGCCCAGCGCGGTGAACTTGCCGTAGCGCTTGACGATGCCGCGCGCTTCGAGAATCGCTTCGCTCATTGCCGCTCCTTGACCGTGACCACCGTGCGATCGCCACGCCGCAGCGACGCCACGACGCGTTCGCCCAGCCCCCACAACCCGCGCTGCATGAACAGGCTGACCGCGATCAGCACGAGGCCGAGCAGCAGCAGCCAGCGCGGCCACAGCGTCGACAGCCAGTCCGCGAACAGCACGTAGAACGCCGCGCCGAGCACCGACGCGAACAGGTTGCCCGTGCCGCCGATCACCGTCATCACGAGGATCATCTCGCTCGTGTGATAGTCGATGTTCGACAGCGGCGCGATGCCCGTCATCAGCGCGTGCAGCGCGCCCGCCAGGCCCGTGACCGCGCCCGAGATCACGAACGCCGCGAGCTTGAAGCGCTTCACGTCGTAGCCGGCCGCCGCCGCGCGCGCCTCGTTGTCGCGAATCGCGAGCAGCGTGCGGCCGAACACCGAGCGCGACACGCGCAGCAGCAGCCAGAACACCGCGACGAACAGCACCGCGACGAAGCCGTAGTAGCGCCACGGCGAATCCAGCGCGACGAGCGGATGCCCGAACGCGGCGAGCGCGGGGCGCGGGATGTCGAGCAGCCCGTTGTCGCCGCCCGTCACATCCGGCGTCGTATACGCGAGGAAGTAGAACAACTGCCCGAACGCGAGCGTCAGCATCACGAAATAGGTGCCGCGCTGCCGGATCGAGAACCAGCCGACGAGTGCGGCCGCGACGGCGCCGAGCACCGCCGCCGCCAGCAGCGCGACGCTCACCGATGCGACACCGCGCGTCAGCACCAGCCCCGCCGCGTAGCTGCCGAGCCCGAAGAAGATGCCCTGCCCGAACGACAGCAGGCCCGTGTACCCGAGCAGCAGGTTGCAGCCGAGCGCGGCGAGCGCGAACACCAGCACTTCGGTCGCGAGTGAGCCCGAACCCAACACGAGCGGCAACACGCACGCGGCGACCACCGCGAGCCAGCCTTCCGGCCGCTGCAGCACGCCGCGCCACGGCCGCGGGCGTTGCGACGCCGCCGCGCCCGGCGGCAACGGTTTCGACGAATCGATCATGCGGCCCTCCCCAGCAAACCGTTCGGACGCAGCAGCAGCACGGCCGCCATCGCGACGTAGATCATCAATCGCGCGCCTTCCGGCCACAGCGTGCTCATCAGGCTCTGCACGATGCCGACCAGCAGCCCGCCGACGAGCGCGCCGAGAAAATTCCCCATCCCGCCGACGACGACCACGACGAACGCGACGCCGAGCGCCTCGATCCCCATGAACGGATCGACGCCGCGGATCGGTGCGGCGAGCACGCCGGCCAGCGCGGCCGTCGCCGCGCCGAGCGCGAACACGAGGCTGAACACGCGCGTCACGTTGATGCCGAGCAGCGACACCATCTCCGTCGACTCGCTGCCCGCGCGCACCGTACTGCCGAGCCGCGTGCCTTCGAGCACCCACCACAGCAGCGCGGCGAGCACGGCCGTGAAGCCGATCACGAACAGCCGGTACTTCGGGTAGACGAAGCCGCCCCAGATCACGACGCCGTTCAGCGCGTCGGGCGGCGGCACGTTGTCGCCGAGCGGCCCCCACGCGAGGATCGCGCACTCCTGCAGCACGAGCGCGAGGCCGACCGTCGCAAGAATATGGAATTCGTGCTGCTGCGCGTACACATGGCGCAGCACCAGCTTCTCGACGATCCATGCGAACACGCCGACGACGAGCGGCACGAGCGCGAGCGCGACCCAGAAATTCGCCGACCATTGCAGCGCCTGGTAGCAGAGATACGCGCCAAGCAGATAGAACGCGCCGTGAGCGAAATTCACGAAGCGCAGCAGGCCGAACACGATCGACAGGCCGACGGCGAGCAGGAAATACAGCATGCCCACGCCGATGCCGTTGACGATCTGCAGCAGATAGACGTTCATGGCTTCCGTGTCGGAGAGGAAGGTAACGGACGCCCGCGGCGCGCGCTGCGCCGCGAACGCATGCACGGTGTCACGCGAGCTTGCAGCCCGTCTTGTCGAGCGGCAGGAACGACTGGCCGGAGCTGACGATGTCGGCATAGTCGTCCGCGTTCTTCATCCGGCTCTTCGGCTTGCCCTTCAGCAGGTAGTAGTTCTTCAGCACCTGGTGGTCGCCCTTGCGGATTTCCTCCGGGCCCGTGAGGCCGTCGTACTTCATCCCTTCCATCGCCGCGACGACCTTCTTCGGATCGGCGCTGCCGGCCTTCACCATCGCGTCGATCAGGATCTTCGAGCAGATGTACGAGCCCGCGAGGCTGTAGTTCGGGTTCGCCTTGAACGCGGCGTTCGCGCGCTTCACGAGATCGCGGTTCAGCGGCGAATCGATGCCGTGCCAGTACTGCGCGCCGAAATACACGCCATCGCAGATGTCCGGCCCGAGCGCCTCGAACTGCTCGAGGCCCGATGCCCACGCGAGCAGGATCGTGCAGTTGCGCTTCATCCCGAAGCTGACGGCCTGGCGCAGCGTGTCCGACGATTGCGAGCCGAAGTTCAGGATCAGCAGCACGTCCGGCTGCGCGGCCGCCGCATTCGTCAGGTAGCCGCTGAACTCCTTTTCGGCGAGCGAGTGATAGCTGTTGCCGACGTGCTCGATGCCCTTCTCCTTGAAGACCGCCTTCGCGGCCGACAGCAGGCCATCGCCGAACACGTATTGCGGCGTGATCGTGTACCAGCGCTTCGCCTTCGGCAGCATCTGGATCAACGGGCGCACCGTCTGCTCGATCGCGCCGAAGGTCGGCACGGACCAACGGAACGTCGCCGCGTTGCAGTCCTTGCCGGTGATCTCGTCCGCGCCGGCCGTCGTGATGAACACGCCGTCCGCCTTCTGGACTTCCTTGCCCATCGCCAGCGATTCGGACGACAGGATGCCGCCCGCGAAGAAACGCACGCCCTTCTGCTGCGCGATCTCCTGCACGCGCCGCACGGCCGTCGCGGGCTTGCCCTCGGTGTCGAGCGCCGTATAGGCGAGCGGCGCGCCGAGCACCTTGCCGTACTGCTTGACGGCGAGCTGCATGCCGAGATCGGCGTACTTGCCGTTGGCGGCGAACGGGCCGGACATCGGCACCGGGCAGGCAAGCTGGATGGACGCGCCCTGCGCGAACGCGACCCGGGACGACATGCTGCCGAGCGCGCCCGGCACGGCCGACAGCGCGGCCAGTTTCAACAGTTCTCGGCGATTCAAGTTGACGCTCCTCATGAGGGGGACACACGCGATACGACCGACTGCCAAACCGTGCCCACGCCACTCTTCGATGCGCGCCGCCGGTTGATCCTATTTATCATGATAAATAGAATGAACCTGATGCTAGAGTTGATCAAAATTGGTGTCAATCAGGCAAAATTCCGTACCCGCGCCGGGACCGATCGTCGACGATGACGCGGGCGCGCGGTCAGACAAAGGAGTCGTGAAGATGGTCATGGACCGAGCCAGGGCGGGCCTCGCGGTCGAAATCAAGCAGCCGAAGCGGGCCGACCTCGTCGCCGAGGAGATCAAGCGGCTGATCACCGAGAAGGACCTGAAGCCGGGCGACCGCCTGCCGCGCGAGGCCGAACTGCAGCAGCTCTATGCGGTGAGCAAGAGCACGATCCGGGAGGCGCTGAAATCGCTCGAGGTGCAGGGGCTCATCAAGGTCACGACAGGGCCGTCGGGCGGCGGGATGGTCGTCGAGGTGCCGCTCGACCGCACGCTTCAGCTGCTGCAGAACTACCTGTTCTTCAAGGACGTGACGATCGACGACATCTATACGGTGCGCAAGCTGCTCGAACCCGAGCTCGCTGCCGGCGCCGTGCCGCACCTGACCGAGCGCGACTTCGCGGCGCTGGAATCCAACATCGCGTGCTGCGACGGCGGGTCGGGCGTGCACGACCGCGGCCACATGCTGCGTCAGCGGCAGGAGGACACGACGTTCCACGACATCCTCGCGGCCGCGAATCCCAATCCGTTCCTGCGCTTCAGCTGCGAACTGATCAACGAGATGATCCGGCAATTGATCGAGTTCCGGAACGATACGCCGCTCGCCGAGCACAAGCGCTTCGGCGAGGCGAACGTGTCGATCCACAAGGCGATCCTGCAGGCCGCGCGCGAGCGCGACGTCGAGCGCGTCCGGGCGCTGATGGTCGAGCACATGACCGAGGCGCCCAAGCATGTGAAGCGGATGAAAGGGAAGCTGCGCGGGCGGTTGATCCTCGATTCCGAGATTCGCCGGCGGGCCGCCGCCGCGCCGGTTGCGGGACCCGATGCGGCCGAGGCGGACGCGGAAGAGCGCTGAGCGGCGGCACCGGCGGCGTGGCGTCGGGGCCGGCCGCTGCGCGGCGACCCCGCGGACTTCTTCCGCGCGCTCAGGCCATCATCGCGCGTCGCCTTCCGTGTACCCGGTCGTGCCCTTCGTTTCCAGATACTCGACGAGGCCGAACTCCGCGTACTCGCGCCCGTTCCCCGAGCGCTTGTAGCCGCCGAACGGCGCGGCCGGGTTCCATGCCGGGTAGTTGATGTGGACGTTGCCGACGCGCAACCGCGCGGCGATCCGGCGCGCGCGCTCGAGATCCTTCGACTGCACGTACGCCGCGAGCCCGTAGACCGAATCGTTCGCGAGCGCGACGGCCTCGTCCTCGGTCCGGTAGGTCATGATCGACAGCACCGGTCCGAAGATTTCCTCCGTGGCGATCGTCATGCCCGGCGTGACGTTCGAAAACACCGTCGGCCGCACGTAGAACCCGTCCGCGAGCCCCTCCGGCCGGCCGGGGCCGCCGGCGACGAGCGTCGCGCCCTCTTCGATCCCGAGCCGGATGAAGTGCCGGATGCGCTCGAACTGCGTGCGGCTGACCACCGGCCCGATGCCGGTTTCCGTCGAACGCGGATCGCCGACGACGGTGCGTTCCGCTTCCCGGCGCGCCGCCTGCTCGGCCCGCGCCAGATGATCGACGTGCACCAGCATGCGCGTCGGCGCGTTGCACGACTGGCCGCTGTTGCTGAAGCAGCTGCGCGCGCCGCGCGTGACGGCATCCTCGATGTCGGCATCGGGCAGGATCAGGTTCGGGCTCTTGCTGCCGAGCTCCTGGTGCACGCGCTTCACGGTATCGGCCGCCGCCTTCGCGACCTCGACGCCCGCGCGCGTCGAGCCCGTGAACGACACCATGTCGACGTCCGGATGCCGCGACAGCGCGTCGCCCACTTCCTGTCCGTAGCCGTGCACGAGGTTGAACACGCCGGCCGGCACACCGGCTTCGTGCAGGATCTCCGCGAACAGGATCGCGCTGAACGGCGCGATCTCGCTCGGCTTGAGCACCATCGTGCAGCCGGCCGCGAGCGCCGGCGCGACCTTGCACACGATCTGGTTGATCGGCCAGTTCCACGGCGTGATCAGCGCGCACACGCCGATCGGCTCGTGCGACACCAGCAGCGAGCCGGTCTGCGTGCTGAAGCGGAACGACTGCAGCGCGCGGATCGTCTGTTCGAGATGCGCGGTGCCGACCGCGGCCTGCATCGCCCGCGCGAACGCGATCGGTGCGCCCATCTCCTGGCTGATCGTCTGCGCGACTTCTTCGTAGCGGCGCTGGTAGATCTCGAGGACGCGCTTCAGCAACGCGACGCGCTCGTCCACCGACCAGCGCGAATACGTGTCGAACGCGTGCTTCGCCGCGCCGACCGCACGGTCGACCTCGGCCGCGTCGCCGATCGCGAGCCGTGCATACGGCCGCGCGGTGGCCGGATCGATCACGTCGATCGATCGCGCCTCGGCCGGATCGCGCCACTGGCCGTCGATATAGGACTGCTGTGAGGTTCGCATCGAATGCTCCCGGAATGACGGATGCCGCGCTCAGCGCGTCGCCCGCGCGTAGGTCTCGACGAGGATGTCGCGGATCTGCGCGACGAACCATGCGATCTCGTCGCGCGACATCACCAGCGGCGGCGAAAACTGCACGATCGGCGTGCCTTCGTGATCCACGCCCGCGCGGCACAGCAGCCCCGCGTCGAAGATCGCCGGCGCGAGCAGCGTCGACACGAACGCCTGCGCGCTGATGCCGGCCGCCCAGCGGCGCGCGACCTTGTCGGTCACGAGTTCGAGCGAATAGTGATAGCCGTCGCCGCGCACGTCGCCGACGCACGGCAGTTCGAGCAGCCCGTCGAGCGTCCGGCGAAACACCGCTTCGTTGTCGCGAACGTTCGCGAGCACCCCTTCGCGCTCCATGATCGCGAGGTTCGCGAGCGCGGCCGTGCACGCGACCGGATGGCCGCCGTAGGTCGCGCCGTGCAGGAACATCTGCTGCGGCCCGTCGAGCACCGTGTCGACGACCGCGTCGCTCGCGATCACGCCGCCGAGCGGCACGTAGCCCGACGCGATGCCCTTCGCGAACGTGATGATGTCCGGCTTCAGCCCGTAGCGCGCCGACCCGAAATACTCGCCGAGCCGGCCGAACCCGCAGATCACCTCGTCGGCCACGAGCAGCACGCCGTGCCGGTCGCAGATGTCGCGCAGCCCGGCCGCGTAGCCGGCCGGCGGCGTCAGGCTGCCGCCCGCGTTCTGCAGCGGCTCGACGACGATCGCGGCGACCGTGTCCGGCCCCTCCTGCACGATCAGCGATTCGATTTCGTCGAGCAGATGGCGCGTGAACTGCGCCTCCGTCTCGCCCGCCGGGCGGCCGTAGCGTTTCGTGTTACCCACGTGCCGCACGCCGGACATCAGCGGCTCGAAATGCTTGCGGAAGTTCGTCATCCCGTTCAGCGCGAGCGCGCCGAACGACGTGCCGTGATACGCGACGCGCCGCGCGATGAACTTGCGCCGCTGCGGCTCGCCGCGAGACTGGTGATACTGGCGCACCAGCTTGATCGCCGATTCGTTCGACTCCGAGCCGCTCGACGTGAAGAACACGCGGTTCAGGCCCTCGGGCGCGAGCGCCGCGAGCCGGTGCGCGAGCCGGATCGCCGGTTCGTGCCCGTAGCCCCAGTTGGTCGCGAATGGCAGCCGCACCATCTGCTCGCGAATCGCATCGCCGATCTCCGCGCCGTGGCTATAGCCGACCTGCACGCAGTACAGCCCGGCCAGCCCGTCGAAATAGCGCTTGCCGCTGCGGTCGACGAGCCAGCAGCCTTCGCCGCGGTCGAACACGGTCAGCGCGTTCTCGCGGTATGCATCGGCATGCGTGAAGTGCATCAGCAGATGGCGCTTGCCGAGCGCCTGCAGGTCCGCATCGAGATTGACGTCAACAGCGTGCATGGATCACTCCTCCTTCAGGGTTTCAAAACCGGCATCGCGCAGCCGGTCCTTCAATTCATCGACAGCGTCGGCGCCGGCCGCGTGAAACCGCGCGTCAGCCAGACGAGCTGGCAGAGCCCGACCACGAGCCAGCCGATGCCGACGTAGAACGTCTGGCGCGACAGCCCCGACCAGAGCCACACGTTCATCGCGAAGCCGATCGCCGGCATCAGGCCATACGCGATCCAGCCCGCTGCGTGGCGATGCTCGGGCCGGCCCAGATAGCTGCGCATCACGCACAGGTTCACGATCGCGAACGCGACGAGCGCGCCGAAACTGATCATCGTCGACGCGAGATCGAGCGTGATGAACAGCGCGGACAGCGACACGACGCCGACCGCGAGCGTCGCCCGCACCGGCGTATGCAACCGCGCATGCAGATGGCCGAACACGCATTCGGGCAGCACGCGGTCGCGGCCCATCGCGAACAGCACGCGCGTCACGCTCGCCTGGCCCGCCATCGCGCTCGCGAAGCAGCCGGCCACGTACACCGCGACGAAGAACGCCGACAGCGTGCGGCCGCCGACCCGCCGCATCAGTTCGAGGCTCGCCGAATCGAGATCCTTGAACGCGTGCCAGTCGGGAAACACCACTTGACCGACATACGCGATCAGCATGAACAGCAGGCCGCTCGCGAGCGTGCAGAGCAGGATCGCGCGCGGCACCGTGCGCCGCGGCTCGCGCGTTTCCTCCGACAGCGTGGTGACCGCATCGAAGCCGAGGAACGACAGGCACAGGATCGCGGCGCCGGCGAAGATCGCGCGCGCATCGCCGGACGACGGCAACGCGACGGCCATCGACAGCCCTTCGCCCGCCGCGACGTGCGCCGACGCGATCACGAAGACCGCGATGAATACGAGCTGGCTCGCGATCAGGATCAGGTTCACGCGATTGACGAGCCGGATGCCGACGATGTTCAGCCCGGTGATCAGCGCGATGCTGCCGATGATCCACACGCTGGCCGGCACCGTCGGAAAAATCTGTTTCATGTAGATGCCGATCGCGAGATAGCTGATCATCGGAATGAACAGGTAATCCATCAGCAACGCCCAGCCGACCATGAAACCGGCCGACGTGCCGAAGTTGCGGCTCGCGAACGTGTAGGCCGAGCCGGCGCTCGGCATCAGCCGCGCCATGTGGCCGTAGCTGCGCGCGGTAAACAGCATCGCGATCAGCGTGACCGCGTAAGCGGCCGTCAGATGCCCGTTCGTCTCGCTCGTGACGAGGCCGTAGGTCGTGAACACCGTCATCGGCAGCATGTACGCGAGGCCGAAGATCACCAGCGTCGAGAGTCCGAGCAGGTGCGGCTTGCGTGCGTCGGTGTCGCCGCGCGGCGCGTACGCCTCGAACTCGTGCATCGCGGCGGCTGATGCGGTTCGACCTGGCCTGTCGTTGTCCATGCTGTCCTCACGTGGGTGGCGTCCATGACTTCAACACGCGTGCGTCCGGCGCTGCCGGCGGGGCACGACTGGCAGAAAGTGTGGTGCGCCAAAAAATCGACGACGAATGAGAAAAGCGGACGTAATCGAGGGATATTTCCGGACACATCGTCGGGCATGGTGCCCTGCCGCCCTGCATGCTGCTGTGCGGCACTGGCGTTTTGCGGACATTCCGGCTATGTTCTGTGCGACCCCGTCACCGCATCGGCACCATGGACAGCCGTTCCCAACGAAACCAGAGCCGGGCCGAACGCAGCCTGCGTTCGGCGCTCGGCCTCGCGCGTCCGGCCGGACGCCAGGAGGATATTCCCGCCACGGTTCACGCGATCGCGGTCGCGCTGGACGAGTGCCGCGTGCGGCGCATCGACGGCGCCGCACTGCTCGAAGGCACGGGGCTCGGCGCGGACGAAGTCGCATCGCCGAACCTGCACGTGAATCGCGGCCAGGAGCAACGTTGCTTTCGCAACCTGCTGCGCTGCAGCGGCGTGCCGTCGATCGGGCTGTCGATCGGCGCGCGGCTGCATGTGTCGACGCTGGGTCTCGCCGGCTACGCGATGCTGATCAGCGGCTCGGTGATGCAGGCGTTCCGCTGCATGGGCCAGTTTCCGCTATTCATGGGGCTGTATTTCGACGTGCGTATCGACGCGCATGCCGGCGGCATGAGCGTGACCATCGGCCGCTACAACGGCGAGCCCGATCTCGAGGTGTTCCAGGTCGACATGTGCCTGTCGAGCCTGCGCCTGATCGTGTCCGACCTCGTCGGCAAGCCGGTGTGGCCCGAGCAGGTTCAGCTCGCGCGCCGCACGCCGCGCAACGCGGCCGACTACGCGCGCCACTTCGGCTGCCCGGTCGTCTTCAATGCGGCAGACAACCGGCTCGTGTTCACGTCGGTGAACGGCACGGAAGCGCCGCGCCTCGCGAACGAAGTCAGCTTCAATGCGCTGCACGGCCAGTGCGAGGTGCTCGAACGGCAGTGGGCCGCGTCGGTCGGCACGCGCTTCGCCGATCGCGCGAAGGAATTGATGGCGCGCGACCTCGTGCGGTTCAAGTCGATGACGGCGCTCGCCGGCGCGCTGCACCTGACCGAACGCACGTTGCGCCGGCGGCTCGACAAGGACGGCATCACGTTCCAGTCGTTGCTCGACGACGTGCGTCGCGACGAAGCCGTGCGGTTGCTCGACGATCATGCGTTGAGCGTCGCCGCGATCGCCGAGCGACTCGGTTACAGCGAACCGCGCAGCTTTCGTCACGCGTACCGGCGCTGGACCGGCAAGACGCCGCGCTCGGCGTCGGACACCGACGCGTGACGCGGATGCGTTACCCCTTCGCCCTGACGCGCCGCCGGCTCGCGCACCGGCGCGTCATGTCGACCTGAAGTCGCTTCGCCTGGCTTTCGAGGATCCGGCAGAACGCTTCGGTGAACGCACTACCCGGCCGCAGCGACGGGCGCAGCATCGCGATACGGCGCGGCGGAATCGTGTCGATCGGCACGAACGCGAGGCCGGCCGCATCGATCGACGCGGCGGTCAGGCTGTCGACGATCGCGCGCCGCCCGGCCAGTTGCACCATCCGGCACGCGAGCGCCGAACTCGACACGCGCGCGTGAATCGTGTGCCGGTTCTCGGACGCCGACAGCAGCGCCTCCAGTTCGGGGATGCCCTCCAGCGCATCGACGCTCGTCAGCCCGCCGGCTTCGAGATCGGCGAGCGTCACCGTCTGCCGCACGGCCAGCGGATCGTCGGCGCGCATCGCGCAGACGATCGTCGAATCGAGCAGATGCTGTTCGGTGACGTTGCGCATCGCGCGAAACGGCGCGCAGATGCCGAGATCCACTTGCTGGCTCTCGACGAGATCGAGCATCCGCTCCGCGTTCTCGATCGCGACTTCGACGAACACCTTCGGGTACTTCGCCTGGAACACGGTGATCGCTTCCGGCAGCAGCCGTTCGGTGACCGCCGGATACGCGCAGATGCCGAGGCGGCCGAGCGTGCCCGCGCGCAAGCCGTCCGCGAGTTCGTTGAGCGCATGCAGGCTCGCGTTGGTCCGCTCGGTCTGCTCGAACAGCAGGATCGCTTCGGCCGTCGGCAGCAACCGGCCTTTCTCGCGCTTGAACAGCTCGACGCCGAGGCTTTCTTCCAGCACCTTCAACTGCTTCGTGACCGCCGGCTGAGAGATGTGCAGATTGCGCGCCGCCGCCGTCAGCGTCCGGCACCGGACCACCTCGTACAGCAGTTCGACCTGGTGATAGTTCAGCGTTCGCCTTGCCATGTTCCCCTCCTTTCGACGCCGCACGATCGCGAGAGCATAACCCACGGTTATAGGTCGCGGTCCGACAATGTATTGGCGGAACAGGCCGGAATTCGATGAAATCACGGCTTTGAACACAAAAGCGGCCGCAACGGGCAGGTCAGGGGACACAACGATGCAGACAATGTCGAGCTCACGGGCGCACAAGCCCACCAAATTCCGCTGGTTCATGGTGTTCCTCGCGTTTCTCGCGATCGTCACCAACTACATGGACCGCGCCAACCTGGCGGTCGCGCTGCCGTACATGAATACGGAGCTGCACCTGTCGTCCGCCGAATCGGGCCTGATCCTCGGCGCGTTCTTCTGGACTTATGCTGCCTGCCAGATCCCGGCCGGCATGCTCGTCGACCGGTTCGGCGCGAAACTCGTGTTCGCGGGCGCGGTCGTGTGGTGGTCGGCATTCACGATGGCGACGAGCCTCGCGCGCGGCGGCGCGTCGCTGCTCGGCCTGCGTTTCCTCCTCGGCGTCGGCGAAGCCGGCGCGTTCCCGTCCGCGACGAAATTCGTCGAGCGCTGGTTCCCGCCGACCGAACGCGGCCTCGCGTCCGGCATCTACGATTGCGGCGCGCGCGGCGGCACACTGATCGCGCTGCCGATCTGCACCGCGATCATCACCGCGTACGGCTGGCGCGCGTCGTTCATCTTCACCGGCGCGATCGGCCTCGTGTGGGTCGTCGTCTGGCTGCTGGTCGCGAGCGAGTTTCCGTCGCAGAACCGCTTCGTCAACGCGGCCGAAGCCAAGCACGTCGACCAGGACGCACCCACCGAAAAGCACGCACCGGTCCGCATCAAGTGGGGCCGGCTGTTCACGTCGCGTGTGGTGTGGGCAATGTCGCTCGGCTTCGCCTGCCAGGGCTACGTCGTCTACTTCTTCATCACGTGGTACCCGACCTACCTGGTGAAGGAACGCGGTTTCAGCCTGCTGCAGCTCGGTTTCTACGGCATCCTGCCGGGCCTCGCGGGGCTGGTCGGCTCGTGGGTCGGCGGCTGGATCTCCGACCGCATCGCGGCAAGCCACTACGGCCTGAACTTTGCGCGCAAGTTCTGCATCGTCGTCGGGATGGCGCTGAGCGCGACGATCGGTCTGGCGGGGCTCGCGTCGCAGGCTTGGCTCGCGCTGCTGCTCCTGTCGATCGCGTTCTTCGGCGTGTCGGTCGCCACGTCGAGCATTCTCGCGCTGCCGGCCGACGTGTCCGCACGCGGCGAACGCTCGGTGGCCGGCACGGTCGCCGGGTTCCAGAACTGCATCTCCAATCTCGCGGGCATCGCGAGCCCGGCCGTGATCGGCCTGCTGAAGGACGCGACCGGCTCGTTCACGCCCGGCCTGATCTCGGCGTCGATCATGGCGATCATCGGATGCCTGATCTACATCTTCATGCTCGGGCCGATCCGCTCCGACGTGCTCGAACACGTGGTCGCCGACTGACGGTCACACGTTCACACGCGTTCGGCCCGCTTATTCAACGAGGAAAACATGCTTTGCGATTCACCGAAGGTGCCGTTTCTTGCTCAGGGTTGCGAGCCGGATACGGAGCGAGTCTCCGCCACGTTCGCCGTCCTCGGCGCGCCGTACGGCGTGCCGTACGGCCCGGCGCTGCTGCACTGCGACGCGTCCAACGCGCCCGACAAAGTGCGCGAGCGCAGCTTCCGCTACGGGCGCCAGATCGGACACTATGACTTCGACCTGCAGGGCACGCTGTTCGGCGACACGGGCGCGACCTGCGTCGATTGCGGCAACCTGCCCGGCACGCTGGACGTCGCGCGCAACGCGGCGGCCGTGACGTCCGCCGTCGCGTCGCTGCTCGAGCGCGGCGCGATTCCGGTGGTGCTCGGCGGCGACGATTCGATTCCGGCGCTGTGCGTGCGCGCGTTCGAGGCGTACGGACCGCTGAACGTGCTGCAGTTCGACGCGCATCTCGACTTCCGCGACGAGGTGAACGGCGAACGGCACGGCTATTCGAGCCCGATCCGGCGCATCCGCGAGATGCCGTTCGTCAGGCGGATCGTCCAGGTCGGCCTGCGCGGCAGCGGCAGCGCGCGCCCGAGCGACGTGGAGGACGCGCTGCGCTCGGGCAACGTGCTCGTGCCGGCCGACGTCGTGCACGATGAAGGCATCGAAGCCGTCACGCGGCACCTCGTGGACGACGCGCCGTGGTTCGTGACCGTCGACATCGACGGCCTCGACCCGAGCATCGCGCCGGGCGTGGTCGCGCCGATGCCGGGCGGCCTGACGTTCCACCAGACGCGCGGCGTACTGCGGCACCTGTGCGCGAACACGCGCCTCGCGGGAATCGACGTCGTCGAATATCACCCGGCGCTCGATGTGCGCGAGATGACCGCGCTGACGATCGTGCGGCTGCTGACCAACGTGATCGGCACCACCGCGCGCCGCATCGCGCGGTAACGATTTCATGCGGCGAGACCGCTCGCGCATCGCCCGTCGCCACGCCGGTCTCGTCCACTGATTCGGGCTTCGAATCAATTTTCACGCACCCTGCTCGTGGCCCTCGCACGACCGGCCACGCATCGCCGCGATCGCTCCCCACGGTAGACGCGTTCGATCGATTGTTCTATACTCGCCTCAACTTCATCACAAAACGCATGATCTCGTGCGCAACGTGATGTCATTTCGCACTTCGTTGCGCATGCATCCGTTTCGCCACGTCAAAGGGGCCTCCGGCCCCAGCGGTCGTCGCCAAGCCGCCCGCATCCATGCCGTCTTCACAGGACGGTGCCCTGCTCGAACGCGCCTCGCCGTTACGGCGCCGCCGGGCTGAACCTGACAATCAGACGAACGCGTCGTCGCGTTCAACCGACCGCCAGCCGCACCTCGGTGCAGCCGGCAGCACTGTTTCCGTCAGTTCAATCGCGGCCATGCCGGGATCACGAACTTCCATCGCGACGCCATGCGGCGTCATCGCGGCGTGCGCCTGCGCGCGTCGCACCGAATCGAGGAGGCGTATCTTCATGACTCGACGCACTGTCCAGCTGGTGGGCAGCCTGGTGGCCATCATCGCCGTGGGATGGGCATTGGCGCGCGGCATCGGCGCCGAGACGTTCAAGCAGCGCTCGGACGATCTCGCCTACTACGCGGGCCAGCACATGCTGCTGGTCGTCTATTCGATGACACTGGCCATCGCCGTGGGCGTGCCGGCCGGCGTACTGCTGAGCCGGCCGCGATTCCAGCGCCAGGCCGAGCGCTTCATGCAGGTCTTCAACATCGGCAATACGATCCCGTCGCTCGCGGTGCTCGCCATCGCGCTCGGCATCTTCGGCATCGGCAACGTGCCGGCGATCGTCGCGCTGTTTCTCGCCTCGCTGCTGCCCGTCACGCGTAACGCCTACGAAGGGATGAAGAACGTACCGGCCGCGCTGCGCGAAGCCGCCAAGGGCATCGGCATGACGGGCTGGCAATCGCTGGTTCGCGTGGAATTGCCCAACGCCTTGCCGATCATCGTCGGCGGCGTGCGCACCGCGCTCGCGATCAACGTCGGCACGGCGCCGCTCGCGTACCTGATCGGCGCGGACAGTCTCGGCTCGCTGATCTTTCCCGGCATCTACCTCGACAACCAGCCGCTGCTGCTGCTCGGCGCATCGCTCACCGCGATCCTGGCACTGGTGCTGGACGGCATCGTCGCAGCCGGCAGCCGTCACTGGCTCGCACGCCACGGAGGTGCCGCATGACGCTTCATCGCATCCTTCGATCGTTCGCACGCCTGTGCACCGTCGGCGCGCTGTGCGTCGCCGCGAGCACGCCGGCGTTCGCCGCGAAGCTCGTGCTGGGCGCGAAGAACTTCACCGAGCAGTACGTGCTGGCGGAACTCACATCGCAATACCTGCGCTCGCGCGGCTACGACGTCGAAGTCCGCGCCGGGCTCGGCAGCACGCTCGCGCGCAGCGCGCTGGAGAACGGCCAGTTCGACCTGATGTGGGACTACACGGGCACGGCGGCGCTCGTCTACAACAAGATCCAGGACAAGCTGTCGCCCGAGGAGATGTACCGGCGCGTCAAGGCGCTCGACGTGCCGCGCGGGCTCGTGTGGCTCGATGCGTCGCCGCTCAACGACACCTATGCGATCGGCCTGCCGAGCGAACTCGCGCAGGCCACCGGCATCCGCACGGTGTCGCAGCTCGCCGAGCACCTGAAGAACGATCCCGCCGCGAAGCATTACGTATTCGGCATGGATGCGGAATTCGCGAATCGCCCCGACGGCCTGAAGCCGCTGCTCGCCGCCTACGGCATGCAGTTCAGCCGCGCGCAACTGAAGCAGATGGATCCGGGGCTCGTCTATACGGCCCTGCACAACAATCAGTTGAAGATCGGCCTCGTCTACACGACCGACGGCCGCGTGAAGGGCTTCGGCATCGTGCCGCTCGAGGACGACAAGCACTTCTTCCCGCCGTACAACGCGACGCCCGTGGTCCGCAAGGGCACGCTTGAAAGCAATCCGAAGCTCGCGACGCAGCTCAACGCGCTGTCGGCCGCGCTCGACAACGACGCGATGCAGGCGATGGCCAAGGCCGTCGATCTCGACGGCAAGTCGCCGCGCGACGTCGCCGATGCGTTCCTGCGCACCCACCCGCTGCCCTGAAGGAGAACCGATGAACGTATTCGACTATCTCGCTTCGAGCTGGCCCGAGTTGCTGCAGCTCACGCTGCAGCACGTGTGGCTCGTCGCGATCGCCGTAGGTTGCGCGATCGTCGCCGGCGTACCGCTCGGCATCCTGATCAATCGCCACGACTGGCTCGCCGGGCCGCTGCTCGGCATCGCCACGCTCGTGCTCACGCTGCCGTCCATCGCGCTGTTCGGCCTGATGATCCCGTTCTTCTCGCGCTTCGGCCAGGGCATCGGCGCCGCGCCCGCGATCACGGCCGTATTCCTCTACTCGCTGCTGCCGATCATGCGCAACACGTACCTGGCCTTGCACAACGTGGATGCGGGGATCAAGGAAGCCGGCACCGGCATCGGGATGACCTCGTGGCAGCGCCTGCGTCTCGTCGACTTGCCGCTCGCGGTGCCGGTGATTCTCGCGGGCGTGCGCACCGCGGTCGTGATGAACATCGGCGTGATGACGATCGCCGCCGTGATCGGCGCGGGCGGCCTCGGCACGCTGATCCTGCGTGCGATCGGGCAGAGCAGCATGATGAAGCTGCTGGTGGGCGCGGTGCTCGTGAGCCTGCTCGCGATCGTCGCCGACCGGCTGCTGCAGATGCTGCAACGTGCATTGACACCGAAGGGAGTGCAGAAGACATGATCGAACTCGACCAACTGACCAAGACCTTCACGCGCAAGGACGGCCAGGCCGTGCGCGCGGTCGACTCCGTGAGCCTGTCGGTGCCCGAAGGGGAAATCTGCGTGTTCCTCGGCCCGTCGGGCTGCGGCAAGACCACCACGCTCAAGATGATCAACCGGCTCATCGCCGCCACGTCGGGCCGCGTGCTCATCAACGGCGAGGACACGGCGCAGCTGAACGAAGTCGACCTGCGGCGCCACATCGGCTACGTGATCCAGCAGATCGGCCTGTTCCCGAACATGACGATCGAGGAGAACATCACCGTCGTGCCGCGCCTGCTCGGCTGGGACAAGAAGCGCTGCGCCGAACGCGCGCGCGACCTGATGTCGATGGTCGCGCTCGATCCGAAGCTGTACCTGAAGCGCTATCCGCGCGAGCTGTCGGGCGGGCAGCAGCAGCGCATCGGCGTGATTCGCGCGCTGGCCGCCGATCCGCCCGTGCTGCTGATGGACGAGCCGTTCGGCGCGGTCGATCCGATCAATCGCGAATCGATCCAGAACGAGTTCTTCCAGATGCAGCGGCAACTGAACAAGACCGTGATCATGGTGAGCCACGACATCGACGAAGCGATCAAGCTCGGCGATCGCATCGCCGTGTTCCGGCGCGGCCAGCTCGTTCAGTACGATCACCCCGACACGCTGCTCGCCCGCCCGCGCGACGAGTTCGTCGCGCAGTTCGTCGGCCAGGACAGCACGCTCAAGCGCCTGCTGCTCGTGAAGGCCGGCGACGCCGCCACGCAACCCGAAACCGCGCGCGTCGATACGCCGCTCGCACACGCACTGGCGGTGATGGACGAAACCGACTGCCGCTACCTGACCGTGCTCGACGACGCGGGCCGGGCGCTCGGCTACGTGACGCGCCGCGCGGCACGCACCGACGGCGGCGTATGCGGCGAACGTGTGACGCCGTTCCCGGCCGGCGTCGCGGCGGACGACAACCTGCGCATCGTGCTGTCGAAGATGTACCAGTACAGCGCGTCGTGGATGCCGGTGCTCGACCCCGACGGTGCGTGGCTCGGCGAGATCACGCAGGACTCGATCGCCGCGTACCTCAGCTCGGGCCGCTCGCGCCGGCAAACCGGCCAGCCGCCGGGCAGCCCGGCCGAGACGGTCGCCTCGGTCGCCACGTCCTGAGTCGCGCCCGGGCCGGTGCTTCGTTGCACCGGCTTCGGGAAGTGAATCGACATCGCGCGTTGCAGAAAGCAACCAGACGCATCAGCGCAGCGGCGCTCGCGTTTTTCCGTCGACCTTCAATGTGCGCCGATCGCGCGCGACTTCGTATTCGACGGTCTGCGCGGGCGTGACGGCACCATACGATCGGCCGTTCACATAGACGACGCCGTCGCGCAACTCCACCCTGTCGCCGTTGACGGTCGCCGTGGCCCGGTCGCCCTGCAAAACCGCACCCGAACAACCGGCGGTCGAGAAGCTGCGGACCGACGTGCCCGGCATCGCGGCGTTCCCGCCGCGCTGATCCGCCGCATGCGCGGCGCTGCACGGCGCCGCATCCATCACGCCGGCCGCATGGAGCGGCACCGCGCCGAGGCCACTCCCGGCCAGCAACGCGATCGTCATCGGCAACAGCTTGTTCATGGTGATCTCCGTGGTCCGCGGTCGTCGATCGAGGGTCGGCCGATGCCCCTGCTCGCAGCTCTGCCAACGCCGCCCAGTATGCAGCCACTTCGCCGCGCCCGGCCATCCGCTTCAGTACCCGTCGCGGTGGCGGCCGCACGGATGCGCCGCCCCGAAGCAATCGATTACGTGAAAATCCGCCTTGATCAAGTTGCGACCCGCAACTATTATCGATTGCGATACGCAACCTTTCAGGGGCAGACCATGGACCTCATCGACGCGCCGGCCAAGCCGCGCGACGCGACCATCCTCGAATTGCGCGACTTCTCGCGCAAACTGGTACGCGAGCTCGGCTTCATGCGCGCGACGCTGGCCGACAGCGACTGGGCGCCGTCGGCCGTGCACGCGATCCTCGAGATCGGGATGGCGCCCGGCATCAACGCGAAGGATCTGGGCGCCATCCTGCGGCTCGACAAATCGAACACGAGCCGGCAACTCGCGCGGCTCGAAGCCGCCGGTATCGTGGAGCGGCGCGTGTCGAGCGAAGACGCGCGGGCGATCGAGCTGTACCTGACCGCCGAAGGCAAAAAGCTCCGAAAAAGAATCGATACGTTCGCGACCGATCAGGTGTCGAACGCGCTGCGCCGGATGATTCCGGCCGACCAGCAGGCGCTGCTGCGTTCGCTCGCGCTGTATGCCGATGCACTCGCCCAGGACAACGCGGCCCGCGCGCCCGTCGCACCCGCCGACGCGCCGTCGATTCGCGAAGGCTATCAGCCGGGCTGCATCGGCGACATCGCGAGCCTGCATGCGCGCTTCTATGCGGAACACTGGGGTTTCGGCGCCTTCTTCGAACAGCGGGTGGCGACCGAGCTGGCCGCCTTCGCGGGCACGCTGCCGGCCGCGGGCAAGGCGCTGTGGCTGTGCCAGGAAGACGGCCGGACACTCGCGTCGCTCGCGATCGACGGCGACCCGACGACGGGCGTCGCGCACCTGCGCTGGTTCATCGTCAACGACGCGTTGCGCGGCTCGGGCGTCGGGCGTCAATTGATGACGCTGGCGATGCGTTTCGTCGACGAACACCGGTTTCGCGAAACCTACCTGTGGACCTTCAAGGGGCTCGATGCGGCGCGCCATCTGTACGAGTCGTTCGGCTTTGCGTTGACGAACGAGTCGGCAGGCACGCACTGGGGAACCGAGGTCGTCGAGCAGCGCTTCAGCCGGCCCGGGCCGTCCGGCGATTGATATCGGCGGACAGCTTCGCCGTGCGTGGGGGGCAGCAGCCCGGCGTTAGCTGTCGCACGCCGCCCGATGCACGACGCGCGCGAAATCCGGATAATGTCTGCCCCGAACATTCGCCCGACAATGGATCCGCTCATGACTCCCGGTGTCCTCGTGACCGGCCGCACGCTGGATCGCGCCAAATTGATGCAGCTCATCGAAGGCTCACCTGCGCCCCTCCACCTGGAGGATTGCGACCTCGAAAGCGCCGATCTGTCGCGCCTGGATCTGCGCGGCGCGCGATTCGAGCGCTGCGCGCTCGCGGAAGCGTCGTTCGTCGGCGCCACGCTCGCGCACACCACGTGGATTCGCTGCCGGGCCCGCCAAACCGACTTTGCGTCGTCGGATCTCGAGGACGCCGCGTTCCGGTCGTGCGACCTCAACAATACGAGCTGGCGGCGCAGCAAGCTCGGATCGGTCCGCTTCAACGAATGCCGGCTGACCGGTGCCGATTTTGAGGAATGCAAATCGCTTGGACTCGAATTCGCCAGCACGCTGCTGGTCGGTGCGAGCCTGCGGCGCTTTTCGTTCCGTAAAACCCGGCTCGTGGCGCTCGATTTCTCGGACGCCGATCTCGCCGGCGCGGACTTCCGCGATGCCGTGTTCGAAGGCGGCAGCCTGCGCAACGCACATCTGAACGACGCTCGCTTCGAGGGTGCCGACCTGCGCGACGTGGACCTGGGCGGCACGCCCAGGCTGCTCGCGTCCGGCGTGCTACGCGGCGCGACCGTCTCCTACGATCAGGCGGCCATGCTGATCGAGAACTTCGGGATTCGGGTCGCATAACGCGCCGCCACACCCGCGCCCGCTTCGTCGTCGCGAGACGGCGCGGGCTATCCAGCCGTCTAATATTCTCATCACTTCGACCGCATTCCGGCCGCCGCCAGTACGCTCGCAAGCGCGATGTGCACGCTGCCGCACCGCGTCGCCATCCTGCCCATCACTAGGGAAAATCCGGAGACATCCTTACAGCGATTTATCCGATGATTCACGGGAGCGTCATGTTTCGGCGATTTCGCTGAATGCCAAGCTTTCAGTCCGCGCCATGCAGCCGATGCCGCCCCGCGGCAATCGCGATGACCGCAGCCTGAAACGGCAGCCGTTGGCGAAGCGTCGGGTGTTCAATACTTTCAACAACCCGGTCGAGAGTAATCGTGAGAATCCGTGGCCCGCTGGTGCGATGGAGACGAGGCGATGCGCGAAACCTGCGCGCCGCGCTGCCGTCCCTCGACGACCGTGACGGCTGGCGAAGTCCTCGCCTGTCTCTGTCGATCTACACCATCCTGTCCCGCCGTTCCGTTCGCCGTCACAACGCCGTCGCCGCCCGTGCGTCCGTCGCGATCCATACCGACGACGTGGCGTCGCTGCTGCCTTAGCGCGCCTTTCCCCTTCTTCGTGTCCGTTCGACCTGCGCATCGTGTCGCCTGAGCGGCGACGGGATCGGCTCGCGCCGCGTTTGGCCGCAAGCCCCGCGCGACATCGAACGCACTCCTGATTGCATTGCACTGCCCGTGCTCGTCGACAGCACGGATCATGCACGCCTGTTCCATCCGATGAACCGTCGCGCGATGGCCCGTACGCCGGGCTCGACGCGCTCCGCCAGGAAAGACTTCGTCATGCGAATCCGCCCGCTCCACCGTACCCTTTCAGCCGCCGCCATCCTGTCGATCGCCACCGCCGGCACTGCCGCCCACGCAGCCGGCGAACTGAACATCTACAACTGGTCCGACTACATCGCGCCGGACACGATCCCGAACTTCCAGAAACAGACCGGCCTTCACGTTCGCTACGACAACTACGACAGCGACGACACGCTGCAGGCGAAGCTGCTGTCCGGCAACTCCGGCTACGACATCGTCGTGCCGACGTCGAACTACATGGCCAAGCAGATTCAGGCGAGCGTCTACCAGCCGCTCGACAAATCGAAGCTGCCGAACCTGTCGAATCTCGACCCGCTGCTGATGAAGATGGTCGCCGACGCCGACCCGGGCAACCAGTACGGCGTGCCGTGGGCCTACGGCACCGACGGCATCGGCTACAACGTGCGGGCCGTGAAGAAGGCGCTCGGCGACAAGGCGCCGGTCGACAGTTGGGCGCTGGTGTTCGATCCGGCCAACATGGCGAAGCTGAAGGGGTGCGGCGTGTCGTTCCTCGACCAGGCCGTCGATGTGTTCGCCGCGACGCTGCAGTACATGGGCAAGGACCCGAACAGCACGAACCCGGCCGACTACCGCGCCGCCTACGACGTGCTGAAGAAGGTGCGCCCGTACATCACGCAGTTCAACTCGTCGGGCTACATCAACGATCTCGCGAACAACGACCTGTGCGTGTCGTTCGGCTACTCGGGCGACGTCGGCATCGCGCACCGCCGCGCGGCCGAAGCGAAACGCCCGTACGAGATCCGCTTCGCGAATCCGAAGGAAGGCGGCCTGCTGTGGTTCGACATGATGGTGATCCCGAAGGACGCGCCGAACCGCGATGCCGCGCTGAAGTGGATCAACTACCTGCAGGACCCGAAGGTCAATGCGGGCATCACCAACGCGGTGTTCTACCCGACCGCGAACAAGGCCGCGCGTCAGTACGTGAAGCCCGCGATCGCGCGCGATCCGTCGGTGTATCCGTCCGACGAGGTATTGAGCAGGATGACGTTGCTCAAGCCGATGCCGCCCGAGATTCGCCGGCTGCAGAACCGGTTGTGGGCGCAGTTGAAAACGGGGCGGTGAGCGCGGGGCGACGCGGGGCACCAGCCCGGTCGCCGGCTCAGTCGTGGTCGGCGCCGTGCTCGGCAGCGTGGTAGTTGAGCCGCGCCGACAGATCGGCGGCCGCCTGCCGGACCTGCCCGACGAGCCCCTGGTCGATCATCGACTTCTCGAGGAACGGCCGCGCGACCGTCAGCGTGACCGCGGCGACGATCAAGCCGCTGCTGTCGCGCACCGGCGCGCTGATCACCGAGATGCCGGGCTCGAACGACGATTCGCTGAGCGCGTAGCCGTCGGCCGCATACTTCTGCGCGCGCGCATATACTTCCGTCGCGGTACGCGGCGTGTGCGGCGTATAGGTCGGCAGCATCGGCTCCGGGAACAGCGCGTCGAGTTCCGCCTGGTCGAGATCGCCAAGCAGCACGTGGCCGTGCACCGAAGCATGTGCGGGAATGCGCGTACCGATGTTGACCTTGATCGCGCTCATCACCGAATCGTGCGTCCACGCCTTCGCGACGAACACGACGTCGCGGCCGTCGCGCACCACCAGATGACTCGCGAAACCGGTCGCATCACGCAGCCGCTCGATCACCGGCGTGCCGATGTCGGTCAACGCGAGCGAGCTCAGGTAATCGAAGCCGAGCTTCATGACGCGCGCGCCGAGCCGCACGTCGCGATCGCGGTTCGCGCGTTCAAGATAGCCGAGCGTCTGCAGCGTCTGCACGAGTCGCAGCGCCGTAGTGCGCGGCAAGCCCAGCCGCTGCGCGATCAGGTTCGGCGTCAGAACCGGATCGCGTGCGTTGAACAGTTCGAGGATCCGCAGGCCGCGCTCGAGCGCGGGAACGAGATAGGTGTCGTCGTCGGAAAGCGTGCCGGTGGTATCGGGCGTATCTGGGTTCATCGTGGCCTTGCGTCGTCAGTCCTGCACCGTCGACTTCAGCGGTTCGGGCGCGCTGCCGCCCGTGGCCGGCGGATCGAGCTCGATGCGCTTGACCTCGCCGAGCAGGAACGTGTAGCACAACGCGCCGATCACCGCGAACACGCTGATCAACCCGAGCGCCCATCCGAACGAACCCGTCTCGCGAACGATGAAGCCGATGGCGATGGGCGTAACGATACCAGACAGGTTGCCGACGAAGTTGACCGCGCCGCCCGTGACCCCGAGCATGCTGCGCGGCGCGATGTCGCCGATCAGTGACCACGATGCCGACGCGACGCCCTGCGCAAAGAACGCGAACGACATGATCGCGATCACGACCCAGTTGGTGTCCGTCAGCACCGCCAACGACATCGTCGGGACCAGCAGCAGACCGGTGATGATCGGCGTCTTGCGCGCGGCACCGACGCTCGCGCCGCGCCGCAGCAGCCAGTCGGACAATGCGCCGCCCGCAAGCACGCCGACCGATGCGGAGATGAACGGGACCGACGCCGCGCCGCCCGCTTTCAGCACGGTCATGTGACGCTCGGTGATCAGGTAGCTCGGGAACCACGTCAGGAAGAAATACAACGACGATAGCGACGCGAATTTGCCCGCGCAGATCGCGATGATCTGGCGGTTGCGGAACACGATCGCGAGCTTGCGCCACGGGAACGGCTCGCCGCGCGCGGGCTTGCCGATCTCGACCACCGCGCCGCCGGTGCGGATGTGCTCGAGTTCGGCATCGTTCGCCCACTTGCACTGCTCGGGGTCGCGATACAGCAGATACCAGACGCCGGCCCACAGGACGCCGACGAGGCCCGTCGCGAAGAATATCTCGCGCCAACCGAACGTGCCGGCGATCCAGAACAGCACCGGCGTCAGCGCGGCCATGCCGACGTACTGGCCGACCAGATACACGCTGGTCGCGATGCCGCGTTCGCGCTGCGCAAACCAGATCGACACGACGCGGTTGTTGATCGGGAAGGTCGGCGCCTCCGCGATGCCGACGCCCAGGCGCAGCCCGAACAGCGTCGCGAAGCGGCCCGCGAAACCCTGCAGCAGCGTGAAGCTCGACCAGGTCAGCAGCGCCACCGCGTACATCACGCGCGAGCCGAAACGGTCGACGACCCAGCCGCCCGGCAGGTTGGCCAGCACGTAGGTCCACGAGTACGCGGAGAACAGTACGCCGATCGCCACCGGGTCGAGCCCGAATTCGTGCTTGAGCAGCGGCGCCGCGACCGACAGGTTCGCGCGATCGACGTAGTTGACGACCGTGCCGACGAACACGAGAAACAGCATCAGGAAGCGGATGCGGGTGGGCTTCCGGGAGGAGGTGTCAGGCATCGGTCGTCCCTTGTCTTTTCCTGGCCCTACATGTCCATGAATGGACATTTCGACCATATGAGACGCGATGATCGCGTGGACAAAAGCACGGGTCAAGGCGCGTTTAATTATTTTCCGCTTGATTCATATCAAAACCGGGCCCTATGATTTTTTTCACTTGATAACGAAATGTCCACCAGTGGTCATTTGTATATATCGCTCGGTTGGTCTGTCCGCCCGCTTCCCGGTCCCTGACACATGAAAATCCTGCCTCGCACCTTTCTTATCGCCGGATGCGGCGCCTCGCTGGTTTCGCTCGCACACGCACAAAGCAGTTCGGTCACCATGTGGGGCCAGGTGGATTCCGGCGTTACCTACATCAGCAACAAGCGCGGTGGCGCGTCGTGGGGCACGGCGTCCGGGATCGGCGCGCCGACGCGCTGGGGACTGCGCGGCAACGAGGCGCTCGGCGGCGGCTATCGCGCGGTGTTCGCGCTGGAGAGCGGCTTCAACGTCAATACGGGCATGCTGATCAAGTCCAACACGTTATTCGACCGGCAGGCGTATGTCGGCCTCGACGGTCCGTTCGGCACGATCACGTTCGGCCGCCAGGCCGACCTGATGGACGACGTCGCGATCCGCTATTCGAACGCGTTCTGGAATCGCAGCCTGTACGCGTTCCATGCGGGTAACCTGGACAGCCTGACCAACGGCTACCAGATCGAGAATGCGGTGAAATATCGGAGTCCGGAATGGTACGGCATACGCGTCGGTGCCCTGTACGGCTTCACCGGGTCGGACGCGACCGGCCACAGTGCGGGCGCGTACGCCACCTACGATCGCGGCCCGCTGTCGGTCGGCGTCACGTACATGACGACCCAGCGTCGCGTGCTCGACCTGTACAACTACTTCGGCTGGACCCGGTTCCTCGACCAGACGCTATCCGCGCAAAAGACTTTCCAGTCGAACGAGGTCAACAACCTGGGTATTGGGCTCACGTACCGGATCACGGAACCGTGGCACGTCAACGTGCTGTACACGCGGACGGACATCAAGGGCGCACGCACGGCCACGCACATGCAGAACATCGACGTCGGCACGCTTTACCAGTTCACCGCGGCGGAAGCGGTCACGCTCGATTACACGTATTCGCGCCTGGACGGCATGCACTGGAACACGCTCGAGGCCGGCAACCTGTACGCGCTGTCGAAACGCACGCAATTGCAGGCGACGCTGACGTGGCAGCTCGCATCGGGCAACGGGGCGACGGCGGCGACCTATCCGAACGGCCCGTCGTCGGGGCGCTCGCAACTGCTCGCGCATGTGGGGATGACGCATTCATTCTGAGCCCATCGACCGGGTGCGACGGACGACCATTCGCGCGCGCCGCACACTGTCGTCGTGCGATCGGGCAAGTGCATGGCAATCGCGACGCATGGTGGATCGTTTCCGCCGTCGCGGCGGCGTCCGCGGCCGACGTCGTCGAAGCCTTGGTTGCATGCATGCGGCCCGGGTCGACCTTCATCGACCTCGATGCGGTGACACCGGCCCTGAGCTACCGCAACGCCTGCTCCCGCTCCGCCGCAAACGCATCGCCAACGAACCGGATCACGTCGTCGAGCGACGACGTGCACACCGCGTCCGCGGCAAGCGACCGAAACGCACCGTCCGGCCCGAAGCAGACGAGCGGCTTGCGCCAGCGCTGCGCGAGCGCGATCTCTTCCGCCGTCCCGTGCCCGCCCGGCAGGGCCACGATCAGGTCGCTGCTCAGCACGTTCACGTAGTTGCGGTTGATCGTGTCCGGAGCCGCGCCCGGCTCGCGGCGCGGCAGCGGCGTGAGGACCGGAATGTCGACGAACGGATGCGGATAGCCGTCGAGCGGCACGAAGCCCGCGACCGGATCGGCCTGCGTCGGCACGATGCCGATCGATCGTCCGGTCCGACCGGGCACGCCGGCGAACGCGCGCGCGACCGCCAGCATCACGCCCTGCCCGCCGCCCGTCAGCAGGTTGAACCCGGCCTGCGCGAGCCACGCGCCGAGCGGTTCCGAAAATGCGGCCCACGGCTCCTTGCCCGAGCCCATCACGCCAATCGTCCTGGTTTTCCGTTGCATCGTGGTTTCCGGTGAAATCGTGGCGGCGCGTACGCGCGCCGCGCTCATTCGAGCTCGACGCCCTTGAGCTCGGGGATCAGGAACAGCGTCGCGATCATGTCGAGCACGTACAGGCCGGCGAGCAGCGCGATGGCCGTCTGGAACCCGTAGTGCGCGGCGAGCGCGCCGACCGCGACCGGGCCGAAGCCGCCGACCGCGCGGCCGATGTTCCACAGCACGTTCTGCGCGGTCGCGCGTGCGGCCGTCGGATAGCCTTCCGACATCAGCGTCCCGTAGCCGCCGACCATCCCGTTGACGAACATCCCCATCAGCGCGCCGGCCCACAGCATCGTCGTCGGGTCCGACAGCCGCGCATACGCGATGACCGTCACGACCGAGCCGAGCTGATACAGCAGGAACGTCGGCTTGCGGCCGATGCGATCGGCCAGTTGGCCGAACACCCAGACGCCGATCATCATCCCGACGACGGTCGCCGCCGTCCACAGCCCCGATTTCGTCAACGAGAAGCCCATCTGCTTCGACAGGAAGGTCGGCAGCCAGATCATGATCCCGTAGTAGCCGAAATTCTGGACCGAACACAGGATCACGATGCCGAGGCTCGTGCGCGCGGTGCGGCCGTCGGCGACGAGCATGCGGAACGCGTTGGACGTGGGCTGCGTCGCGCGCTGCACGAACGCTTCCGGCTCGTGCAGCTTGTTGCGCATCACCCACGCGAGCAGCGCGGGCAGCACGCCGACCACGAACATGCCGCGCCAGCCGATGTGGAGCAGCAGAAACGGCGTCAGCAGCGCGGCCAGCAGCACGCCGGCCTGCCAGCCGAGCGCGACGTAGCACGACACGCGGGCGCGCTTGGCTGCAGGCCACGCTTCGGCCGCGAGGGCCATGCCGATCCCAAATTCGCCGCCGAGGCCGATGCCCGCGATGGTGCGATAGACGAGCAGATCCTCGAAGCCGCGCGCGAATGCGCACAAGCCGGTGAAGATCGCGAACAGCAGGATCGTCCAGGTCAGCACGCGCACGCGTCCGTAGCGATCGCTCAGCGCGCCGAACACGATGCCGCCCGCGACCGCGCCGATCAGTGTCCACGTGACCAGCGCGCCGCCCTGTCCGGGCGTCAGGTGCAGCGCCGCCGTGATCGCCGGCAGCATGAAGCCGAGGATCAGCAGGTCGAAGCCGTCCATCGCGTAGCCGATCGCCGATCCGGCCAGCGCTTTCCACGCGTACGCGCCGACCTGCTCCACGCGCGTGGCCGACGGGCCGCCGAGCGTCGAAGATTTCATGTTTGCTGCCATGGTGTCCTGCCACGAATGTCCGGCGACATTCTAAGGCCTGTGCCGGCGAACGACGGCGAACGACGGCGGTGGACGCGCGTCGCGCCCGCGCTGGCCGGACGGCGCGCGGGCAACGGAGGCAACAACGGAGGCAACGAGCGGGAAAAGGAAAAGGAAAACGTCGATCCGGTGTCGGCGGCGAGGCCGGCGATGTCGCGATCAGGCCGGACACCGAATGAAAGACGGCGGGCGGGCGGCGAATTGCCGGCCGGCCCGCCTGCGCGAACCGGACGGCGCCCGGTCGCCTTGCGGCGCGCCGGGCTTCAGCCCTGATCGTCCCCGGGCCACCAGGTCTTGGCCTCGCGGTCGACCGCCAGCGCTTCGAGATCCTTGCCTTCGAGCCATTTCGGCCGCGGGCCGCGCCCCGACCACGAGCGGCCGGTCGACGGATCGTAGTACTTGGCAGGCGCCTTGCGCTTGCGCTGGACGATGTAGCCGAGCGCGCTCAGCACTTCCTGCTGCGAAATTCCCAAAAGCTCGACCTGTTCCTTGAAGGCCGCGAGCGCGGCTTGCTTCTCCTTCTGCTTCGCCTCTGACAGCTTGATGTTCAGGTCCCGAAGTTGTGCT
The DNA here is from genome assembly GCF_015712225.1 of Burkholderia sp. 9775_39. Taxonomy (NCBI): domain Bacteria; kingdom Pseudomonadati; phylum Pseudomonadota; class Betaproteobacteria; order Burkholderiales; family Burkholderiaceae; genus Burkholderia; species Burkholderia sp. 9775_39. Next base: position 167,400 of record NZ_JACCQC010000001.1, on the reverse strand, counting down.
TCGAGTTCCTGCAGGGCCTGGGTCATGTATTCATCCTCTTTGGGCATGTTTTTGCAAAAAGCTCCGATGGCCGAACCTACCACGAAGTTCCGCCGATCGGGGCTGTCAAATAGGTGAATCGTCCACCTGAGCCGGCATGATTTGCGCGATGCGCACTAAACGACGTCGTGCGTCACTGGCAGCTTGAACCAAGCCGGCAACGGGCGGCACGCCGCGTACGCATGCATGAAGCGAACGGCGGCGGCAAGTGATTCGCCGCCCCTGGCACGGGCGCGGCATGGCGCGAATGATAGCAGTGCGCGGCGTCGTGTTGCAGAAGTCTGCCGACCGGCGTCGACGCGGGCCGACGGGTCAGCGGCCCGCGCCGCCGGCGTCCCACACGATCCGGTCGAACAGCACGCGCAGCTTCGCGCCGCGCGCCGCATTCAGCGCCGTCGCATGCGCGACGCGCCCGGCCAGATGCGCACGGAAATCCGGATGCGCATCGCGATTCTGCGACGCCGGGCCGCGCCGGATGCAGTTGGTCAGGATCGCTTTGAGTCGATCGAATGCGTCGCGCGACAGGTTCGGATGCCGGTTGACGACCACGCCGGCCAGTTGCTGCCGCGTGCCCCGCCGCATCACGCGGGTCTTGCGCAATTGCAGCGCGAAGCCTTCCTCGAGCGCGATCGCGGCGACCCGGACTTGCAGCCGCTCGACGTCGCGTGCGAGCGCGCCGCCGCCGGAAAACGCGAGATCGTCCGCATAGCGCGTATAGGTCGCATCGACCGAACGCGCGAGCGCGGCGAGCCGCAGGTCGAGCCGGAACGCGCACAGGTTCGCGAGCGCCGGCGACGTCGGCGCGCCCTGCGGCAGATGCCGTTCGCGATAGCGCTGACGGCCGATCCAGTCGAACCGGTCGCGCAGGTCCGGCGCGAGCAGCCGCGCCGACGGCACGCGATTGGTGCAGAGCCCGGTGAGGATCCGCGCGACTTCGGCCGGATAGCCGAGCGTCGCGAACAGCGCATGGACGCGCGCGGCGCGCACCGACACGAAGAAGTCCGCGAGATCGAAACGCACGACGACATCGCGATCCGCATGCGGCGTCGCGAACGACACGATCCCGTGCCCCTTGCGAAAACCGTGGACCGCGCCATGCGGCGCGATGCGATCGAGCAGCCCGTGCAGGATGCGGCGCTGCGCTTCGCGCAGCCGCCCCTTCGGGATTTCGACGAGGCGGCACCCGCCGCTGCGCTTGTCGACCGCGACGTATGTGTAGTGATGCAGCGGCGTGGCGCCGCTGCGCGCGTCGACGCGCCAGTGGTCGGACAGCCAGTCGAGTTCCGGCGCGCTCACCCCGAGCCAGCCGGCGAGATCGCCGGGCGTCGGCCATTGCGGCACATCGCAGCCCGCGAGCGGCGCCGGCAACGGTCGCTGGACCAGCGGCCGCCGCACGATGCGGATCACCACCGGCCGACGCTCGCCATACCATGCGCGCACGAACGCGGGCGCCTCGGCCAGGAGCGCCGCGAGCGCGTCGGTGTCGGTATCGGCCCAGTCCGCGCCGAAGCGGGCGAGCGCGAGGTCCGCGCATTCGCGCGTCCACGGCTGTGCCTCGCCGAGCACGGCGGCCATCCGCGCGACGACGCCGTCGCGTTCGGGCGGACCGGCGAGCATCGCCTCGGCAATCGTGCGGGTGGTATTGCGCAGGGATGAGTGCATGGGAAAAGGAAGGCGGGACGATGAGTCAACGTGGCTGGTGCTGCGAGAGCCGTCGTTGCGCAACGCGCAACATGCGCACTTGCGACGCATCGGCGTATCGATCTGATCCACGGGGTAGCCCCGTAGTCCTGGAACATCGGCTGCCTGTTCCGGGCGTGTGCTTGACCCACCGCCCCGCGTCGCGACTTTAATGGGCGGCGACGCCAGGTGTCAAATCGCGCCGGACGATGCGCGCTGCGCGGCGGCGTCGCGCTTATGCGCGCCGGGCGAACAGTTCGCTGAACGCGATCGGCGCCACGCCGATGCCGGCCATGCCGTTCAGTATCGTCGCCCAGCTCGCGTCGGCCACGCTGACGGGAAACGACCGCACGCGATGGGCGAGCAGCCAGAAGGTGCGCGTCATGCCGTCGCTCATCGCGACCTCGTAGCCGCTTGCCGCCGCCCAGTAGCCGACCGACGGCAGCGTCACAGGTGCGTCGCGGCCGCCCCTGAACGCGGTGGCCGCTACCGCGAACTTGCTGTCGAGCGACATGGCCCGGCGCGGTACGCAATCCTGCGAATTCTGTTTCGGGAACGTGGGGCTCGTCTCGAGCCAGCGGCGATAGAACGTCTCCGCGTCGATATGGACGACAAACCGCTCGGGTCCACCCGGCTCGGCCTTCAGATAGCAGTCCGCCTGATTCGGCACGGGGACGCGCCACGTCGCGCGCTTCGCGCTCAGCTCGACCAGTTCGCACGCCATCGATGGGCGCTGGGTGGGTGAAGCGGCTCCGGATTCGCGCAGGTCCTGTGCACGAAGGATGCCGTTACGAAGACGTGTCAGCATGGGCCCTCTCTTTCTCTCGATTTTTTTCGAATGAGTCCGGGCCCGTGGCGTGCTCCGCGCGGGTGCCGCGATGCGGTCGCCCGGTTCCCCGACGCTCCCGACCGGATCGGGAACCCGCGCAGTGTATCGTCTTTCGATGCAGGTGCGACATTGCGCCATCACGACCCATACGGGTACATCGCCAGCGCCGGCCGCAGCGGCAAATGTGCGTCCCGCCCAGGGCCGCCGCACGTCCCTACATCTTGCCCGCCAGATGAAACCGCGACGCCGGATGCCACAGCCTGACCGACGTGGCGACATGCTCGCCGACCCACGTGCGGCGTCGTAGCAGCAAACACGGTTCACCGATTTCCATCACGAGATGCCGACGCACCTGCGCGTTGGGCTTCTCCGCGTAGATCCGGAACTCCGCCCGCTGGATCGGCGCGAGTCTCACCATGTAATGATTCGGCGTCTCGAGCGTGAAGTCCTGCTCCAGATACGCGGGAAACAAGGCCGGATTGACGTAGCGATCCTCGAACTGGATCGGCTCGTCTTCCTCGTAATGCACGATGCGCGAATGAAACACGGGTCCGGCGCGCAGTCCGAGCGCATCGATCGCGTCCGGCTCGACGCTGCGCTCGATCAGCAGCACGCGCGCACTGTGCCGATGGCCGCGCTCGGCGATCTCGTCCGCGATGTTGCGGATCTCCAGCACCGTCGACTCGTAATGCCGGCGCTCGACGAACGTGCCGGCCCCCTGGATGCGGGTCAGCACGCGCTCGGCCGTCAGTTCGCGCAGCGCGCGCGACACCGTCATCCGGGCCACGCCGAATTCCTTGACCAGTTCGGCCTCGGTCGGGATCGCGGCGCCGGGCTTCCAGTCGCCCTTCGCGATCCGCTCGACGACGTAGCGCTTGATCTGCTGATAGGCCGGCAGTGCCCGCGCCGGCACGGTGTCGGCCGACGCCTGCGCCGGCCGTGCGAAAAGCTTGCGTTCCGTTTCGCTCATGCGCCCTCGACCGAATGAATGTTGGGTAATCGGCCCGTCCTCGCCTGTCGTCACTGCAACGAAGGCGGCACGCCTGCGACGATGCCGGCCGCGATCGCGATATCGTCCGCGAGCGGCCGGTCGTCGCGATAGACCGGCACGCGCGTGCGCACATGCCGCCACAGCGCGTCCGTCGATGCGGCCCGCGCGGTGTCGCCCGGCTGCAGGTCGTACGCCTGCGCGGCGGCCAATAGCTCGATCGCGAGCACGCGCGTCGTATTCTCGATGATGTCGAGCGCCTTCAGCGCGGCCGGCGTCGCATGACACAGGTGATCTTCCTGCAGCCCCGACGTGATGCCGCCGTCGAGACTCGCCGGCGCGGCAAGCCGCTGATTCTGCGCGACCAGCGCGACCGCCGTGTACTGCGCGATCATGAAACCCGAACAGCTGCCGCCCGGCGCGGCAAGAAACGCCGGCAGCCCGCTGACGAGCGGATTCACGAGCCGGTCGAGACGCCGCTCGGCGATCGCGGCGACTTGCGCCATCGCCGCCGCGAGGCTGTCCATCGCGAGCGCGATGCCGGCGCCGACCGCGTGCGCCTGCGAATGCACGGCCGGCGCGTCTCGCGTGCCGGCCACGACCGGATTGTCGGTCACGGATGCGAGTTCGCGATCGACGACCTCCGCCGTGACGTCGAACACGTCGCGCGCCGCGCCATGCACGTGCGGAATCGTGCGCAGGCTGAGCGGATCCTGCGTATGCCGGCCGCTCGCCGCGGCAAGCATGCCGCTGTCCGCCAGCAGCGCACGCACACGGGCGCCGACCTGCCCGATACCGGGGGAAATCCGCAGCGCGAGCGAAGCCGGATCGAATGCGGCGAGTTGCCCGCCCAGGTTCTCGAAGCTCATCGCCGCGATCCAGTCGGCCCAGTCGAGCAACCGTTCGGCGCGGGCGAGCGCGAGCGCAGCCAGCCCCGTGACGCACGGCGTTCCGTTGACCAGGCTCAACCCCTCCTTCGCGCCGAGCACCAGCGGTTCGCGGCCGATACGCCGCAGCGCCTCGTCGCCGCGCATGCGTTCGCCGCGATGGCGCGCATGGCCGTGCCCGACGCACACGAGCGCGACATGCGCCATGTGGGTCAAGTACCCGACCGAGCCGTGCGCCGGCACTTCCGGCAGGCAATCGTGCTCGAGCAGCGCGACGAGCTGTTCGACGACATCGGGACGGACGCCCGAATGCCCGTGCGCATAGTTGTTGATCGCGGCCGCGATGATCGCGCGGGTTTCGGCTGCGCCGAGCGGCATGCCGACGCCCACCGCGTGACTCATCAGGATGTTGTGCGACAGCGTGCTCTGCTGCGCCGGCGACACGATCACGTCGCACAGCGCACCGACGCCGGTATTGACGCCGTAGGCGCGAATGCCGCGCGCGACGATCTCGTCGACGAGTTCGCGAGCGGCCACGACGCGCGCGCGCGTATCGTCGGCCAACGCCAGCGGCGCGCCGGCCGCCACCGCCGCAACCTGCCGCCAGTCAAGCGGCCGAGCCGCACGGAATACGGTCATGGCAGCCTCAGTTCGCGGTGCGGTCGTGGTGGCTCGACACGAATTGCCGGAAGCGCTCGGACGTCTGGCCGCCGAAGACTTCGTCGGGTGTGCCGTCCGTATCGACCTCGCCCTGATGCAGGAACATCACGCGATTCGACACGTGGCGCGCGAATCCCATTTCATGCGTGACGACCAGCATCGTGCGCCCCTCCTCCGCGAGCGAGCGCATCACGCGCAGCACCTCGCCCACCAGTTCCGGGTCCAGCGCCGACGTCGGTTCGTCGAACAGCATCACTTTCGGATGCATCGCGAGCGCGCGTGCAATCGCGACCCGCTGCTGCTGGCCGCCCGACAGGTGCGCGGGATAGTAGCCACGCTTGTCCGCGAGGCCCACGCGCGCCAGCAGCGCCTCGGCCTCCTCCACCGCTTCCGCGCGACTGCGCTTCTGCACGCGCAGCGGCCCCTCGACGAGGTTGTCGAGCACCGTCATGTGGGACCACAGGTTGAAGTTCTGGAACACCATCCCGAGCTGCGAGCGGATCCGGTCGACCTGGCGCCGGTCGCGCGGATGCAGCTTGCCGTCGCGCGCGCGCTTCATCGCCAGTTCCTCCCCGGCCAGGGCGACGGAACCGTCATCGGGGGTCTCGAGCAGGTTCAGGCAACGCAGGAACGTACTCTTGCCCGATCCGCTCGCGCCGAGGATCGAGATGACGTCGCCCTCGTGCGCGTCGAGCGAAATGCCCTTCAGCACATGATGATCGCCGAACGACTTGTGGATGTTTCTGACCGACAGCGCAACGGGAGCAGCGGTGTTCATCGGATTCTCCTGGAAGGAATGGCGCGCTCAGGACGCGACGCGCCGGGCATTTCGGGTCGCGGCGGCTGGCGCACCGGATGGCTTCGGCGCACGCAGGTGCCCCGAGAGCCGCCATTCGAGCGCGCCGAGCAGGCGCACGACGATGAAGTTCAGGCCCAGATAGATGACGGCCGCGCAGACGAACACTTCGGTCGTCCGGTAGGTTTGCTGGATGATCTGCTGCGCGACGCCCGTCACTTCCCATACGGTGACGAGGCTCGCCAGCGCGGTCGACTTGACCAGCAGCACGGCTTCGGTCGAATACGCGGGCAGACACTGGCGCAGCGCGATCGGGCCGATCACGCGCCGCAGCAGCGCGAAGCCCGACAGGCCGATCGAATAGCCGGCCTCGATCTGCCCGATCGGCACGGCCATCAGCCCGCCGCGCAGGATTTCGGCCGTGTAGCCCGCCGTGCACAGCGCGAGCGACAATACCGCGCAAACGTACGGCTCGCGCAGCAGCGGCCACATGAAGCTCTCGCGGATCACGCCGAACTGGCCGAGCCCGTAATACACGAGGAACATCTGGATCAGCAGCGGCGAGCCGCGAAACACGAGGATATAGGCACGCGCGAAACGGTTCGGCAACCAGCGCGGCGATACGCGCATCGTGACGATCACGATCGACAGCAGGCCGCCGAGCACGAGCGACGCGAAGAACAGGCCGAGCGTGGTCGGCACGGCCGCGAGCAACTGGCGCAGCGTATCGACGAGAAAAGCGAAATCGATGGACATGCCCGTTCTCCGTCAGTTGCGCGCGAAATTGCGGCGGAACGACCGGCCGACGATCGCTTCCGCCCGGTTGAACACGCGGTTCGACAAGCCCGTCATCAGCAGATACAACGCGCCACCCGCGACGAAGAACACGAAGTACTGGTGCGTCGAATTGGCGGCGATCTGGCTCGTGCGGAGCAACTCGGCAAGACCGGTGACCGAGATCAGTGCGGAATCCTTCAGGCTCAGTTGCCACACGTTGCCGATCCCGGGCAACGCGAAGCGCAGCACCTGGGGAACCAGGATGCGCCGCAGCACCATGCTGCGCGGCATGCCGATCGAGCGCGCCGCCTCGAGCTCGCCTTTCGACACGGCGAGCACCGCCGCGCGATAGACCTCTGCCTGATAGGCGCCCGAGATCATCCCGACCGCGAGCGCACCGATCACGAACGGCGGCACGCCGATGAAGCCTTCCGCGCCGAACCACTGGCCGACGGCCGTCACGAGCGTCGAGCCGCCGAAGTAGAACAGATAGATGACGAGCAGTTCGGGCACGCCGCGAAATACCGTCGTATACAGATCGCCGAGCAGGCGGAGGGTGCGGTAGCGCGACAGCTTCGCGGCCGCGATCGCCGCGCCGATCACCGCCCCGACCGCGAGCGCGGCAAGCGTCAGCGCGACCGTCATCAGTGCGGCGAGCAGCAGCACACCGCCCCAGCCTTCGGTACCGAAACCGAGCATTTCAAGAATCGCCATGCGTGCCTCCCGGCATGCGTTGGGTGAAGCCACTGGATGCGTGCCCCCGTGTGCCGTTCGACCGGCTCACGCGGCGGCAGCCGAACACGCGCTTACGGCGTGACGTCGGTCTTGAACCACTTGTCGGCGAGCTTCTTCACGGTGCCGTCCGCGAGCGCCGCGGCGATCGCCGTATCGAACTTCGTCTTCAGGTCGGCATCCTGCTTGCGGAACGCGAGCCCCTCGCCCGGCCCCCAGATCGGGCCGCCGAGCTTCGGTCCCGCGAGCACGATCGACGCGTTGTCCTTCTTCGCGTTGTTCGCCGCGTAGTACGTGACGTCGTCGAACGATGCGTCGATGCGCCCGGCGACCAGATCGAGATCGCGTTCGGGCGACGTCTTGTACACGCGAATCGACGCGATGTCCTTGAAGCTGTCGTTGATGAATTTCGTGTAGACGGTGCCCGACTGGATGCCGATCGTCTTGCCCTTCAGCTGCTTGCGCAGCGTGTCGACGGTCGGCTTGTCCGCGTTGGCGTCACCCGTCAGCTTGACGATCGGCGCGCCGGGCGCGGCCTTCGGCAGGATCTTCGTATCGGTGACGGCGAACGTCGCCGGCGTCGCCGCATACGGACGCGAGAACAGCAGGATCTTTTCGCGTTCCGGCGTGATGGAAATCGCATCCATCAGGACATCGAACTTGCCGGCTTGCAGGCCGGGGATCATCCCGTCCCAGTCCTGCGCGACCATGTTGCACTGCACCTTGATGCGCTCGCACACGTTGGCGAGCAGCTCCGGTTCGAAACCGCCCAGCTTGCCGCCCGGCAGCGTGATGTTCCACGGCGCGTAGCCGCCTTCGAGCGCGACCGTCACCGTCTTCCATTCCTTTGCCTGCACCGGCGCCGCGAGCGTGGCCGCCGCAGCCGCGATGATGCCGATCGTCCTGATTGCCCACTTGATGCGCTTGCCGTTCACGAGATTTCTCCTTGCGTTGAAGTTCGCCATCCCTTCGGTGCAGCAAGCCGCCTCAGGAATTTGTCTATACAAGCATGCAAGAAGAAAAACAGCGCGACAAGCAGCGATCAATAAAAACGAAGCAAACGCGGGAAATCCCCTAATTACAGGCATCCGGCGTGCGCCGTCGCGGGGAATTCCGGCACATGTTTGGTGCAGTTCGGGTGGCCGAATCGCAAGGATGACTAGACAAATTCCGAATTCGATCGTCAGGCCATGCCCCTCCGGCCGCTTTTCGACCCGACGACAAATGAGCGCTTGCCGGGAGCATCGCAAGCGCTGCATTGCAGCATGTCGACACGGGCCGGCGCCGACCCGCCCGGCTCAGCGTTCGAGCAGGCGCCCGAGCCGCATCATCGTGACGTTCACGCCGAGATGGCGCATCGACGGCTGCACGATCACGCAGTCGTCGTACGGCGTGACGATCACGTCGTCGCCGTCGCGGGCGATCTCGGTGCCCGCCTTCGCGATCACTTCGAGCCCGGTGAACGGCTGCGAGAACCGGAAATCCATCGAGCGCGCGACGACCGGCTGCGTGATCTCGATGAACTTCTGCCGCACCGGCGCGGCCTGCGTCAGGAACGCCGCGACGTCGTCGCGTGCGACGACGCCCGCGTGCAGCAGGAAGCGCGCGGCGCTGTCGAGCGCGACCGCGCGCGCGCTCGCCGCGAAGTGCTGGCCCGTCTCGATCAGCAGCGCGTTCTTCGCGCTCGCCGGATCGCCGAAGCCGCCGTAGTCGCGCAGCCGCGTGCCGTTCGCATGGCCGCGATCGACGATCACGTGCTCCGGCGTGCCGAGCGCGGCGGCCAGCGCGATCGCCTTGTCGAGCGGCCCCGTCATCATCAGCGGCGCGGATGCTTCGTGCATCGAATGAATGTCGAGCAGCAGGTCGACCGTATCGAGCAGCGGCCGCATCGCCCGCGCCCGCGCGAGCTCGCGGCTGTCGCGCGTGCCGTCGAGCGCGGCCGGCGTCCATACGCGGTTCATGTCTTCGTCGAGGTAGCGCGTCGCGTCGGCATTCTCCGCGCTGAAATGCTCGTACGCGCCGACGTTGCCGAAGCCGAGCGACAGCCGGCCCGCGACCGGCCGCAGGCCAGCCGTCAGCAGCGCGTCCACCGCGATCGCGCCGCTGACTTCGTTGCCGTGCGTCAGCGCGAGGATCATCACGTGCTTGCCGGGCTTGCCGCTGTCGAACGTGTGCAGATAGTCGATGCCCGTGTTGCCCGCGCGCCAGCGCGAGATGTCCGGGAACGTCACTTCGATCGGATAGGCCGGCAGTGCGGCGCGGATGGCTTCAAGCGTGGTCATGTCGGAAGTGTCGGAAGGATTCGTCAGGGTTCGGGAAAGGCGCGACCGGCGTCGGCCGGCTGCGCCGGAATCGGGTTCGGGCATGACGGATCACGCCTCGGTCGCGCGCGTCGCCGGCGCGGAACCGGCCGCCGCGCCGCGCATCCGGCGGCCGAGCGAGATCACCGACGTGATGCCGAGCACGGCCGTCGCCATCACGTAGAAACTCGGCGCCAGCTTGTCGTGCGTCGCGTCGATCAGCCAGGTCACGATCAGCGGCGCGAAGCCGCCGAACAGCGTCACCGAGAAGTTGTACGACAGCGCGAGGCCCGTGCCGCGCGTGCTGGTCGGGAAGATGTCCGCGAGCAGCGCCGGCAGCGGCGCCAGGCTCACCGCGATCAGCAGCCCGACCAGCGCCTGCACCGCGAGCAGCGTTTCGACCGTCGGATAGCGGTTCAGCAGGACGAACAGCGGCCACGTCGTCACGCCCACGAGAATCAGCGCGATCAGCATCACGCGAATACGGCCGAACCGATCCGACAGGTGCCCGACGACCGGCGCCGCGATCATCAGCATCGCGCCCGTGACGACCGCGCCGAGATACGACGACGTAGCCGGGATATGCAGCTGCTTCACCGCGTACGTCGGCATGTAGAGCTTGTGCACGTAGTTGAACGCCGTGGCCGTCGCAACCACGCCCGCGCCGAGCAGCATGTTCGCGCGGTCGCGCACGAACACGTCGCGCAGCGGCGACTTCGCGCGCCCCGCCTCGCCGAGCCGGCGGAAATCGGCCGGTTCGTCGATGTTGCGGCGGATATACAGCCCGACCGGGCCGATCAGCAGTCCGACCGCGAACGCGACGCGCCAGCCCCACGCATGCAGCTGGTCGGCGGTCAGCAGCAGGCTCAGCAGCGCGGACACGCCGGCCGCGAGCACCGTCGCGAGCCCCTGCGTCGACATCTGCCAGCTCGCGAAGAAGCCGCGCCGCCTCGCGTCGGCCTGCTCGACCATGAACGCGGTCGCCGCGCCGAATTCGCCGCCCGTCGAGAAGCCTTGCAGCATCCGCGCGACGATGATCAGCAGCGGCGACGCGATGCCGATCTGCGCATACGTCGGCGCGAACGCGATCATCGCGGTGCCGAGCATCATCAGCCCGATCGAAATCGTCAGCGATGCCTTGCGGCCCGCGCGATCCGCATAGCTGCCGAGCACGATCGAGCCGAGCGGCCGCGTGACGAACGAGATGCCGAACGTGCCGACCGACAGCAGCAGCGAGGTGGCCGCGTCGTGCGTCGGGAAAAACAGTTGACCGATGACGATCGCGAAATAGCCGTAGATCAGCAGATCGTAGAATTCCAGCGCGTTGCCGATGCTCGCGGCGCAGATCTCGCGCCACGGATTGTGCGGGGCCGGCTGCGCGGCGTGCGGGTTGCGGGTCATGCCTGTGCTCCTCCGTTGATGCTGGCCGTCAGGATTGTGAAAGACGGCGCGCGGCGGTTGCCGGCGTGCGTCCGGGCCAGTCAAGCGCGGAGTGTAGGCACCGCGGCGCGTGCGTTCGTGCCGTTTCGGCACGCGATCGTGCTGATCGGTGCATCGCGCGCCGGGGCGACCCGGGTCGCGGGTTCAGCCGGCCGGCGCTCCGCCGTCGTCGCGGGACGGCGCGGTGCGCCAGATCGCGTCGAGGACCGGATGCGATTCGTTCCGGCGGCGATACAGCGCGACGTCGAAACCGATCTGCCAGTCCGCGCCGCCGACGATCGCGAGTTCGCCGCGCCGCACGTCGTCCGCGACGAGCCGCTGCGGCAGCCACGCGAGGCCGAGCCCGCGCCGCGCCATCGCGAGGATCGCTTCGTAGGAGTCGGCCTGGTACACCGGGCGCAACGTCGGCCGGTTCGGCATTTCGGCGAGATGGCGCGCGAGCACCGCGCGCAGCGTCAGCGTACGGGCGAACGCGAGCCACGGCACCGGCGCCTGCCCGGCCGGCAGCCGGTAGCGCGCGCTGCCGCGCGCATCGAGCGCGCTGACGGGCACCAGCACCTCGCGCGCGACTGACAGCCAGTCGAAGCGGTCGCGGTCGATCAGCAGCCGCGTGTGCGGGCTCGAATAGACGATCAGCATGTCGGCCTCGCCGGCCGTCAGCTGCAGGATCGCTTCCTCCGCGCTGCCGGTCGACACGGTCGCCGTGAAAAAGCCTGCGCGCGCAACCGTCTCGTCGTACCAGTCGGGGAAGAAGGTGGCCGACAGCGTGCGGCCGGTCGCGATCCGGAGGGTGTTTTCCGGCACCGGCGACGCTTCCTGCAGTTGCGTGCGCGCACCGTGCAGGATGTCGAGCGCGTTCGATGCGGCATCGAGGAACACGGTGCCGGCCGCCGTCAGTTCGAGCGGCTTCGTGCGCGCGATCAGGCGCGTGCCGACCCATTCCTCGAGCGAACGGATGCGGCGGCCGAACGCCGGGTGCGTGACGAAGCGGTTTTCCGCTGCACGCGTGAAACTGCGCGTGCGCGCGAGTTCGACGAAGTCTTCGAGCCATTTCAGTTGCATGGCAGGGCTCCTGCAGTCAACGGCACGGGGCGACGCTGAATCATCGGCATGCGCGTCGCATCAGCCGGCCGTCACGACCCGCACGCGCGGCGAATCGAGCCGCACGCTCAGCCAGCGTTCGATTCGCTGCCGGTCGGTGCGCGGCAGCGGCTTCGCGGTCGACACCACGAAGGTCACGAGCGGCTCGGCGTCCGGCGCGCTTGCGCCGCTGTCCCACGCATCGGTCGCGCCATACAGGATCTCGCGGATCTGCGGATACTGCGTGCGCAGTTCGCGCGCGACGCGCGCCAGTTCGGCCTGCTGCGCCGCCCGGCCGTCGATTTCGTGCTGCAGGCGCGCGATGGTCTGGTCCTTCACGTCCATCTCGGTGCGCGTGGCATGGTTCGCGGCGATCAGGTCCTGCGCGATGCTCGCCTTCAGCGACGACGCGAGCGCCCCGGTGTCGATGCGTTCGTCGCCGGCCTGCCGCACGACGAGCCGGCTGTTCGGCAAACCGTAGGCCGGCAGTTTGTCCGCCAGCCGGTCGAGCATCGCCTGGTCGACACGCCGGCCGACCAGCATCGCCTCGATCACACGGCCGCGCGGATCGATATGCCGGCTCGCGACCACCGACAACGGCAGCGACAGCTCGGCCTTGATGAACTGGTCGGCGCGCGCGTTGAACACTTCCTGCGTGACGAGCCGGTACGCGAGGATCACGCTCGGCACGGCGGTCAGGACGACCGCCGCGAGCACGAAGCGCCGCACGCGCCGCTGCATCGCCTCGTCCACGCGCGCGGCCGGCTTCGCGCGAATCACCCACGTGACCACCACGGTCGCGAACGCGATGAACACGCAGTTGATCGAGAACAGGTAGAACGCGCCCGCGAAATACGCGAGGCTGCCATGCGCGAGCCCGTAGCCGGCCGTGCACAGCGGCGGCATCAGCGCGGTCGCGATCGCGACGCCGGGGATCACGTTGGTCTTTTCGCTGCGCGTCGCGCCGACCATCCCGACGAGCCCGCCGAACAGCGCGATCAACACGTCCCAGATGCTCGGCGACGTGCGCGCGAGAAGTTCGGAGTGTTCGCCCGTCAGCGGACTCAGCGAGAAATACAGCGCCGAAGTCGCAAGGCTGATCAGCGTGGCGACGGCCAGTGTCTTCAGCGAGCGCCGGATCAACGCGAAGTCGTAGATGCCGATCCCGTAGCCCAGGCCCATGATCGGCCCCATGAGCGGTGAGATCAGCATCGCGCCGATGATGACGGCCGTCGAGTTCACGTCGAGGCCGATCGACGCGATGAAAATCGCGGACATCAGGATCCACAGGTTGGTCCCGCGCAATCCGACGCCGCCGCGGATGTCCTGATCGATCGTTTCCCGGTCGGCCTGGCCTTCGCGCAGGCTGAAGTACTGGCGAAACGTGGTACGCACACGCGCCAGCGTGCGCGTCGTCGGACGGGGGGATACGGTGGTCATGGTTGTTGTTCGTTGAGCCGTGGGAACGGCGCGGGTATCGCGTCATCCTGCGTCGCGCGACCCGCGGGAACCCGCGCGCGCAGCGCGACAAGCATCGCATAGGGGCGGCGTTCGCACAATCGGCCGCCCGCGTGCGGCTTTACGGCATCGGGCGGCCGTCGTGCAGGATCGCGTGCAGCGCCGTATCGAACGGCGTCGCGTAATCGATCCCGAGCGCGCGCACGCGTGTCGCGTCGAGATGGCAGTCGTACGGACGCGGCGTCGCGTCGGTCGGCTGGGTGATCGGCGTGAGCGACGCCTCGATGCCGAGCGCGGCCGCGATTCGCTGCGCGATGGCGTACTTCGTCATCGGCTCCTCGCTCGACCAATGGCGAATGCCGGTGACCGTGTCACCCGCGAGATGGCGCAGCGTCAGATCGCGGATGACCTGCGCGACGTCGGGCGTGTAGGTCGGGTAACGGATCGCCCATGCGTCCATGCCGACCGCGTCGGCGCCCGGGCGCGCCGACGCGACGACGGCCGGAACGAGGCTCGTGACGGCCGATTCGCTCCAGTCGACGATCGGGCCGAACAGCAACGGCAGACGCAGCACGCACGACAGCGGCGAGGCGGCGAGCAGCGCGGCCTCGCCTTCCAGCTTGGTGCGACCGTAGATGTTCAGCGGATTCGGGGTGGCGTCCTCGCTGTAGGGGGCGGCCTTGCCGTCGAAGACGTAGTCGGTCGAAATGCCGAGCGTCCATGCGCCGTATCGCGCGGCGAGTGCGCCGATGCGGGCCGGCGCCGTGACGTTGATGGCGCGGGCGGCGGCCGGGTCGCGTTCGCAGACGTCGGGGCGACGTTCGGCGGCGCAGAGAATCACCGCTGCCGGCTTGTGGATTTCAAAAAGGCGTTCGAGGGACGGCTGGTCGAGGACGTCGAGTTCGGCGATGTTGTCCGGCGGCAATGCGAGCCGTTTCGCACCGGCGCCTTGCGGGTTCCGGATGGTCGCGAGCAGCGTCAGCGACGGTTCGCGGGACAAGGACGCGGCGACCGCGCGGCCGAGCAGGCCGGAGGCGCCGACGAGGAGGATGGTGGGGAGAGAAGTCGACGAATCGATTGCTGTCATTGAGTGCATTCGTGTAAAAGCCACGCGGATCAACGCACCTTCGTGGTCGGTACATTGGCCGTGCGCCGGTTCGGCAGGATACGGAACGAGGTGTCCAGCGGCGTCGCGACCGCCAACGTCAACGCTCGATCCGGAATGGTTTCATCTTCGCCTGAGGCGTATCCACTGTAACAGCCCCGGCCTGCCCCTTCGGTAGGGCCAACTGGCACTTTTCCCCTATTGGTCCGGATATGTGACAGCCTGAAATGCTTCATGTGCGTCCTTGGCGATGAATCCCGGTGCACGCCCAAAAACAACGCTAATCCCACCCACTAATACCGCTCCGATGCTCACCGCTTCGTTGACCTTGCGTTGGAGAGCCACCACCGTTTCACCCGCGGTTTTGGTCGGACCACCACTCAACACCTCGTATCGCATTCTTTACGCTCCTTGTCCTAAGGGTCACACTCGGTCACTCGATGCCAGCGAAGAAAAAGTACCCCAGTGGGTCGAACCACGATGAAATATTTTTGATAAAAAATCCATATGATTCAAAGACGACGGATACCTCGAATCCGAGAGCGTATCGGATACTCGCAAGAAATGACTCCCCTTCAGCACACCGCCCATCCGCGTGCTGTTTAGCAAAATCGACGAAAAACATGTCATCGAACATTCATGTTTCCGGCAGGTTTTAAAATCCGGCGAAATTCCTTGATAAATACAAACATAATCATGCACTTGGACTGAAACGCCGCTCGTTTTCGCCGAACCCGCACCAACCTTTCCCCCAGCCACACTTTCCGCAAGAATCATTACAAAAAATTACCAACCAATACCGATTTAAGAATACGATAGCGCACCGATTCATTCTTACGTTTTCCCGACACCCCAGCCATCCGCGGCGCGCGAGAAGCGGCATGCACGCGGATCGCCACGCACCCGCCCGGATCGCCGCCGGCCGGCTGGACCGCCGTTCGCGACTGGATCGCCTTTCAACCCGGAGCCCACCCATGCCAACGAACACGCCCGTCAACAGCAGCGCGAACGCGAACAGCCTGATGCAACAGGCGGCGCAATCGATCATCAACGGCTCGACCGGCAATCCGGCGATGGACGTCGGCGCGCTCGTCAAGACGCTGGTGAACGCGAAAACGGCTGGCCGGGTCGCGACGCTGGCCGCTTCGCAAGCAAGCGGCAACACGCGGATTTCCGCGTTCGGCGCGTTGTCGTCGGCGCTCGGCGCGCTCGAGGCGGGCCTGACGTCGCTGAAGAACGGCGCACTGCAGTCGACGTTCAATGCCGTCGCGAGCGGCAAGGGGTTGACCGCGACGGCGGGCGCGGGCGCGGTGGCCGGCACCTACACGGTCGGCGTCACGCAGATCGCGACCGCGCAGGCGCTGTCGTCCGCGGGCTTCAACGGCAGCAAGGCGCTCGGCACCGGCACGCTGACGCTGTCGCTCGGCAGCCAGTCGTTCAAGGTCGAGGTCGGCAGCACCAACAACACGCTGGCGGGCATCGCGGCGGCGATCAACGGCGCGTCGGGCAACCCGGGAATCAGCGCGACGGTCATCAACGGCACGGACGGCGCGCACCTCGTGCTCGCGTCGTCGAAGACGGGCTCGGCGAACGCGATCAGCGTCGCCGTGGCCAACGTTGCCAACGACAGCGGCCTGTCGAACCTCGGCGTCACGTCGACGGCCGATCCGTCGGGTGGCGCGTCGAAGATCGATTCGGCAAACGGCGCGGCCGCCTGGCGGCAGAGCGCCGTCGCGCAGGATGCGAAATTCACGCTCAACGGGATCGCATCGACCAGCGCGAGCAACACGGTGTCGGGCGTGCTGACCGGCATCACGCTGAACCTGTCGGCGGCCGCGGTCAGCGCGACCGATACGCAGACGCTGACGGTCAGCACCGACACGAAATCGCAGGCCGCCACGATCACGAATTTCGTGAGCCTGTACAACACGGTCGTCAAGACGATGGGCGCACTGTCGAGCTACACGGCCGGCGCGAGCTCGCAAGGCGCGCTGATCGGCGATTCGACGCTGAACACGATCCGCAACGCGCTGGCGTCGATCGTCGCGCGCGGCGTCGACGGCGGCGCCACCGAAAAGGGCAACGGACACGTGAACCTGTTGTCGATCGGCATCAAGCTCGAGCGGGACGGCACGCTGAACGTCGACAGCGCAAAGCTCGATAGCGCGCTATCCGCCAATCCGTCGGGCGTCGCGCGCCTGTTCAATCCGGAGAACGGGATCGGCACGCGCCTGGCCGACCAGATCACGCAGTTCACGAAGAAGAACGGAATGATCGACGTGCGCACGACCGCGCTGAACGCCGATCTGAAACGTGTCGCGCAGCAGCAGTCGGATCTGTCCGACTATGCCGCGCAATTGACCAAGCAGTATCAGGCCCAGTTCACCGCGCTCAATACGCTGATGACCCGGATGAATACCAACTCGCAATACCTGACGCGTTTGTTTGGTGGTGCGAACAGTAACGGTACGCTGTCCAAGAGGTGAACGGCCGGGTCGCGGTACGCGCGACCCGCAGACGTCGCCCATGCCCGGCGGCGCGCCAGCGCCCGCCGGATCGACGTCACCGCGGCCGGCAGCCGGCCCGCAGTCGTCCTCGACGCAGGCGCGCGTCAGCCGAGACCTTCGACGCGATCGGCGAACCAATCGATCGCGCGCGACACCTGACGCCCGAAATAGCCGGGCCGTTCGTGCTCATACGCACGCAGCAGCGACGTGCATTCGCGCTCGGCCCAGCGCCACACCGGGCCCTGCTTCGCGAATACCGGATGGTCGCGCAACTCGGCAGGTACCGCGTGCTCGTCCTCCCAGCCCCAGAAATAGGCCTGGTAGGCACGGGCGAACGGCATGCCCAGCTGTTGCGCGACGGTCTCGTCATGGCGCAGCGTGAAGTCGACGATCTCCTTGCGCGTGCGGCCGCTCACGTCGTCGTGGCGCGCCTCGATCCAGCAGTGATACCGCGCGAGTTGCGACAGATGCCGCGCGGTGCGGCGCCGCTCGCGCGTCGTGCACAGCGCGTACAGGTTGCCGCCGCCGAAATCCATCACTTCACCGCCGGCGAACGGCCGATAAGACTGGCCGGTCAACAGCGTCAGCACCCGCGCGCCGACGATCGCATAGTCGGCGCAGCGCATGTAGCCGCTACGCGTCGTCGCTTCCGACACGCTCCGGTGGACGACTTCATCGATCACGGCGTGCAGCATGGGATCAACCGGCGCCGCCAGGATCGGCGGCTGGCTTGTCGTCGTCACGTGTTGCATGGGCGAATGCGGCTTCAGCGGTTCATCGGCAAAAATCACTCCGGAGCATGGTATGACGAACCGTTACAACGCACGGCCGCGGAATTGCGCAGATTTGTGTGCTTTCGTCGCCTCGCGCAAGACATGTCGACAGTTCGTCGGACACGGCAAATGCGCGGCGTGGCGGATGGACGAGACGAACGTCGACAGCGCGCTCGCGGACCGCGGGCGGTTCGAGTTCGTGATGTCGTGACTGACGGCAGGAGGGGCGCGGCGGCAGGCGTTGCCGCCATCGACGGAAGGGGATCGCAACGAGTGCGCCGCGATTGCGGCGCATCGTGCAAAGCGGCTCGTGCTTGCAGGCACCGAGCGTGCCGCCGCATGCACGGCACGCGATGCGATCACGCGCCGCGCGGCTGGCGCGGCACGCGCCCTCCGTTATGACCCGGCAATCCGCCGGCGGAAATGTTCGGTGCCGGCCACGATCTTGTCGAGCACCGCGTCGAGCGCCCAGAAGCGTTCGCGCACGTCGTAGTCGATCGCACGGCATTTGATCGACCCGAACGTACCGATCCGCTGGTGATAGAGCTTCGCGAGCGCCGGGTAGCCCAGCGCCTCCGATACCGCCGAGACGACCAGGAACGTCGACAGTTCGTCGGCCAGCGCCGGATTCGACTCGCCCCGCGTGCGCAGCCACTGGTAGAGATCGGGATGGAAGTTGGTGAACACGCCGTTGAAACCGGCCGACCCGGCCTTCATCGCGTCCCAGGCAATCGCGGCGTTCGCGTTCAGGATCTTCAGCGGCGATCCTGCGGCGAGCGCGACGCGACGCTTCACCGTCGCGAGATCGCAGCTCACGTCCTTGAGCATCACGAACCGGCCCGTGTCGATGCACGCGCGCAGTTCGTCATCCGACAGAAGCCGCCGGTACGGCGCCGGACATTCGTACAGACCGAGCGGGAGATCCGACGGTAACCGCGCGAGCAGCCGGTGCAGATGGTCGAGCAATGCGGCGCTGCCCTTGCGTTGCGGATCGAGCCGGTTGGTCACGAGCACGACGCCCTGCGCGCCCGATTCGGCCGCCGCGCACAGTTCGGCGACCTGCGCATCGAGATCGTCGCTGATGTGCCCGGACGCGACGACCGGCACACGCCCGCCCACCCGTTCGACCACGAAGCGCGCGAGTGCCGCGCGTTCGGCCAGGCTCAGGAACTGCATCTCGCTCGACTGCGCGACCGCGAACAATGCGTCGGATCCGTGCGCCAGATACCATTCGATGAGCCGCTCGAGTCCGGCGTAGTCGATCGCACCGGCGTCGTCGAACGGCGTCAGCATCACCGGCACGATCCCTTCGATGGTCACGTTCGATTGCTGCGGGTGTTGCATCTGTTTCTCCTTGCTTCAATGAATGCGGATGCAGGCGGCATGCTCAAGCCGGCAACGGCCCGGGCGCGGCGTTCGCGGCCTGTTCGGGAATCGGCTTGCGCACGAGCAGCAGGTACGCCATCGCACCGGTGAACGCGATCGCGGCCGCGGTGAGCAACGCGGGCACGAACGACCACCTCTGCGCGATGATGCCGGTCAGGATCGGTGCCAGCGCGCCGCCGATGAAGCCGCCGAAATTCTGGATCGCGCCGAGCGACGCGATGCGACTCGGCGGCGCGGCCGCCGTCGCGAGCGCCCACGAGCACGCCGACGCCGCGTTGGCGAGAAAGATCACGACCGAAATGCATGCGAGCGCAACCGTATTGCTCTGCACGAGCGCGGCCGGAATCGTGAACGCGACCATCCCGAGCATCGCGGCGACGACCGCATTGCGCCGGCTCGCGACCGGCGACCGGCTGCGGCGCGTGACGAAATCCGACAGCCAGCCCGCGACCAGCGAACCGACGAACCCGCACAGGAACGGCACCGATGCGGCAAACCCCGTGCGAACCAGGCTCATGTGCCGCTCCATCGTCAGGTAGCCCGGCAGCCAGGTCAGGTAGACCCAGTTCAGGTACACGGAGCCGAAGAAGCCGATCAGCATGCCCCAGGTCGTGCCGTGCGAGAACAGGCTGCGCCATTCGACGAAGGTCAGTTTCGGCGCGGCGACGACGCTTTGCGCATCGGCATCGAGATAACCGCGTTCGGCGACGGACAGTTCCGCGCGCACCGGGTCGCGATACAGCGCGAACCACACGACGGCGACGACGAGACCGAGCGCCCCGGTCACGATGAACGCCCAGCGCCAGTCGAACGAGGCGACGAGAACCGACAGCAGCAGCGGCGCAAGCGCGGTACCGAGCGGCGACGCGGCATTGAAAATGCCGGTCGGCGTGCCGCGCGCGCGCAGCGGAAACCAGTTGCTCACCACGCGCGCGGCCGACGGGAATTGCGGCGCCTCGCCGATGCCGAGCACGATGCGCGCGACGATGAACCAGCCGAAGGTGGACACGATGCCGCCCGCCGCCTGCGCGAACGACCAGACGATCAGCCCGATGCCGAGCAGCCGGCGCGGGCCGATGCGGTCGACCAGCCCGCCGACCGGAAACTGGCACAGCGCATAGCTCCACGAGAAGGCCGACAGCAGCAGCCCCATCTGCGCGAGCGACAGGCCGAGATCGCCGCGGATCGCCGAACTCGCGACGGCCAGCGTGCCGCGATCGAGATAGTTGACGATCCCGCTCGCCATCAACAGCGCGAGCGCGATGCGTTGACCGCGCCGAATCCGTGGCGGCGCGTGCGGAACAGGTGGGTTGTCGTTCATGTCGATTGTCTCCATGTCACTGGTTTCGGCCGGGTTCGGCCGTTCCGTCGCATGCGGAATTCAGCTCTCCATACGGTCGACTTCGTCGCGCGTCGGAATCGACGTCTGCGCGCCGTGGCGCGTGACGCTGATCGCGGCCGCACGCTGGCCGAAGCCGATCGCGTCGTCCATCGACGCGCCGCCGGCTCGCGCGGCCGCGAACCCGCCGACGAACGTGTCGCCGGCCGCGGTCGTATCGACGGCCGCCACCGCGATCGCCGGATGGCGGCCGCTGCCTGCGCTGCCGCGCCAGCAGACGCCGCGCGCGCCGAGCGTGACGAGCACGTTGCCGACGCCCTTCGCGCACAGCGCCTCGGCGGCGCGCGCGGCCGACGCGTCGTCGCCGACCGCGATGCCGGTCAGCGACTCGGCCTCGGTTTCGTTGACGACCAGATAGTCGACCCGCGCCAGCAACGCATCGAAGAGCGGCCGTGCGGGGGCGGGATTCAGCAGCACCTGCGTGTGATGCGCGCTTGCACAGGCAATCGCGCGCGCCACGGTGGCGACCGGCACCTCGAGCTGACACACGAGCAGCGCGGCCTCGGCGATCGCGTCGCGCGCCGCATCGATCCGGTCGGCATCGACGCATGCATTCGCGCCGGGCACGACGACGATGCTGTTCGCGCCGTCGTCGTCAACCGTGATCGTCGCGACCCCGGTCGCCGTGCCGCCGATCCGGTGCAGGTGCGTCACGTCGATGCGCTCTGCCGCCAGCGCGCCGTGCAGGCGCGCACCGAACGCGTCGTCGCCGACGCAACCGATCATCGTGACCGATGCACCGAGGCGCGCGGCCGCGACCGCCTGGTTCGCGCCCTTGCCGCCGTGGACGGTCTCGAACGTCGTGCCGAGCAGCGTTTCGCCCGGCACCGGCAGGCGCGGCGCGCGCGTGACGAGGTCGATGTTGACGCTGCCGACGACGGCGATACGCGCTGACGTGGTGTCGCTCATGCTCGAATGTAACCGCTTACATTTAAAGCCGACAAAATGGCCGGACAGGCCATCGCCTCTGACAATTCCGCGATGCAGGTGAAATCCATGTCTGACATAATACGGAGCAGCATCAAGATAGCGCTTACATTCTCACAGGATCGAATGGAGATGCAAGCGGGACCACCATGAATCGAGGGTAAACAATGACGCGACTGGCAACGCACCGCGCCGGCAGGCCCATGCCGCCGGGAGACCGCCGATGAGCTCGCCCCCGTCCCGCGGTGGCGCGTCGCGGGCACGCCGCGGCAGCGGCCGCTCGGTACTCGGCGACGTCGCGAAACTGGCCGGCGTGTCGACCGCGACCGTCTCGCGCGTGTACAACGATCCCGGCAAGGTTTCGGCCGACGTGCAGCAGCGCGTGCGCGACGCGGCGCTCGCGCTGAACTGGATCCCGAATGCGGCCGGCCGCGCGCTGGCGTCCACGCGCACCCACATCACCGGCGCGATCATCCCGACGCTGGACGACCAGGTGTTCGCATCGCAGGTCGCCGGCATGCAGACGGTCATGGCCGAGCACGGCATCACGCTGTTCCTCGGTTGCTCGAACTACGACCCCGCGCAGGCGCTCGCGCAGGTGCGCGCGATGCTGTCGCGCGGCGTGGAAGCCGTGTCGCTGGTCGGCGAAGCGTATCCGCCTGAACTGTTCGAACTCCTGGCGATGCATCGCGTACCGTACGTCGTCACGTATGCGTATCGCGACGACAGCCCGCACTGCTGCATCGGCTTCGACAACCGCGCGGCATTCGCGCGGCTCACCACCCATCTGCTCGACCTCGGCCACCGCGATTTCGCGATCATCATGCAGCCGTCGACGGACAACGACCGCGTCCAGGCTCGCCTGCGCGGCATTCACGACACGCTTGCCGCGCATGGGCTCGCGGTGCGCCCCGTGCATCAGCACGAAGGCGCGGCCACGATCGCGTTCGGGCGGGCGAGCCTGCGCGCGATCGTCGGCAGCGACGCGGCGACGCGGCCGACCGCGGTGATCTGCGGCAACGACGCGCTCGCGCTCGGCGCGTTGCTCGAAGCACAGGCGCTCGGCATCGACGTGCCCGCGCAGTTGTCGATCACCGGATTCGACGACATCGCGCTCGCGCGCGAGATCCAGCCGCCGCTGACGACGATGTGGGTCGACACCGACGCGATCGGACGCCAGGCCGCGCATGCGTTGCTCGATGCGCTCGAGAACGGCGCTACGGGGCCCGGCCATGCGGTCCAGCCCGAGTTGCGCATCCGGGCATCCGCGGCGGCGCCGGCGCAGACCCGCACGCGTGCGGCACGCAAGAAATAGCGAAGCAGCGCCTGCTTACTGCATCACGTCGATCGGCAGTGTCTTGTCGAGACGGTCGTGCCACGCGTTGATCGTCTTCGGCACGGTTTTCTTCCACGCCGGCACGTTCGAGTAATAACGCATCCGGACGTTGTTCTTCGCATCGAACACCAGCAGCCCGATCCACAGATCGGTGCCGCGGCGCATCACGATCGCCGCGTTCGTCGTCGCGATGCCGCGCACCCAGTACGACGTCACCTGTGCGTTGAGGCCGTCGAGATCCTTTTCGTCCGCGCTGAGATTGACCACGTCGACGAGCGTCTGATAGTCGGCGCCGAGCAGCTTGTGCGCGGTCGCGTTCTGCTGTGCGTCGGCGACGACCTTGAGGCTCAGCAGGTCGGCCGGCGGCTTTGACTGCGACTGCGCGGCGGTCACGTAGTCGCCTGCGTACATGACGCCCATGCCTGCGCCGCAATCGATATCGGCACCCTGCTGCGTGACGCGGATGCGTCCGCCCTTCCGGTCGAAATCGAGCCGGCACTTGTCCCGGCGATAGGTGCCGCTGTCGCCGTGCAGCACGATGTCGCCGTCGAGCCCGCCATCGTGCGCGCCGTTGTTGGCGCTCAACGCGAAATGCAGGCGCGGCGCCGTGCCGGTGAACGTCAGCACACCGCCGAACGATGGGTTGTCGCTGTCGAGATACCACGTCTGCTGCCAGCGATCGGCCGCGAGCGGCGTGCCGTTCAGGCTCGCAAGCCGTTCGCGATAACGGTCGCGCAGGCACGGCGCATCGCCGCCGCACTGGTCGCGCTGCTTGAGCCACTTCAATTGCGCCTGCTTCAGCGCGGCCGTATCGCCGCCCTGCGCGAGCGCCCGCTTCCACGCCGTCGACAGCTCGCCGTCGAGCTTCGACAGCGCGGGGTTCGCGCAGATCGTCTTCTCGGTGGGCGACGCGGCCTTCGCGCAGTCGAAGCCGGCCGCATGCGCGGCGACCGGCAGCAGCATCAGCAGCGCGGCCGCCGCGGCGAATGGCCAGTGCGGACGCTGCGTTTCACATGCGGGAATCGCGACTTGCCCGCGCACATTCGATCGGTTGTGGATGGTCATCGGCTTGATCGTCGCTGGGTCGCGCGCCCGTAGAAGCTACCGGTGCGCGACATTCGAGGTAAAAACACCCGGCCCGGCATGCAGCGCATGCGGCCGCCCCGCCGAAGCGTAACCCGAATGCGCGACGCCGATCAATCGACGTTCGATGCCGTCGCAACCGCTTCGTCAGCCACGCCGCAGTGCGCGATGCCGTCGCGCAACGCCGCTTCCGTCGCGGGGTCGATGAACCCGATGAACACCATCACGCCGTCGCGCGCGGTCAAGCCTTCGTCTTCCAGCGATGAAAACCGGATGCGCCGCGCGGCGACCTGACACACGCGCGTGGCGATCGCCCCGTCTGCATCGGCCACGCGCACGATGCCCTTCGCACGCAGGATCGTGCGTGGCAACGCCTTCAGCCATGCGCGCAGCCGCGCCTTGTCGAGCACGGCCCGCACGGTGACGGTGAGACTCGCGAACGCCGGCATCGCGTGATGCCCGATCGCCCGGTGCGAACGCGCGAGGTCGGTCGTCGCGCGACGATCCGGCACGACCCCATCGAACAGCAACGCGAGCGGAATCTCGCCATGTCGTGCCGCAACGACGATGTCGGTCGACGCATGGGCG
Source organism: Burkholderia sp. 9775_39 (assembly GCF_015712225.1). Lineage (NCBI taxonomy): Bacteria > Pseudomonadati > Pseudomonadota > Betaproteobacteria > Burkholderiales > Burkholderiaceae > Burkholderia > Burkholderia sp. 9775_39. The sequence continues at coordinate 142,630 of NZ_JACCQC010000001.1, read as the reverse complement.
CGCACGTCGTCGAGCACCGCATCGCGCCGCTCGGGCGCCACGAGATCGAGCTTGGTCACGACGATCGCGCCCGCGCCGTCGAGCTGGCGCTGCGCCATCGCGCCGACCAGCGGGTCGGCCAGCGTGTCGCGCCACGCGAGCGCGTCGGCGACGACGAGCACCGACGTCAGCCGGAACGCACCGTTCAGCAGTCCGATCTGTGCGATCTTCGCGGGATCCGCCACGCCGCTCGCTTCGACGAGCAGCAGGTCGGGCCGCACGTCGCGCGTCGCGACGCGCGTCAGCGCATCGACGAGCGCGCCGCCGATCGTGCAGCAGATGCAGCCGTTGTCGAGTTCGATCACGTCGTCGCCGCGGGCTCGCACGAGACGCGCGTCGATGTTCACCGCACCGAAATCGTTGACGAGCACCGCGATGCGCCGGCCGTGCGGCGCCTGCAGGATCGCGTTGACGACCGTCGTCTTGCCCGCGCCGAGATAACCGCCGATCACCGCGAGGTCGATCGGCGTACGTGCAGTCGCCCCGGCTGCATCGGCGTGCGCATTCATCGCGGCGACCGGAACACGCGTCCGCCGAGCACGGTGCCCCACACCGCGAGTTCCTTGAGGCGGGCGGGCGCACACACCGACGGATCGTCGTCGAGCACCGCGAAATCCGCGAACTTGCCGACCTCGATGCTGCCGACGAGATGATCCATCCGCAACGTATAAGCCGCGCCGAGCGTGATCGCATGCAGCGCGTCGTCCACCGACAGCCGTTCGCCTTCGCCGAGCACGCGCCCGGACGCCGTCTCGCGCTGCACCGCGCACCACGCGGTGAACAGCGGGTTCAGCGGCGTGATCGGCGCATCCGAGTGCAGCGCGAACGGAATGCCGAGCCGCCGCGCGGAGCCGGCCGCGTCCATCCGGTTCGCGCGATCGGGGCCGATGGTCTGGCTGTAGTGCGCGTCGCCCCAGTAGTACAGGTGATTCGCGAAGAAGTTCACGCACATCCCGAGTGCGCGCACGCGCTTGAGCTGCGCGGCGTCCGCCATCTGGCAATGCTGCAGCGTATGGCGATGGTCGGGGCGCGGATGGCGGGCGAGCAGCGTCGTCATCGCATCGAGCACGACGTCGGTCGCCTCGTCGCCGTTGGTGTGCACGTGCAGTTGCAGCCCGGCGCGATGAAACGGCTCGAACACGTCGACGAGTTGCGCGGGCGGGATCAGCCACAGCCCGTTCGGTTGCCCGCCCGCGTAGCCGGGCCAGCGCACGCGCGCGGTGAAGCCCTGGATCGAGCCGTCGACGATGAACTTCACCGGCCCGACATGCAGCTTGTCGGTATTGCGTTCGATCTCCGCGAGCACGCTGTCGACGGAGCGCGCCGGATTGCGCTGCGGCGCGAACGCCGGCACGATCCGCACCGGGTAGTCGGGATCGGCGGTCACCTCGTGCAGCGTGCGATTGCCGTCGGGCGACAGGTCGTTGACGAGATCCGTGGCCGTCGTCACGCCCGCGAGCTGCGCGACGCGCCCGAAATTCCAGACCGCGTGCGGCTTCTCGCTCGCGGAAATCGCGAGCTTGCCGCCGATCGTCTGATACACCGGCAGCATCGCCGCGAACTCCTGCAGCTCGCCGGTCGGGCGACCGTCGGCGTCGCGCGACACGCCATCGATGTCGGTATCCTCGTCGATGCCCGCACGCACGAGCATCGCGCCGTTCACGTTCATCAGGTGCACGCTCGCATGCAGGATCGCGATCGGCCGTGCCGCCGACACGCGATCGAGTTCGCGCACCGTCAGCCGCGCGGTACCGAAGAAGATCGGATCGAAACCCCATGCGAGCAGCGGACCGTCGTCGGTGATCGCGCGTTCGGCTTCCATGAGCCGGTCGAGCACCGCGTCGAGCGAGCGCAGGCCCGGCCACAGCGTGCCGTCGGGGCCGCGCCGGTCGTAGTAGCCGACGTACACGGCGTCCCACATCGCGCCTTCCATCAAATGACAGTGCCCTTCGACGAGCCCCGGCATCAGCACCTTGTCGCGCAGCGTGTCGTCCGCCGCGCAGGCGCCGAAGCGCGTGGGCCATGCAGCCGCGTCGGCGGCGTCGCCGACCGCGAGAATGCGACCGTCGCGCACGGCGACGTGCGTGGCCGACGGCTGCGCCGGGTTCATCGTCAGGATGCGGCGCGCCGTGAAGATCGTCACGGGCGCGGCCGAAGTTGCGGATGCGTGCATGGGGCGCGTTTCTCCTTTGTGTCAGGATACGGCGTATTGCTTGACGGGGCGGCCATGCAGCATCGCATGCACGGCCACGACGACGAGCACGTTGACGACGAGACACACGAGCCCGAGGTTGATGCCGCCGAAATCGACATGGAACACGTAGAACACCATCGCGAGCACCTGGCCGCAGATCATCCCGGCGCCCACCGCGACCGGCCGCACCTGGCGCCGCGCGAGCAGGATCAGCACGCCCGGCAGGAACTGCGTGACGCCGTAGTACGTGGTGTTGATCAGCGTGAGCATCAGGTTCGGCGTGAGCAGCGTGGTCGCGATCGACAGCAGCAGGTAACCGACGATCACGTATTTCGCCGCGCGCTTCTGGCGCGACTCGGGCAGGTTCGGCATCAGGTTGCGCGTGACGATCGGCCCGATCGCGAGGCAGATGCCGGCCAGCACCAGCAATCCCGACAGCGCGGCGCCGGCCGCGACGAGGCCGATCAGCCAGCCGGGCAACAGGTGCGTGACGGCCGCGAAGAACGCGTCGTTCGGCGACGCGAGCGTCAGGTTCGCGGTGATCGCGTAGTACGACGCGATCACGAGGAACGGATACATCAGCATGTACAGCGGCATCACGACCTGCGTGCGCCGGATCGCGTTCGGCCCGCGCGCGGTGAAGAAATTCTGCGCGGCGAACGGCATCAGGTAGAAACCGAGCGACTGGAACAGCATCGTGCTCATCGAGAAGCGCAACTGCGAGCCGCTCATCGTGTTGCTGACCTGCCGGCTCGCGGCGTCGAACACCGGATGCACGCCGCCGACCTGCCACGCGACGGCGATGCCCGTCACGACGATCGCGAGCAGCATCAGGATGTCCTTCAGGATCGCGATATAGGCCGACGCGCGCACGCCGGAAATCGCGATGTACGTGAAAGCCAGCGCCGCGCACACGAGGATCAGGTACAGCGGCTCGACGTGCCAGCCGAGCCCCTTGAGCGCCGCGACGAGCCCCGTGAACTGCAGTTGCCCCCACGGAATCAGGAACAGGATCGATGCGCACGCAACCACTAGTTCGAGCCCGCGGCTGCGATAATGGCCCTTGAACAGATCGGGCAGCGTGATCGCGTTGTGGCGCTTGCCGGCCTCCCAGATCTTCGGGCCGACGAAATACCCGATCGGGTAGGCCAGCAGGATGTAGCCGAGGAACCACACGCCGTAGGTCGGGCCTTTCGCGTAGATGCCGCCGGGGAAGCCGACCATCGTGCCGATGCTGTAGATCTCGCCGGCGGTCAGGAAGAACACGAGCGCCGTGCCGAACTGGCGCGACGCGACGAAGAAGTCATGCACGCTCTGCTGGCCGCGGCCGCGGCCGGATCGAACGGCGAGATAGAGCGACAGCGCGATCAGCGCGGCGAAGACGACCGTTGACATGCGCACCTCTGCGAAAGGACGGAAAGCACGGGGTTCGCCGGAAAACGCGGGGAGCGGCCGGCGGACCGCGACACGACGAGCGCTACGCTGCGCCGCCCGCGCGGCGGTCGAACAGCATCCAGCATGCGAACAGGCAGCCGGACGTCAGCACGAACCACGCGAAGATCCACATGAAGATGAACGGCACGCCCAGCACGTAGCGATCCTGCGCGGCCACCCACGGCAGCACGCCCATCACGCCGAGATACGGAATACCGATGCCGATCAGATACCTGAGCATGCGTGTCTCCTCGAATGCGGGTTCGTACGGAAAGCCGGTGCGCGGACGCGGCAGGCGGCGCCTGCGCGACATCCGGCGGCGAACCCAGTATTCGAAGACAAAAAGGCGCGCGATAGTGCCAGACGCGGGCAATCGCTTGGGCCAGCGGCGGGCCGCCGGCGCGGCGCGGGAGCGATCGGCGGCACACCGCCACGGCAGGCCACCTCGGCCGGTGCGAGCCGCCGCGACGACGTCAGCCGTCGAACGGCACCCGTTCGTAGCTCGTGCTCCGGCCGCCGGACGACGAGCGACGCAGCATGCCGCGCTCGACGAGCTCCGTGATGTCGCGCAGCGCCGTGTCTTGCGAACATTTCGCGAGGGCGGCCCACTTGGTGGTCGTCAGCTTCCCTTCGAAGCCGTCGAGCACGCGATTCATGACCTTGATCTGGCGTTCGTTCATCGCGACGCCGGCGTATCGCTGCCAGAAACGCGCCTTGATCAGCACCGCGTCGAGCGTCGTGTGCGCGTGATCGATGGCCCGGCCCAGCGTATTCAGAAACCACGCGAGCCACTCGGTGACGTCGAGCGAGCCGCGCTGGGTACGCTCCAGCACGTCGTAATACGCATTGCGCTCGCGCTGGATCTGCGCGGACAGGCTGTAGAAACGCTGCGGACTCCGATCGGCGCGCGCCAGGACCAGATCGCCGAGCGCACGCGCGATACGACCGTTGCCGTCGTCGAACGGGTGGAGCGTGACGAACCACAGATGGGCGAGCCCGGCCCGGATCAGCAACGGCTCGGCCGGCGGCGCATTGAGCCACGCGAGAAAGCGCCCGATCTCGTGCGTCAACCGCGCGGCCGGCGGCGCCTCGAAATGCACGCGCTGCCGGCCGATCGGCCCGGAAACCACCTGCATCGGCCCGCTCGCGTCCGAGCGCCAGCCGCCGACCGTGATCCGCGACAGCCCCGAATAGCCGGTCGGGAACAGCGCGGCATGCCATCCGAACAGCCGCGCCTCGGTGACCGGCGCGGCCGAGTGGATCGTCGCATCCAGCACCATGTCGACGACGCCTTCGACGTGGCGATCGACCGGCGCCAGCGCGCCGATGTCGACGCCGAGCCGGCGCGCGATCGACGACCGGACCGAGGCGACATTCAGGTTCTCGCCCTCGATCGCGCTGGTCTTGACGACGTCATCCGTCAGCGCGGCCAGGCTCGCCTCGTCGCGCAGCGCCAGCCCGACATCCGCCAGTCGCCCGGCCAGCATGCCTTGCGCACGGCTGACATCGGCGAGCGGCGTGGCGAGGGCCGCGAGGTCGAAGCGCCATGCCGGCCAGTCGGCCGATTCCCAGATAAAGGTGTAATCTCCGCTCATCATGCGGAGATTATCCGCGCATTCGCCGCATGACTCAACAATCTCCGCATATTTTGCGGTGATTAATCACCCTATTCACCGCAACGCGGCCCGCTACCGTACCCGGCCTGCCCCGCTCGCCCCCGTCGGCGCCGGCTCCGCGAGCCGCTCCGCGAGAAAGCCGATGAACGTGCGCAACGTGACGAACCCTTCCCGATGCTGCGGAAACACCGCATTGAGCGTGATGGGCGGCGGCACGTAGGCGTCGAGCACCGGCACGAGCGCACCGCTGTCGAGCGCCGCGCCGACGATGAAGTGCGGCAGCAGCGCGATGCCGAGCCCCGCGATCGCCGCATCGCGCACCACTTCGCCGTTGTTCGCGACGAGCGGCCCCTGCACGTCGAACGTCCGCACCGCGCCGTCGACGCGGAATTCCCAGCCGACCCGCCGCTCGCGCCCGTACAGCACGCACGTGTGGCCAGCGAGATCGGCCGGCGTCTGCGGCGTGCCGTGCCGCTTCCGGTACGCGGGGCTCGCGCACGCGATCATCCGCCATGCACCCAGCGGACGCGCGATCAGCGTCGAATCCTCGAGCGAGCCGATCCGCAGCACGAGGTCGAAGCCCTCGCCGATCAGGTCGACGCGCCGATCGGTCAGATCGAGGTTCAGCCGCACGGCCGGGTGCGCGGACAGGAATTCGGCGATCAGCGGCGACACGTGCGTGATCCCGAACGACAGCGGCGCGCTGATCTTCAGCGAACCATGCAGCTCGGTGCTGCGTACCGACATCGCCTGCTCGGCGTCGGCGATCTCCGCGAGGATGCGCTGCGCGCGCACGTAAAACTCCTGCCCCGATTCGGTCACCGCGAGATTGCGCGTATTCCGGTGCAGCAGCCGCACGCCGAGCGACGCCTCCAGCGCCATCGTGCGCCGGCTGACGAACTGCTTGGACAGCATCAGCTGGTCGGCCGCCGCCGTGAAGCTGCCCGCATCGACGGTCGCGACGAAGATCCTCAGGTCGTTGAGTTCCATATTGTCCACTCCATAGCGACAGTCATTATCTTCACGGCGATTTATTTGTCAAATCGATTGACCTAAGATTCATCTCAACGAACGGCCGGGCCCACTTCCGAGGTCCGGCGACTTAAGGAAAAAATCATGATCGAAATCCGTGCAGCAAACCAACGTGGCCGTGCGGAGCATGGCTGGCTCAGTTCCCGTCATACGTTTTCGTTCGCGAATTACTACGATCCGAAGCAAGTCGGCTTCTCCGACCTGCTCGTGATCAACGACGACCGGGTCGCTCCGGGCCGCGGCTTCGGCACGCACCCGCACCGCGACATGGAAATCCTGTCGTACGTGCTGGACGGCGCGCTCGAACACAAGGACTCGATGGGCACCGGTTCGGTGATCGTGCCGGGCGACGTGCAACTGATGAGCGCGGGCACGGGCGTGCGCCACAGCGAGTTCAACCACTCGCCGGACGCGCCGGTCCACTTCCTGCAGATCTGGGTCGGGCCGGCCGAAAAGGGTGCCGAGCCGCGTTATCAGCAGACGAATGTCGCGGCCGACGACAAGCGCGGCAAGCTCGCGCTCGTGGTATCGCCGAACGGTGACGCCGGTTCGCTGAAGATCCGGCAGGACACCCGGATTTACGCGGGCCTGTTCGATGGCGACGAAAGCACTACGCTGGAACTGGATCCGAGCCGTTTTGCTTACGTGCACGTGGCACGCGGCAGCGTGACGGTCAACGGCGTGACGCTCGGCGAAGGCGACGGCGCGCGCATCCGCGGCGAACAGGCGCTGACGATCGCCGACGGCAAGGATGCCGAAGTGCTGGTGTTCGACCTGCGTCCGGTCGAAGTGACGGCCGAATGGGCGTGACGCCCGTTCGGGAAACCGGGCCCCGCTGAGTGCGGGGCCCTTTTAATCGGAGATTCGCAACATGGCCAAGGTTCTCGTTCTTTACTACTCGTCCTACGGGCACGTCGAAACGATGGCGCAGCACATCGTGGAGGGCGCGAAATCGGTGCCCGGCGTCGAGGTCACGCTCAAGCGCGTGCCGGAAACGATCCCCGTCGACCAGGCCCGCGCGATCGGCGTGAAGGTCGACCAGGCCGCGCCGGTCGCCACGGTGGACGAACTCGCCGACTACGATGCGATCATCTTCGGCACGCCGACCCGCTTCGGCAACATGGCCGGCCAGATGCGCACGTTCCTCGACCAGACCGGCGGCCTGTGGATGAAAGGCGCGCTCGTCGGCAAGATCGGCAGCGTGTTCGCGTCGACCGGCACGCAGCACGGCGGCCAGGAAACGACGATCACGTCGTTCCATACGACGCTGCTGCATCACGGGATGGTGATCGTGGGCGTGCCGTATGCGTGCAGCGGCCTCGTCAACATGAACGAAATCACCGGCGGCACGCCGTACGGCGCGACCACGCTCGCCGGTGCGGACGGCAGCCGCCAGCCGAGCGCGAACGAGCTCGACATCGCGCGCTACCAGGGCAAGCACGTGGCGGAACTCGCGAACAAGCTCGCGTCGTAACGCGGCGGCCTCGCGGCCCCCCCTTTCCGTCGCGCTGCAGTTCGCAGATGAACGAACGGCGCCGGTTCGACCGGCGCCGTTCGTCCTGTGCAACGCGTTCAGCCGTTACTGGCCCGAAGCCGGCACGGCCGGCGCCGCCTTCGTCGCGGGCGCCTGCTGCACGGCGTTCTGCGGATAGTTGCTCTGGTCGTTGGTCAGCCGGTAACCGCTGCCGGTGCCGATCGCCTTCAGGTCCGACGCGTGCCGCGCGCGGGCCGCCTTGCGCGCCGCTTTCTTCTGCGCCTTGTCGAGCTGCTTCTGCGCCGGCGCGGACGCCGGGTCCTGCGCATAGGCCGCCGGCGCGGCGGTCAACGACAGACCGAACGACGCCGCTACTGCTACTGCCACCGAAACCACGCGAGACTGCTTCATGGCCGGATCTCCTTGTCGATTGTTGAATGTGGGTCGGACACCGGCGCGCACGCGACGGCTTGCGACAAACGGCGCCGATGCAACGTTAGCCGATCGCTACGCAAATGTCCCCGCGGATTCCTGAATTCTCCTGATAACGCCTACGATACATGCGCGCCGTATGCGCCGTCCTTTCGGCCTGTCGTGCGCGCCATCAGGGAAACCGATACCCCGCGGCCGGCCGGCGCCCTCAGATCCAGCGCGACAGCACCGGCAGCAGGATCGGCACGACGAATGCCGTCAGCACGCCGTTCAAGCCCATCCCGAGCCCCGCGAACGCGCCGGCTTCCTCGCTGACCTGGAACGCGCGCGCGGTGCCGATCCCGTGCGACGCGACGCCGAGTGCGAAACCGCGCACGGCCGGCTCGTCGATCCGCAGCAGATTGAGAATCCCGCGTGCGCACACCGCGCCGAAGATCCCGGTGGAGATCACCAGCACGGCCGTGAGCGACGGAATGCCGCCGATCTCGGCGGCGACGGCCATCGCGATCGGTGTCGTCGCCGATTTCGGCGCGAGCGACGCGATCGTCTGGTGCGACGCCCCGAACAGCGCGGCGATGCCGACCGCCGACACGATCGCGGTGAGCGAGCCCGCGAGCAGGCCGACGAGCAGCGGCAGCGCGGTACGCCGCAGCTTCGACCACTGGCGGTACAGCGGCAGCGCGAGCGCGACGGTCGCCGGGCCGAGCAGGAAGTGGACGAACTGCGCGCCTTCGAAATACGTCGGATACGGCGTATGCGTGAGCGTCAGCAGCACGACGATCACCGCGACCGCGATCAGCACCGGATTCGCCAGCGGATTGAAACGTGCCCGCGCATAGACGGCCTGCGCGAACAGATACGCGACCAGCGCGATCGTCAGGCCGAGCAGCGGGCTCGCGGCGAGATAGACCCAGATCGCGCCGAGCTTCGGGAAGGCCGTCATTGCGCGCCCTCCGCGGTGTCGCCCGCGCGGCGCTGGCGCCGCAGCAGCGCGCGCGTGACGAGCGCCGTCACCGCGATCGCGAGCGTGGTGCTGACGGCCAGCGCGACGACGACCGCGACCGCGTCGCCGCGCACGCGGTCGGCCGACACCATGATGCCGACGCCGGCCGGCACGAACAGCAGCGACAGGTGACGCAGCAGCTCGAGCGCGGTCGGCTCGATCGCATCGGCCACCTGCGGGCGCAGCATCACGAAGCCGAACAGCAACAGCATGCCGATCACCGGGCCCGGCACCGGCAGGCCGAACAGATAGGACGCGCCTTCCCCGAGACACTGGAAGATCAGCAAGACCGCGAACGCCTGCAACATGAACCGCTTCTCCCGAACGTGGCCGCGCGACCGTGCGGCCGGTGAGCCGGCGGCGTGCGACGCCGGCGTGAACGATACGCGCGATCGTACCAACAATGACGGCGGCGCGGGCCTTCGCGGTCGCCCGATTTCGCGATCGCCATTCCACCGTTGCGCGCGACACGCTGCGGGCAGCGATGAAACGTCCACATACGGAAAAACGGCGGGCAGATGCCCGCCGTCCCGCCGTTCAGGTTCGAACGACCACCGGTCGCGTTACTTCAACCGCGTCGCGATTTCGTTGGCCATCGCCTTCGTCGCGGCCTTCGTCGGCGCATCGTCGGCCAGCGCGTTCAGCAAGCCGAAATCGTGGATCGTGCCGTCGTAGCGCGTGGTCGTCGCCTCCACGCCAGCCGCGTCGAGCTTGCGGCCGTACGCTTCGCCTTCGTCACGCAGCACGTCGAACTGCGCGACCTGGATCAGCGCGGGCGGCAGGCCCTTCAACTGCGCGATGCTCGCGTGCAGCGGCGACGCATAGATCTCGTTGCGTTGCGCTTCGTTCTTCGTATAGGCGTCCCAGAACCACTTCATCATCGGCCGCGTCAGGAAGTGGCCCTGCTGATACGCGTTGTACGAACCGGTGTTGAAGTCGTGGTCCGTGACCGGCCACATCAGCCCCTGGAAGCGGATCGCGGGACCGCCCTTGTCCTTCGCCATCAGCGCGACGACAGCCGACATGTTCCCGCCGACGCTGTTGCCGACCACCGCGAGGCGGCTGCCGTCGACGCCGATCTCCGCGCCGTGCGCGGCCACCCACTTGGTCGCCGCATACGCCTGGTTGATCGCGACCGGGTAACGCGCTTCCGGCGACGGCGTGTAGTTCACGAACACCGCGACGGCGCCCGACTGCACGACGAGATCGCGCACGAGCCGCTCGTGCGTCGGGAAATCGCCGAGCACCCAGCCGCCACCGTGGATGAACACGAATACCGGCGGCGTACCCGTCACGCCTTGCGGGCGCACGATCGTGACCGGCACCGACAGGCCGTCCTGCTCGATCGTGCGGTTCGACACGTCGATGCCGGACAGATCGACCTTCACGCCGTTTTGCGCGTCGACCAGCACCTGGCGTGCCTTCGCGGGGCTCAGCGTTTCGAGGCCCGGGCCCTTCTGGCCGTTCAGCGCGGCGAGGAACGCGCTCGTCTTCGTATCGGGACGGACGGCGTCGGCGCCCGCGGCGAACGCGGCAGGTGCGGTGGACAGCGCGGCTGCAACGGCGGCGGCGATCAGCAGCGGCTTGACGATCTTCATGGTGCGACTCCTTGGTTGATGCTTCGAATGGCGATGAATGTTCTGTACTGCGATCGATTAGACGAGCGTGAGCGTGACGTCGATGTTGCCGCGCGTCGCGTTCGAGTACGGGCAGACGACGTGCGCGCGGTCGATCAGCGTTTGCGCGATATCGCGATCGAGGCCGGGCAGCGAGATCTTCAGTTCGACTTCGATGCCGAACCCGTTCGGGATCGCGCCGATGCCGACGCTGCCCTCGATCGCCGCGTCCGCGGGGATCGCGATCTTGTCGCGCGCCGCGACGAACTTCATCGCGCCGATGAAGCACGCGCTATAGCCGGCGGCGAACAGTTGCTCGGGGTTCGCGCCCGCCCCGCCCGCGCCGCCGAGTTCGCGCGGCGTGGTCAGCTTCAGGTCGAGCCCGCTTTCGGGCACCGTCGCACGGCCGTCACGGCCGCCGGTGGCTTTTGCATGGGCGCGGTACAGCACTTTTTCGATCGACATGACAGACTCCTTTTTCAGCAAATGAATGAAACAGCCTTCGAACCGGGGACCGCGTGCCGGCGGGTTCTCGCCGACATCGCGTTATTTATCTACTCATAGATAGACAAATATCCCCAAAAAATGCAGATGGTCGATCCATCTGCGCCAGCCATCTATCTACTACATGATAGATAACGAGATCCAATAAAAGGCGGCGAACCGCCTGACTGCTGGCGCCGTCCGTCAGGACCGCGTTTTCCAGACGGCCTCGACATCCTCGAGACGCGCCCGCGTGTGAAACAGCCGGCTGGCCAGCACGCTGCCCTGGAACGCCGCGTACAACGTGCGCGCCGCCGTGTCGGGCTCGCCGCTGAACTGCAGCGTGCCTTCCTTCGCGCCTTGCGCCAGCAATTCCGCGAGCCAGCGCTCGTTGGCGCTGAAGAACGCCTGCACGGCCTGCCGCACGTTGTCCGGCAACGTCTCGATGTCGGCCGCGAGCATCCCGCACAGGCAGATCAGGTGGCCGTCGCCGAGCGTGCGGCCGAACATCTTCGTGTACAGGCTCAGCTTCACGTCGGCCGGCAACGCCGGATCGATCGCCCGCATGGCCGCGAGGACTTCGTCGCTATAAGCCGCCACCGCTTCCAGCACGAGATCGTCCTTCGACGGGAAGTAGTAGTGGATGCTCGACGTCTTCACGCCCACCAGGTCGGACAGGTCTCGATAGCTGAAGCCGTTGTAACCGCGCTGCATCATCAGCGTGATCGCGTGGTCGAGAATCTGTTCGCGGACGGTCGGTTTCGTTTCCATGGGTCGAACTTTATCTACTCATAGATAGATAGTCAAGCACTTTTTTACGGCCCTGGCGGAATGCGTGTCGATGGCTGCCGGTGGGCCGTGTCCCGCGCAAATCGGGCCCGGGCCGCGCCCTTCCGCTCACTGCGGCTTCAACATCCGCCGAATGATCGTCCGCAGCATCGCGCGATGCGCGCGCGGCTTGAATCCCGGCTCGAACACGACGCGCCCGACCGCCCCTTCCGCCAGCGCGAGTAGCCAGGTCGCGACGAGATCCGGCTTCAGGCTCCCGTCGATCCGCCCTTGCGCGACACCGCGCTTGATCAGCGCGACCATGCGCCCCTTCACCTGCGCCTCGTTCGCCGCGAACAACGCGGCGACGTCGGGATTGCGCGTCGCCTCCGCCGCGGTCTCGACGCAGATGCGCGCATAGACGGGATCGCTCGACAGTTCCATCAACGTCAGTGCGATCTCCTCGATCGCGGCCAGCGCATCGTCGGCGTCCGCATGCTTCGCGAACAGCTCGGCCATCTCGCGCTGGTCGTCCTGCGCGATCGCCTCGATGATCGCCGCCTTGGTCGGGAAATAGTGAAACAGGTTGCCCGGGCTCATCCCCGCCGCCTTGCAGATCGCGGCCGTGGACGTCGCATGGAAGCCGTCGCGCGCAAAACAGTCGATCGCGGCATCCAGGATCTGGCGCCGCTTCGCTTCCACTCTTTCAGGATCGATCTTTCTCAACGGGAACTCCGTGCTCGACGATGGCTCAAATATTTATTAGACTGATCAGTCGATCTATTATCTCTGCGAGATCTCGGAACCGTCAAGACAGCGTGCGCTTCGCATGCGTCGCTCACGACATCCGCTCACACGAACAATCAGAGGGCCCATGAAACGCATCGTCATCGTCGGTATCGCGCTCGTCGCGTTCGCTTGCGTCGCGGCGGGCGCGCTTGCGCTGCGCGGCCTGTCCGACTTCGAGCTGAAGGGCGCGACCGTGTCGACGCTGACATTCCATGCGGGCGACGCCCACCTCGTCGGCACGCTTGCGCTGCCGGCGCACGCCCCCGACGCGCCGATCGCGCTGCTCGTGCACGGCGACGGGCCGCGCACGCGCTTCGCGGACGACGCGATGCTGCCGCTCGTCAACAGCCTGCTCGACGCCGGCATCGGCGTATTCGCGTGGGACAAGCAGGGCACCGGCCGCAGCAGCGGCGACTGGCTCGCGCAATCGATGCAGGACCGCGCGAACGAAACGGTCGCCGCGATGGCGCGCGTGCGCGCCGCGGCCGGCCCCGCGCACAAGATCGGCCTGCTCGGCTTCTCGCAGGGCGGCTGGGTGATTCCGCGCGTGGCGAATGCGGTGCGGCCCGCGTTCTCGGTGATCGTCGGCGGCGCCGTCAACTGGCGCCGCCAAGGCACCTACCTGACGCGCCAGCAACTCGCGGCAACGGGCCTGCAGCCGGATCGAATCGATGCGACACTGGCCGCCGAGCGACGCGAGAACGACGCCATCTTCGGCCGGGCGGACGCGCCGGCCGATCCGGCCCGGCGCCCGGACATCGAGCCGCGCCGCTTCGGTTTCATCGCGCTCAACTACCTGGAAGACGCATCGCAGGCGCTGGCGACGATGCAAGGGCCGGTGCTGGCCGTGTGGGGCGCACTGGACCGCAACGTCGATCCGGCCGACGAGGCGAATGCCTATGCGCACGCCTTCGGGAACCGGCCCGACCGGCGCGTCGTCGTGGTGCCGGGCGCGACGCATGCGTTGCTGCGCGGCCGCTGGTTCGACTATCAGCTCGAGTCCGACTGGCCGAAATGGAAGACGTGGCTGTACATGGCGCTCGGGCGCCACGCGTACGCACCGGACACGCTCGGTCCGATCGAGGCGTGGATCCGGTCGCAGTGAACGCGTGCGCCGCGCGCGCCGCCGCACATGGAACAGGCATCAGGCAATATCGGTCGCGCCCGCTCGCGCGATCGCATCAAGGAGAGGTTTTCAATGTATTCGTGGTTTGAACGGCGCCTGCCGACTTTCCCGCTCGAAGATCCCGTCACGCCGCCGAAGGGATTCTTCTCGTTCGTCTGGGCGTGCACGAAAGGCGCGCGCGGCTGGCTCCTGCTGATCGCGCTGACGTCGGCCGCGCTGGCCGCGTACGAAGCCGCGCTGTTCGCGATGATGGGGCACGTGGTCGACTGGTTGTCGTCGTCGACGCCGGCCGAATTCGGCGGTCGCCACTTCGGCGCGCTCGCGGGCTTCGCGGCGATCCTCGCCGGCAGCGCGCTGTTGATCGCACTGCACACGATGGTCAAGCACCAGGTGCTCGCGATCAACTTTCCGATGCGGTTGCGCTGGCTGTTTCACCGGCTGATGCTCGACCAGAGCCTGTCGTTCTATGCGAACGAGTTCGCGGGCCGCGTGACGACCAAGATCATGCAGACCGCGCTCGCGGTGCGCGACGCGCTGTTCATGTCGGTCGACGTCGTGATCGGCGTCACCGCCTACCTGATCGGCATCCTCGTGCTCGCCGCCAGCTTCGACTGGCGGCTGATGATTCCGCTCGCGCTGTGGGCGCTCGGCTACGGCGCGGCGTGCGCGTATTTCGTGCCGCGTCTCGGTGCGGTCGGCAGCCGGCAGGCCGACGCGCGCGCGCTGATGACGGGCCGCATCACCGACGCGTATTCGAACATCACGACCGTGAAGCTGTTCTCGCATACGCGGCGCGAAGCCGACCACGCGCGGCGCGCGATGGAAGCGTTCAAGGCGACCGGCGACGCGCAGATGCGGCTCGTCAGCGCGTTCGAGATCGTCAACCACCTGCTGTCGACGCTGCTGCTGATCGGCTCGGCCGGCCTCGCCCTCGTGCTGTGGATGCACGGCGAGGCGAGCGCGGGCGTGGTCGCGGCCGTGATCGCGATGGCGCTGCGCCTGTCGAGCTATTCGCACTGGATCATGTGGGAAATGACCGAGCTGTTCGAGAACGTCGGCACGATCCAGGACGGCATCAACACGCTGACGAAGGTGCGCAGCGTGGTCGACGCGCCCGATGCGAAGCCGCTCGTGGTGCAGCGCGGCGAAATCGTGTTCGACAACGTGCAGTTCGCGCACGAGGACAACGATCGCGCGGTATTCGACGGGCTGAACCTGACGATCCGGCCGGGCGAGCGCATCGGCCTGATCGGCCGCTCGGGCGCCGGCAAGTCGACGCTCGTGAACCTGCTGCTGCGTTTCTACGACGTCGGCGGCGGCGCGATCCGGATCGACGGGCAGGACATCGCGCACGTGACGCAGGACAGCCTGCGCGGCGCGATCGGGATGGTCACGCAGGATACGTCGCTGCTGCACCGGACGATGCGCGAGAACCTGCTGTACGGCCGCCCCGACGCGACCGAGCGCGAGATGCGGGACGCGGCCGTGCGCGCGGAAGCGTCCGAGTTCATCGACCGGCTGCGCGACCGCCACGGCCGCAGCGGCTACGACGTCGAGGTCGGCGAGCGCGGCGTGAAGCTGTCGGGCGGCCAGCGGCAACGCGTCGCGATCGCGCGCGTGATGCTCAAGGACGCGCCGATCCTCGTGCTCGACGAAGCGACCAGCGCGCTCGATTCCGAGGTCGAAGTCGCGATCCAGCGCAGCCTCGACAGCCTGATGAGCGGCAAGACGGTGATCGCGATCGCGCACCGGCTGTCGACGATCGCCGCGATGGACCGGCTGATCGTGCTCGACGAAGGGCGCATCGTCGAGGAAGGCACGCACCAGCAGTTGCTGCAGGCGGGTGGCATTTACGCCGCGCTGTGGGCGCACCAGAGCGGCGGGTTCCTCGGGGAGACGGCGGAAGCGGAAAGCGTCGAGCAGTAGCCGGAACCGCTGTGGCAACATGGCGGCACGGCGATCGCGGGTGGGCTTCACCGCGATCGCCTACCCGCCGGCAGGACGCCATCGCTGCTTGCCGCCGCCCGACCCGGAATCAAGGAAACTCCGTGAACACACGGCCGGATATCGCCACTGCGCTCGACGCGCCCGATTCGGTGCTCGACGAAGACGAGCAGCGCTTCGTGCATCAAATCCGCCAGCACGGGTGGTTCCGCACGGAAGTGTTCGCGGAAGACGACCAACCGGGCTTCTCGTTCACGACCGGGCTGTGGGTCAACCACGGCTTTCCGGAAATCATCGTGTTCTCTCTGCCGGCGCGCCTCGTCCATGACGTGCTGTGGGGCGTCTACCGAAAAGTCGCGGCCGGCACGCCGCCGCCGGTCGGGGAAGTCACGTCCGCCGTCTACGGCAACGCGAACGCGCTGCTGATGCCGGTCGAGCCAGCGCATTACGAAGCCCATCTCGGCTGGAACCGCTGGTTCTACGGCAACGACGCGTTCCCGTGCGTCCAGTTGCTGTGGCCCGACCGCAACGGGATTTTTCCGTGGCAACCGGAAGCGGACGATGCATTGAACGCGGCGCAGCCGCGCCTGTTCGCATCGGGCGACGAGCGCCACTGACCCGCGGCGCCGGATCGCACCGCACGGCCGCGATGCACGAGCCCTCCGCGCGCCGCTCGTCAATCCGTTGCGCACGCACCCATCGCCGCGCCGCCTCATAACGATCCGACAATTTATTGGTTCCCTTGACGATGCGCCGTCCGTATCGTTCACCGATTCGTCAGACCAATCGACCAACGGGGGAATTCAACAATGAAACAGATCCGGTCATTCGCGTTGCTCGCGCTGCCGGCCGCGCTCTTCGTCGCGGGCGCCCACGCACAAAGCAGCGTCACGTTGTACGGCATCGCCGACGCGGGCATCGCGTACGTCCACAACGCGCAGAACGCGAACGGCAGCAACGCGTCGAACCTCGTCAAGTTCGGCAGCGGCAACCTGTCGGGCAGCCGCTGGGGACTGCGCGGCATCGAGGATCTCGGCAGCGGCCTGTCCGCGCTGTTCCAGCTCGAGAACGGCTTCAACATCGGCACCGGCGCGCTCGGCCAGGGCCAGCGCGAATTCGGCCGCAAGGCCGTCGTCGGCCTCGCGAGCAGCACCTACGGCACCGTGACGCTCGGCCGCCAGTACGATCCGATCGTCGATCTCGTACAGGGCCTCACCGAAGACAACTACTTCGGCGGCGTGTTCGCGACGCCGGGCGACCTCGACAACTACGACAACAGCCTGCGCGTCAGCAACTCGGTGAAATACACGAGCCCGCTGATCTCCGGCTTCCAGTTCGCCGCGCTGTACGGCTTCGGCGGCGTCGCGGGCGCGACCGGCAGCGGCCGCACGTACAGCTTCGGCGCGAGCTACGCGAACGGCCCGCTGTCGCTCGGCGCCGGCTACTTCTACGCGAACGGCGGCACGACGCTCGCCAATGGCGTGCGGACGTGGTCGAGCAGCTCCGACACGCTGTTCAACACCGTGATCAACCAGGGCTTCTCGAGCGCGAAGTCGATCCAGATCGTGCGCGCGGCCGGCCAGTACGTCGCCGGGCCGGCGACCTTCGGCCTCGCGTACTCGAACACGCAATACGGCGCGGACACGCTGTCGGCGTTCAACCGGAACGCGAAGTTCAACAACGGCTCGGCGTTCTTCAACTGGCAGTTCACGCCGGCGCTGCGCGCGGGCGTCGGCTACAACTACACGTCGCTGACGGGCCCGGCTTCCGCGCACTACAACCAGGTCAACCTCGGCGCGGACTACGCGCTGTCGAAGCGCACCGACCTGTATGCGCTGTTCGGCTACCAGAAGGCGAGCGGCAACACGCTCGACGCGAGCGGCGCGACCGTGAAGGCCGCCGCATCGGTCGGCGCGTACGGCGTGAACTCCGGCACCGATACGCAGGAGCTCGCGATCGTCGGCATCCGCCACAAGTTCTGATCGTCCCGGCGCACGACGATCGCCGCAGGCGCGCACCACGAGGCGCGCCTGCTGCGTTTACACTGTCCATCTTCACGTTCGTCACGACACAGGGAGCCCGCGATGCTGACGGTATGGGGACGACGCAACGCGTTCAATGTCCAGAAGGTGATGTGGCTCGTCGACGAGCTCGCGCTCCCGCATCGGCACGTACCGGCCGGCGGCGGGTTCGGCGTGCTCGATACGCCCGACTTCCTCGCGATGAACCCGCACGGGCGCATCCCGGTGATCGACGACGACGGAACCGTCGTCTGGGAATCGCACAGCATCCTGCGCTACCTCGCCGCGCGTCACGGGCGCCCGGGCTTCTGGCGCGACGATCCCGCCGAGCAGTCGCGCGCCGACCGCTGGATGGACTGGGCGCAGACGACCCTGCAGCCGGCGTTCCTCAACGGCGTGTTCCGCGGCTACTACCGCACGCCGCCCGAGCAACGCGACACCGTGCGCGTCGAACAGAGCATCGCGCAATGCGCGCAGTATTTCCGGCTGCTCGACACCGTGCTGGCCGGGCAGCCGTTTCTCGCGGGCGACGCGATCACGCTCGCCGACATCGCGGTCGGCACGCACCTCTACCGGTATTTCGAGCTCGATATCGCGCGACCCGACGTGCCGCACGTCACGGCGTGGTATGAACGATTGAAGGCGCGGCCTGCGTATCGCGCGCACATGATGATCCCGTTCGACGAGCTGCGCGGCAAGCTCGACTGAGCGGGTGCGAGGCCGGTCGCATCGGCATGTCGCGTACTGCCTGATTTCCCGCCTCTCGCTTCGGCAGGTCGGGACACCGATGAAGATGGCTGACGCCCGCGGCGGTCGATGCCGGGATCAGCGCGTAGCGTGGCGCTGGGCAACGCAATAAACGGCCGCCGCCGTGATCCCGAACATCAGATGAGCGATCAGCGTGATCGTGTCGCGAACCGCGATGAACCACGGAAAGATCGTCGTGAACCCGTACAGGTTCACGCCGTACAGAAGGAGCCCGAACACGCCGCCGGCGAGTAACGCGGGCCCGAACGACAGGCGCCGGATGACACGTACCAGCACGGCCGCATAGGCCACCGAAAGCACCGCATGCACGAGCGTCGCCACGCCCATGACCAGCGGATCGAACCCGCCGGGCGCACCGAGCACGCGCGGCCCCATCACGATCGCGGCCGTGAGGCGCGCGTCGCGCAACAGGTTCCGGACGGCGTCATCGCCGCTCATCGCCCAGAGCAGCAACTCGATGACGGTCGATGCGATCGCCGCGCCAACCGCCGCGCAGAGAATCGGGACCGCACTCGCTCGTTTCAATGGTCGCCCTCGTGGCGAACGAGTCGACGGATCGAGGCGGCCGCCATGCAATATGGCTTACGCCCCTTCACAGTCCGACCAGTACGCGAACGGATCACGATGTTTCGGATAGTGCTCGTCCAGCCATTTCAGCAGCGTCGCCCGCGCATTGTCGATGTCGGCCTTCAACGACGACGTCGTCAGTTCGTGCAGTTCGATGGACTTTTCCCGATCCATCACGAAGCAGTTCCAGTCCGGGCCGTCGAGATCCGGATCGTCGGATGCCTTCGACGACTTGCTCCAGCCGAAACGCTTGCGCGCATCGATGTAGTAGCGCGGATGCACCTTCAGATACGACATCTCGCCGCCCTGCAGGCTGCTCTCCGCGCGCAGCACGTCGCGCTCGTCGACGATCTGCGTGACTTCCGGAAGCCGGCGCGAGCGCCATCCGGCGGGTAGCGTCGCCACCGCACGGACGCTGTCGTAGGTGCCCCACTCGAGGCCCCACGCTTCGGCCATGCGCTTCATGAACGCGTCGGCGCTCGGATAACCGCGCAGCTGGATGCGGGTCGACAGCGTGACTTCCACCCCGCCGCGACCGCCGGATGCGCTCGACACCTCGTCGTCCGCTTCGAACGGATTGCCCGGACGCGGCGATTCGCGCTTCGCGTCCGCAGGCGCCAGGCCGGAAAAAAGCTGATCCAGCGCCGCACGCGCCTTCGACGATTTGTCTGGTCTATTCATCGGTTCCCTTTTGTGCAAATTTGAACCCGTACTGCAATGGTTGGTGATTGGCCCATCCGCTGGCCAAAGGCGCGATTCTGCCTCACTCCGGCAATCTCGCCGTTTTCCGCGGCTGCATTGTAACGATTTGGCGGTAGCGGCAGAACGAACGGGACACGCGGGCCGCGGCGCCCGCCTGCGCGAACCGCAACGGACGCGCTACCGCAGCGCCTTCACCATGCGCTCCATCAACGCGAGGACCTCCGGCCGATTCTCGCCCTTCGCATGCACGAAGTGATAGCTGAGCAGCGAATCGACCTCGTGACGGCTCACGCGCACGAGTGCGCTGCGCTGCAGATACGCATCAGCAAGCGGCGTGCGCGCGAGCGCCACGCCGAGCCCGGCTTCGGCGGCCGCCAGCACGAGGTTGTAATCCTCGAACCGGCGATCCTGCGCACGCGGCTTGAACGGAATGCCGAGCGCATCGAACCACGTACGCCAGCCGGTCACGTCGGAATCGTGCAGCAACGGCATGTCGAGCAGCGCCGCGTCGCCTGTTCCTCGGCGCATCCTTGCCAGTTGCGCGGCGAGCCGCGGATGCGCGACCGGATACAGCCGTTCCGGCATGAACTGGCGGGTTTCGAGCTGACGCCAGTTGCCGCGACCGTAACGGATCGACAGATCCGCTTCGCCGCCGGCGATATCCACGTTGCGCAGCTCGATGCCGAGTTCGATGCGCAGCGCGGGCGCTTCGCTTTCGAGCGCGGGTTGCCGCTCGAACAGCCACAGCTGCGCGAATGCGGGCACCACACTCATCCGGACGAGTCGCGGCGTGCGCGGCGAACGCCACTGATCGGCCGCGCTGTCGATGATCGCGAACGCCTGCTCGATCCGGCCGACGAAGCGCTGCCCGTCCGGCGTCAGGCGCACGCCGCGCGCATGCCGCTCGAACAGCGCCATCCCGAGCCAGTTTTCGACGGCGGCCACCCGTCGGCTGATCGCACCGTGCGTGACGCCGGAGACGTCGGCAGCCGCGAGAAACGACCCTTCGCGCGCCACCGTGCAGACCGTCTCCAGGCTCGCGAGCGGCGGCCGCGGGACCGGCATCGACGCGGCGGCCGCCAGCCCGCCGGCCATCTGGCGCACCCGCGCCGGACCGCCGGCGCGCCGCGCGTCCGAGCTGTGAGCCATATTCATATCCGGGTGTTGATCTGTGCGCTAGCTTAGCATCTCGGCACACCGCACCATTGCCGCATGAATACCGTTTCGTCACCGACGTCGCGCAGCGCGCGACAACCGCTCGTCGCGGCAGCCGCGGTTGCGTTCACGATCGTCTCGTGGGCGTCCGCGTTCCCGTTCATCCGCATCGGCCTGCACGGCCTCGCACCGCTGCAGCTCGCGGCGGCGCGCTTCGCGACCGCCGCGTTGGTCGTGATCGCATGGCTCGCGTGGCGACGGCCACCGCGGCCGACGAAAGCCGATGCGTGGCGCTTTCTCGCGTGCGGCCTGCTCGGCATCGCACTCTACAACGCGCTGCTCAATACCGGCGAACAGACCGTGTCGGCCGGCGCCGCGAGTTTCATCGTGAACACGCTGCCGATCTTCACCGCGTTGCTGGCCGCCGTGTTCCTGCGCGAGCGCTTCAATCGCTGGGGCTGGCTCGGTTCGCTGGTCAGCCTGGCCGGCATCGCGGTGATCGCGCAAGGGCAGCCCGGCGGCCTCGTCCTGGGCTCGGGAAGCACGCTGATCCTCGGCGCGGCGCTGTGTTCGGCCAGCTATTTCGTGCTGCAGCGGCGGCTGATCCCCGTGTACGGCGCGCTGCCATGCACCGCGTACACGCTGCTGGCCGGCGCGGTCCCGCTCGCGCCCTGGCTGCCCGGCGCGCTCGTGTCGCTCGGCGGCGGATCGCGCGATACGGCGCTGGCCGTCGTCGTACTCGGTGTCTTTCCCGCCGCGCTCGGTTACGCCACCTGGACCTTCGCGCTCGGCTACTTCGGCGCGGCGCGCGCGGCCAGCTTTCTCTACCTGACGCCGGCGGTCGCGACGCTCCTGTCGGTGGTGCTGACGGGCGAGCGGCCGGGCATCGCGACGGCGTGCGGCGGCCTGCTCGCGATTGCGGGAGTGATCGTCGTCGCGTTGCGCGGACGTGCCTAGCTGAAGTCGAGCCGGCAGCGAATTGCGCGGCTGACGCGACGATCCGACGGCAGAAGCGAGCCGGTCCCAAAACGCCTCGGCTTCTGCCGATCCGGATGAACGGTTCGGCCCGTGGAATCGGCACCCACTCGTGGGCGCGCGCCGAACCTGACCGTTAGTTGCATAAAAACGGAGATCGCGCTCGATGCGGCACGACGGATGAAACCGGGTACACGATTCTCGCGTGACCAAACTGTGCAGACAAATCGACCGAACAGTTCCCGATTGACCGCGCGTCAGTGTCCATGGCTTCGCCCCGGCGACCGGCCGAATAATGGATGCGGCCGTAAGGCCGACGACAGCGAATCGCAGCCTTCGGGCCGCCGCAGCGCACGATTTCCGGCATCCGGCATCTTCGATCTCCGGCGCCGACCCGTGTCGCGCCGGCCCGCTACGGGATTCGCCGCAGCGCGCAAAACCGGCTTCAGATATATTCATATGAATTGCACCGCGTCGGGTACCGGCCTGCCCGCTCGCCCGGGCGGCACGTCATGCGGCCCGGCGCGATGCAAGTGAAGCCCGTGAGGGTATGGAGACTCGTCCGATCGCCCCGGCCCCGCAGCCGGCCGGTCGAGACGTCAATAGAAAGACATTCAATTCGGAGATGGCAGATGGAACGAAGCACTGTCGGCATGCGCTGCAAACCCCTGATCACCGTTGCACTGGCCGCCGCCGCGTTCGCGGCCGCGTCGACCGCGCTGGCCGACCAGGTCGTGAAGATCGGCAGCGTCGAACCGACGACGGGTGGCATCTCGCACCTCGGCAAGGACAACGAGAACGGCGCGCGCCTCGCGGTCGAGGAAATCAATGCGAAGGGCCTGACGATCGGCGGCAAGAAAGTCACGCTGCAACTCGACGCGCAGGATGACGCGGCCGACCCGCGCCAGGCCACGCAGGTGGCGCAGAAGCTGGTCGACGACAAGGTCGTCGCCGTGATCGGCCACCTGAACTCGGGCACGTCGATCCCGGCGTCGAAGATCTACAGCGACGCGGGCATCGTGCAGATCTCGCCGTCGGCCACGAACCCGACCTACACGCAGCAAGGCTTCAAAACGACCTACCGCGTCGTCGCGACCGACGCGCAGCAGGGCCCGGCGCTCGCGAGCTATGCGCAGTCGAAGGGCGTGAAGAGCGTCGCGGTGATCGACGATTCGACCGCGTACGGCCAGGGCCTCGCGAACGAATTCGAGAAGAAGGCGAAGGCGCTCGGCCTGAAGGTGCTGTCGCACGACGCGACCAACGACAAGGCGGTCGACTTCCGCGCGATCCTGACGAAGATCAAGGGCGAGAACCCCGACGCGATCATGTACGGCGGCATGGACGCCACCGGCGGCCCGCTCGCGAAGCAGGCGAAGCAGCTCGGCCTGCGCGCGAAGATCCTGTCCGGCGACGGCGTG
Organism: Burkholderia sp. 9775_39; assembly: GCF_015712225.1. Lineage (NCBI taxonomy): Bacteria > Pseudomonadati > Pseudomonadota > Betaproteobacteria > Burkholderiales > Burkholderiaceae > Burkholderia > Burkholderia sp. 9775_39. The sequence goes on along the minus strand of NZ_JACCQC010000001.1, from coordinate 119,074 downwards.
TGCACCGACTCGCTGGCCGAGTTGGCCGGCCCGGCGGCCGACAACGTGCTGTGCTCGCAGGCAGGCGCTGCGCTCGAGAAGATGCCGGGCGGCGCGGACTTCCTCGCGAAGTACCAGAAGCGCTTCAACCAGGGCATCAAGTTCGATGCGCCGTTCGCGTATGACGCGGTCTATATCGCGGTCGACGCGATGAAGCGCGCGAATTCGACGGACCCGGCGAAGATCCTCGCGGCGATGCCGGCGACCAAGTACGACGGCGTGATCGGCACGACGACGTTCGACGCGAAGGGCGACCTGACGCACGGGATCATCTCGATCTACGGCTACAAGAGCGGCAAGAAGACCTTCCTCGACCAGGTGAAGATGTAACCCGACGCGGCGTCGGCACGACGGGAACGCCACCCGTCGGCGCCGGCGCCGCGCGGGCCGGATTCTGATTCACGGAGACGAAGCATCATGTGTGCAATGGCGTATGCGGAATTCCAACAGGAGTTGAAGAAGGCGCAGTTGACGGCGCGCGAGTTCGCCCGCCTGATCCGGATGAACGAAAGTTCGATCACCAACTATTCGAGCAAGGGCACCGTCCCTTCCCACCTCGCGGTCATCGCGAAACTGATCGGCACGCTGGCCGCGCACGAGATCGACTTCCGGCGCGTGATCCGGCAAATGCGGATCGAGCCGAAACGGCCGCGCGGCGTCGGCGTGTTTCCCGCCGCGGAAAAACCGCGTCCGCGGAAAGCGGCGAAAGCCGACGCCTGACCCCCGCCGGCCAGGTCGAAAGCGGCACGGGGACGGCCGCTCGACGCGCGATCGACGTGCCCTGACGGGCCGCACCGCTACCGCATCACCCTACCGCGCGCACATGATCGAGCAGCGCCTGCAACGGATGGCGCACCTGCTTCGACGACAGGCGTTTCACCTGGCTGCGACACGAATACCCGGTCGCCAGCGCCTCGCCCTCCTGCTCCGGCCCGTCGACGTGCGCGGCCCACGACTGCGCATAGATCGTCTTCGACGTCGCGAGATTACGCGCCTCGTGCCCGTACGTGCCCGACATCCCGCAACACCCGGTCGCCTGAACCTGCAAGCGCAACCCGCGACGCGCGAACACCTGCGCCCATTGCTTGCCGCTGTCCGGCGCATTGGTCTTCTCGGTGCAGTGCGGCAGCAACCGATATGAAACCGTCGCCCTGCCCGCACCGGCTTCCGGCAACGCGCCCAGCAGCCACTCCTGCGGCAGCGCGACGGTCGGCACATCGGTGAGTCCCGTCACCTTCAGGTATTCCTGCCGATACGTCAGCGTCATCGCCGGATCGAGACCGACCAGCGCGACGCCCGAGCGCGCCAGTGCGGCCAGTTGCGTCGCGTTGCGGATCGCCGCCTTCGCGAATGCGTGAAGAAAGCCCTGCACGTGCAGCGCCTTGCCGTTCGGCGCGAGCGGCGCGAGCCACACCTGGAAACCGACGCGCGCCGCCAGCTCGATCAGCGTCGCCAGTTGCTCGGTATCGAAATAGCGCGTGAACGTGTCCTGCACGATGACGACGCTGCGCGCGCGCTGCGCCTCGCTCAGTGCGGCGAGCGCATGCGGATCGGCCGGCTTCACGTTCCATGCGCGGATCACGGCCGCGAGATCGAAGCGGCTCAGCAGCGGGCTGTCGACCATGCCGACCTGGCGCTCGAGCAGCGTCCTTACCCAGCCGGCGCCCATCAACCCGTTGTACAGCGCGGGCACGCGCGCCATCCACGGCATCGTGAATTCGAGCGAGCCGATCAGGTAATCGCGCAGCGGTCGCAGGTAGCGCTGGTGATACAGCTCAAGAAAGCGCGAGCGAAACTCGGGCACGTTCACCTTGACCGGGCACTGCCCCGCGCACGATTTGCATGCAAGACATCCGGCCATCGCGTCGTACACCTCGTGCGAGAAATCCGCGTCGCGATGACGCGCGTTGCGGCTGTTGCGCCAGCGCTCGGCCAGACCGCGCAGCAACGGCTGCCGCGTGCGCGCCGTCGCGACGACGTCGACGCCGGCCTGCCCTTGCAGGCGCAACCATTCGCGCATCAGCGACGCGCGCCCCTTCGGCGACTGCACGCGTTCGCGCGTCGCCTTCCACGACGGGCACATCGCGTCGTCGGGATCGAAGTTGTAGCACGCACCGTTGCCGTTGCAATGCATCGCGGTGCCGTAGCTCTGCCACACGCGCTCGTCGATCTGCCGGTCGTGGTCGCCGCGCGTCGGCACCTCGTCGATCTTCAGCAGCCGCAGCGTGGGGGCCGGCGGCGTCGCGATCTTGCCCGGGTTGAACTGGTTGTGCGGATCGAACGCGGCCTTCAACTGCTGCAGCGACGGATACAGCTCGCCGAAAAACGCCGGCGCATATTCGGAGCGCACGCCCTTGCCGTGCTCGCCCCACAGCAGGCCGCCGTGACGCTGCGTGAGTTCGGCCACCGCATCCGACACCGGCCGCACCAGCGCCGCCTGCTTCGGGTCCTTCATGTCGAGCGCCGGGCGCACGTGCAGCACGCCCGCGTCGACGTGGCCGAACATCCCGTACTGCAGCCCGTGGCCGTCGAGCAGCGCGCGAAATTCGGCGATGTACGCGGCGAGGTTCTCCGGCGGCACCGCGGTGTCCTCGACGAACGGTTGCGGACGCGCTTCGCCCTGCACGTTGCCGAGCAGGCCGACCGCGCGCTTGCGCATCGCATACACGCGCTTCACCGCATCGTCGCCGGCCGCCAGCGTATGGCCGAGACGCTCCACGCTCGTATCGGTGCGCAGATGCTCGACGAACGCGCGCACCTGCGCATCGACGTCGTGTTCGTCGTCGCCGCTGAATTCGATCAGGTTGATGCCGAGCGTCGGACGCGCGTCGTCCTGCGGGAAATACTCGGCCACGCTGCTCCACACGAAGTCCTTCATCGCGAGCATCAGCACCTTCGAGTCGACCGTCTCGATCGACAGCGGCCGGTGTTCGAGCAGCGCGCGCGCGTCGCGCAGCGCGTCCATGAAGCCCGCGTAACGCACGTTGACCAGCACCGAAAACTTCGGGATCGGCAGCACGTTGAGCTTCGCCTCGACGACGAAGCCGAGCGACCCTTCCGCGCCGCACAGTACGCTGTTCAGGTTGAAGCGGCCGTCCGCTTCGCGCAGGTGCGCGAGGTCGTAGCCGGTCAGGCAGCGGTTGAGTTTCGGAAACTTCGCGTCGATCAACGCGGCCTTGTCGTCGCGGATGCGCCGCGCGGTGCGATATACCTTGCCGACGCGGTCCTGCCGCGCGCAGCGGCGCTCCAGTTCTGCTTCGTCGAGCGCGTCGCTGTGCAGCCGCTCGCCGCCCATCAGCACGAAATCGAGTTCGAGCACGTGGTCGCGCGTCTTGCCGTACGTGCAGCTGCCCTGCCCGCTCGCGTCGGTGTTGATCATCCCGCCGACGGTCGCGCGGTTCGACGTGGACAGCTCCGGCGCGAAGAACAGCCCGTGCGGCTTCAGCGCCGCATTGAGCTGATCCTTGACGACGCCCGCCTCCACGCGCACCCAGCGCGCTTGCGCATTGATTTCGAGGATCCGGTTCATGTTGCGCGACAGGTCGACGACGATGCCGTCGGTCAGCGACTGCCCGTTGGTGCCGGTGCCGCCGCCGCGCGCGGCCACCGCGACGTCGCGGTGCGCGGGCTCGGCCAGCAGCCGGGCCAGCAGCTGGACGTCATCCGCGTGCGCGGGGCAGATCACCGCTTGCGGCAGGCGCTGGTAGATCGAGTTGTCGGTGGCCTGCACGGTCCGGTTCGCGTGGTCCGCGCGGATTTCCCCGGCGAAGCCGGCGGCCTGCAGCGCGACGAGAAAATCGCGGTAAACGGTCGTGGACGGGCTGGCGGGACGGGGCAACGGGACGATCGACATGGGGCAAAGGCGCAATGTGGGTGGGGCCGGCCGGTTCGCGCACGCCAAAACATGATTTTTTGGCAAGTTTCCGCTCGACCGGGAATTCCAGTATCTTTGGATATTCCGTCAGAAACAAACGAATTCTTATCCGGCGAAGCTTGCATAAAACTCATGAATTACCGTCGCCTCACCCCGTCGATGTCGCTGCTGCTCGTGTTCGAGGCCGCCGCCCGGCATGAAAGCTATACGCGCGCGGCCGACGAGCTGTCGCTGAGCCAGAGCGCGATCAGCCGGCAGGTCCAGACGCTCGAGGATCAGCTCGGCGTGCCGCTGTTCCGGCGTGAAGGCCGTTCCGTCAAGCTCACCGAAGTCGGCCGCCGCTACTTCGCCGAGCTGAGCGGCGCGCTCGGGCGCATTCGCGGCGCGACGCTGCAGGCGATGTCGCATCAAGCCGGCGCCGGCACGCTGCGGCTGGCCACCCTGCCGACGTTCGGGTCGAAATGGCTGCTGCCGCACCTGCACGGCTTCTACGCCGCGCATCCGGGCGTGACCGTGCACCTTCATTCGCGGATCGGCGCGCTCGATTTCCTCAACGACGACCTCGACGCGGCGATCACCGTCGGCGCGGGTGACTGGCCGGGCCTGCACGCGCACCGGCTGTACAACGAGTTCCTGATCGCGATCGCGCCGCCCGACACCGGCGGCCGCCGCAAGGCCGACGCGCGCACGCCGGCATGGGCGGCGAAGCAGACGCTGCTGGGCGTGACGAGCAATCAGCAGGCCTGGGCCGAGTGGTTCTCGCACTATCGGCTCGATCATCGCCAGATGCGGATCGGTCCGAGTTTCGAGCTGACGTCGCACCTGATCCAGGCCGTGCGCGCCGGAATGGGGATCGGGCTGGTGCCGAAGGTGCTGGTGGAGGATGAATTGAGCCGCGGCGAACTCGACTCGATCGGTGACGCGATCACCAGCCAGCGCAGCTATTACCTCGTCTATCCGCCGGGCAACGAGACGCTGCCGTCGCTCGTCGCGTTCCGCGAATGGCTGCTGACGTCGTGCTGACGTGCCGCCCGTAGCGGGCTTCAGGCACGCCACTCGCCGAGGATCTGCTCGGCCAGGTAGTCGCACGGCGGGCGCGCAGACTGCGCGCTGCGCGCGAGCACGACCTCGAGTTCGCCGAGTGACGGCAGCCCGTGGCTCTCCGACAGCTGCAACAGGTGATCGGGCACGCAGCAGCGCGCGAGCGGCGCGATGGCGAGGCCGGCCTCGACCATGCTGAGCAGCCCGAGAAAGCTCGGGCTTTCGTATGACATCCGGTACGGAATCTTCCGCCGGTTCAGCGCCTTGATCGCATGATCGCGCGCCATGCTGCCGTGCGAGAACAGCGCAACCGGCAGCGGCCGCTCTTCCCACACGTTGCGCTTCGCCGATCCGGTCCAGACGATCGGTTCGAGCCGGATCAGCTCGCCGGACACGCCCTTGACGCGGGTCAGGCACGCGAGGTCGACCGTGTTGTCCTTCAGCATCGGCACGAGCGCGCTGCTCGGCTGGCCGATCACGCGCACTTCCACACGCGGATGCATCGCGGCGAACTTGCCGAGCACCTGCGGCAGCAGCGACGAGATGTAGTCGTCGGGCACGCCGATCGTCACACGGCCGCGGATCTCCGGGCGCACGACCGACGCCCACGCCTCGTCGCGCATCGCGAGCATCCGGCGGCCGTAGTCGGCGAGCATCCTGCCGTCGTCGGTCGCCGTCACGTTGCGCGTGTCGCGGATGAACAGCGGCTTGCCGAGCGCGTCTTCCAGCGTCCTGATCTGCATGCTCACCGCCGACGGCGACCGATGCACGGCCTGCGCGCCCTGCGCGAACGATCCGGAATCCGCGACGGCGACCACCATCGCGAGCACATCGAGGTCGAGCTTCTTCATGTCGATTCAGAAAAACTGATCAATCGATTCAGTTTATCCCGTTTTACTGTTCATCTCCATCGCCGGACAATGCATTCCGTCGGCACTCACTCGATGCAGGAAGCAGAAAACATGCATACGTCCGGATCGCTCTACGGGTTTCTCGTCATCGGCGGCATGCTCGCGGTGACGCCGGGGCCGAACATGGTCTACGTGATGTCGCGCTCGATCGCGCAAGGGCGGGCGGCCGGACTCATTTCGCTCGCCGGCGTGATGATCGGCTACCTGTTCTACATGTTCGCCGCGGCGTTCGGCATCACGACGCTGTTCATGAGCGTGCCCTATGCGGGCAGCGTGCTGGGCGCGGTCGGGGCGACCTATCTGCTGTACCTCGCATGGCAGGCGGTGCGGCCCGGCGGCCGCTCGCCGTTCGAGGTGAAGACGCTGCCGAACGAGCAGCCGCTGCGGCTGCTCGCGATGGGCGCGACGACCAGCGTGCTGAACCCGAAGCTCGCGATGCTGTTCGTGTCGCTGCTGCCGCAGTTCATCGACTACGGCCAAGGCAGCGTGTTCGGCCAGTCGCTGTTTCTCGGCTCGCTGCTGATCGCCGCATTCGCGTCGGCCAACGGGCTGGTGGCGATCTGCTCGGGCAGCCTGGCGACGTTCCTGCACGGCCGCCCGGCGCTGCTGCTCGCGCAGCGCTGGGTGATGGGCATCATCCTCGGCAGCCTCGGCGTGCAGATGGTGATCGAAGCATCGAAGCTCGCGGGCGTCGCGTGAGCGTCACGCCGCCGCACGCTCCCGCACGGTCGCGGGCCGCGCGCGTGCGGCGGACAAGCAGCGTAAGCGTCACGCGGCGATGGCCTGCCGCTGCGCCTCCAGTTCGCGCACGAGCGGCAGCACGCGCTTGCCGAAGTATTCGACTTCCTCGATGAAGTGCAGGAACCCGGCCAGCACGAGATCGACGCCGATTGCCTTCAGGGCGACGATCCGCTCGGCGATCTGCTGCGGCGTGCCGATCAGGTTCGTGCGGAAGCCGTCGTTGTACTGCACCAGATCCTCGAACGTCGACTTCGCCCAGTTGCCCTCGCCTTCGGGCGACGCCTTGCCGGCCTGCTTCACCGCATCGCCGAACGCGTGCACGGCCTCGACGTGCGCATGCCGGATGATGTCGTCGAGCACGGCCTGCGCTTCTTCCTCGGTGTCGCGCGCGATCACGAACGCGTTGACACCGATCCGCACGCGATGGTTGTTCGCGGCCGCCTTCGCGCGGATGTCGTCGATCTGCGGCTTCAGGTTCTCCGGCGTATTGCCGTTCGTGAAATACCAGTCGGACACGCTCGCCGCGTTGTCGCGCGCCGCGCGCGAGCTGCCGCCCTGGAAGATTTCCGGATGCGGCTTCTGCACCGGCTTCGGGCTCAGCGTGTAATCGTTGAAGCGATAGAAATCGCCCTTGAACGTGAAGTTGTCCTGGGTCCAGATACCCTTGAGCGCCTGGATGAATTCCTTCGAGCGCCGATAGCGTTCGTCGTGCTCGAGCCACGGCTCGCCGATCGCGGTGAATTCGCCCTTGAACCAGCCGCTCACGACGTTGATCGCGATGCGCCCGTTCGAGATGTGGTCGATCGTCGCGAGCTGTTTCGCGACCACGGCCGGATGCCAAGGCCCCGGCAGGATCGCGGCGAGCACCTTGAGCTTCGTCGTCGCATGCAGCAGCGCCTGGCTGAACGACACCGACTCGTGCTGGTATTCGGCGCCGTAGCCGGCCGTGAAGCGGATCTGGCTCAGCGCGTAGTCGAAGCCGGCCGCCTCGGCCGTGCGCGCGAGTGTCTGGTTGTACTCGAGGCTCCAGTCGGTGCGCTGCTCGATCGTGCTGACGACGAGGCCGCCGCTGACGTTCGGCACCCAGTACGCGAATTTGACGCCGTCGGCGGAAGGGTCGGGAAGGCTCATGAAGGTGTCCTGGTCGAAGGGGAAACGAAAAAGCGGCTTACGCGGCCGCGACGGAAGGCGCGGGCGCGCGCAGTTGCGGCACCGCGCGGTCCACGGCGAGCGCGATGCGCTCGCGCAACGCCGCACTGGCGATCTGGTACTGGTCGAAATCGCTTTCGGACGCGTACACGCCGATCGGCAGCGTGCGCGCCTGGAAGAAGCTGAACAGCGGGCGCAGTTGATGGTCGATCACGAGCGCATGCCGCTCGCTGCCGCCGGTAGCCGCGAGCAGCACCGGCACGTCGACGAGTGCGTCGTGGCGCACGAGATCGAACAGGTGCTTGAAGAGGCCCGTGTACGACGCGCGATACACCGGGCTCGCGACGACCAGCGCATCGGCCGTCTCGATCGTGCGGATCAGCGCGTCGAGATCGGCCGGTACCTGCGCACGCGTCAGCGCGCCGGCCAGCCGGCTGCCGATCTCGCCGAGTTCGATCAGCCGCGTCTCGATCGGCAGCGCGGCGCCCAGCGCCGTGACGATCGCGTCGGTCAGCGCCAGCGTGCGCGACGGCCGCTGCAGGCTGCCCGATATCGCGACGACGTTGAGGGTGTGGCTCATGCAATGCGTTCCCGTGGTGAAGCCGCGTGTCGATGCGGCGATACCGGTTCGGGTCAGCAAGGAGCGTGCCATCGGCATGGATGCGCGAAAGAAATCTCGTCCGGATAACGAAATTTCTTGTCATCGCCCGCCGGCACTGGCGCGCCGCCAAATGCGCGATGCTGGCAAGCGTTGCGACGCGCGTGTCACATCGATATTCCGCGACGCGATGAACGGGATGCAGCGGGTCTGCTGATGTGCTGCTGATCAGGCAGCAACGCATCACGCGCGATAGCGTCGAATTCGACGTCTCGACGTCGCGGCACCGCCGCTCTGCCGCGCCATTGCGGGTTCCGCAGCAATCGCACTTTGGTTATCAGAAATCGATGCTTTTCGCGCGCGGCGAAACGTTCAACACTCTGCTGACCACGCAGCAGCCGGACCGCGGCGCCCGCCGGCACGGGCGCGCTCGGCCCGGCCATCCAACGGTTCATCGCCATGACTTCGATTTCCGCATCGCCACGCCCGCTCAATCTTCGTATCGTCGCCGCATCGCGCGACCCGGCTGCACGGCAGGCCGCGGCGCCGGTGCTCGCGCTGCCCGAACGTCACGCACCGTCCCGCGCGCAGGCGCAGGTGTTCGCCGACCCGCGTTCGCTCGCGCTGCTCGAACAGGTTCGCCGCGTCGCGCCGAGCGACGCGAACGTGCTGATCGTCGGCGAGACGGGCACTGGCAAGGAACTGATCGCCCGCCGCGTGCACGCGCTCGGCGCCCGTCGCGACGGACCGTTCGTCGCGGTGAACTGCGGCGCATTCTCCGAAACGCTCGTCGACAGCGAACTGTTCGGCCACGAAAAAGGCGCGTTTACGGGCGCGTTGAGCGCGAAGCCCGGCTGGTTCGAAGCCGCGAACGGCGGCACGCTGTTTCTCGACGAAATCGGCGACTTGCCGCTCGCGATGCAGGTCAAGCTGCTGCGCGTGCTGCAGGAACGCGAGGTCGTGCGGCTCGGTTCGCGCACGGGCATTCCGGTCGACGTGCGTGTGGTCGCGGCGACCAACGTCGACTTGCAGCAGGCGGTCGCGGCCAGACAGTTTCGCGGCGACCTGTTCTACCGGCTCAACGTCGTCCAGCTCGCGGTCCCGCCGCTGCGCGAGCGGCCGGGCGACATCCTGCCGCTCGCGCGGCACTTCTTCGACGTTTACCGCGACCGGCTCGGCGGCGGGCCACACCGCCTCGATCCGCGCGCCGAGCGCCGGCTCCACGCACACGACTGGCCCGGCAATATCCGCGAACTGGAGAACGTGATCCATCACGCGCTGCTCGTGAGCTGCCACGACACGCTGCAGGACACTGACCTGCACATCGCGCCGCCGTGTCCGCCGACCATCGCCGCGCCCGCGGCCCATTCGTCCGCCGACGCACAGGCGGCGCTCGAACACGCGCTGCGCGACCTGTTCGACGACGGGCACGGCAATCTCTTCGAGCACATCGAGGACACGGTCATGCGCGTCGCGTTCGAATTCAGCCATCGCAACCAGATCCGGGCCGCGCAGTTGCTCGGCATCAGCCGCAACGTGCTGCGCGCGCGGCTGATTCGCGCGAAGGCGATCACCGCGCTGAAGTAGCGGCGCCCGGCTCCCGGCGCACGCCGCCGTTCCGCCCCGGCGCCATGACGCCATCGCGCCGCGATCCGCGCCGCAACGTCCGAACCTGATGTATCGTGGCGCGAAGCGTACGCTTCGTTGCCCGCCCCGCACCGGTCGTCGGTCATGCGATCGGCTGCGACAGGCAACGGCTCGCGCACGATGCTCCGCAACACGAAAGCCGTCCGGCGCCCGTGCGCGCCCGGCCGAGCCCCGTTCACCCGTCCGGAATCCTTCGCCATGAAAAAGCTTGTGAACCGCCCGTCCGACGTCGTGCGAGAAATGCTGGAAGGCATCGCGCGACAATCGCCGCATCTCGCGATCCTCGGCGACGAGCACGTGCTCGTCCGCCAGCCGCTGCCCGAGCCGTCGCAGCGGCCGGTCGCGGTCCTGTCCGGCGGCGGCAGCGGCCACGAACCCGCGCACGGCGGCTATGTCGGCGAAGGGATGCTGAGCGCGGCCGTGTGCGGCGAAGTGTTCACGTCGCCGTCGACCGACGCCGTGCTCGCCGCGATCCGCGCGAGCGCCGGCCCGAACGGCGCGCTGCTGATCGTGAAGAACTACACCGGCGACCGGCTCAATTTCGGGCTCGCCGCCGAGCTTGCGCGTGCGGAAGGCATTCCGGTCGAAACCGTCATCGTCGCCGACGACGTGTCGCTGCGCGGCCGCGTCGAGCGCGGCCAGCGACGCGGGATCGCCGGCACCGTGCTGATCCACAAGCTCGCGGGCGCCGCCGCCGCGCGCGGGCTGCCGCTGGCCCGCGTCGCGAGCATCGCGCGCGACGCGGCGGCCGAGCTCGGCACGATGGGCGTCGCGCTCGACGGCTGCACGATCCCGGGCGCCGACAAATCGGGCTTCAGCCTCGCCGATCACGAGATCGAGCTGGGCCTCGGCATCCACGGCGAGAAAGGCGTCGAGCGCCGCGCGCCGCTGCCGGCCGATGCGCTGGCCGATACGCTGCTGTCGAGCATCGTCGCCGATCTCGTGCTCGACCGCGACGAACGCGTCGCGCTGTTCGTCAACGGTCTCGGCGCGACGCCGGACATGGAACTCGCGATCGTGCTGCGCGCCGCGTTCGACAACCTGAGCCGGCGCGGCATCGTCGTCGCGCGCGCGTGGGCCGGCACGTTCCTGTCCGCGCTGAACATGCCGGGCTGCTCGATCTCGGTGCTGCGGCTGAACGACGAACGCGCAGCGCTGCTCGACGCGCCGACGCAGGCGCGCGCGTGGCCGGGCGGCGGCCTCGTGAACACGCGGATTCGCGTGGCCGCGGCCGCGTCGCAGGACGCGCCGCCGCCGCCGCTCGATGCGGCCGGCCGCGCATGGGCCGCGCGCCTGCAACCGGCGCTGCACGCCGTGGCGCAGACGCTGATCGATCACGAGCAGATGCTGACGGATCTCGATGCGGCAGCCGGCGACGGCGATCTCGGCGCGAGCATGCGGCGCGCCGCGCACGCGATTCTCGAACTACCCGACACCGCGTACGGCACGCCGTCCGGTGCGCTCGCGGCGCTCGGCGCCGCGTTGCGCCGCGCGATCGCCGGCAGCTCCGGGCCGTTCTATGCGACCGCGCTGCTGCGCGCGTCGCGCCGGCTGGCCGATCTCGCCGAGCCGTCGCCGCGCGACTGGGCCGCGGCATTCCGCGCGGCGGTCGATGCGATCGGCGAACTCGGCGGCGCGCAGGCAGGCGACCGGACGATGCTCGATGCGCTGGTGCCGGCCGTCGATGCATTCAGCCGTGCGCTCGACGGCGATCGCGATCCCGCGAGTGCCTGGACGGCGGCCGTGGAAGCGGCCGAGCGAGGCGCGGAGGATACGGCGCGCATGACGCCGCGCGCGGGACGGGCCAGCTATCTCGGCGAGCGCGCGATCGGCACGCCGGATGGCGGGGCGGTGGCCGTGTCGTACTGGTTGCGGGCGTTGCTGCCGCACGTGCGCTGAACGGTGGCGGCGCGCGCGTCAGCCTGGCGTGCGCGCGTTCTTCCGCCCCGACACGAGAGAGAACGGCACGCGGGCCGCGCGGCCCATCGGCGGCCGGACCGGCATGGCGGAAGCCGTCGTCAGGTTCATGGTCGCGTCGCGCACGGCGGATGGCCGCGCTTTCGCCATGCACATGCGTGCCGCCTACCCGCTCACCCGTTCCCGTCGAACCGGTACAGCGCCGCCGGCGTATCGACCAGTACCTGTCTGCGTCCGGCCTCGTCCGGCAGCAGCGTCGCCAGATACCAGTACGCGAGCGCATCGTCGACGGCCTTCTCGTATCCGACATGCGGCCAGTCGCTACCCCACACGAGCCGCTGCGTACCGAACGCATCGCGCAGCGCGCGCATCGCCGCCAGCCCGGACGCCTGCCAGCGATCGGCGCGGTCGTTCCGGTAGGCGCCCGACACCTTGACCCACACGCGCTTGCTCGTCGCCGTCGTCAACAGATAGCGGAAGCCGGGATCGTCGATCCCGAGCCGCGGATCGGGCCGGCCGAAATGGTCGAGCGAGACGTCGACGCCCGCGTCGAGCAGCGGCGGCATCAGCGCCGGCAACCGGGCGGCCTCCGCATGCAGCTCGACTTGCCAGCCATGCGCGCGCAGCAGCGGAAACAGCGTGCGCCACGCCGCGTCCGCGAAATCCGGATCGCGTTCGCCGATCAGGTTCAGCCGGATGCCGCGCACGCCGAGCGGCGTCCATGCGGCAACCTGCTCCGCATCGCGCGCGGGATCGATCACGACGATGCCGCGCAAACGCGCGGGTTGCGCGCGCAGCGCGGCAAGCAGATAGCGGTTGTCGGTGCCCAGAAAGCTCGGCTGGATCAGCACGCCATTCGACATGCCGTGCCGGTCGAGCATCGCGAGGTACTGGTCGAGCGACGCGTCGTACGCGATCGTGTAGCGATGGCCCGGCACGAGCGGCAGCGACTTCAGGAACACGTGCGCGTGCGCGTCGACGCCGGTAACCGTCCGCCGATCCGGCGTCGCGCCGGCGCATCCGCCCAGCACCTCGGCCATCGCGATGCCGGCGAGTGCGCGGTTGAACGACCGCCTCGAAATCATGGGTGTCTCCTGTTTTTTTCGATTGAGGGTGAACGGCGCGGCCCCGCCGGCCGCGAGGCGGCGCATCAGCCTACATCGTGCGCGCGACGAGGAATATCGGGACGAACGACAGCACCGTCGACAGCGCGACGACGAACGCCATCAGCCGATGGTTGCCGCCGTACTGCGTGGACAGCACGTACGAGTTGCTCGCGCACGGCAGCACCGAATAGAGCAGGATCAGGTTCCCGGACAACGGCGTCACGGCGAATGCCTTGGTCGCGGTCAGCGCGAGCAGCGGAAAGCCGACCAGCCGGATCGCGGTGGTCACGAGCCCCGCGCGCACCAGTGCCGCCTCCTTGCGCGGCAGCGGCAGCCGCAGCGCGGCGCCCACGCAGATCAGGCTCAACGGCAGCGCGGCGCCGCCGAGCACGTCGACGGTCTGATCCACGGCGGCGGGCAGACGCCAGCCGGTCAGGTTCAGCACGACCCCGAACGCGCTCGCGACGATCAGCGGATTCGCCGCCACCTTGCCGACGATCCGCACGAGCCCGCGGCCGCCGGCCTGGCCATGTTCGAACGACAACAGCACGAGCGTATTCGAGATCGCGACCATGTACGCGACGACGACCGCCGCGATCCCGTAATCCGCGCGGCTCAGCAGCCCCGACGCGACCGACAGGAAGATGTAGCTGTTGAAGCGGATCGAGCCCTGGACGATCGACGTGAACGATGCGTGCGGCACCGCGCACCATCGGCAGCCGAGCACGACGGCGGCCAGCACCGCGAGCGTGAGCCCAGTCAGCAGCACGATCGTCGACTTCGACGACGCGTCGAGCGGGCCGGCCAGACCGATCGAATGCACGAGGAAGGCGGGAAACAGCACGTAGTGGGTGAGCTTTTCGGCGGACGGCCAGAACGCCGCATCGACCAGCGCGAGGCGGCGCACGGCGATGCCGATGCAGATCAGGGCGAAGGCGGGTGCGACGGCGACCCAGGCGAGTTCGGTATGCATGGTTGGACGGATTCGGTGAGGGAAGCAGCGGGTTTGTCTGCCCGGTGGCAAGGCGGTGGCTCGGGTGCGGTCGTCGCGGCATCGGGTTCGAACGGCAACCCGACGGCGGCGAGCGCCTCGTACGCGAGGGCCGGCGCGAAGCGCACGCCGGAGCCCGACGCGCCGGCCACCGCGCAGCCGTCGCGACCGATTGGCGCGACCCGCGGATTGCGGTCGGCCGTGTACCCGTCGACCGCCGTACGCGCGGCGAGATGGGCATCGCGCAAGCCGGGGAAATGACGATCGAGCAACGCGTGCGCGAGCGCGCGCTCGTCGGCGCTCGGCGCGACGCGTGCGCCGGCGGCGCAGCCCCACGCGTGCGACGTGATGCTCAGCAGCCAGCCGCGCCGCGCATGCACCGGGGCGAGAAAGGCCTGCGCGTCGGGCAGGTAGACGACCGGCGCATCCGCCGGCGGCGGCAAGCCGCGGCCGTCGACATCGAACGCGACGATCTTCTTCGTGACGATGTCGGTTCCCGCGTCGACGCCGGCTTCGCCGTCGATGGCCGGCCACGGGCCGCTGGCACGGATGAGCCGGTCGGCGCGCAGCGTCACGCCGGGGGCGACGACGGTCCAGCCGCCGGCATCGCGCGTCACGTGCGTGACCGGCGCATCGAAGCGCTCGACGGTGCGCGCGCCCGTCAGGTAGTGCGCGACCAGCCGCGGCACGTCGACCAGCCACGCGCGGCCGCCGCGCCACAGGCGCGCGCCGGCCGGCAGCGCAACGAGTGGTGTGGCGCCGGGGTCCGGCGGATCGTCGGCCACCGGCGGCGCGAGCAACGGACCACCCGCATCGGGTGCGTCCGCAACGAAGGTGAACGGCGCGGCGCGCACGCAGCATCCGGCCCGTGCCCACGCACCGTAGTACGCGTGCGCGACCAGCGATCGCGCGCGCCGCGCGCCGCTGCCGCAGAACGGCGTAACCACGCCGGCCGACAGGGCCGTGGCCGTCTGCACGGCCGGCCGCGCATCGAACACGGCGATGCGCAGCGCGCCCGCATGCCGAGCCGCGACGTGCGCGATCGTCGCCCCCGTCACGCCTGCGCCGATGATCGCGAGATCAAACCGCATCGGCCTGCCACCAGACGGTGCTGATCACGAGCGGCGTCGCGCCGTCGTTCTGCACCTGGTGCGAGCGGTGCGATTCGAAATACAGCACGTCGCCGGCCTGCACGCGCACGGGTTCGCCGTCGTAGGTCAGCCGGCCGCTGCCCTGCGCGATCATCCAGCATTCGCGTACCGCGTGAACGTCCAGCCGCGACGTGCAGTTCGGCTCGACCGTAAACAGGCCGCCGCGAAACGGAATCTCGCCGTCGCCGAGCCCGGCGAAATCGGCCTGGCGCAACACGACGCCCGGCACATGGGACTCCGGCGGCAGCGCGCCGACGTGCGGAAACTTACGCGCGTTCATCGTGCACCTCCTCGCCGACGAGGCCCAGTTCCGCGAGAATCGCGTCGCGGTCGCGATCGAGCGCCGGCGCGGCCCGGCGCGTGGCCGGGTCGGGGCAGCCCGAGATCTTGATCGGCGTCCCGACCAGCCGGTATGGACCGACGTCGGGATCGTCGACGTCGATCAGCATGTTGCGCGCGGCCGTCTGCGGATGGACGACGGCCTGGTCGACCCGGTTGATCGGGCCGGCCGGCAGGCCCGCGCGCGCGAACCGCTCGCACCAGGCCGCGACGCCGTGCGCCGCCAGCAGCCCGTTGAGCGTGCGTTCGAGTTCGGCCTCGTGATCCTTGCGCGCCTCGCCGCCCGCGAAGCGCGGATCGGCCGCGAGCGCCGGCACGCCGAGCGCGTCGCACAGCAGCCGGAACAGCTTGTCGTTGCCGGCCGCGATGATGAGCGGGCCGTCCGCCGCGCGGTAGACGCCGAACGGCGGCGCGATCGCCGGCCGATAGCTGCCGACCGGCCCCGTGACCTCGCCGGTCGCGAAGTAACGGCCGATGAAATATTCCATCAGCGCGAGCTGGCAGTCGAACATGCCGATGTCGACCTTCGAGCCCTGCCCGGTGCGCCCGCGCCGCACGAGCGCCATCAGCAGCCCGGTCGTCAGGAACAGGCCGGCCGCCAGATCGCCGATCGACGGCCCGACCCGCACGGGCATGCGCCCGGGCTCGCCCGTCACGCTCATGATCCCGCCGAGCCCCTGGACGATCATGTCGTATGCACGGTGATCGCGAAATGGCCCGGTATGGCCGAACCCCGACGCGCTGCCGTAGATCAGGCGCGGGAAACGCGCGTGCAGCGTGTCCCAGTCGTAGCCGATGCGCGCCATCGTACCGGGCCGGAAATTCTCGGTGACGACGTCGGCCTTCTCGAGCAGCGCGTCGAGCACGCGGCGATCGGACGGATCCTTCAGGTCGAGCGCGATGCTCTCCTTGCCGCGGTTGAGCGACGCGAAATACGCGGACTTGCCGCCGTACCACGGGCCGTACGCGCGTGCATCATCGCCGGTCGACGGCCGTTCGACCTTGATCACGCGCGCACCGTGATCGGCCAGCAGCATCGTGCAGAACGGGCCGGCCAGCACGCGCGTCAGGTCGACGATCAGCAATCCTTCGAGTGCGCCTTCCATCATGCGACCTCCCGCATGCCGGGCGGCAGGACCGCCGCCAGATCTCCCGGCGTAACCGGGTCGAAGTTCGCCAGCGGCGTGACGACCGGCGACGACAACCGTGCGAAGTCGCCCGCGTTCGGCTCGCCGCGCAAGCCGAGCGCCCGCCACGCGGTCTGCGCGAGCGCCGGCATCAACGGCCACGCGAGCAGCGCGAAACCCTTGGTCCAGCCGTACAGGTCGCCGGCCGCGCGCGCGCCGTCGAAGCGCGCGCTCCAGCGCTCGACGATGCCGGCCATCGCCGTCGGGTCGAACGTCGCGAAATCCATCGCGCGCTGCGCGTCGCGCCACGCCGCCTCCGCTGCCCGCACCGTCTCGTCGGTCGGCACGCGCGCGGCGAGCGGCCCGCCGATTGCCTCGGCCACATGCCGCCGGACCGTCGCGTACGGCCCGTTCACGAACCGGCAGAACGCATCGCGATCGAAGTCCGTGCGCCCGGCAACCGGATTGGTCGACGCGACGAAGCCGCGCACCGCATCGGCCGGCACGCGCGTGCGCGCCGCGAGATCCTCGACCCAGATCGCCCAACGCAGGCTCGTCGAGAACTTGCGCCCTTCCAGCGTGTAGAAATGATTGATCACGAAACGATCGAACGGCTTCGACACGCCGTCGGCCATCGCCATCGCCTGGATGCCGACCAGATGCGACACGCAGTTGTCGATCCCGAAGCCGTTGACGGTGATCACGTCCGAATCGCGATCGAACGGGTTGGCGCGCAGCCCGTGCCTGCGCGCGTAGAGATCGCCGACGAAGCGGATCGCGCCGAACAGCAGCCCGTGCCCGAACAGCGTGCGCGGCTCGCCGTCCAGCACATACGGCAACCCCCAGCCGGCATGGCTCGTCAGGCGGAAACGCGCGCCGTCGCGCGCCAGATGGCGGCGCGCGATATCGACGAACACCGGCGCGGTCTCGGTGCCCACCAGTTGCGCGACCAGCGCGGCCGGGTCCGCGATGTCGAAGAACAGGTTGTCCTGCTCGCGCATCGCGAGCGTCTCGCCCCAGCGTGCCGACGGTTCGCGCACGTCTTCCGGCTGGAAATGCGCGCCGCAGTCCTCGCAGAAAAATCCCGACACGTCGCGCGCGCACTGCGGGCAATGGCCCAGCAGAAAACTGCCGGTCACGTAACCGTCGCGCGCGGCCGAATACGGCATGCGTTCGCGCACCGTCGACACGCGCCGCTGCGCGGCCAGCCGTGCGACGAGCCCGTCGTGCGCGGCGAGGTACGCGTCGTGATGCGCATCGCCGAGCGGATCGACGAACAGATCGACGTCGATGTTCATCGCGGCGAGATCGTCGACGATGCCCGCGCAGCTCTGCCGCGCGAGCGCCGCCGCGTCGATGCCGGCCTGCCCGGCGCGCAGCGGGATGTAGGAATCGTACGGGTCGCTCGCGCATGCGATGCGTGCGACCTCGCCGCGGCTGCGCAGATGGCGCGCAAGCATGTCGAGCCGCAGGTACGGGCCCGCGATATGACCGAGGTGCAGGCGCCCGTTCGGCGCCGGCATCGCGGGGACGAGCAGGTAGTGGCGCGGGTCGCGGATCGTGTCGATCGGCATGATGGCCTCCGGGTCAGTCCAGCGTGACGGTCACGTCGGCCGCGAGCTCGCGCAGCAGCGCCACGATGTCGCGATCGAGCTCGCACTGCGCGATCAGGTACGCGATCTCGTACGCCTTGAACACGTCCTTCGGCAACGCCATCTGCGCGCCCTTGCCGGCGACGATCTGCAGAAAGCGCAGTTCCGGCCGCCGCCACAGCCGCTCGAAGCCCTCGACGCGGGCGATGCGCCCGAGCCCCGGCGGCATCACGATGCGCTGGCCCGCGCGCGTCGACGCGGTGCCGAGCCGGTCGTCGAGCGGGCCGTCGATCGCGCCGCGCGCGAGATCGAGCACGGTGCGGTACGGCGAGAAGCCCGCGACGCTGTACGGGATCAGGTGCGAGTTGATGAACTCGCCGCCGAGCCGCCCGCCGATCTCGAGAATCTTCGGGCCGTCGCGCGTCACCATCACGTCGGCGTGGAAGCCGCACCAGTCGATGCCGGTCGCCGCGACACCCGCACGCACCATGTCGCGGATCGCCGCCTGCGTGTCGGCCGGCAGCAGCGACGGCGTCACGTTCTCGTACTGGATCGGGATCGACCGGTCGAAGGTCTTGTCGATGATCGCGTTGATCGCGACGCGGCCTTGCGCGACGACGCCGGACACCGAATGCTCGCTGCCCGTCAGCTGTTCCTCGAGCAGCGCGTGATCGCCGTACAGGCTGAACATCTCGCCCTTCTCCGGCGAGTTGTACGCACGAAACGCACGATAGACCTCGACGGGATCGGCGAGCGCATCGACCGGAAAGATGCCGCGGCTGCCCGAGTTGCCGGCCGGCTTGAGCAGCGCGGGCGCGCCGATCCGCTTCAGCGCGGCGGTGAATTCGGCTTCGCTGCTGACCACCGCATAGCGCGGGTTCGCATTCGGCACCGCGTCGAGCACGCGGCGGGTCGCGGCCTTGTCGCGCACGTTGAGCGCGGCATCCGGCGCCGTGCCGCGCAAGCCGAGCCGATGCGACAGCCGGCTCGCGAGCACGACTTCGAGATCCTTCCACGCGACGACGCCGGACAACTCGACGCGATGTTCGCGCAGGTAGTCGAGAATCGTCCGCTCGGCCGCGTCGTAATCGCCGAGGCGCGTCGGAATGATGCCCGCGCAGCCGAACGAGCGGAATGCGTCGGGCGTCGGCGTCGCCACGTAGAGGTCGAGCCCGAGACTGCGCGCCGCGTCGATTTCGGCGATCCGCTCGCCCGGAAGCGCGCGTGTGTCGAGATACAGCATGGCCGGTGCATGGGTCATGGCGGTGTGCTCCTGTCAGTTCACGAGTTGTTGGGTGGCGGCCTGCGGCGCTTCGCCGTGCGGCCAGTCGACGAATCCCGGCGGCGTGCCGACTTCGTAGATGGACGCGCCCGCGATCGCGTTGGCGATCCGGCCGCTGCGCCACGCGGCAAGGCTCAGGTTCGGGTCGGCGATGCCGCGCGTCGTGCGCGCGGCGTTCTGGAAGAAAATTCGCGCGGCGCTCGGCCGGTTCCAGCGCACCGCGTAGTCGTCGTCGAGTTCCGGTGCGCCGTCGCGCGTGTGCATCTCGAAGCGCAGCGATTCGAGCGCGCCGGGCATCTGGAATTCGCTGCCCGTCGCGAGCAGCACGACGTCCGCATGCAGCGGCGCATGCACGCCGGTGCCGTCGTCGACGCTCAGCACGAAACCGCCGTCCGCGCGGTGCAGGTTCGCCATGCTGCGGCCCGGCATCAGCGCGCAATGGCCGGGACGCCCCTCGATGTGCGTGATCTCGTAGAGCCGCTGGTAGATTGCCGTCAGCAGCGCCAACGTGACGCCGTCGCTCGCGAGGCGCTGCGTCTCGAGCGCGTCGCGCTTGCGCTGCGGCGACAGCCGCGAGAAATGTTCGTTGTATTGCGGCACGAACCATTCGTTGACGAACGGCGAGTCGTCCATCGGCAGGAAGTTCTCGCGCCGCGTCAGCCAGGCGATGTGCGCGGGCGCGGCGTCGCCCGTCAGGCCGAGCAGATGCAGCGCGAGCTCGGCGCCGCTCTGGCCGCCGCCGACGATCGCGACGCGCCGGCCGGCGAGCGCCGGCCGCACGGTGCAGAACTGCGACGAATGCAGCACGTCGGCGCCCAGGTGCGGCCGCGCGCAGGCAGGCACGGTCGGGCGCAGGCCGACGCCGACCACGAGGTTCGCGGTGCGCACGACGCCGTGCGAAGTCGTGACGCGCAGCGCGCGCCCGTCGCGCACGACGCTTTCGACTTCGCAGTCGAACCGCAGGTTGTCGAGCGACGCGCACACCCACCGCATGTACTGCTCGAACTCGCGGCGGCGCACGGTCGGAAAGCGCGCGTTCGCGAACGAATACAGTCGTTCGGTGCGTTGCAGGAACGCAATGAACGAGTAGCGGCTGCACGGATCGGCCAGCGTCACGAGATCCTTCAGGAAGCTGGTCGTCAGCGACGAATCCGCGAGCATCAACCCGGGATGCCAGCGGAACTCGGGCCGGCGCTCGACGAACAGCGAACGCAGGCCGTTCAGCGGCGCCAGCAGCGCCGCCAGGCTCAGGTTGAACGGACCGACGCCGATGCCGAGCACGTCGACTTCTTCGCCGGCGAATGCCCGCGGCTTCGCGCCGTCGAGCGTCTGGATTTCGAAAGGGTTCATCGCGCCTCCCCGGCACCGGTGATCGAATCGTGAAAGGCAACGTCGTCGGCGTGGCCGAGCACGCGCGCGGCCAGCGCCGCGCCGCCGCGAACGGCCGTGGCGATCCCGCTGCCGCAATAGCCGCCGCACCAGCCCAGCCGCCCGGCCATGCCGACGTGCGGCACGCCGGACGCGGTGAAGCCGAGCGGCGCGGACCATACGTGCTCGACCTGCGCGTGTTCGAGCGCCGGGAAATACGCGGCCAGCCGCGCGCGCAACGCGGCCTCGACGCCCGCGGGCGGCACATCGGCCGACAGGCCGAGCCGGCTGCCGAACAGCAGCCGCCCGCGCTCGTCGAGCCGGAAATAGTCCTTGTCGGCGGACAGCGTGCCGTACGCGCGCGGCTGCCGCGAAATGCGGCGCTGCGTCGCGTCGTCGAGGATGCGGGTCGCCAGCAGGTGCGTGCCGTAGCGTTCGAGCGGCGGGCGCACGTCGGCCGGCAGCAGCGACCATGCGTCCTCCGCGCACACCAGCACGGCGCCGGCGTCGACCGTCGCGTCACCGAGATCGAGCACGGCCGCACCGGGCGCGGGCCGCACGGCATGCACGCGCGCGCCGCGCCGGATCCGCACGCCGAGCGTCGCGGCCCGCACCCGCATCGCATCGCGTAGCGCGCGCGGCCGGATCAGCGCGAAGCGCAGGTTCAGCAACCCGGCGATCGCGTGCGCCGCGCCGGTTTCCTGCGTGACCGCCCGCGCGTCGAGCCACGCGACGCACGCCTCCTGCTGCGCCGCATGGCACGCGAACCGGTGCGCCAGTTGCGCCGCCGACGCGTCGTCGCACGCGAGCGTGATGTGGCCGGGATGCGCCCAGCCGCAGGCGAGGTTGCGGCTGTCGACGAAGCGCTTCAGGTAGGCGATGGCCTGCGCCGCCGCGCGCTCGGCGGCCTGCGCGTGCGCGGCCGAAACCGGGCCGCGCGGCAGTGCCGGCGCGACGCTCGCGACCGAGCCGAAGTTGAATGCGCTCGGCACGTCGCCCGGCGGATCAGCGTCGCAAACGTCGACCGTCGCGCCCTGCTCCGCCAGGTGGATCGCGGCGGACAGCCCCGTGTAGCCGCCGCCGACGATCGCGACGTCGGCGGTTCGTGTGCCGGGCGTCCTCATGCGTGCTCCAGCTGGCGTTGACGCGCGTCGACGAATGCGCGGTACGGCGCGTCGAAGAAGAACGCGGGCTCGCCATCCGGCGGTTCGAGCTGGTCGAGCCAGCAGGCCGTCGCCGAATACTTCGCGAGAAACGGCCGGCGCAGCCAGCGCGGATCGCGCGCCTGCAGGAAATTCAACAGGAAGTAGCGCTGTCCCTGCAGCTCGAGCGTGCCCGCGACCTCGACCTTGCCGGGGCCTGCGCTCATCGACGGGCCGCGCGCGCTGCGCGCGAGCCCCGACACCGACGCGATCGCGGTGTTGTAGATATCGAGCGCCCGCGCGAGCGGCAGCTCGAAATAGCCGCGCGGCCCGGTATCGCGCTCGACGAACATGTAGTACGGCACGATGCCGAGTCGCACCTGCCCGACCCAGTTGCGCCGCCAGACTTCCGCATCGTCGTTGATGTGGCGCAGCACCGGCCCCTGCGAACGGATCACGACGCCGATGCGGCGCAGGTTCGTCACGGCCTGCTCGGCGACCTCCGTCGACAGTTCGCGCCAGTGGTTCAGGTGCGCCATGACCGTCACGTTGCGCCCCGCATCGATCAGCGTGCGCAGCAGCGCGAGCAGCTCGGGCGTATCCGGATCGCTGACGAAACGGTACGGCCAGTAGGTCAGCGCCTTCGTGCCGATCCGGATGTTGCCGACGTGCTCGAGCCCGGGCGCCAGCAGCGGCATCAGGTACTCGCGCAGGCGCGTCGCGCTCATCACCATCGGATCGCCGCCCGTCATCAGCAGGTCGGTCACTTCGCCGTGCGCGCGCAGGTACGCGTGCAGCCGCGCGGCTTCGCTCGACGCGAATTTCAGCGACGCGTCGCCGACGAACTGCGGCCAGCGAAAGCAGAACGTGCAGTACGCATGGCAGGTTTGCCCGTGGCTCGGGAAGTACAGCACCGTCTGCGCGTACTTGTGCTGGATGCCCGGGCACGGCTCGCCGTCGAGCTCCGGCTCGTTGAGCCGCTGGTCCGCCGGATGCGGGTTCATCCGGGCGCGCAGGCGCCCGATCAGCGCGTCCAGGTCGGCACCGCGCGCCGCGTCGCGCGACAGCATGGCCAGCTCGCCGAGATCGTCGGGCGCGAGCATGTCGGGCTGCGGAAACGTCAGCCGGAACAGCGGATCGTCCGGGACGTTGGTCCAGTCGATCAGTTGCTCGACGACATAACGGTTGACCTTGAACGGCAGCACGCGCGCGACCAGCCCGATCTGCTCGCGCATTCGCGGCGGCAACCTCGCGAGCTGCGGGAGGTCGTCCAGCTTCGACCGGTTGTACGCCTTGAACACGGGATGCACCGGGATCGGCGGCCGTGGCAGCGCGCCGTCGTGCGTGGATATCCGTTGGCCCTCGGATAGTTGGATCATTGACTCGACTCCATTCTTTTAGATGTACTAATGTAGGTCGTGTGTCTCGTCTACTCGCCGCCGGCGGCCAGGCAGCCCGCCGGCGTTCTGCAGATACTAGAAGCAATCGCCGCGGCGAAGCATTACGCCGGTGTTATTTATCCATAAGCGTTTCGCATGCGGCTTCGCACCAATTCAACGCGGTGCGGCGGCGCCCACCGCCGGCCGCGCCGCCGGCGCGCGCGGTGCCGGACGGGTTTCCGGCATCCGCCAGTACACGATCAGCGAAATCGCCGCGCACGCCGCCACGTACCAGAAGAACATCGTCTCGTTGCCGCCCGCCTTCAGCCGCAGCGCGACGAACTCCGTCGTGCCGCCGAGGATCGCCGTCGTCAGCGCATAAGGCAGCCCGACCGCCAGTGCGCGGATCTGCGGCGGGAACAGCTCGGCCTTGACCAGCATGTGCACCGACGTGAAGCCGCTCAGCACGACGAGCCCCGCGAACACCAGTGCGAACGCGGCTAGCGGCTCGTGCACATGCCCGAGCGTCGTGAAGATCGGCACCGACAGCAGCGTGCCGCCGAGCCCGAACCACAGCAGCACCGGCCGGCGCCCGACGCGATCCGATACGAGGCCGAACAGCGGCTGCAGCGGCATGTACAGCAACAGCGCGAGCGTGCAGATCCAGGTCGCCGTTTCCTTGTGCAGGCCGACCGAGTTGACCAGGTACTTCTGCATATAGACGGTGTACGTATAGAACGCGACGGTGCCGCCGATCGTGATGCCGATCGCGAGCAGCAGTTCGCGCCAGTGCGCCGCGAGATCGGCCGTCACGCGCGTCTTCGCCGCGCGCGCCCGGCTTGCGACGAATGCATCGCTCTCGACGACGTTGCGGCGCATGTACAGCGCGAACAGCGCCAGCACGCCGCCGACGAAGAACGGAATCCGCCACGCCCAGCGCTCGATGTCGTGCGTGCCGGCGAAGATCCGCTGCATCGCCAGCATCAGGCCGAGCGCGACGAGCTGGCCTGCGACCACGCTCACCTGCAGGAAGCCGACGTAGAAGCCGCGCCGGTTCGGCGGTGCGATCTCGCTCAGGTAGGTCGCGCTAGTGCCGTACTCGCCGCCCATGCTGAGGCCCTGCAAGAGCCGCGCGGCGACGAGCAGCGCCGGCGCGAGCATGCCGATCGTCGCGTAGCCGGGCGTGACGGCGATCAGCATCGAGCCCGCGCACATCGCGAGCACCGATTTCGTCAGCGCGGCCTTGCGCCCGTGCCGGTCCGCGTACAGGCCGACGAGCCAGCTTCCCGCCGGCCGCGCGACGTAGCCGACCGCCGCGATCGCCGCGGTATTCATCAGTTGCACGGTCGGCCGGTCGGCGGGAAAGAACGACGGCGCGAAATAGATCGAGAAGATGCTGTATGCGAGGAAGTCGTACCACTCGATCAGGTTGCCGGCGAGCCCGCCGACGATCGAGCCGATGCGCGGCGGCGCGTCGCCCGCCCCCGTTGGGGAAGTTGTCACGGTTGTCTCCTGTTCGTTCTGTTTCGGGCGGCCGGCAGGCGGCCGCCCGTGCCGCATGCCGGCCTTACGGCTGCCCGGCCGCGTAGCGTGCGTCGAGCGCGTCGAAGCGCGCCTTGTCGACGAGCCGCTGCCGTTCCGCGAACGGCGCGACGAGCGCGGGGTTTTCGTCGAGCCGGCCCGTGTCGCGCAATTCGGTCAGCGCGGCCTGCATCCCGTGCACCGCACCCTGCAACGCCGCATTCGCGTACAGCACGACGCCGTAACCGAGGCGCGCCAGTTCGTCGCGCGAGCGGGTCGGCGTCTTGCCGCCGATCACGATGTTGATCAGTTGCGGCGTATCGAACAGCGCGGGCAGCCGTTCGACGTCCTCCGGCGTGTCCATCGCCTCGATGAACAGCACGTCGGCGCCCGCTTGCGCATAGCGGTGCGCGCGCTCGATCGCGTCGTCGATGCCGTGCACGGCGGCCGCATCGGTGCGCGCGACGATCAGCAGGTTCGGATCGACGCGCGCGTCGACGGCCGCCTTCAGCTTGCCGATCATTTCCGCGGCCGGAATCACTTCCTTGCCCGCGAAGTGGCCGCATTTCTTCGGCAGCACCTGATCCTCGAGCTGGATCGCATCGGCGCCGCTGCGCTCGAGCGTGCGCACCGTATGCAGCACGTTCAGCGCGTTGCCGAAACCGGTATCGGCATCGACCATCAGCGGCAGATCGACGGCGTCGCGCACGCGCGCGGTGTGCTCGGCCAGTTCGCCGAGCCCGACGAAGCCGAGATCCGGCAAGCCGAGCGACATGTTGGTGACGCCGGCGCCGCTCAGGTACAGCGCGCCGAAGCCCAGATCGGCGGCGATCCGCGCGCTGAGCGCATTGAACGTGCCGGCGACGAGCAGCCCCTGGCGGGCGGCGATGCTGCGCCGGAAAGCGGCGCGACGAAGGGCGGTGGAATCGGTCATGCGAGGCCTCATTGGTCGAAACGAAACAGGGTGCGCGGCGAGTCGCGCAACACGCGCGCGCGTTCGCCGGCATCGGGCAGCCAGCGTTCGAGCGCCGCGCAGGTCGCGCCGAAATCGACACGTTCGCGATGCTGCGTATGCGGCCAGTCGCTGCCCCACACGAGCCGCTCCGGCGTGAACGCGCCGCGCAGCGCCTGCGCCGCGCCGAGCGCGGTGTCGGTGCCGTCGCCGGTCAGGCTGTTCCGGTACGCGGCCGACAGCTTGACCCACACGCGCCCGGTATCGGCAAGCGACAGCAGATGACGGAAGCCCGGATCGCGTTCGCCGAGCGCCGGCGACGGGCGGCCGAAATGGTCGATCACGAGCGTGCACGATTGCGCAAGCAGGCTCGCGGCGATCGCATGCAGGTCGGCCGCGTCGCGATGAATCTCGACATGCCAGCCCAGCGCGTTGATGCGTGCGAACAGCGCGCGCCACACCCGCGTGCCGAAATCCGGAATCGGCAGGCCGACCAGATTGAGCCGCATGCCCACGACGCCCGCGCGGTCGAGCGCGGCGAGCGCGTCGTCGTCGATCACCGGATCGACGACCGCGACGCCGCGAAAGCGGCTCGGGTAGCGCCGCAGCACGTCGACGAAGAACGTATTGTCGGTGCCGAGAAAGCTCGGCTGCACCAGCACCGCGTGCGTGATGCCGTGCGCGGCGAGATGCGCGACGTACGCGTCGAGCGACGCATCGTAGTCGGGCGCATGGCGCACGACCGGCGCGAGCGGCAGGCCGCGCGCAAACACGTGCGCATGGGCGTCGACCGCCGCGACGGCCGTCGATGACGCGTACCACGCGGCCGTATCCGGCGCCGCTGAAACCGGTTCGACCGGCGGATTGACTGCTCGATCCATGACGACTTGCCTGCAAGAGGGGCCCGGCCCGGCAGCGGGCGACAGGCGACGGAATGAACGAAGGACGAAAACTACAGCGATGCGCCGGCGCGCGCGTCGTCGTCGGCGCCCGGCCCAGCAGCCGCGTCGGGCAGACGGCGCCCGCGCGTTTCCGGCAGGAACCACACCGCGATCACGACGAGCCCGTACGCAATGCCCGCGTCGATGCCGAGCGCCGTGCCGAGCGGCAGCGATTCGCCCATCCGCCCGACCAGCACCGGAAAGCCCGCCGACACGATGCGGCCGAAGTTGTAGCAGAACCCGACGCCGCGGCCGCGCACGTTTTGCGGATACAGCTCGTTGAACAGCGTGCCGAGCGTCGCCGGGATGCCGGCCGAGCACAACCCGAGCGGGAACCCGAGCAGCAGCATCGCGACGTCGTTCAGCGGCAGGAACACGTACAGGTTCACCATCACCGCGCAACACGCGGCGAACAGCATCACGTTGCGACGCCGGCCGATCCGGTCCTGCAAATACGCGCTCAGGAAACAGCCGCAGATGAACGCGACGATCACGACCGCGAGATACGTGCCGGTGCCGAGCACCGACAGGTGCCGCTCGGTCTTCAGGTAGGTCGGCAGCCAGATCGTGATCGCGTGATAGCCGCCGTGCGCGCCGACGCCGATCAGGCCGCCGACCACCGTCGTGCGCAGCACCGACCGGTCGAAGATGCCCACCGTCGGCGCATCGTCCCGGTGCGCGGGCGCAGGCGTCGCGCGCGGCGGCTCGGAAATCGCGCGGCGGATATACAGCACCAGCAGCGCAGGCAGCGCGCCGATCGCGAACAGCACGCGCCACGCCCACTCGGACGGCAGCCACGCGAACACGATCATGTACAGCAGCACCGCCGCGCCCCAGCCGAATCCCCACGCGCTCTGCACGACGCCCATCGCCTTGCCGCGATGGCGCGCGCCGACCGTCTCCGCGAGCAGCACCGCGCCCGCGGTCCATTCGCCGCCGAAGCCGAGCCCTTGCAACGCCTTCAGCACCAGCAACTGCTCGAAGTTCTGCGCGAACGCGCTGAGGAACGTGAAGGCGGAGAACCAGCACACGGTGATCTGCAGCGCCCGCACGCGCCCGTAGCGATCCGCGATCGCGCCGGCCAGCAGGCCGCCGAGCGCGCCCGACACGAGCGTCGCGCCGCCGATCAGGCCGGCCTGCCCCTTGCCGATGCTCCAGGTCGCGAGCAGCGCCGGGATCACGAGGCTGAACATCTGCGTGTCGAGCCCGTCGAGCGCCCAGCCGGCAAAGCAGCCGCGCAACGTGCGCCGTTCGGTCGTCGAGAGTTCGCGCATCCAGGTCAACGGAGGTCTCCTCGTGTCGTCGCCGTGCGTCGCCTGAGCGCGCCGCTATCGGAGGCGCGGCCGGGTTCGACGACGCCCGATGTGCATCCTATGAATCATTTGGATAATTCGCTACTATGTTTCGAATAATTATTCATAACACACGCTTATGGAAATCAGGCACGTCCGCTACTTCCTCGCGATCGCGGATTCCGGCAGCTTTACGCGCGCCGCCAGCGAGCTGGGCATTGCGCAGCCGGCGCTCAGCCAGGCGCTGAACCGGATGGAAAAGGAGCTGGGGGTCCGGCTGTTCGACCGGTCGCGGCGCGGCGCGGCGCTCACGCCGGCCGGGCTCGCGATGGTCGACGATCTGCGCCTGAGCGTCGCGCGGCTCGACGCGGCCGCGCACCGGGCGGGCGAAATCGGCGCGCAGCGCGCCGGGCGCCTGACCATCGGCTTCGTCACCGCGGCGCTGTTCGACACGCTGCCGCGCGCGATCCGTGCGCTGCGCGAAAGCGCGCCCGACGTCGAGCTGGTGATGCGCGAGATGAGCAATGCCGAGCAGGCGATCGCGCTCGAGCGCGGCGAAATCGACATCGGGCTGCTGCATACGCCGGTCGCGGTGAACGGCCGGATGCGCGAGCAACTGATCCGGCGCGATCCACTCGTCGCGGTGCTGCCGAAGGCGTTCCCGCGCCAGCCCGACGGCACGGTGACGCTGGCCGATCTGGCCGCGGCCGGCCTCGTGTGGTTTCCGCACGATCAACTGCCGCTGATCCGCGCCGGTATCCTCAGCGCGTTCCGCCAGGCCGGGCATCCGGTCGACATCGTGCTCGACGTGAACCGCACGCTGACGGTCGTCGCATGCGTGGCCGCCGGCTGCGGCGTATCGCTGCTGCCGACGTCGATCCACGCGTTCGCGTTCGACGGGGTCGCATACAGCCCGATCCGCGACGGCGCCGCGCTGCCGAATTTCGAACTCAGCGCGATCTGGCCCGCACGGTCGCGCCCGACGCTCGCCGACCGTTTCGCCGCGCTGCTGCCGTCGGCCGATACGCGGTCCTGAGCATCCGGCCCGCCGCCACACGGGCCGCCCCGCCACGGGAAAACCCCGATCCCCACATCGTCCTATGACATCGGGCATCGCGAATTGGCGGGATTACTTTGATCCTCGTCGGCGCCCGCCCGGGCGCATGCTGATAGCGAGGATCCCTCATGCGATACGTGCCATCGTGGACTTCCGTTTCCGCCGCGTCGTCGATTCCCGACGATGCGACCACCCAACGCGGCGAGGAGCCGCACAGTCTGCCGCGGGTCGCGATCGCGGCCGCCGCCCTCGGCAATGCGACCGAATGGTTCGATTACGGTATTTACGCGTACGGCCTCGCGTACATTTCCGCCGCGCTGTTTCCCGGCAACACCGCGAGCGCGACGCTGTTCGCGCTCGGCACGTTCGCGATCTCGTTCCTGATCCGCCCGCTCGGCGGCCTGTTCTGGGGCCCGCTCGGCGACCGGCTCGGCCGCAAGCGCGTGCTCGCGCTGACGGTGCTGACGATGTCGGGCGCGACGTTGCTCGTCGGCGTGCTGCCGAGCTATGCGACGGCCGGCTGGCTCGCACCGGCCGCGCTGATCGTGCTGCGCATGGTGCAGGGCTTCTCGACCGGCGGCGAATACGGCGGTGCAGCAACCTTCATCGCCGAATACGCGCCCGATTCGCGGCGCGGCCTGTGCGGCAGCTTCCTCGAATTCGCGACGCTCGCCGGCTTCTCGCTCGGTGCGTTCCTGATGCTCGGCTTCGCACTGCTGCTCGGCGATTCGGCGATGCATGCGTGGGGCTGGCGCCTGCCGTTCCTGGTCGCCGCGCCGCTCGGCCTGATCGGCTTCTACCTGCGCTCGCGCCTCGAGGAAACGCCGGTGTTCCGCGAACTCGAGGAACAGGCGCACCGCCGCGAACAAAGTGCGACGGCCGCGCTGCCGATCCGGCTGCTGCTGGTGCGCTATGCGAAGCCGCTGGTGCTGCTCGGCGGGCTCGTCGTCGCGCTGAACGTCGTCAACTACGTGCTGCTTGCATACATGCCGACCTACATGCACAAGGAACTCGGCGTCAGCGAGAACATGTCGCTGCTGATTCCGCTGATCGGCATGCTCGCGATGATGGTGCTGCTGCCGTTCGCC
Organism: Burkholderia sp. 9775_39; assembly: GCF_015712225.1. Lineage (NCBI taxonomy): Bacteria > Pseudomonadati > Pseudomonadota > Betaproteobacteria > Burkholderiales > Burkholderiaceae > Burkholderia > Burkholderia sp. 9775_39. Next base: position 88,829 of record NZ_JACCQC010000001.1, on the reverse strand, counting down.
GGCTGGCTGTCCGATCGCGTCGGCCGCAAGACGATGTGGTGGATCTCGCTCGTCGGGCTGTTCGTCGCGGCCGTGCCGATGTTCACGCTGATGACGCACGGTCCGCTCGGCGCGTTCATCGGCTTCGCGGTGCTCGGCGTGCTGTACGTGCCGCAGCTCGCCACCATTTCCGCGATGTTCCCGGCGATGTTCCCGACCCACGTCCGCTATGCGGGCATGGCGATCGCGTACAACGTGTCGACGTCGCTGTTCGGCGGCACCGCGCCGATCGTCAACGACTGGCTGATCGGCAAGACCGGCAACGCGCTGATTCCCGCGTACTACATGATGGCTGCGTGCGCGGTCGGGTTGATCGCGCTGCTGGCGGTGATCGAGACGCGCGGGTGTTCGCTGCGCGGGGACACGCTTCCCGGTCAGCCGGGCTGACCCGCGCGCCGGCGGCGCCCGGCTTCCCATAAACGGCATCCATCGCATCGCCCGCCGTCCGGCCACGGACGGCGGGCGATGTGCATTTCGGGCGGCCGAAACCGCCGCCGGATTGTTGTCGTCCGGACAACACGATGTGCCCCCGTGCGGCGCTGTCGGCGGGTGCGGGCCGTCACTACAATCGCTGACACGCTCGATCGGAATCCGGGCGCACCGACATGCGCGACCTTCGCGATCGCGCTCGCGAACCGCTCTGCACCGCGCAGTGCGGACTCCCTCACTCGACGAACAGGATTACTGAACATGAACGCACCCATCCGCAACGTCCAGCCGGTTGTCGCCCGCCTGGGCCACGAAGGTTCGGGCGAGCTCGTTTCGTCCCGCTACGCCGTGCGCATCGGCGCAGTCGACGTCGTACTGATCAGCGACGGCGTGTTACCGCTGCCGACTTCCACCATGTCCACCAACGTGAGCGAAACAGACCGCAATGCGTGGTTCGACGGCCGTTTCCTGCAACGCGACATGTTCGACTGGGCGCTCAACATCGCGCTCGTGCGCAGCGCCGATCGCCTGATCCTGATCGACTCGGGCGTCGGCGACGGTTTCGAATACTTCACGCGCGCCGGGCGCTCGGTGATGCGCCTTGAATCGGCCGGCATCGACCTGGCCGCGATCACCGATATCGTGATCACGCACATGCACATGGATCACGTCGGCGGGCTGAACGTCGACGGCGTCAAGGCGAAGCTGAACCCCGACGTCCGCATTCACGTATCGGCCGCGGAAGTGGCGTTCTGGGAGAATCCGGACTTCAGCAAGACGGTGATGCCGGAAACCGTGCCGCCCGCGCTGCGCAAGGCGGCAGCGCGGTTCATGGCACTCTACGGCGAAAACATCGTGCAGTTCGATCGCACCGTGGAAGTCGCCGCGGGCGTGTCGGCGCGGGTGACGGGCGGACATACGCCGGGGCACTGCGTGGTCGACGTCGCATCGAACGGGGAAAAGCTGACGTTCGCGGGCGACGCGATTTTCGAAGTGAACTTCGACCATCCCGACTGGCAAAACGGCTTCGAACACGATCCGGACGCGGCGGTCGACGTGCGTCTCGCGCTGTTCAACGAAGCGGCCGACACCGGCGCGCTGCTGGCCGCCGCCCATGTCGCGTTCCCGTCCATCGGCCATGTTGCGCGAAACGGCGACGGCTTCCGTTTCGTGCCGGTCGTGTGGGATTACTGAGTGACGATCGGTAGCCGACGCGCACCGCAGGCGATGCACTGACGGTTTGCTCGAACCGTGTCCGTACCGGCAAGAAAAAACGCCGCCGCATTTGCATGCGGCGGCGTCATCTCGCGCGCCGAGGCGCGCATCAGCACCGCTCGAACGTCACGCGACGGCCGACAGGTTCCGCTCGGCGACCTCGTCCACCGCATCCTTGACGATCGCGACGATCTCGTCAGCCTCCGCACGCGTCATCACGAGCGGCGGCGCAAAGCCGAGAATGTCGCCGTGCGGCATCGCCCGCGCGATCACGCCGCGCTGCAACGCGGCCGCCGACACCTGCGCACCGATCTTCAGCGCGGGATCGAACGGCGTGCGCGCGTCCTTGTCGGCCATGAATTCGAGCGCGGCCAGCATGCCGACGCTGCGCACCTCGCCGACGAGCGGATGCGCGCCGAATGCGTCGCGCAGCTTCGCGCCGAAGTAGCCGCCGACGTCGGCCGCGTTGCCGACCAGGTTCTCGCGCTCGAGGATCGCGAGGTTCGCGAGCGCGGCGGCCGCGCATACCGGATGACCGGAATACGTCCAGCCGTGCCCCATCGGCCCGTGTTCCTGCGAGCCGCGTGCGATCACGTCCCACACCTTCTCGCCGACGATCACGCCCGACAGCGGCGCATACGCGCTCGTCAGCCCTTTCGCGACCGTAATCAGGTCGGGCTCGATCCCGAAGTGCTGCGCGCCCATCTTCGAGCCGAGCCGCCCGAACCCGCACACGACTTCATCGGAGATCAGCAGGATGTCGTGCTTGCGCAGCACGGCCTGGATCGCGGGCCAGTAGCCGGCCGGCGGTTCGATGATGCCGCCCGTGCCCATCACCGGCTCCGCGATGAACGCGGCGACCGTATCGGCGCCCTCGCGGGCGATCAGCTTCTCGAGCTCGTCGACGCAGTACGCGACGAACTGCGCCTCGCTCATGCCGGCCGGCGCCTTGCGATACCAGTGCGGACACACCGTATGCTTCACGCGGTCGATCGGCAGGTCGAAATGCTGGTGGAAGCTCGGCAGCCCCGTGAGGCTGCCCGTCACGATGCCCGAGCCGTGATAGCCGCGCTCGCGCGAGATGATCTTCTTCTTGTTCGGGCGGCCGAGCACGTTGTTGTAGTACCAGACGATCTTGACCTGCGTCTCGTTCGCGTCGGAACCCGACATCCCGTAATAGACCTTCTTCATCCCGGCCGGCGACCAGTCGATGATCCGCGACGACAACTCGATGATCGCGTCCGACGCGTGGCCGACGTACGTGTGGTAGTACGCGAGCTGCTTCGCCTGTTCGTACATCGCGTCGGCCACTTCGGTGCGGCCGTAGCCGATGTTCACGCAATAGAGGCCGGCGAACGCGTCGATGTAACGCTTGCCCTGGTGATCCTCGATGCGGATGCCTTCGCCACTGCGCACGATCTTGCCCGGCAGCGCGCCGGTCTCATGGTCGTATGCGTGCGTCGACGGGTGCATGAAGTGGGCACGGTCCTCGCGCAGCAGTGCGTCGATCGATTTCGTCATGATGAGCTCCTTTGAATGGGTCAGGCCGTCGCCGCAACAGGCAGGCCGAGATTGCCGAGGCAGAAGTACTTGGTTTCCGTGAACGGCTCGAAGCCTTCGGCGCCGCCTTCGCGCCCGAGGCCCGACGCCTTCATCCCGCCGAACGGGATCGGCGCACCGGTGAATTTCACGCCGTTGACCGACACCATCGCGAAATCGAGCCGCCGCACCAGCTGGAAGATCGTGTCGATGCGGGTCGCGCACACGTACGCGGCGAGGCCGTACTCGGTGTCGTTGGCCGTTTCGACCGCTTCGTCGAGCGTGTCGAACGCGCTGACGGCCGAGATCGGCGCGAAGTTTTCCTCGTCGACCACGCGCATGCCGGGCGCGGCATCCGCGATCACGGTCGGCTCGTAGAACCAGCCGCCGAGCGCGTGCGGCCGGCCGCCCGCGACGATGCGCGCGCCGCGTGCCCGCGCATCCTCGACTCGCGCCACGGTCGCGTCGAACGCGGCCTGGTGCATCAACGGACCGACGTCCACGCCCGGCTCGAACGCGGGGCCCGTCTTCAGCGCCCGCACCGCGTGCGCATACCGTTCGACGAACGTGTCGTACAGCGGGCGGGCGACGAGCATCCGGTTCGCCGCGCAGCAGTCCTGGCCGGACGTCTGGAACTTCGCGCCGACGGCAACCTGTACCGCCTGGTCGACGTCCGCATCCTCGGTCACGATGAACGGCGCATTGCCGCCCAGTTCGAGCGCGATCTTGCGGATGCCGGCCTTCGCGGCGGTTTCGGTCACGAGCCGGCCGACGCGCGTCGAGCCGGTGAAGCTCACCGCACGCACGCGCGCATCGCCGACCAGCGTTTCCATCGCCATCTGCGGTTCGCCGAGCACCACGTTGAACACGCCGGCCGGCAAGCCGGCCTCGTCGGCGAGTTGCGCGAGCGCGAGCGCCGAGAACGGCGTCTCGTGCGCGGGCTTCACGACCACGGCGCACCCGACCGCGATCGCGGCCGCCGCCTTGCGCGTGATCATCGCGGCCGGGAAATTCCACGGCGTGATCAGCGCGGCGACGCCGACCGGCTCCATCACGGTGCCGAGATGCGCTCCGTCGATATGCGTCGGGATCGTGCGGCCCGCGACGCGTTTCGCCTCGCTCGCAAACCATTCGACGAAGCTCGCCGCATAGCGGATCTCGCCGCGCGCTTCGGCCAGCGGCTTGCCCTGTTCCAGCGACAGCAGCGCGGCCAGATCGTCGACGTGACGCAGGATCAGCGCATGCCAGCGCAGCAACGCCGCGCTGCGCGCCGCTTGCGGCGTCCAGCGCCAGGTCTCGTACGCGCGCTGCGCGGCGTCGACGGCCGCGACGATCTGCGCGCGTTCGAGCATCGGCACGTGGCCGATCACGGCCTGGTCGGCAGGGTTCACGACGGCGACCGTCGCGGCACTGTCGCTGTGGATCCAGCGACCGTCGACGTAGCAGGTCGACTTGAACAGAACGGGGTGTCCGGGCAGCATGCTGCGTCTCCTCGTTGGTGGGCACGGACTTCATTGTGTCGCGCCGGCGCATGCGGAAATTTCGGTTTGCACGGCCGGAAATGCCGGTTTTTTCCGTATTGCCGCGCGTCGGCGCGAACTTTTACAGCCAGTCCGGCGCGCCGCCGGATGCGCACTTCACGACCTTCGTCACGATGTACGTGAAGTAGCGCTCGATGCCGAGGTCTTCCATCAGCAGCGCATCGATGAAGCGCTGGTAATGGTCGATGTCGCGCGCGACCACGTGCAGCACGTAGTCGACGCCGCCACCCGTCGCGTAGCACTGCGCGACCTCGGGCGCCGCGGCCACGCGATCCTCGAAGCGCCGCATGTCGGGCGCGGTGTGCCGCGACAGCGTCACCTCGACGACGATGCGGCTGCCCGAGAACGCGCCGATCCAATCGACGTCCGCGCGATAGCCGCGAATCACGCCGCTTTCCTCCAGCTTGCGCACGCGCTCCCATGCCGGCGAAATCGACAGGTTCACGGCCTCGGCGAGCTTCGACTTCGTGATGCGCCCGTCGCGCTCGAGCAGGCGCAGGATCGCGAGGTCGTATCGGTCGAGCTTGATCACGTCGTGCGCGTCCTCATACGGCCACCGGAATGTTGCGCTCGACGATGTCGGCCACCACCGCGACCGTGTCGCCGGGCTGCACGATGCCCGGGAAGTGCCGGGCCGCGAGCAGCCCGCGCCGCCGCGCGACGTATTCGACCGGCGCGACGCCCGTGCGGTCGACGGCGTGCACGCGCGCGAGCACGTCGCCGGCGTCGACCTCGGTGCCGAGATCGCGGCACATCTCGAGCAGCCCGTGATGCTCGCTCGTCGTGAAGCACGAACCGTCCGGCATGTCGAGCAGCGTCGTCGTACGTGGCGCGTTGCCGTCCACGACGTCCTTCGCGATCACGCCCGCATGCGCGAGAAATCCGTACACGCCGCGCTCGGCGATCGCGACGCTCGCCGCCGTCGACGTGCCGCCGCCGCCCAGCTCGGTCGACACGAACACCTTGCCGGCTTCCTCGGCCGCGCTGTCGTAGAGGCCGACGCTGTCGAGTTCCAGCATGCGCATCGAATACGGCGCGCCGAACGCGCGCATCGCACGCTCGCAGCGCGCTTCCTGCTCGCGATCCTCCAGCACGTGAATCGCCGCGAACGGCACGAAGTCGAGCGTGCGGCCGCCCGCGTGAATGTCGAGCACGTGCGTCGCGAGCGGCAGCAGGTGGCGCTGGAAGTAATCGGCAATCTTCTCGGTCACGGTGCCGTCCGGCCGGCCCGGGAAGCTGCGGTTCAGGTTGCCGGCATCGATCGGCGACGTGCGGCAGCCGGCGCGGAACGCCGGATAGTTCATGAACGGCACGACGATCACGCGGCCGGTCACGTCTGCCGCCTTCAGCGAGCCGGCGAGCTTCGACAGCGCGACCGGCCCCTCGTATTCGTCGCCGTGGTTGCCGCCGGTCAGCAACACCGTCGGCCCGTCGCCGCGCTTCACGACGGTCACCGGAATCATGATCGCGCCCCACGCGGAATCGTCGCGCGAGTAAGGCAGCTTCAGGAAGCCGTGCTGTTCGCCGTCCGCGTCGAAATCGACGGTCGGCGTAATCGGGGAAGCACGCATCGCCCTACTCCTTCACGAACAGCTTGCGCGGCACGTTGCAGAACGTCTCGACGCCGGTCTCGGTGATCAGGATGCTTTCCGTGATCTCCAGCCCCCAGTCGTCGAGCCACAGCCCCGGCATGAAATGGAACGTCATGCCGGGTTCGAGCACCGTCCGGTCGCCCGGACGCAGGCTCATCGTGCGCTCGCCCCAGTCGGGCGGATAGCTTGCACCGATCGGATAGCCGCAGCGGCTGTCCTTCTCGATGCCCGCGCGGCGCAGCACCGCGAAGAACGCGTTCGCGATGTCCTCGCACACGTTGCCCGGCTTCGCGGCCGCGAGCCCGGCCTCGATGCCCTCGACCACCGCGCGCTCGCCTTCGACGAAGTGCGCGGGCGGCTTGCCGAGATAGACGGTGCGCGACAGCGGGCAGTGATAGCGGCGGTAGCAGCCGGCGATCTCGAAGAACGTGCCGGCGCCGCGCGCGAACGTCGAGTCGTCCCAGGTCAGGTGCGGCGCGGCAGCATCCGCGCCGGTGGGCAACAGCGGCACGATCGCCGGATAGTCGCCACCGAAACCGTCCGCGCCGCCGATCCCGGTCGCATAGATCTGCGCGACCAGATCGCTTTTCTTCATGCCCGGCTCGATCGTCTCGACGATGTGCGCATGCATCCGTTCGACGATGCGGGCGGCCACGCGCATGTACTCGATCTCGCGCGGCGACTTCACCGCGCGCTGCCAGTTGACGAGCGCGGTCGCATCGACCCAGCGCGCGCCCGGCAGATGCCGCTGCAGCGACGCGTACGCCGCCGCGCTGAAGTAGTAGTTGTCGAGCTCGACGCCGATGCGCAGCGTGCTCCAGCCGCGCGCCGCGATCACCTCGGTCGACAGGTAATCCATCGGATGGCGCGCGCTCGACTGCACGTAATGATCGGGATAGCCGACGATGTTCTCGTGCGCCATGAACGCGGTGCGCTTCGCGCCGTTCGCGTCCTGGCTGCGGCCGAACCACACGGGTTCGCCGTCCAGTGCGAGCAGCACGCACTGGTGCACGTAGAACGACCAGCCGTCATAGCCGGTCAGCCAGCCCATGTTGGTCGGGTCGGTGACGATCAGCAGGTCGATGCCGGCCCGCTCCATCGCCGCACGCGTCTTCGCGATCCGCGCAGCATATTCGCTGCGCGCGAACGCGAGACGCGGCGCGGCTTCGTTGGTTTCGATGACTGCGGCCATCTGTCTCCTCTCAAGTCGTGAGGTCGTTGTGAAAAATCGTGCCCGCTTCGGCCGCGCGGGCGCGCTGCAGCGCGAGCACGGCGATCGCGGTGTCCTGCGCGCCGGTGCCGGTCAGGTCGCAGATCGTGATGTCGTCGCGATGCGTGCGGCCTTCGCGCCGGCCGGCGATGATTTCGCCGAGCTCCGGAAACACCGCATCGGCCGCGACCACGCCAGCCGCGATCGCATGCGCGAGCTCGCCGGCCACGCGGGTCTGCTGCAGCCGGTCGCAGAAATAGCGTGCCGCGCCGAACACCGACGGCGCGAGTTCGGTCTTGTAATCGGCGTCCGAACCCATCGCCGTCACATGCAGCCCGGGATGCAAGTCCTCCGCGTGCACGAGCGGCGCGCGGCTCGGCGTGGTCGTCACGGCGATGTCCGCGTCGGCCAGCGCCGCATGCACCGAGCGCGCGACCGTCGCATCGATGCCGTGCGCCGCGCGCACGTCGGCCGCGAACTGCGCGGCCCGCGCGGTGTCGCGCGCCCACACCGTCACGTGGGTGATGTCGCGCACCAACCTCAGCGCAGCGAGTTGCAGCCGCGCCTGCTCGCCCGCACCGACGATCGCCGCGCGGTGCGCATCGGCGCGCGCGAGCCGGCGCGCGGCCACGGCGCCGGCCGCCGCGGTGCGCACGGCCGTCAGGTAACCGTTGTCGAGCAGCACGGCCTCGGTCAGGCCGGTGCGGGCCGACAGCACGAGCATCAGCCCGTTCAGGCTCGGCAGCCCGAGCGACGGATTGTCGAAGAAGCCGGGGCTGACCTTGATCGCGAAGCTGTCGAAGCGCGGCAGGTACGCGGTCTTCACGTCCACTTCGGCGTGGCGCGCCGGCAGCGCGAGATTCAGGATCGGCGGCATCACGACGGCGTCGGTCGCGAGCGACGCGAACGCGGCCTCGACCTGGTCGATCGCGGCGAGATCGAGCGGCACCAGCGCACGCAATTGCGCCTGGCCGAGCAACGTGACGGGATGGGCCATGTCAGTGCTCCGAAACGAGCCGGCGATGCGCGGCCATGTCGATGTTCGCGCCGCTCACGACGACCACGATCGGGCCGCCGCGATCGCGGCGCACGATCCGCTCGTCCAGCAATGCGGCGAGGCCGACCGCGCCGGCGCCTTCGACGACGAGCCGTTCTTCCCGATACGCATGCGCGATGCCGCGCGCGATCGACGGCTCGTCGAGCAGCACGACGTCGTCGGCCAGCGCGCGCGTCATGTCGAACGTGTAGCGGTTGTCGAGGCCGATGCCGCCGCCGAGCGAATCGGCCAGCGTCGGCTGCTCGGCGACGTCGACCGGGCGGCCGGCCGCGAGGCTCGCATGCATCGCGGCGCCGCGCGCCATCGAGACGCCGATCACCTCGATCGGCGGCCGGATCGCCTTCGCGGCAAACGCGACGCCGCTGAACAGGCCGCCGCCCGACAGCGGCACGACGAGCGTCGCGGTATCGGGCAGCGCTTCCAGAATCTCGACGCCGATCGTCGCCTGGCCGGCGATGATGCGCGGATCGTCGAACGGCGGCACGTACGCGTAGCCTTCGTCGCGCACCAGCCGCCGCGCTTCGACCTGCGCGTCGTCCTGGCTGTCGCCGACGATCACCACGCGCGCGCCGAGCGCCGCGACCGCGTCGACCTTGTTGGCCGGCACGAGCGACGACATGCAGACGGCCGCGTCGATGCCGAGCGCGCGTGCCGCATGCGCGACCGCGCGGCCGTGGTTGCCGGTCGACGCGGTGACCACGCGCGTCACGCGTTGCGCGGCGAGTTCCGCGAGCGCGTTGGTCGCGCCGCGCAGCTTGAAGCTGCCGGTCGGCTGCAGCGTTTCGAGCTTCAGATGAACGGGGGCGCCGACCCGCGCGGACAGCGCGGCGGACGCGACGAGCGGCGTACCGTCGGCGCGCCCGGCGAGGCGGCGGCGCGCGCGATAGACGTCGGACAGCGACAGGAAAGACATGGAACGCACGCCTCGCGACGAATGTGATGCGATCCAGTCTAATGTTCCAAATCGCGCTTTCGAATGTCCTGATACATTGCGCGCGACATCGCGGCAGCGCCGCCGGTTCAGTGGAAATCGTTCAGGTGCGGATACTGTTCGAACACGCCGGCGATCGTTTCGAGCGCCGCGTTGCACGCGGCATCGGACGTTTCGGCGCCGATGCACACGCGCACCGCGTTCGGCCGCTCCGTGCCGCCGACGAGAAACGGATCGGGCGACGTCACCGCGATCTTGCGGGTGCGCAATTCGCGCACGATCCGCTCGGCCTGCCAGTAGTCGGGCACGCGCAGCCAGGCCGACAGCGCGTTCGGGTGCGCACCGAGCACATACGGCCCCAGCGCGGCCTTCACCATCTCCTGACGCACGGCGAGCCGCTGGCGCTGCAGTTCGACGAGCCGCCGCGCGGTGCCGTCGGCGATCCAGCGCGTCGCGATCTCCGCGATCGGCGACGTCGCCATCCAGCTGCTCACGCGCAGCACGCTCTCGACGCGCAACGCGAGCCGCCGCGGCATCGCGAGATAGCCGGTGCGCAATCCGGTCAGCACCGATTTCGTCATGCTCGTGCAGTAGAAGCCGAGCTCCGGAATCAGGCTCGCGATCGGCGTGCCCGTCTTCTCGGGCAGCGGACCGTACACGTCGTCCTCGATCACGTACACGCCGTAGCGCGTCGCGATGCGCGCGATCGAGCGCCGCCGCGACTCGGTCATCATCGACACGGTCGGATTATTGAGGGTCGGCGTGCAGACGAGCGCGCTGATCCGCTCGCCGTCGCACATCTCCTCGAAATGTTCGGGACGAATGCCGTGCTCGTCCATCTCGAGCCCCTTCAGCGTAAACCCGAGCACGTTCGCGGAGCCGATCACGCCGTGATCGGTCAGGCTTTCGCACAACACGGTATCGCCCGGCCCGACGATCGACGCGAGCGCGAGAAAGATCCCGTGCGCCGCGCCGTTCGTGACCAGCAGCGATTCGCGGTGCACCGGCATGTTCAGCGACGCGAGCCACGCGGCGCCGGCGTCGCGATGCGCATCCAGCCCGGCGATCGGCCGGAACGAGCGGATCCACGGCTGGTCGTCGGTGCCGGCCAGCGCCGCGCACACGCCGCGCCACGCGGCATCGTGCTCCGGCGTGTGCACGATGCGGGCGATCGAGAAGTCGACCAGTTCGCGCTCGGTCGTATCGAGGATGTAGTTCGACATCGATTCGGTCACGCGCGCGGCCACGAAGCTGCCGCGGCCGACCTCGCAGCGGATCAGCCCCTGGCGCTCCAGCTCCTTGTACGCATTGGTGACGGTCTGCACGCTGACGCCGAGGCTCGATGCGACGTCGCGCTGCGGCGCGAGCCGGGCGCCCGGCGCGAGCGCGCCGTTCTCGATGTCGCTGGCGATCGCCTTCACGAGCCGCTTGTATTTCGACTCGATGCCGTGCACCGCGCCGATCGCGTCGCGCCAGCCTGCCGATACCTCGGTCCGTCCCATCTCGATGTCTCCGTCGTGGCTTCCGCATGGTCGCTCAGAAAGACACCCCGAAAATATTGTCCTAGTGCAATCGCGTGCGAAAGCAGGACTTACGGGTCGAATCGGGCGAGGCAATCGGCGTGCCCGGGACGCAGACGAATCCGGCACCTTTATCGTTCGGACCCATGTCGCGGGCCGCCTACCCGCGCAGAATCCGCCGCGCCTTCAGGATCACCGGCGTGTCGACCATCCTGCCGTCGAGCGCCACGGCCGCGCCGCCGCTCGCGTCGACGGCATCGAGCACGCGCCGCGCCCACGCCTGTTCCGCGTCGGTCCATGCATACGCGCGGTGCACCGCGTCGATCTGCTTCGGATGAATGCACAGTTTCCCGCCGAAGCCGAAGCCCCGCGCGTAGCGCGCATGCCGTTCGATCGCGGCCGGATCGTCGATGACCGTCGACACGCCGTCGACCGGCGGCGCGATCCCCGCCAGCCGCGACGCGAGCACGATCCGCGAGCGGAACGCGTTCAGCGCTTCGCCGTCGCCGTCGATCCCGAGATCGACCTGGAAATCGAGCGTGCCGAACGCCACGCGCACGACGCGCGGCGCCGCACACACCTGGTCGAGCCCCGCGATGCCGGTCGCCGTCTCGACGATCGGCAGCAGTTCGAGTGCGCGATGCGCATGCGCGAGCACCGCGTCCACCTGCGCACGCGTGTCGCACTTCGGCAGCATCACGCCGGCCACGCCCGGATGCGCGGCCAGCGCCGCGAGGTCGTCGGCGAACCATGCGGTGTCGGCCGCGTTCACGCGCACCCACACGGGCCGCGCGGCATCGAGCTGCGCGACGACCGCATCGCGCGCCGCCGGCTTGCCGTCCGGCGGCACGGCATCCTCGAGATCGACGATCACCGCGTCGGCGCCGGCCGCGCGCGCCTTCTCGAAGCGCTCCGGACGATTGCCGGGAACGAACAGCCACGAACGGGCGGACGCGGACTTCATGCCGAGGCCTCCGGAAACAGCGTGCCGATCGCGTCGCACGATGCGACCTGCCACGCATCGGCAAGGAGCCGCTCGACCTCGGCGCCGGACGCCGCGCCCGAGAACGCGGCGAGCGTGCGTACCTTGCGCGCGATCTCGTCGCGCGACAGCGTGTTGCCCGGATCGCCCTTCGGCTCGTCGACGCGGCCCGTGAACGTGCGGCCGTCGCGCGTCGTGATCGTGACCTTGCCGATCCAGCGCGCCGGATACGCGCGATCGACTTCGTCGTCGAACGCCATCGACACGCGGTCGCGGAACGCGGCGACGTGGGCAGCCGCGTAATCGCGCTCGAATTCGTCGACGCCCGCGTGCCCGTGCAACGCGGCCAGCGCGAGCACGGTGCCCATGTTGAACTTCGCCTGATGCACGGTGCGCGGCACCGTGACCGTGCCGAGCACGTCGAGCGCACCCTGGTGCACGTGCGTGACGACCGTCCCGATGTCCGCCGCCGCCAGCCGCTCGCGCGCCATCACCGCGAGCAGCGCGTCGGCGGCCGGATGCGTGTGGCGGCACGACGCGTGATACTTGAACGACGTTTCCGCGGTCGCCCAGCGCGCGCCGAGCCGGTCGGTCAGTCGGGCCGGGTCCGCATCGGTGGACATGCCGGCTGCCATCCCCTGCGCGCCTTCGAGAATCCGCGTGGCGCCGCGAAACCCGTCGCGCGCAAGCTCGGCCGCCATCAGCCCGTTCGCGGCGGCCATCGCCGTATGCAGCTGCTTCGAATCGGCCGCATCGCGCAGGAATTCCCACAATCCGCTCGCCTGCGTGCCGGCCGAGCCGAACGCATCGAGCATCCGCTCCGGCGGCAACCCGAGCAGCCGCCCGGCCGCCGCGGCGGCCGCCACCGTGCCGGCGGTGCCGGTCGTATGGAACACCTTGTAGTGCGAACGCCCGAGAAACTCGCCGACGCGGATGCCGACTTCATAGCCGGCGACCGCCGCCGCGATGAAGTCGCGCCCGCTCGCGCCGCGGGCCTGCGCCAGCGCGAGCGCGACCGGAAACACGACGGTCGCCGGATGAAACACCGCGCCGTTGTGCACGTCGTCCTGTTCCGCGAAATGCGATGCCGCGCCGTTCGTCATCGCCGCGAAGTACGGCGTCGCGCGCGTGCGGTCGATCAGCACGTCGGCCGTGCCGGGCCCGCCGGGCGAGCCGCCCGCGCGGCGCGCGAACGCCGCGATCGTCTCGACCGGGCGCGCGCCCTTGCCGGCCAGCGCGGAGCCGAGCCAGTCGACGTAGAGGTTGACGGTGCGCGCGACGACGTCGGCGGGAATCGCGTCGAAGCGCAGCTGCGACGCGAACGTCGCGAGCGTGCGGCCGGGGGCGGTGGCAATGGCGGGAATCGGATGGGTCATCGTCGTCGTGAAAGCGGAATCAGATCGTGCCGTTCGCGCGCAGCGCAGCGATCCGCGCGCGGTCGTAGCCGAGTTCGGCGAGGATCGCATCGGTATGCTGGCCGAGCGCCGGCACCGCATCCATGCGCGGCTCGACGCCGGCGGGCAGCCCCGGCGGCAACAGCGCGGACACCGGGCCCGCGGCCGTGTCGACGCTGCGCCAACGCTCGCGCGCCTGCAATTGCGGGTGCCGCCATACGTCGTCGAGCGTGTTCATCTGCGCGTTCGCGATGCCGGCCGCGTCGAGCCGCTGCATCACTTCGGCGGCCGTCAGCGTCGCGAACGCATCGACGATCAGCGCATCGACCGCGTCGCGCGCCGCATGCCGTTTCGAATTCGCGTTGAAACGCGGATCGTCGGCGAGCGCCGGCTGCCGCAGCACCTGCTCGCAGAACAGCTTCCATTCGCGCTCGTTCTGCAGCCCGAGCATCACGGTCTTGCCGTCGCCGGCCGGGAACGGGCCGTACGGACAGATCGTCGCGTGCGACGCGCCCGACGGCGCGGGCGGGCTTTGCCCGTCGATCGCGTAGTAGAGCGGGTAGCCCATCCACTCGACCATGCTCTCCAGCATCGATACGTCGATCCGGCACCCTGCGCCGGTGCGGCCGCGCATCAGCAGCGCGCTCAGGATGTTCGTGTACGCGTACATGCCGGCCGCGATGTCCGCGATCGAGCAGCCGGCCTTCGCCGGTTGCCCGGGCGAGCCCGTGATCGACAGGAACCCGGCTTCGCTCTGGATCAGCAGGTCGTACGCCTTGCGGTCGCGATACGGGCCGTCGTCGCCGTAACCCGAGATGTCGCAGACGATCAGGCGCGGATGCGTGTGCTTCAACGCGTCGTAGCCGAGCCCGAGACGCTCGGCCGCACCGGGCGCGAGATTCTGCACGAGCACGTCGGCATCCGCGAGCAGCGCGTCGAGCACGGCCGCCGCAGCGGGCTGCTTGACGTCGAGCGTCAGGCTCTCCTTCGAGCGGTTCACCCACACGAAGTGCGACGACAGCCCGTGCACGCGTTCGTCGTAGCCGCGCGCAAAATCGCCGCTGCCCGGCCGTTCGATCTTGATCACGCGCGCGCCGAGATCGGCGAGCTGGCGCGTGCAGAACGGCGCCGCGATCGCATGTTCGAGGGTGATTACCTTGATGCCGTCGAGGGGTCGCATCGTCGGCCTCCGTCAGAACGAGCGCGGCAGGTCGAGGAGGTGCTCCGCGACGTAGGCCAGGATCAGGTTGGTCGAGATCGGCGCGACCTGGTACAGGCGCGTTTCGCGGAACTTGCGCTCGACGTCGTATTCGCACGCGAAGCCGAAGCCGCCGTGGAATTGCAGGCACGCGTTCGCGGCCTCCCACGACGCGTCGGCCGCGAGCAGCTTCGCCATGTTCGCCTGCGCGCCGCACGGCGCGTGCGCATCGAACCGGCGCGCGGCGTCGAAGCGCATCAGGCTCGCGGCCTCGACGTTCACGAACGCGCGCGCGATCGGGAACTGCACGCCCTGGTTCTGCCCGATCGGGCGGCCGAACACGACGCGCTCCTTCACATACTGCGACACCTTGTCGATGAACCAGTAGCCATCGCCGATGCATTCGGCAGCGATCAGCGTGCGCTCGGCGTTCAGCCCGTCGAGGATGTACTTGAAGCCCTGCCCCTCCTCGCCGATCAGGTTGTCGGCCGGAATCTCGAGGTTGTCGAAGAACAGCTCGTTGGTCTCGTGATTGACCATGTTCGGGATCGGCCGCACCGTCAGCCCGTGGCCGATGGCCTCGCGCAGATCGACGACGAAGATCGACATCCCTTCGGATTTTTTCTTCACGTCGGCGAGCGGCGTCGTGCGCGCGAGCAGGATCATCAGGTCCGAATGCTGCACGCGCGAGATCCACACCTTCTGCCCGTTGATCACGTAACGATCGCCGCGTCGCTCGGCGGTCGTCCTGATCTTCGTCGTGTCGGTGCCGGTGGTCGGCTCGGTCACGCCCATCGATTGCAGGCGCAACTCGCCGCTCGCGATCTTCGGCAGATACGCGCGCTTCTGTTCGGCCGAACCGTGGCGCAGCAGCGTGCCCATGTTGTACATCTGCCCGTGGCACGCGCCGGAGTTGCCGCCCGCGCGGTTGATCTCCTCCATGATGATCGACGCCTCGGTGAGGCCGAGCCCCGAGCCGCCGTATTCCTGCGGAATCAGCGCGGCGAGCCAGCCGGCCTTCGTCAGCGCGTCGACGAACGCGTCGGGATAGCCGCGCGCGTCGTCGATCTGGCGGAAATACTCGCCGGGAAACTGGCTGCACAGGTCGCGCACCGCTTCGCGGATGTCCTGGTACGGGTCGTGTTGCGTCGTCTGCATGTCCGTCGTCGATGAATGAGGGAAAGGAAGGAATCACGTCATGCGAGGGTCGCGGTGGCCTGCATCGTCAGCCAGCCGTCGCGATCCTTCGCCCACAGCTCGATCGTGCGGCCGTCGTCCGACGGCTTGCCGCACAGCGTGAACGGCTCCGAATCGAAGGTCGGGCGCACCGCGCGGAACGCGAAGCTCGCGAGCGTCGCGTCCGGCCGTTCGCGGTGCACGAGATCGACGAGCAGCGTCGCGATCAGCGGGCCATGCACGACGAGCCCCGGATAGCCTTCTTCCTGCGTCACGTAGCGGCGGTCGTAGTGGATGCGATGGCCGTTGAAGGTCAGCGCCGAATAGCGGAACAGCATCACAGCGTCGGCCGTGACCGTGCGCGACCACGTCTCGCCCGCGGGCGGCGCGACCGGCTTCGGTGCCGGCGCACCTGGCTGCGGCGCGTCGCGATAGACGATGTCGTGCTCCTCCTCGACGCACAGCGCGCCGCCGGATTCGATCCGGTGTTGCACCGTCACGAACACGAGCCGGCCGCTGCGACCCGTCTTGTCCTCGATGTTCGCGATCGTCGATTCGCGCGTCGCGCGCCGCCCCGCACGCAGCGGCGCATGGAACGTCAGGCGGCCGCCGGCCCACATGCGGCGCGGCAGCGGCACCGGCGGCAGGAAGCCGCCGCGCTTCGGGTGACCGTCCGGGCCGAGCTCGGCCAGCGGCGCGATCGGCAGGAAGTAGAGCCAGTGCCACATCGGCGGCACGACGTCGCCGGGCGACGGGCGGTCGAGCGTGGCGGCCAGCGCGTTCAGCGGGAACGCGGTGATGTCGTCGTCGAGCGTTTCGGTCTTGCCGAGCCACGCATCGAGCGATGCGGGCGTGGCGGGCTGCGAGGATGAGGTCGACACGGGTGGAGCCTCCGGTGCGCTTGCAATGACCCTAATATGCACGCCGCGCGCGCGGCCGCGAAGTCGGCTTTGCCGAACCGGGGCTTCGAATTTGCTTAACGCGCGCGGCGGTGCGCCGGGCTGCCGGACGGTTCTCGTCTGACTATTCAATATAGTCGCCGCGCCGGATGTGGACGGTTCGGGGTCGCCCCCCTTACGGCTTGACCCCGGCCGGCACGCCGCCTACATTGCTTCAGACGGGCCGGCCGGGCCGCATGCGACGTGTCATCCGGGTGACAAAAAACGATAGTTTGCTATCGAATGTTTTTGCCCCTATCATCTCGCCCATGACCAATCTGCACGACCTCCGCCTCGCCGTCAGCAGCCTGCTCGTGCTCACCGCGCGCAAGTGGCGCCGCACCAGTGACGGCGTGCTGACCGCGTACAACGTGTCCGAGGCCTGCGCGACGCCGCTCCTGATGGCCGGGCGCCTCGGCGAAGGCGTGCGGCAAGGCACGCTCGCCGAACACGTCGGCATCGAAGGGCCGTCGCTCGTGCGCCTGCTCGACCAGCTGTGCGCGGCCGGCCTCGCGCGCCGCGACGAGGATCCGCACGACCGCCGCGCGAAAACGATCTCGCTGACGGCCGCCGGCCGCGCGGTCACCGCGAAGATGGAGGAAGACCTGCGCGCGCTGCGCGCCCAGGTGCTCAAGGGCGTGTCGCGCGCCGATCTCGAGGCGACGCTGCGCGTGCTGAACGCGTTCAACGCGGCCGACCCGCATCCGCCGGCGTCGCGCCCGCCCCACTCCGACGATTCCGCGTCATGACCTATCCGAGCCTTCGCGACTGGCTGTTCTCGGGCAAGACGTTCGCCGCGTCGATGCTGGCGCTGTACCTCGGCCTGTATTTCCAGCTGCCGCGCCCGTACTGGGCGATGGCGAGCGTCTACATCGTGTCGAACCCGTTCGTCGGCGCGACGCGCTCGAAAGCGCTGTACCGCGCGCTCGGCACCGCGCTCGGCGCGGCCGCCGCGATCTTCTTCGTGCCGCCGTTCGTCGAGACGCCGCTCCTGTTCAGCATCATCGTCGCGACCTGGTGCGGCACGCTGCTGTACCTCGCGATCTCCGACCGCACCGCCCGCAGCTACGTCTTCATGCTCGCCGGTTATACGATGCCGCTGGTCGCGCTGCCGACCGTCACCGATCCGTCCACCGTGTTCGACGTCGCGATCGCGCGCACCGAGGAAATCGTGCTCGGCATCGTGTGCGCGAGCGTGGTCGGCAGCGCCGTGTTCCCGAACCGGCTCGCGCCGACGCTGATCGAGCGCACCGACGCGTGGTTCAAGGACGCCGCGTTCTACGGCCGCGAAACGCTGTCCGGGCACCTGGCGGGCAAGGCGCTGTCCGCGTGCCGGCAGCGGCTCGCCGCGACCATCACCGGCCTCGAGTTCCTGCTGAGCCAGTTGGGCTACGACCATGCGCATCCGCGCGTCCTCGCGCGCGCGCAGGCGCTCGCGGGCCGGATGCAGCTGTTCCTGCCGCTGATGTCGTCGCTCGCCGATCCGCTGATCGCGCTGATGCGCGACCTGCACGTGCGCCCGCCCGCGCTCGACGCGCTGCTGGCCGACGCCGCGAAGTGGTTCGACGCACCGCTGCCGGCCGTGCAGACCGACGCGGGCGGCGACATGGCGCACGATCCGGTCGCGGACGACCTGCGCACGCGCATCGCCGCGCTGCAGCCGCCCGACAGCGCGCTGGCGAGCTGGGACGGCGCGCTGATGTCGAATGCACTGTGGCGGCTGCGCCAGGTCATCGACATCTGGCAGGACTGCCGCTCGCTGCGCGCGCTGATCGCGAACGAATCGGGCGTATGGCAGCCGCGCTACCGGCACTGGCGGCTCGGCGGCACCGAGCGCTTCTTCGATCGCGGGATGATGCTGTTCTCGACGCTGACCGTCGTGTTCGCGATCGTGTTCGCGTGCTGGCTGTGGATCTCGTCCGGCTGGCACGACGGCGCGGCGGCCGTCACGCTCGTGGCCGTGTCGTGCAGCTTCTTCGCCGCGCTCGACGAGCCGGCGCCGCTGGTGTTCAAGTTTTTCCTGTCGACCACCGCGAGCGTCGTGTTCGCGGGCCTGTACCTGTTCGTCGTGCTGCCGCACGTGCACGATTTCGCGATGCTCGTGCTGATGTTCGCGGGCCCGTTCATCCTGATCGGCACGCTGCTGCCGCGCCCGCAGTTCAACATGGTGACGATGCTCGTCGCGGTGAACACGGCCACCTTCATCAGCATCCAGAGCGCATACGAAGCCGATTTCTTCGTGTTCCTGAACAGCAATCTCGCGGGCGTCGCCGGGCTGCTGTTCGCATACGTGTGGACGCGCGCGACGCGGCCGTTCGGCGCGGAGCTCGCGGTGCGGCGCCTGCTGCGCTCGGGCTGGGAGGACGTCGCGCGCTCCGCGTCGACGCAGCCGCTCGACGACCAGCGCAACCACGCGTCGCGGATGCTCGATCGCGTCACGCAACTGCTGCCGCGCCTCGGCGCGTCCGACGACCACCGCCATCCGTCGATCGAAAGCTTCCGCGACCTGCGCATCGCGCTGAACGCGCTCGACCTGCGCCGCTCGCGGCGCCGGCTGTCGGGCGACGTGCCCGATGCGATCGATCGCGTGCTGGCCGGCGTCACCGATCACTACACGCGCTGCGCGGCCGCGAACGCGCGCCAGCCCGCGCCGCCCGCGCTGCTGGCGACGATCGACGACGCGCTGCGGCGCGTGGCCGGCCGCACCCTGCCGGACGCCGCGCCGACCGACGGCACGGCCGCACCCGCGGTGCCCGCCACGCACCGCCGGCTGCGCGACACGCTGCATGCGCTCGTCGGCCTGCGCCTGTCGCTGTATCCGGCCGCGGCCGCGCAAGCGCCGCAGCCGCCGGACGGAGCGCGCGCATGAGCCGGCTTTCCATCTTGTCCTTCCGACCGCGACCATGATCGGCGAAATCGATATCTTCGGCGTGTTCGTGCCGGCCCCGCTCGTGCTGATGCTGATCGCCTACCTGATCAACATCGTCGTGCGCGCGGTGCTCGAACGCGTCGGCTTCTACCGCCTCGTCTGGCACCGTTCGATCTTCGACCTCGGCATCTACGTATTCGTGCTGGCCGCCGTCGTGATCGTGTCCCACCAACTCGTGGCTACCTAACGTGAAAAAAACCTGGCTCTCGGCAGGGCAAGTCCTGCTCACCCTGATCGTCGTCGTCGTGGCCGGCCTCGTGCTGTGGCGCATCATCAACTACTACATGTTCTCGCCGTGGACGCGCGACGGGCACGTGCGCGCCGACGTGATCCAGGTCGCGCCGGACGTGTCGGGCCTCATCACGTCGGTGCAGGTCGCCGACAACCAGGAGGTCAAGCGCGGCCAGGTGCTGTTCGTGATCGACCAGGCGCGCTACGCGCTCGCGGAGCGGCTCGCCGAAGCGACGCTCGCGCAGCGCCGCGCGACGCTGGCGCAGGCGAAGCGCGAATACGCGCGCAACCTGCAGCTCGGCAACCTGGTCGCGAGCGAACAGGTCGAGGAAAGCCGCACGCGCGTCGAGCAGGGCGAAGCGAGCGTCGCCGATGCGCAGGTGTCGCTCGACACCGCGAAGCTGAACCTGCAGCGCACGACGATCGTCAGTCCCGTGGACGGCTACCTGAACGACCGCGCCCCGCGCGTCGGCGAGTACGTGCCGGCCGGCCGCGCGGTGCTGTCGGTCGTCGATCGCAACTCGTTCCGCGTCGACGGCTACTTCGAGGAAACCAAGCTGCGCGGCATCCATATCGGCCAGCCGGTCGACATCATCGTGATGGGCGAGCCGCATGCGCTGCGCGGCCACGTGCAGAGCATCGTCGCCGCGATCGAGGATCGCGACCGCACGCAGGGCGCGAACCTGCTGCCGAACGTGAATCCGGCGTTCAGCTGGGTGCGGCTCGCGCAGCGCGTGCCGGTGCGCGTCGTGCTCGACGAGGTGCCCGACGACTTCCGGATGATCGCGGGCCGCACCGCGACCGTGTCGATGCGCGGCGCCGACGCGCGCCGCAACGACAACGCGAAGCCGGCGGGCGCCAGCACCGCATCGGCGAGCGCGCCGGTTCCGGCCGCGTCCGGTACGGCCGCGAGCGCCACCGGAGCCTCGCAATGAAGCGGCACGGTCTGCGCGTCGCGGCAACGCTCGCCCCGCTGGCGCTCGCACTCGGTGCGTGCAAGTCGGTCGGCCCCGACTACACGCTGCCGCAGCACGCGTACGTCAATGCGCCGCTCGCGAATCATGCGCTCGACGACGCGAACGGCGCGCTGGTGTCGCGCGACGCGGTGCCCGGCAACTGGTGGCAGCTGTACGACGACCCGGTACTCGACGGGCTCGTGCGCGACGCGTTGAAGTCGAACACCGACCTGCGCGTCGCCGCGGCCAACCTCGCCCGCTCGCGCGCGGCGCTGGTGGTCGCGAACGAACAGGGCGGATTCTCGGGCGGCGCGGAAGCGGCCGTGCAGCGCGCGCAGGAATCGGCCGAGCAATACCTGCTCGAGAACAAGCTGCCGGTCGTCAACGAAGGCACGGTCGGCATCAACGTGTCGTACGAGCTCGACCTGTTCGGCAAGCTGCGGCGCGGCGTCGAAGCCGCGCGCGCGGACAGCGAGGCCGTCAAGGCGGCCGGCGACCTCGCGCGCATCACGGTCGTGGCCGACGTCGTGCGCGCGTACGTCGAAGCGTGCTCGGCCGGCGACGAACTGGCGATCGCGAAGCAGTCGCTCGCGTTGCAGCAGCAGCGCGTGAAACTGTCGCAGCGGCTGCGCGATGCCGGACGCGGCAACCAGACCGACGTGACGCGCGGCGTGACGCAGGTGCGCACGCTCTCCGCCGACATTCCGCGCTTCGAGGGCCGCCGCAAGGTCGCGCAGTACCAGCTCGCGGCGCTGCTCGCGCGCGCGCCGGCCGATCTGCCGAAGGCCGCCGCCGAATGCGAACGCCTGCCGAAGCTGCGTCAGCCGATTCCGATCGGCGACGGCGCCGCGCTGTTGCGCCGCCGCCCCGACGTGCGCGAAGCCGAGCGGCAGCTCGCCGCCGCGACCGCGCGGATCGGCGTGGCGACCGCCGCGCTGTACCCGTCGGTCAGCATCGGCGCGTCGGCCGGCTCGGTCGGCGTCGCCGCCGATCTGTTCTCGTCCACCACGAATCGCTGGTCGTTCGGTCCGCTGATCAGCTGGTCGTTCCCCGTCAACGGCCAGCGCGCGCGCGTGCGCGAGGCCGAAGCCGCGACGGGTGGCGCACTCGCGCACTTCGACGGCGTCGTGCTGAACGCGCTGCGCGAAACGCAGTCGAGCCTCGCGACCTATGCCGCCGACGTGCAGCGTACGGACGCGCTGCGCACCGCGTACGAGTCGGCCCGCAATTCCGCCGCCGAAACCCATCGTCTCTACGCAGCCGGCCGCGAATCGTTCATCGCCGATCTCGATGCGACGCGCACGTTGACGAGCGTGCAGGCGCAGGTCGCGGCGGCCGAAGGCCAGGTCGCGGCCGACCAGGTGCGGCTCTTCCTCGCGCTCGGTGGCGGGTGGGAGAGCGACGGCGCGACGGCTGCCGGCTCCGCCGCCGCGACGCCCGCGAGCGGCCCGTCAGCGCCGTAGCGTCATCGCCGCCGGCACGAAACGCGCGATGACAGCGAGTTTTCGTGATGCGCGTCATGGCATCCGCTGGGCGACGCTCACCCGCGTTGCCGGTACACTGGCCGATGCATTTCCATTCATCTGCTGCCGCAGCCGGGCCGGCCGCGGCATCCACCTCGGAGAATCATCATGCGAACCAGCGCCCGCAACCAATTCGCCGGCCAGATCGGCGCCGTCAAGCCCGGTGCCGTCAACGACGAAATCACGCTGCGCACGCAGGACGGCCTCGAGATCGTCGCCGTGATCACCCACGGCAGCGCGGCGTCGCTGGGCCTCGCGGCCGGCACGAAGGCGTTCGCGCTCGTCAAGGCATCGTCGGTCATCGTGATGGTCGATGTGGACAGCAGCAAGGTGTCGGCGCGCAACTGCGTGACGGGCACCGTCGCGTCGGTCGCGAAGGGCGCGGTCAATTCGGAAGTCGTGATCAAGGCCGCGGGCGGCGCGGAGATCGTCGCGATCGTCACCAACGACAGCGTCGATCGTCTCGGCCTCGCGAGCGGCACCGCTGCGTCCGCGATCTTCAAGGCGTCGAGCGTGATCGTCGGCGTCGAGTGATCGTGTGACGATCGCGATGGTGATACGTCGTGCACCTCGCATGCGTGCGGCCTGGTTCCCGTCCGGAGGCTGACGATGACCGCTTCGGCCGATCGCACGTACGAACAGGCGTTGCAGTCGCTGCAATCTGCGACAGCCAACGCCGACGTGCCCGATGCCCGGTTGTTCGGCACACTCGTTGCGGCACGCGCGGGGCGTAACGAACTGACGCTGCTGGGCTTGTCTCCCGACCGGTTCGCCTGGCTGCTGGCCCGGCAGTTTCCGCATCTGCGATCCGCCGATATCGCCGCACTCGCGCCGACGGTCACGCCGCCAGCGCTGCCGGCCACGCACGCGGCATTCGTCGCGACGCTGCACGCGCGGTTGATGGATGACGCGAATCCCGCGGTCGCTCGCGACGATGCCGACTGCCTCGCCGCGATCATCGCGCATGCGTGTCTGCGCCCCGATCATCTGTGGCGCGACCTCGGGCTCGATGGGCGCGACGCGGTATCCGCGATGCTCGAACGCTTTTTCCCCGCGCTTGCCGCGCGCAACGTCGCGCATCTGCGCTGGAAGAAATTCCTTGCGCAGGAAGTGGCCGCATCGCTCGGTGTGGCGCCCGGGCCCGCCCCCGGATGCCCGGGCTGCGAGGATTTCGGTTTCTGCTTTCCTCGCGCGCGATAATCGGCGCGGCAACGTACGTACCGTCGTCTGTTTCGTCGCGTCGCTAGCGAGAACCTGCCGTTACGCGACTTCGACGCCACATTCCGCTTCCACGAGCCGGCATCGCGCGCAACATCGACCGAATGATCGTCGAACGCGCGATCCGGTTAACGGAGCGCATTCCGCACCCTCAACGCGACCCGGTGACGAGCGGCCTTCGATGTGCGGTCGCCGGCACATGCGTCGACGACCTGTCGACGACCGGCTGTCCGCGTTTCCCATAAACGGTCACCTTGCGACGCGCGACACGCATTGCTCACGACACGATCAATGCCGATGCCGGTGATGAATATCCGGAAAATGCGCATGGCTGTGCGTGATCGGCAAATGCACGTGCGGATGCGTGTGCGGTTCGTCGCCGTCATACGGAAAATCGTGCGAGTGCTGGTGATGGTCGTCGTGCCGATGCCGGTGCGTATGCTCGAGCCGCTCGTGCTCATGCGCGTGCTCGTGCCGTTCGCGCACGTGCAGCCAGATGCCGAGCGCCATCAGCGCAGCTGCGATCCAGAACGTCGCGGGCGGCAGCGCGGGCCAGATCAGCAACGACAACACGACCCCGAACAGCGGCGCGATCGAAAAATACGCGCCGGTGCGCGCGCTGCCGAGATGACGCAGCGCGACGACGAACAGCACGAGGCTGATCCCGTAGCCGCCGAGCCCCGTCAGCATCGCCGCGGCCGTAACCGGTATCGCGGGCAGCGTCGCGCCGGTCGCCAGCGCGATGCCGATGTTCACCGGCCCCGCGATCAGCCCTTTCAGGCACGCAATCACCATCGCGTCGTTCGCGGCCACCTTGCGGGTCAGGTTGTTGTCGATCGCCCAGCACAGGCACGCACCGACGATCAGCCACGCGCCGACCGGCACGCCGGCGCGGTCCGGCGTCCACGACAACAGCGTGCCGCCGGCGACGATCGCCACCATGCCGACGAATATCTGCGTATCGACGTTCTCGCGAAACACGACCCACGCGATCACCGCCGTCAGCACACCTTCGAGATTGAGCAGCAACGCGCTCGTCGCCGCCGGCGTGCTCGACAGCCCGAGCATCAGCAAAGCCGGGCCCGCCACGCCGCCCGCCGCGATCGCACCGGCCAGCCACGGCAGATCGGTACGCCGTAGCGGCGCCACATCCGCGGCCGGTGCGCGACGGCTGTGCCAGCCGCGCAGCAGGATCCCGATGCCGAGCCCGATGCCGCTGCCGAGATAGAACAGGCCCGCAACCATGAACGGCGACATCGCGCCGATCAGCGCCTTGGCAAGCGGTGTCGCGGCGCCGAACAGCGCAGCGGCGGCGAGCGCGACGAAAATCGCGGAATGTCTCGGGTTCATGATCCGGGTTGTATCGACGTGGATGAAGCTGAGCATGACTCGGGGCCGACGCGGGCTTGCCTTACTTTTCGAAAGGCTGCTTGTATCGCGGCGATTGGCTTGCCCCCAGTCCGACGATCCAGCCGTGATTATCGCGCGCCGTTTTGTCGGGATGGGCACACGGGACCGCGCGCGCGTCGATCGACGTTTTTCACGCCATCATTTCGTAAAACGAATTATCTGACTGACGCACCGGATTAATCGGTGATGCGTATTATTTACGTTCCATCAGCACGGTCGAAATATCGTGTGCGCCAGGATCGAACGTTGTCCGTCCGGTCGCGTTGATTGTTCGACGAGAGAGAGGGGAATGTCCCGGCCGGATCGGCGCCGGTGAAGGCAGTCCCGACCTGCCTCTGTCGAGGCAAGTCGGTCTGTCGTGTGATTCATCGCATGCAACCTGCATGCGAGCACGCGCCGTACGGTCGACGGCAGCGCAGTGCGGATTACTCGTTGCCGGCCGCTTGCTGCTCGACCTGCGGCGCGACGTCGGTCTGCACCTTCGTTTCCGCTTCGGCTTCCGCCGGTTGCGGCGCGGCAGCTGCCTCGGCCTGCTGCTCGGCCTTCGGCTGCTGCGGCGCCCCCTTGGCCGACTGCGCCGCGCCCTTGTTCGGGCGGCGAGCCTTCAGGCGGCGCGCACGCGCCGCATCGTCGTGCGTCACGCGCCCGGCTTCGTTGCCCTGCAGGTCGACGCGCACCGCGTCTTCGACGAGGCAGGACCAGTAGCGGTTGCCACGGCACCACGTCGACATCGCTTCGCGCAGTTCGGCTTCGTTGAGGCCGACGGCCTGCGCTTCGCGGGCGAGATCGTCCCAAATGCCGACCTTGAGCGGCACTTTGGGGGCCGGATTCTTCGGGAACGCGCGCGGAAACTTCCGCTGCAGTTTGCCGATTGCGACGATGACCGGATCGACCGGCGCCGACGGCTTTGCCGAGGCAGGCTTCGCCCGATGCTGCGCCTTCGCGCCGGCACCCGGCTTGGCGCCGCGGGACGGCTGGTCGCCGGACTTCGGCTTCACACCGGCGTCCGTCGGCGCTGCCGGCCGCTTCGCGTTGCGCTCCTGCTTGGCCTTCGCTGCGAGCTGCGCCCGCAATTCGGCAAGTTGTTCAAAACCCATAAATTCAATCCACCAGGAATATAAGGTGTGGTTCGTGCGGCCATGCCGCGCGGCACAAAAGCTTCGCCGCCATGCGCGCGGCCGGCCTGCCGCCGGTGCGGAATACTACGGGGCCGCATCGCGCACGCCACTCTGTTTTCAGGCACCCGGCCTCGATGCCGGACAAGGCAGGAGTGGAAGTATACCGGTACGCGGGACGGCCGGTTGACTCACCGGTCTGCATTCGCCCGATTCGGGGCACCGGAAATGCGTCCGCGCGGTCGTGTTGCGCATTATATGGATACGCTTCCGGATGTCACGCCATTCGCGGCCACGGCCGGAAATCGGGGCGGGCCGACCGATACGCGATCTTCCGCGCGACCCACAGTCGAACGGCGGCGTATCGCATCCGCGACGCGTTGTGCGGACCCGCGACGTCGCGCGACACGCGTCCTTGACGCTCGTGTGCACCGGCATCGATACACGACTCGTTGCGTCCGCATCGATCGCGGCGCGGACGAAGATATCGGAAAGTGCGTAGTATGGCCGCATCGACTTCGTTGGCAGCATGTCTCGCCTGCTTTTCCCCACGCGCCCGGTCAGCCGGGCGCGATCCCGTTGCCTGCGAAAAGCCCCGGTTACACGAGATGGAGCGGATGCATGGTTTCCCAAGACGACACCCCACACGACGGCATCACGCGCGAGGAGATTCACCATCGGCAGATCGACATGCGCGGCTATCGGCGCAGCGACGGCCTGTTCGAAGTGACGGCCTGCCTCGCGGACCGCAAGACCAGCGATTTCACACCGCCCGGCGGCGCACGGACGGTCGTGGCGCGGACGCCGCTCCACGATCTCGGCGTGACGCTGGTGTTCGACGTCGACATGGTCGTCCGCGCCGTATCCACGTTCATTCGTTCACATCCGTATGCGCAGTGTCCGGGCGGCGGCGACTCGCTGCAGGCGCTCGTCGGATTGAACATCGGCGCCGGCTGGAACAGCGAGGTTCGCAAGCGCCTGCCGTCCTGCGATACGTGCACACACCTGAAGGAATTGCTCGGCCCGATCGCGACGACGGCCTATCAGACGATGGTCGGCATGCGGCGATCGTCGCTCGATTACCGCGACAGCGAAGGAAAGCCGCTCAAGATCGACAGTTGCTACGCCTACGGCGCGTCGCGCGATCTCGTGAAGCGTCTTTGGCCTGAATATCACCGGCCTTCGACCACGGTAAAAGACAGCTGAAGTGCCGGGACCCGGCGGGTTCGGCGTTTGCGGAATGAGTATTGCGCGAACAGCCGCCAATCCTGTCGATGTTCATTCGGCAGATCGACGCCGCCGAATCCGGCATCAGAAAACGCCCAGCGCAAGTCCCGCGGCAAGGCCCGCACCCAGTTCGGCGCAGCGCGCGAGTGCTTCGCTGTCGATCGTCTTCGTCGCGAGAATACGTTCTGGCGTCTGCGCATGCGTGCAGACGATCAGCCCGGGCGCCACGTTCTTCAGCCGCCATCCGGTCGCGATCCGGTCGATCTGGCGCAACGCGTTCTGTCCGTCGCTTCCCGCGCAAATCATCGCCGCATACGGCCGGCCGTTCACGCGATCGAGCGCCGCGTAGTAGCAGCGATCGAAGAAATCCTTCATCAGGCCGGACATCGCCGCAAGATTCTCCGGCGTCGCGAACAGGTACGCGTCGGCGGCCAGCACGTCCGCTGCACTCGTTGCGTCCGCGCGCTGCAACCTGACGTCGACGCCAGGCTGCTCGCGCGCCGCTGCGGCAGCCGCTGCGGCCATCTGCTGCGTGCCTCCGGTCATCGTGTGATAGACGATCAACAGCGTCTTCATGGGTCGTTGCTCGCGTCCGGCTTCGGATGCGCCGGCGGTATCGTTCAGTCTAGGCCAGATGGCCGATCGACAGGGGTAGGCGCCAGTTGGCGTTCGTGCTTCCAGGGATCGGCCGGTTTGCCCGCTCGTCGACGCCGCGCGCACATCGCAGCGGCTTCGAGCTGTCCGTCGATCTGGATGCTTCCGGTGGCGCGTTCAGTCTTGCTGGCGATGCGGTGCGACGCCGTCGTCCGGTCGCGCGTAGTACGCGAGGAACATGTCGGCAGCCGATTCCGCAACTTTCTGCTGCTCCTGCGCCGTCAACGGCGGCTGGCCCATCGTGATCTGCGGCCAGAACGCGAAGGCCTTCACGGCGCCATGCAGCTGATGCGCGGCGAACACCGGATCGGTGACCGACAGGCGGCCGGCCGCCGCTGCCGCACGCACCCAGACCGTGAGGTCTTCCTCCCGCTCGCTGAGACGCTCGACCATGTCGCGCGCCCGTTCCGGCGAATGGATGGCCGCGCCGATCGCGACACGCGCCAGCGCGAGGAAGGCCTCATCGTTCATCAAGCGCAATTTGCGGTCGAGCAAGGCGAGCAGTTGCTCGCGCAGCGGTACGTCGGCGCGATAGGTCGGCGAGCTGCCGGTCCGGGTCGCCTCCCACAGCTTGTTCAGGATCGCGGCGAACAGCGTCTCCTTGCCCGGGAAGTGGTTGTAGACGGTGCGCTTCGACACGTCCGCGCGCGCAGCGATGCGATCCATGCTCGTCGCATCGTAGCCGGCCGCGAGAAATTCCTCGATTGCCGCATCGACGATGGCCGCGCGCTTTCGGTCGGTCAGACGCTGAGGGGGAGTGCTGGTATCCATCGAGAAATTTTACACCGGGCAGTTTACTTATCCCAAAAATAAACTACACTGTTTAGTGTACTTTATTCTCCGGATGAACCGACATGGCATCGCCTCTCGTTTTGATTCACCGCATTCTGGGTTTCGCGGCCGCCCGACGTGGCCGGACGCTGTCCGGCAGTTCGCCGCAGCACGATGGCGAGCGCTTTGCCAATGTCGCGCCGCGCCCCGCCGAAGGACTGGGCAAGACGCTGGGAATCGCGTGGAACATGCTGGTCAACAAGCCGCGTCATACGGTGCCTGCCGGCACGTTGCCGGTCGATTCGCTGACCCGCGCGGAGCTCGAGGCGGCGCCCGATCGCAGCCTCTACCGGCTCGGCCATTCGACGCTGTTGCTGAAGTTGCGCGGTGAATTCTGGTTGACCGATCCGGTATTTGCCGAGCGCGCGTCGCCGTTTCGGCGTATCGGGCCCAAGCGCTTCCATGCGCCGCCGATTGCGCTGGAAGATCTTCCGCCGCTGCGCGGCGTGATCCTGTCGCACGACCATTACGATCACCTCGATCGCGACACGGTGCTCGCGCTCGCCGCAACCACCGGCGTGTTCGTGACGACGCTGGGCGTCGGCGATCGGCTGATCGAATGGGGGATCGACGCGAACCAGGTCCGCCAGCTCGACTGGTGGCAAAGCGTGGACGTGGCCGGGGTGACGCTGACGGCGACGCCTGCCCAGCACTTCTCCGGGCGCAGCCTGTTCGACGGCAACAGTACGCTGTGGGCGTCGTGGGTGATCGTCGACGACGACCTGCGCCTGTTCTTCAGCGGCGACACCGGCTATTTCGACGGTTTCCGGGAAATCGGCGAGCGCCTCGGACCGTTCGACGTCACGCTGATCGAAACAGGCGCCTATGATACGCAATGGCCTTACGTGCACATGCAGCCGGAAGAAACCGTGCAGGCGCACATCGATTTGCGCGGGCGCTGGCTGATCCCGATCCACAACGGCACGTTCGACCTCGCGATGCATCGCTGGCAGGAGCCGTTCGAGCGCGTCACGGCGCTGGCGCTCGTGCGCGGCATCGAGCTGTCGACGCCGCGGATGGGCGAACGCCTCGATCTCGACACACCGCATCGCGGCGAACGCTGGTGGCGCACGGTCGACGAGCGCGCGACGGCACCGGCGGCGAAATCGCGACGCTGGCAGTTTTGCGCATCTCAGGCAACGAAGTAGTCCGCCAGTCGCGGCACGCACATGCCTTCCGTGAAGACGGCCGTGCCGCGATTCCAGGCGGTGCACGCGTTGCCGGCCTCCCCTGCACGTCGACGGCATGCCTGTCGACCCGATTACCTGAGTGAGAAGTCATGCACCCGGCATCCGCCCGATACATATCCGGCCAACAAGACGACGACATCGCCATCGCGGCATTCGACCAGGCAAGCCACCGTTCGACCGGCCGCAGCCGCGAGAACGAACTGCGACGGACCCTTGCGGAGCGCGTCGCGAGGTGGACCGAAGGTGTCGATCACCTCGACACGGCCATTCCCAACTTGAGCTTTCACCGACGGGAAGCGCCGACGCAGCCGATGGAGTGCATGGTCGAGCCGAGCTTCGGCCTCGTCGTTCAAGGTGCAAAGCGGGTCATGCAGAGTGGGGATGCCTACATCTACGATGCCGATCGCTTTCTGATCACGTCTCTCGACCTGCCCGGTTCGACGCAGATCATTGAGGCCAGCCCCGACAAACCGTTTCTCGGGCTCGGTCTCAAGCTCGATTTTCGCGTCATGGCCGAACTGATGATGCAAGTCGCGCCGGATCACGACGATGCGCCAGCAGGCCGCGGACTCGTCGTCGGCGACATGACCGAACCACTGTACGACGCGCTGAATCGGTTACTCGCGCTGCTGGACGACCCGCACGCCATTGCGGTTCTCGGCCCGTACATCGAGCGGGAAATCTACTACCGGCTGCTGACGAGCGACCAGGGCGGCCGCCTGCGACAGATTGCGTCCACCGGCAGCCAGTGCAACCGTGTGTCGCGCGCGATCCGGTGGCTGCGCGCTCACTATGACGAGTCGTTGCGTGTCGATGACCTTGCGGCGCAGGTTCAGATGAGCAGTTCGACGTTCCATCACCACTTCCGTCAGCTCACCGGCATGAGTCCGCTGCAATACCAGAAATGGATACGGCTCAACGAGGCACGTCGGCTGATGCTGGCCGAGCGGCTCGACGCTGCGTCGGCGGCGTTCAGGGTCGGGTATGCGAGCCCGACGCAGTTCAACCGGGAATATAGCCGGCTGTTTGGTAATTCTCCGCGACGGGATATCGATAGCCTGCGAGGCGGAGCGGACGTCGCGTTGTCGATCGTGGCGAGTTATTGATTGCGGTGCGGCGGCGGAGATGTGTCGGTTTCGACGGGATTCGAAGGGCTGAAATTGGCTTCGCACACGCGACGTCGACGGGCTTGGGTTGAAGCGTTGGACACCGATATGTTTCCAGCTCGGATGAATGCTCGGCGTCTCAGTCGCTGTTGAACGTCAAACCGCAGCCGACGCGTGTCGAGCGGCCGCATCCCACGCTCGGATCTCACATCCGGCTACAGATAATCGCCCTGAACCGACGCTCTCTGAGCGGATCGTAGCCGCGCTCTCTTCTGAAGACTACGTCGTATCGGTCGCGCTGCGATTACCGGCCCACGAATGCCCGGCGTCAACTCCTATCTACTCCGAACCCCACCATTCCATGAATCGCGCGACCGACGTGTGCGTTGTCACGTGACAACTGGCGCTAAATATCGGTGCGCCCCGTACTCGATTGGAGGCTCAAGGGGATTCAATGGTAGCGCACCGATCCTCCCGGCTCATCGGCGGATCCCGCGAAGAATCAGCCGAAACGTATCAAAAACAACAAATCACATATCAATCAAAACAAATCTAGCCGCAGCCGTATCAATCTTCAATGCCCGGGCGTTGAAAACTCATACGCCCCTATTTCCCGAGGGTGCAGCATCCGTTTTGCGTGAAACAGCATGAAGAATATGGCGCAAACCATTGCCCGACAAGGATTTCCGGCGAGTGCTTATTTTCGGGAAATGTTTCACGATCCGACCCGTTTGGGTTGTTACATGCCTCTGACGTATGATTCAGCGCCAGTAGCAGTTCATACCTGCGGCTATCTCCGGCATCAACAGTCCGCCAGCGCAAGCACCGGCTGGCGGCCACGAAGCAACCTACCCTATCGGCCGGCACGCGTGGAAACGCAGGGTCGCGCCCCTATAAATGGGGACATATCATGACAGCCCCATGCAGCCTTTGCGACAGAGCTCGACAGCATTGCGTCAGCCCTTGAGGGTCCGCACGCCGGTAGGAATTTGGCCGCGCAACCGATCGTGCCAAGGCCTTCGCAGCCCCAAGCCGTTTCTTTGCGACAGCAACGGGGCGCTCCTCGCCATAGAGTCGCCATCGCTTGAACTTCCCGGCATCGCGTCCTGTTGTCACGTGACAACTCACCGATGGACACACGGACAAACCACCTCGGCGAAAGCTATCAACTTCGTGCGTTTCCCCGACAATATGCCTCCACGCCGCGAGCGTCGACCAGCAACAACTATTCTTAACTGACCACAAATCCCCTATCCGAGACAGCACCTTGGGATTGTTTGTCACGTGACAACTCATCTTCCCAGGTAGACGTCCGCGATTTAGCGCCCGTGTATCGGTAATCAGAGTGAAGCGATTACCCCGCGCTCCAGGTCGCAATCGAAAACTTTCGCGCGACGTAGCACTCGGAGGAATCGATGTCCGGCGACTTGTCACGTGACAACCGGCTCTTCCTCGTTACCGGGGTCTCAGCGCCCCGGATTTGTATCGAATTTCGTCTCAGACTGAAGCACGACGAGACATCAACTCTCTGAGAAAAGGTTTCGCGATCGTTGCCGAAGACGGCGAACTGGCTCGTGCTTGTCGTTCGATTTTACAAACATGAGCGACTGACTTGTTTTTCTTGGATCAATAAGTACGAGTAACGCCTTAGCCATTCGGCCCACTTGTCACGTAACAACCACAACGATCAACAAAATATCCTCTGCTTCGAACGCTTTTCTGGACATTCCGTTAATAACTGCATATATTACGAAAAACTCCGTGGAGGAATTTAATGGCTTTCAAGATCGCCGTCAGTAATCAAAAAGGTGGGACTGGAAAGACAACCATCTCCGTCAACATCGCGGCTGCCTTCGAAGCCGGCGGTAACAAGGTCGCGTTGATCGATGCCGACCCTCAAGGCACTTCCGTCCGTTGGGTCACGAGCGGCGAGAACACGCTGCCGATGACGGTCCTTTCGCTGGCTCCCGCGGGCCGCGGTATCGGCGGTGAGATCAAGAAGCAGGACGCGAACTTCGACGTGATCGTCGTCGACTGCCCCGGCAACCTGGAAGATCCGCGTATTGCATCCGTCCTCGAAGTGGCCGACTTCTGCCTGGTACCGCTTTCGCCTTCGCCGGCCGACTTGTACAGCACCGTCGCGATGATCCGCATGATCGAGTCGATGCGCGCCGTTCGAAATCCTCAACTTTCTTCCGCATTGATGCTGAATAGCGTCAATGGAAAAACTAAAATGCGTGAAGAAATTTTAAAAATTCTAAGGGCTGAAGAAATAGGGGAGCATCTGCTCGACAGCCAGATCGCGCAACGCGAGGTCTATCGTCAGACGTTCGCGCTCGGCACCACGATCCATCACCACAATCGATACCTGAAGGGCCTGAAGGAAGCCCGCGCGGAAATCGAAAAGCTGGTCACGGAAATGGCCCAATACATCGCGTCGACGCGCGCTACCGGAGCCGCCCATGGCTAAGGACACCTCGAAAGACAAGAAACCGACCGGCAACCTGCATCTCGCGGCCGGCCTGTTGCGCGGACTCGCGCAGGAAAATGCGGCGCTCGAAACGCGGCTGCCCGAGCCGACGGCCGCACCGGCTGCGGTCGTCGAAGCGACGCCCGCCAGTGCTCCGGCCGCCACCACGCCCGCCGGTACGGCCGATCTTGGCGCGCCGCAGAAGGTGCTGGTCAAGGACTGTATCCCGAACCCGTTCAATCCGCGCGTGTTCTACTCGGAATCGAGCCTGCACGAGCTCGCACTGACGTTGAAACGGGAAGGGCAGATCGAGCCGATCAAGGTCACGCGACTCCCCGAGTTTCCCGGCAAGCTCGTCGTGATCGACGGGCAACGCCGGCTGCGTGCGACGAGCATCAACGGCGACGAGACGATCAATGCGACGTTCCGCACGGATCACACGCCCGAGCAGCTCTATACGATCGCGTATCGCGCGAACCACGACCACGAACGCCAGACGATCTTCGACGATGCGGTTGCGTGGAAACGTCTCCTCGACGAGAAGGTCTTTTCCGACCAGAACACGCTGGCGGAAAAAATCGGCAAGGACAAGGCCTCGATCAGCAAGACGCTGTCGCTCAACGCGCTGCCGAACACGCTGCTGGAGCGGATGGCCAGTGCGAACGACGTCGTCGGTCTGCAGGCGGCGTACTTCCTCAAACTGATCTATGAACGCCTGGGCGAGCCGACGGCCGACCGGCTGCTGACGGCCGTGATCGACCGGAAAAAATCCGTCCGCGATCTCGAGAATTTCCTGCGTGCGCAGAGCGACGGCACCAAGAAGGCCGGACGCACGCGCTACAGCGTTCGTCACGACTTCGCGCTCGAATCGCGCGCGATCGGCCAGTTGAAGACGTATCCGGACGGGCGTCTGGATCTGCAACTCAAGGGCGTCGACGCATCCCACCAGGAAGCGCTTGCGGACAAGCTCAAGACCGTCATCGACGCGTACGTGGCGGATCTGGCGACGGCCACGTCAAAGTAACGCGCCACCGACGAAAGGCCTCGTCTTCGCACTGCGCCGCCAACCCGGACCGCAACACGGTTCGGCGCACGGCGCGCACGACGGCGAGGCCGCGTTCAGTTGCCTGCGAGGCTGCTTTTCAGCAGGAATTCCAGCAGGTCGTCCGAGGTCGGCTCGCCCCAGGTATCGAGCGCCAGCCATCGGAAGAAGCTCGTCTGCGCCAGCTTGCTCGCCTTCTTCTTCGGCGACAGCGTCAGGTCCTTCGACCCCGCCACCGTCTCGTTGTAGCGCTCGATCAGCTTGGTCTGGTCGTCGATCTCCAGCTCGCGGAAATACGCGCCGGCTTCCTCGACCTTCGCCGCCAGATACTTGTCGCGGATCTGCTCCTGCTTGCTCTGCGCGGATTCCTTCGCCGGTGCGGCCGTTTCGGTGCCCTGACCGTCGGCCAGCGTGTAGCCGTGCGTCAGCGCCTTGCGGAAATACGCGGCGACGTTGTCGACCGGCGTCGCATTCTTCTTCGTAGTCCGATTGAGCGTATAGGCAATCGCCGCCTTGATGCGCTGCACGCCGTATTGCGTGATCAACCGGCGCGCTTCCGAGCGCGGAATGCCGAACTTCGCGACTTCCTCGACCAGCGCTTCGTTCTTGACGTCGCCGTCCTCGACCGTATCGGTGCTCTGCTTGCGCGTCACCTTGAACTGCACGGCTTCCACGCTGCGGCCGGATTTGTGTTCGATCAGCTCGAGCGTGTGGTCCGATACTTCGTTCACCTCCTGGATGCACGGCACCAGCACCTTGCTCTTGAACAGCTTGTATTCCTTGTACGACTGCGACGCCTTGTCCTGGCCGAGGATGAGGTCACGGAATTTCGGCAACGGAATCTTCGCGGTGATGCCGATTCCTTCGTAGCGCACCGTGTTTTCCCACAACGCGAGCGAATGCGATCGCCGGAACTCGCGAGCGATCCGCATATCGATCAGCGCGTAGATTTCGGGATTGAGCAGTTCGCTGCGAATCTGGTCGGAGAAGCTGTACTTCAGCACCGATTGTTCGAGCTCCGCGCCGGCGAGCAGGCCCGACGCCTTCCAGACCGTCGAACGGTCCGCGGCCAGGTAGTCCCAGTTGACGACGGTACTGATCAACGAGTTGACCGTGTCCTTCACGTACTTCGTGTTGTTGCTGTTCAACCCGCTCTCGTGCGACAGCGACGCGATCGAGATCGAGAAGCTCGTCCGGCCGGGTTCGAACGCCTCCTGCCGAAGCGCGTTCTTGATCAGCGAGCTGAACATCTTGCGCTGCTGCAGACCGATCTTTCCGGACTTCGGTGCGATATGAATCGCCTGGACCGCCTTGCGCAACAGGTCGGGAGGCTCGGGTGTCTGAAACAGCGAAACCTGTTTGTCTGAGCCTTTGCTTGCGGGCTTGCGCGGCATCGTGGTGTCCGGGTAAGGTTGCCTTATTGAGAGCGGACTTTATACCTTTTCGCGCGGCGGAGCAACGTCCGTGCTCCAGCATCACTTTCACTATCTGAGCTAACCATCAGATATGAAAGGAAAAATTCTGGTTCATCGATTTGCGCGAGGCCCCATATCCGTCTACCTTTTGCCAAAAAGGCCTCCCAAAAGCCGCTACCTTTCCTGGGCGACCACGCAAACCCGGCACAAGATTTGCCACCACGAAGGTACCCATCCATGGGGGCAAACGCGCGGAATCGGGATGGTCGGGAGGATTCGTGGTGCCTTGCAGCACAACCGCCGTTTTCTCCCATAACTTGCTACCTTCGTCGATTCCCATAGGAGGGTACCTGTCAGCACCGTCAAACGTATTGCTTGCCGTCCCGAGCGTAGAAATCGCTCCCATAAACGGCAACCATTCGCTTTCCCCATAAAAGGTAACCTGTCGATGACACCGGTCCTGTCTATGGGAAAGCGCTACGGGGTGCGCGAGGGAAAGGACAACGAATCGATTCAGTCCGGCTCCCATAACCGGCTACCTTCTTGATTCCCCATAACCGGCTACCCAAAGAAAATCACTGTGCACGCAACGAACTTCCGATCGAGAAAAGTCGCCCATAAAAGGCTACCTTCATGCGTTCCCATAGACGACTACCTAACGCAATTTCCGGCCGATTTCCCATAACCGGATACGCTCGCCCCATATCCACAACCCTGATTCCCCACAGCGTGGTACCCCAAACCCCAAATCCACAGACCTGAAACCCCAAGCCCTTCCACCTGTGCTCCCATAAATGGGTACCGAACACCGCTCAAAGCCTTGCCAGATAAGGCTGTGAGCCGTCTAAAAGTAGTTAAAGAAGTAAACGTGGTTTACCAAAGATGTAAACACACGTGTGCTTGCACAGAAAGACGAACCCCATAAACCGCTACCAATGGGAGTCATCTGTGGGAGACGAAGCCCCGGATCTCTCGATTCAGGCCGACTCCGCCCTGTCTGCCCACACTGGTTTCTGATGGCTCCAAGCCTGACAAGGCATCCCGAAGAGGTGAGTGCCCACTCACAAACACCGAAACGTAGAAACTTATGGGAGGAAATCCCCGGATTCGGCGTAGAGGTTCCCGTTTATGGGACGCAGAAACGTGGCTCGCGGCCCCTGCGATGCCTGTGATTGACCAGCGGAACGGATCCCGTCGGTTTCCTCCACAGCAGTTCGAAATCATCCCGGGCTGCCGGCGAGTGGTTTTTTGTACTCGCGCTGCCTCGTCTGTGGACAAGTTTTTGCCGATCGCCGGTGACGCTGCTCGCCAAATTTAGCCTGTGGACTGTGCAAGCAGGTATCCGCGCCGGGCTGTTTTCCATCCTCATGTCCCGTCCGTTTTTCTACCTTTGTAGCCACGATCGGGAGTCGTCATGCTGTGCCCGTCACCGGCAACGAGAAATTCGTACAACGGCCCGAAAGCAACCTCATGCCGAAAGGCCACCGCACAGAGGGCCGGACCGCCGCGCCGATCTTGACGGCATTCAGGCATTCATCGACATCGCTGCGAGGCAACGTGAAGATGTCGCCGGATCCGACGCTCACCGCACCCGATTCTGCCGATGCTCCCGAACATCCTCACCTTTTCAAAAACGCTGGATCCCGTAAAAGCTCACCGATCAGGTGGAGCACAGGTATAAGCAAGCTGTGCAGGTAGCAGCTTCGTTCAGATAGGGAACCGTCGATGGGAGCAAACAACAACGGGTGGCGTCCATGTGTGATGCCTGGTGCGTCGGCAAGTATCGTCACGGGGACGAGCATGTGTTCACGGTGATGTGCGCATCCATCAGACGAGCGTTGCCCCTCATGCCGGGTTCATGCCGGGTTCAGCACATCCGTGAGACCGACCAGGCCGGCGTTTTCACCGCTCGCACGGCACTCACCTTTTTCGTCAGACCTGCCGGTCGTCCACGGGTAACCTTCGGCATCACAGTGTCGCGAAACCTGCCGAATCAATGACCGAACACCGCAACGGCGCAACGTAACCGTCTCGATCGCCGAAGAACCGAATCGTGGTCGTTTATGGGAGGAACCGTCGCTCGAGCTACATCGAACGACGACGTAACGCACGGACCGACTGTTGCTGCGGTGATCGTGCGAGCGCGACGATCATCGCGTCGCGCATGAGCGTATCGATA
This sequence comes from Burkholderia sp. 9775_39, assembly GCF_015712225.1. NCBI lineage: Bacteria > Pseudomonadati > Pseudomonadota > Betaproteobacteria > Burkholderiales > Burkholderiaceae > Burkholderia > Burkholderia sp. 9775_39. The sequence continues at coordinate 50,572 of NZ_JACCQC010000001.1, read as the reverse complement.
TCACCACCCATGAAACAGCCATCGACGCCTCGCGTCGTGTCCGGTACGACTGCGCCCGTCATCGAACGCAGGAGCCACGTCGTCTCCCATACGTGTATCCCCAATGCCGTCGCACGATGGCGCCACATTTTTTGCGACACGGTTATGATGCACAGGTCCTGATCGCGACATGACGACCGGTCAGGGCAGGGGCGGTATCTCGATGGTTTTTCAAACCGTGATGGTCATCAAAAAAGAGAGTTCAGCGATGCGAATCCAGATCAGAAAACTCACGCTGGCTGCTACGGCAGCCGCTTTCCTGTTCGGCTCGGCCGTTCCGGCGTTCGCGCAGACCGACGCCGCCAGCGCACCGGCTGCGGCGGCTGCACAGGACGCAAAGGCCGCGAAGAGCGAAGCGCGCAAGGCGGCCCGGGCCAAACGCAAAGCCGAACGCAAGGCCGCGCGTGCGAAGAACACCGCCGAGCTGAAGAAACTCGAAGACGCCGGTTACAAGCCGGCGGCCAATGATCCGAACTATCCGCAGAACCTGCAGAACGCGGAGAAGAAGGCCGGCGCCGCAGCAAGCCAGTAAGCGTGGTCCGGCGGCAAGCCACGGTTCGATCCGCGGCTTGCCGTGTGCATTGCGATCAAGCGATGCGAACAGGCAAACACGTTCCGGACATTCACCTCATTTGATTCGGAATCCTTCATTATTTGAAGGCGCGCGGCTGGCATGCCGAAGCGTCAATCCCGCCCGCCCGATGCAGTCGCGCTTCCCGTCACCTTCAACCAGTCCTTGAACGCACGTACGGCGTCGTCGTCCGCCCGCGCGGATGCCACATACGTGAAATAGCGCCACGGCGGCAGCGCCGGTTCGCTGAACGGCTGCACGAGCCGGCCTTCGGCGATGTCGTCGGCGACGAGCGCGATCGGCCCCATCGCGACGCCGAGCCCGTCGAGCGCGCCTTGCAGCGTCAGGTAGAAATGCTCGAGCGTGAGCGAGTGTCGCGGGACGAGATTCGGATGCCCGGCCGCCGCGAGCCATTCCGGCCACATGCCCGGATAGGTCGCCGCGTGCAGCAACGTGAAGCTGGCGAGATCGGCAGGCGTATCCAGCGACCGGCCCTCCAGCAACTTCGGCGCACACACCGGCAGCCGGACTTCGGACAGGAATTCCTCCGCGACGTACCCGTCGATGGCCTGCGGGCCGCCGCGCACGATCAGGTCGACCTTGTCGCGCAGCTTTTCGATCGGCTCGTTCGACGTCGACAGCCGCACCTCGATGGCCGGATGCGCGACCTGGAACGACGACAGCTTCGGGACGAGCCAGCGCAGCGAGAACGTCGCGGGCGCGCTGACGCGCAACACGCGCTGCTGCGCGTGGCCGAAGTGCTGCGCGGTGGCGAGCGCGATCCGGTCGAACGAGGCGCCGACCTCGGCGAGGTACGCGCGCCCGGCCGCGGTCAGTTCCACGCGCCGGTTGTGGCGTTCGAACAGCGACCGCCCGAGCCACGCTTCCAGTTGCTGCACGTGCCGGCTGATCGCGCCGTGCGTCACGCACAGCTCGTCGGCGGCCAGCGTGAAGCTGCCGAGGCGCGCGGCGGCTTCAAACGCGCGCAGCGAATTCAACGGAGGGAGACGTCGGGCCATGGCATCGTTTCGTGTGAGATTTCATCACACGATGGTTCAGGTTTAATCGTTTGATCGGGTGATCCGGCTCCGTCAATATGGCATACAAACGGCCCATGCGGCCGAACGAGTGTCTGAATTTCTCACATGGAGTACGGAGCATGCCGAACGTGGTGGTCGTGGGCGCCCAATGGGGTGACGAAGGCAAGGGGCGCGTCGTGGACTGGCTGGCGGCACAGGCCGATCTCATCGCACGCTACAACGGCGGGCACAACGCGGGCCACACGCTGGTCGTCGGCGGCAACACGTACAAGCTCGCGCTGCTGCCGAGCGGCATCGTGCGCGGCAAGCGCGGCGTGATCGGCAACGGCGTGGCGCTCGACCCCGAAGCGCTGCTCGCGGAAATCGGGCGGATGGCCGAGCTCGGGTTGTCGGTGACGCCGGACAACCTGTCGATCGCCGAGAACGCGACGCTGGTACTGCCGATTCACCGCGCGATCGACGAGGCGCAGGAGCGGTTGCGCCGCGAGCCCATCGGCACCACGCTGCGCGGCATCGGGCCGGCCTACGAGGACAAGGTCGGGCGTCGCGGGCTGCGTGTCGGCGATCTCGCGGAACCGGGCGGGCTCGCGGCCAAGCTCGACGTGCTCGTCGACCATCACAATGCATGGTTCCGCGGCCTGGGGCTCGACGCGTACGATCGCGACGCGATGCTGGCGACGCTGGTTGCGCTCGCACCGAAGATCCTGCCGTTCGTGCGTCCGGTCTGGGCCGACCTCAACGACGCGACCGATCGCGGCGAGCGCATTCTGTTCGAAGGCTCGCAGGCCGTGATGCTGGACATCGACTGGGGCACGTACCCGTTCGTGACGTCGTCGGGCACCGTGGCATCGGCCGCGGCGGCCGGCACCGGGCTCGGTGCGGCGAAGCTCGGCCACGTGCTGGGTGTCACGAAGGCGTATGCGACGCGGGTCGGCGGTGGCCCGTTCCTCACCGAATTGACCGACGCCACCGGCGAAACGCTGCGCGCGCGTGGACAGGAATTCGGCGTCAACACCGGCCGGCCGCGGCGCTGTGGATGGCTCGATGCCGCGCAACTGCGCCAGGCCGTCAGGATCTCGGGCATCGATTCGCTCGCGCTCACCAAGCTCGACGTGCTCGACGGCTTCGAGTCGATCGAGCTGTGCGTCGGATACGAATTCGACGGCGCGCGCGTCGACCATTTGCCCGCGAGCCTCGATGCGCAGTCGCGCGCGAGGCCGGTCTATGAACGATTCGACGGCTGGCAAGGCTCCGTGAAGGGCGTACGCGAGCGTGCGGCGCTGCCGCGCGCGGCGCGAGATTTCATCGCGCGCATCGAAACCGTGGCGGGCGCGCCGGTTTCGATGATCACGACCGGCGCGGAGCGCGACGACACGATCGTGTTGCGCAATCCGTTCGATGCAGCGGGCGCCGCGTAACGCGCGAGGCGCGAAGGGCGTCGATCGACGGGCCGGCGGCATGCCGGTCGGCGGGTAGTTTTTGCCGGCCGACGCTGTCGGCCTGTCGGTACGTTCGATACGTATGTGCGCCCGGCCCGGATCCCGCGCGGCGGGCCGCTCGGCAGCACGATTCGGCATCCGGATCACGCCGCGTACGGCGAACTGGACACGTCTGCAACGCTGCTGTACTGTTCCGCACAATTCGCGCCAGACCGGCGTGTGCCGGCGCCGCCGGCACCCTGTCGGCACGGCGGCGCGACGTGACAATCCCGGGGACAGGTCGATGGATACGTTACAGATGATGCGCATTTTCGTCCGGGTCGCGGAGGAGGGCAGCTTCACGAGCGCGGCCCAACGTCTGGACATCACGACGGCCTACGCATCGCGCTCGGTCGCGCAACTCGAAACGCATCTGCGCACGCGCCTGCTCAACCGCAGCACGCGCCGCATCGCGCTGACCGACGCCGGGCAGCGCTATCTCGACCGCTGCCAGCGCATCCTCGGCTATATCGACGAAGCGGAAGCCGAGGCGGCCGATGCACAGGCGAAGCCGTCCGGGCGGCTGCACGTGCACGCGACGACGAGTTTCGGCCAGTCCTACGTGGTGCCCGCGGTCGTGCGCTACCGCGAACGCTATCCGTCGGTCGCGGTCGAGCTGACGCTGTCGCAGCACGTGCCCGACATCATCGACGAAGGCTACGACGTATCGCTCCAATTGAGCACGACGGAGCTGCCCGATTCCGGGCTGGTATCGCAGCGGCTCGGCGACGTGGGCAGCGTGCTGTGCGCGTCGCCTGCGTATCTGAAGGCGCGCGGCACGCCGCGCACGGTGAGCGACCTCGCCGGGCACGCGTGCCTGCAGATCGTCACGCCGCTCTTTCCGCGCGACCGCTGGCATCTCGACGGTCCGAACGGTCGAGAAACGTTCGAGCTGCCGCTGCCGGATTTCCAGGTCAACATCGCCGATGCGCTCGGCGCCGCGCTGCGCGCGGGGCTCGGGATCGGCTCGCTGCCGATGTCGGCTGCGCTGCCCGCGCTCGCGAGCGGTGCGCTGGTGCGCGTGCTGCCCGATTACCGGTTGCAGAAGCTGACGGTCTATACGTTGTATGCGTCGCGTCAGTATCTCGATGCGAAGATCCGCACGTTCGTCGATTTCCTGCGGGAATGCGTGCCGGAGATGCTGGCCGCCGACGAGGCCGCGTTGAACGCCTGTTGCGCCGCCCGTCATTCCTGAGCTGGTTCACGCATGGTCGGTACGTGAGTACCGCGCACCGTCTCTCTGTTCGATGAAAATAATTGGTAGTCCTGTATTAAAGGCGGGTGACGAACGCACGTGCGCGGACCGTTCCTGACAACGATGCCCGTGCCATCGGCATTGCCCTTATGAAAACGCTTGCTTTCGATATCGAACATCGTTGGTTCGGCGCGCAGCGGCCCCCTTTTAGAATCGGTTCGACCTGCTTCATCGCATGCGCGCGCTCCGGCCGCGCCTCCTTCATCGAACCCGAAACGACATGGCAGATCGACACTCCAGTATCCGCCGCCGGCTGCTTCATGCCGGCCTGGCACTCGCGGCAGGCGCCGCCGCCCACCCGGGTCTTGCGCTGGCCGGCGCGGCCGGCACGCGTACGTTGCGCATCGGTTATCAGAAAGGGCCGCTCAGCCTGCTGAAGGCACGCGGCACGCTGCAAGGCAAGCTCGCGACACTCGGCGTGAACGTCACGTGGACCGAGTTCCCGTCGGGGCCACCGCAACTCGAGGCGCTGAACGCGGGATCGATCGATTTCGGCGATGTCGGCGAAGCGCCGCCGATCTTCGCGCTCGCGGCCGGTGCGCCGCTTGTCTACTACGCGCAGACGCCGGCCGGTCCGACAACCGAAGCGGTGGTCGTCGCGAAGGACTCGCCGGTCAAGACCTTTGCCGACCTGCGCGGCAAGCGCATCGCGCTGGTGAAGGGATCGAATACGCACTTCCTGCTGGTCCGGCTGCTGCAGGCCGCGAAGCTCGGCTATGCCGACGTCACGCCGGTGTGGCTGTCGCCGTCCGATGCGCGGGCGGCATTCGAGAACCGCTCGGTCGATGCGTGGATCATCTGGGACCCGTTTCTCGCGGTGGTCCAGCAGGCATTCGGCGCGCGCATCGTCGCGGATGGCACGGGGCTCGTCGAGAACCGCAGCTACTACTTCGCGTCGCGCACGTACGCGCAGCGCAATGCCGACGTGCTCGACGCGGTCGTGTCGGAACTGACGACGGTCCAGCGCTGGCTCGATGCGAACCGCGCGCAGGGCGCGGCCGAATTCTCGAAGCTCTGGGGGATTCCGGAGCCGGCCGTGGCGCTCGCGTTTCGCCGCGCACGCTTCGGTGTCGAGCCCGTCACCCGCGACACGCTCGCGTACCAGCAGCGCATCGCGGATGTGTTCTACCAGGCCGGCATCCTGCCGAAACGCGTCGACGTCAGCGTGGCTGCGCCACCGTCGCTCGCGTGAGGGTCTAACCGCCCGGCGATCGGGTGGGTGACGAGCCGCTTTGTCGCCCCCGATATTCCTTCATGGTGCAACGCGCGACAGCGGCACCGCTTCCCCGCGCAGCCTCGCGACGTCGCGGCCCGGCGCGTCGCCGAACAGCCGTGCGTATTCGCGGCTGAACTGCGACGCGCTCACATAGCCGACGCTGCGACACGCCTGCCGCGCATCCATCGCCGACAGGCACATCAGATGGCGCGCCTCCTGCAGTCGCAGCACCTTCTGGCATTGCAACGGGCTCATCGACGTGACCGCCCGGAAGTGATGGTGGAACGTCGACGGGCTCATCTCCACCTGCCGCGCGAGCGAGTCGACCACCATCGGATCGAGGTAGTGATCGCGAATCCATGCGACGGCGCGCGAGATGCGCTGGGTCGTCGAACCGGCGTCGCCGATCTGCGCGACGCGCGCGCCCGACGGGCCGCGCAGCAGCCGGATGAGGATTTCGTCGACGATCAGCGGCGCGATCAGGTCGAGGTCGTCCGGTTGCGCCATCAGTTGCATCAGCCGCGCGATGGCGTCGACGATTTCCGGCGTCGCGTCGTGCGTGTCGAGTGCGCGGCAGTCGACGGCTTTCGGCAGTCCGCGCGGGAAGACGACCGGCGTGAGCGCCGCGATGCGCGCAGGATCGAGTTCGAGTTGCGCGTACAGGAACGGCTCGGCCGGGCTCGCACGCGTCACGCGGCCGGTCACCGGCAGGTCGGCCGTTGCGACCAGCATCCGCGATTCGTCGATCGTGTAGGTATCGTCGCCGACCCGCATCGACTTCGCGCCTTGCCCGACGATGCTCAGGCACGCGTGGTGCACGCCGTGGTTCCATTGCGGCGGCGGCACGGAAGCGCGCGCGATGCGCATGCCGCGCAGCGGAAGGTCGAACATGCCGTCGTGCGGTGCATAGGCGGCGATCAGCGTCGCCAGCCGGGCCGCGGCGGGCGCGCCGGCTCGCGATCGCGCGTCGTGATCCGGCGGGGTGCGCGGTTGCAGTGGCGTTCGAGCGTCGATTTCCATGTTGCGTGAGCGGTTGGCGGAGTGAGCGATGCCATGCGCGCGGCGACGATTCCCTGTCGAGCTGCACGCACGGCGGTCACATCGTACGGCCAGTTGCGTGCGCCGGATTGCCTAAACCTGTCCGAAATTAGCCCGATCATCCGGACCTGCATGGCGGCGGACGCATCGCCCGTCGTGGCATCGTGTGCAGCGCACAAATTCGGAAATTAAGGCAAAACAATCGCAGGATCGGGCAAGCCATTTTCCGGCGGTTTCCCTACCATTGCACCTGCTGAAGGAAATGCGGTTTCAGCGTGCCCGGATGATGCGGGCAACACCGTCCGCGTGATGCGCGGCCGCCGCCGGCCTTGCCGCGCGCGTCGCCGCCGCGCATCGCGGGAAAAGACTCAGGACTGCTACTGAACGATCGTGCATCGGGCTTGCCGAGGCTGGTTTGCGCCCGTCGCGAGCGTGCCGACCGACCCGGCGGAGCCGGCGTCGGCGCCGCCGCATTGGCCGGGCCGATGCGGGCGGGTGGCGGTGCGGCGTCGGGGTGCAGGCAGACGGGCAGTCGTTCGCGCAGGGGAATCCGGACAAATGGACCAACTTCAATCGATTCGGGCATTCGTGACGGTGGCAAGGGAAGGCGGATTTCGCCGGGCCGCGACGCGGCTGCACGTGTCGACGGCGATGGCGAGCCGGCTGGTCGATGCGCTCGAGACGCGCCTCGGTGCGCGCCTGCTTCAACGCAGCACGAGCCACCAGTCGCTGACGGAGATCGGCGAGCTGTATCTCGCGCGCGTCGAGCGGATTCTCGGTGCGATCGACGAGATCGACGGTCGTTTCGTCGCGATGGGCAGCAAGCCGGAAGGCGTATTGCGCGTGGCCGCGCCGGTCGCGTTCGGGCTCAGCCAGTTGAGCGCGCTGCTCGATCGCTTCGTGCACCGGTTTCCGGACGTGCGGCCGACGGTGACGCTGACCGATGCCCACGTCGACCTGACTGCCGAGGACATCGACGTCGCGTTCCTGACGGATGGCATGCCGGTGTCCGGCGCGCACGCGTTGCATACGCTGGCTGCATACGAAACCGTGCGCGTCGCGGCGCCGGGCTACGTCGCCGCGCACGGCGGCGCCGCTGCGTCGGGCGACTGGCCGGAACTCGCGGCCGTGCGGCTGGAGTTGCCCGCGGCCGACGACGACCCGGCGGCCGCGATTCGATCCGGTGCGGCGTCCGGCAATACGGGCGTCGGCCATCTCGAGATGGCGCGGCGGCTGGCCGTCGCCGGCATGGGCGCGGCGGTGCTGCCCGCGTATCTCGTCGATGCGGATCTGGCGGCCGGCACGCTCGTGCGCGTGGCCCCGGTCCGCCCGCTCGCGCCCGTCACGCTGAAGCTCGCGCATGCGCGTGCCGCGCGTCTGCCGGCCGCCGCGCGCGCGTTCATCGAATTCGCAGGCGCCGCATTCCGGCCCACGCGCTAACGGGCCGGCTGATCCCACGGCAACGCGAGCCCGCCGGGGCTGCGGGCTCGCCGTTCTTTTTCGGAAGCAGTTCGGCGCACGAACGCTCCGCAGGGTGCAACGCACACCCGCAACACGCGTCCGCATCCGCGGTGGGCCGGAAGCTGCAGGTCCGCCGCGTGTCAGGGCCATGAGGAGATCTGGTGATTCCCATTGAAGGTCGTCTAATTGTGAGAGGTCGCTCCATGCGCGTCGAACGGGTTCCATACCGCTTAATCACTGCCGCAACGGCTGCCGTTTTCCTGGCCGCGTGCGGGAAAAAAGAATCGGCGCCGCCGCCGCAAACGCCGGAAGTCGGCGTCGTCACCGTGCAGCCGCAAGCCGTGCCGGCGGTGACCGAACTGCCGGGCCGCACCAGTGCATTCCTCGTCGCGCAGGTGCGTGCGCGGGTCGACGGCATCGTGCTGCGTCGTGAATTCACCGAGGGCACCGACGTCAAGGCCGGCCAGCGTCTGTACAAGATCGATCCGGCGCCGTACGTCGCGGCCTTGAACAGCGCGAAGGCGACGCTCGCGAAGGCGCAGGCGAACCTCGTCACGCAGAACGCGCTGGTCGCGCGCTACAAGGTGCTGGTCGCCGCGAACGCGGTCAGCAAGCAGGACTACGACAACGCGGTCGCCACGCAAGGGCAGGCCGCGGCGGACGTCGCGGCCGGCAAGGCGGCGGTCGACACCGCGCAGATCAACCTCGGCTATACGGATGTCGTGTCGCCGATCACCGGCCGCGTCGGCATCTCGCAAGTGACGCCGGGCGCCTACGTGCAGGCGAGCCAGGCGACGCTGATGTCGACCGTGCAGCAACTCGATCCGGTGTACGTCGACCTCACGCAGTCGAGCCTCGAAGGGCTGAAGCTGCGTCAGGACGTGCAGAGCGGCCGTCTGAAGACGACCGGTCCGGGCGCCGCGAAGGTGTCGTTGATTCTCGAAGACGGCAAGACCTATTCGGAGCCGGGCAAGCTGCAGTTCTCGGACGTGACGGTCGACCCGACCACCGGCTCGGTGACGATCCGCGCGATCTTCCCGAACCCGGGCCGCGTGCTGCTGCCGGGCATGTTCGTGCGTGCACGGATCGAGGAAGGCGTGAACGAGAACGCGTTCCTCGTGCCGCAGATCGGCGTCACGCACGACCAGAAGGGGCAGGCGATCGCACTCGTCGTGACCGCGGCCAACAAGGTCGAGATGCGTCCGTTGACGACGACCGGCACGTACGGCCAGAACTGGATTGTCGAAGGCGGTCTGCAGGCGGGCGATCACGTGATCGTGCAAGGCGTCGACAAGGTGCGCCCGGGCGCGACCGTGAAGACCGTCCCCGCGCAGCTCGCCCCGGCGCCGGACGCCGCCTCCGCCACATCGGCCGGCGCCGCGCCGGCGACTACCGCGGCCAGCGCCGCAGCGAGTTCGGCCGCCGCGTCGAGCGCGCAATAACAGGGAGTCCGTTTCATGGCCAAGTTCTTTATCGATCGCCCGATCTTCGCGTGGGTGATCGCGATCGTGCTGATGCTGGCCGGCGTCGCATCGATCTTCAAGATGCCGATCGCGCAGTACCCGACGATCGCACCGCCGACGATCCAGATCCAGGCGAACTATCCGGGCGCTTCCGCGAAGACGGTGGAAGACACGGTGACGCAGGTGATCGAGCAGCAGATGAGCGGGCTCGACAACTTCCTGTACATGTCGTCGACGAGTGACGACTCGGGCAACGCAACGATCACGCTGACGTTCTCGCCGGGCACGAATCCGGACGTCGCGCAGGTGCAGGTGCAGAACAAGCTGTCGCTCGCGACGCCGAACCTGCCGCAGGTCGTGCAGCAGCTCGGCATGCAGGTCACGAAGTCGAGCAGCAACTGGCTGATGTGGTTCGCGTTCAACTCCGAGGACGGCCGGATGTCGAAGGAGGACCTGACAAACTACGTGGCTTCGCACGTGCTCGATCCGCTGAGCCGCGTGAACGGCGTCGGCCAGACGCTGCTGCTCGGTTCGCAGTTCTCGATGCGGATCTGGCTCGACCCCGTCAAGCTGACCAACTACAGCCTCACGCCGACCGACGTGACGGCCGCGATCACGCAGCAGAACGTGCAGATCGCGGGCGGCCAGATCGGCGGCACGCCGGCGAAGCCGGGCACCGTGCTGCAGGCGACGATCACCGAATCGACGCTGCTGCGCACGCCCGAGCAGTTCGGCAACATCCTGCTGAAGGTCAACCAGGATGGCTCGCAGGTGCGCCTGAAGGACGTCGGCCGCGCGGCGCTGGGTTCGGAGAACTACACGTTCGACACGAAGTACATGGGGCAGCCGACGGCCGGCCTCGGCATCCAGCTCGCGACCGGCGCGAACGCGCTGGCGACCGCGAACGCGCTGCGGGCCAAGATCGACGAGCTGTCGAAGTACTTCCCGCACGGTCTCGTCGTGCACTACCCGTACGACACGACGCCGTTCGTGCGCCTGTCGATCGAGGAAGTGGTCAAGACGCTGATCGAGGGCATCGTGCTGGTGTTCCTCGTGATGTACCTGTTCCTGCAGAACCTGCGCGCGACGATCATCCCGACGATCGCGGTGCCGGTCGTGCTGCTCGGTACGTTCGCGATCATGGGCCTCGCCGGTTTCTCGATCAACACGCTGTCGATGTTCGGCCTCGTGCTCGCGATCGGCCTGCTGGTCGACGATGCGATCGTGGTGGTCGAGAACGTCGAGCGCGTGATGGCGGAAGAAGGGCTGTCACCGAAGGAGGCGACTCGCAAGGCGATGAGCCAGATCACCGGCGCACTCGTCGGCGTGGCGCTCGTGCTGTCGGCGGTGTTCGTGCCGGTGGCGTTCTCCGGCGGCTCGGTCGGCGCGATCTATCGGCAGTTCTCGCTGACGATCGTGTCGGCGATGGTGCTGTCCGTGCTGGTCGCATTGGTCCTGACGCCGGCGCTGTGCGCGACGATCCTCAAGCCGATCCCGCAGGGGCATCACGAAGAGAAGAAGGGTTTCTTCGGCTGGTTCAACCGGACTTTCGATCGCAGCCGCGATCGCTACACGAGCGGCGTGAACCACGTGATCCGGCGCTCGGGCCGCTGGCTCGTGATCTACCTCGCCGTGTTCCTCGCGGTCGGCGTGATGTTCGCGCGTCTGCCGAAGTCGTTCCTGCCCGACGAGGATCAGGGCTACATGTTCATGATCGTGCAGACGCCGTCCGGCTCCACGCAGGAAACGACCGGCAAGACGCTCGACAACATCAACACGTACCTGACCACCGCCGAGAAGGATGTGGTCGACTCGGTGTTCACGGTCAACGGCTTCAGCTTCGCGGGCCGCGGCCAGAACGCGGGCCTCGTGTTCGTGAAGCTGAAACCGTACGAGCATCGCCAGCGTTCGGACCAGAAGGTGCAGGCGCTGATCGGCCGGACCTTCGCGCACTATTCGACGTACAAGGACGCGATGGTGATTCCGTTCAACCCGCCGTCGATTCCGGAACTCGGCACGGCCGCCGGCTTCGACTTCGAGCTGACGGACAACGCCGGTCTCGGCCACGATGCGTTGATGGCCGCGCGCGGCCAGTTGCTCGGGATGGCCGCGAAGGATCCGGCGCTCGCGCTGGTGCGCCCGAACGGCCTGAACGATACGCCGCAGTACAAGGTCGACATCGACCGCGAGAAGGCGAATGCGCTCGGCGTGACGGCCGCGGCGATCGACCAGACGTTCTCGATCGCATGGGCGTCGCAGTACGTGAACAACTTCCTCGACACCGACGGCCGGATCAAGAAGGTGTACGTACAGTCGGACGCGCCGTTCCGGATGACGCCGGAAGACATGAACATCTGGTACGTGCGCAACAGCGCGGGCGGGATGGTGCCGTTCAGCGCATTCTCGACCGGCCACTGGATCTACGGTTCGCCGAAGCTCGAGCGTTACAACGGCGTGTCGTCGATCGAGATCCAGGGGCAGGCCGCGGAAGGCAAGTCGACCGGCCAGGCGATGGCCGCGATGGAAGCGCTCGCGAGCAAGCTGCCGGAAGGCATCGGCTACTCGTGGACGGGCCTGTCGTTCCAGGAAATCCAGTCCGGCTCGCAGGCGCCGATCCTGTACGCGATCTCGATCCTCGTCGTGTTCCTGTGTCTCGCGGCGCTGTATGAAAGCTGGTCGATCCCGTTCTCGGTGATCATGGTCGTGCCGCTCGGCGTGGTCGGCGCGCTGCTCGCGACGATGCTGCGCGGCCTCGAGAACGACGTGTTCTTCCAGGTCGGCCTGCTGACCACCGTGGGCTTGTCCGCGAAGAACGCGATCCTGATCGTCGAGTTCGCGCGCGAGCTGCAGGCGGGCGGGAACATGGGGCCGGTGCGCGCGGCGATCGAGGCGGCGCGCCTGCGGCTGCGCCCGATCCTGATGACGTCGCTCGCGTTCATGCTGGGCGTGCTGCCGCTCGCGATCAGCAACGGCGCGGGGTCGGCGAGCCAGCACGCGATCGGCACCGGCGTGATCGGCGGGATGATCACGGCGACGTTCCTCGCCATTTTCATGATCCCGATGTTCTTCGTGCGGGTTCGCGCGATCTTCAGCGGCGAGACGGAAAACGTCGACGACGCATGGCGTCTCGTGCAGGGCGACCTGCAGCGCGGTCACGACGACGCACACGATTCGAAGGGGCAGTAACGATGCAAAAACATGCTTTGACTGCAACCGCGGTCGCACTGGCTGCCGCGCTGTTCGCCACGGGCTGCACGATGGCGCCGCACTACAAGCGGCCCGACGCACCCGTCGCGCAGGCGTACCCGGCCGGCGGCGTCTACGCGACGCAGCCGGGCGCGGCCGGCGCGCGCAGCGCGAATGGCCAGGCGGCGACTGCCATCGGCTGGCGCGAGTTCTTCGTCGATCCGCGCCTGCAGCGGCTGATCGAGATCGCGCTGAAAAACAACCGCGACCTGCGCGTGTCGGTGCTCAATATCGAGGCCGCGCGTGCGCAGTACCAGATCACGCGTGCGGGGCTGTTCCCGACGCTCGACGGTACGGGTACGGGCAACCGTCAGCGTTTGCCGAATTCGCTGACGGCCGTGCCGGGCCGGAACATCACGACGACCTACAACGTCGGGCTGTCCGCGTCATGGGAACTCGACCTGTTCGGCCGCGTGCAGAGCCTGAAGGACCAGGCGCTCGCGCAATACCTGTCGACGTCGTACGCGCGGCAGGCGTCCGAGATTTCGCTGGTGTCGCAGGTCGCGGATCAATATCTGACGCTGCTGTCGACCGATGACCTGCTGAAGGTCACGGAGGACACGCTGAAGACCGCGCAGGCATCGTACGACCTGACCAAGCTGCAGTTCGACAACGGCACGGGCTCCGAGCTCGAGCTGCGTCAGGCGCAGACGGTGGTCGAGACGGCGCTCGCGAACCAGCAGGCGCAGGCGCGAGCCCGCGCGCAGGCGCTGAACGCGCTGGTGCTGCTGATCGGCGAGCCGCTGCCGGACGATCTGCCGGCGGGCATGCCGCTCGACGCGCAGAACCTGCTGACGGACGTGCCGGCCGGGTTGCCGTCGGACCTGCTGACGCGTCGTCCTGACGTGATGCAGGCCGAGCAGACGCTGCTGGCCGCGAACGCCAATATCGGCGCGGCGCGCGCGGCGTTCTTCCCGAAGATTTCGCTGACGGGCGCGTTCGGCACCGCGAGCCCGACGCTGGGCGGCCTGTTCAAGGCCGGCACGGCGGCGTGGTCGTTCGCCCCGAGCATCGCGCTGCCGATCTTCGAAGGCGGGCAGAACATCGCGAACCTCGATCTCGCGAACGTACAGAAGCGCATCGAGATCGCGAACTACGAGAAGGCGATCCAGTCGGCGTTCCGCGAAGTGTCGGATGGTCTGGCCGCACGCGGCACGTACGACCAGCAGATCGCGGCGCTCGAGCGCAACGAGCACGCGCAGCAGCGACGCTTCGATCTGTCGGACCTGCGCTACAAGAACGGTGTCGACAGCTATCTGTCGGTGCTGACCGCGCAGACGGATCTGTACGCCGCGCAGCAGTCGCTGATCAGCGCACGTCTGGCACGCTGGACGAACCTGGTCGACCTGTACCGCGCACTGGGCGGCGGGTGGATCCAGCGCGCCGGCGAGACGCCGCGCGCGCCGGATGCCCCGGTCGATTACCAGACAGCGACGAACGGATAAGCCCGACGGCACGGCGGGAGCTTCCAGGCCAAGTCTGTCCGCCGACCCGCCCGGTTGTGAAAACGAAAACGCCACGGACGCAAGTCCGTGGCGTTTTCCTTCATACCGTCGTGTGTGCGGTGAGCAGCGTTACGTTACGCCTGCTTGGTCCACAGCGTCCGGCCGAAGAACGTGAGCGTGCGATCCCACGCCATTTCCGACCACACCGGATCGAACTGCGTGCCGGCGATGCGGCCGGGACCGACCGCCGTTTCGTTCGCGAACGCATGGTGCGCGAGATAGCGATGGAATTCGAAACCGACCTTCGCGTCGGTCAGCTTCTTTTCCAGTGCGTCGACCTGGTCGATCGTAAAGAACGCATCCTGCGTCCCCCAGTGCCCCATCAGCGGCACCTTCAGCTTGGCCGGATCGATGTAGTCGAGCGGCGGAAGGCCGTACCACATGACGCCGGCGTCCGCGTCGGCGTACTGCAGCGACAGCAGCGTCAGGGCGCCGCCCATGCAGAAGCCCGTCACCGCGACACGCGGCGCCAGCGTCTTCAGGTGCGCGACCGCGCCGGGAATGTCCTGCGACGCGGCGTCGCCGAAATCGAGGCCGGTCATCAGGTGGTGCGCTTCTTCTTCCTCGACCGTCGACTTGCCGCGATACAGGTCGGGCACGAGCGCGAAGTAGCCGCAGCGCGCGAGGCGATCCGCGACGCCGCGGATCTGGTCGTTCAGCCCCCACCATTCCTGGATGACGACGACCGCGGGCGCGCCTTCGGTTTGTGCCGGCGTGGCGAGATAGCCCTGCAGTTCCTGGCCGTCCGGACGGCGAAACGTGATCATGGAACCGGATGTTTGAGACATGAAACCGCTCCTTTTCGAAAAATGCGCCGAGTGCGACATCGGGCCGGCCAGCGGGCGTCGTGACACCGCTCGCATGCGTTCTGGCCGACGCCGACCACGCGGCCATTCTATGCGCAAACACCGGACGCTTGCGTGAACGGCGCAGCGTGGCGCATGACCGGCGGCGGGAGCGGAGATCGAAAAGCAAACACCCCGCCCCGATGAACGGGAGCGGGGTGTGGCGCGTACGACCTGCGTATCGAAATACGTCGGGAATACGCCGGAATGCGCCGGCGCGTATCCGGCTTACTGGCCGAAATAGATCGAGTCGCGGCCTTCCTGCTTGACCGCGATCGCGCGGCCGGCGCGTGCACCGGCGGCTGCTTGCGCGCCGTAGCCGGTTTCATCGGCATTCGTCACGCGAGCCTGGGCGGTCTGCAGCGCCCGCGGGTAATACTGATCGGACACTTCGGGCTTGTAGCCGGCCTGTTCGAGCTGGACGAGTTCCGCACGCACCTGGGCCCGCGTCAGCTGGCCCGACGGGTTCGATTGGGCGAATGCGCCGTACGATGCGGACAGGGCAGTTGCGGCGACGACAGCAGTGATGAACGACTTCATGGTGACCTCCGGTTCTGTTGATTTCGCGCTTCGCTCGTGGCGTTCAGCGGTTGATTGCATCGTAACGATCGCGTTACCGGTCGGAAATACGTGTTGCAGCGAATCATTATTGCAACCGGGTAAACGATTCGCGCGGCATGCGATTTCGTCTGACGATTGAGGGCATGTCGGCGAGGCGCGGCTTGGCCTGCGGAGCGCGATAGGGTCGATGGGCGCAGCAACGGAATGAACGGGTGAATCGCATTCCGAATTATTTTGCCGAGGCCGTCAGTGTCGCGCGCTCCGCATCACGCAGCGAGGGTCGCCTGCCGTTTCCGGTATTCGGCCGGCGTGATGCCGACATGCCGGGTGAACGCTCGCCTCAGCGTATCGACGTTTGCGAAGCCGCATTTCGCGGCGACCTGCTTCGGCGTGTCGTGGCCGTTCTCGAGTAACCGACGGGCGGCCGAGATGCGGGTCGCCTCGACCCACGCGGCCGGCGTCATGCCGACTTCCGCGCGGAACAGTCGCGCGAAATGGCGCGGGCTCATGCCCGCATGTTTCGCCATCCCGGCCACCGAATGCTCGAGTTCCGGATGGGCGGCGATCCAGCGCTGGACTTCCTGCAGGACCGAACGCCCGGCGGGGCGCGCCTCGCCCGTGCGGCTGAACTGGAGCTGCCCGCCCGGGCGCTTGAAGAACATCACCAGCTGCGCGGCGACGCGCCGCGCGATCTCGCGGCCCAGATCCTCCTCGACCAGCGCGAGCGCGAGATCGAGCCCGGCCGTGACGCCGGCGCCGGTGCGCAGCTTGCCGTCGCGCACGTACAGCGCGTCGGCGTCGACGGTGACGGACGGATACGCCTGCGCGAATGCATCGGCGGCGGCCCAGTGCGTGGTCAGGTGGCGCCCTTTCAGCAGGCCGGTGGCCGCGAGGATGAACGCGCCGGTGCAGATCGAGCCGTAGCGCCTGCTTTGCACGGCCGCCGAGCGCAGCCACGCGAGGACGTCGGTGCGCAGCACGATCTGGCCGGCGTGCGGCGCGCCGGCGACCAGCAGCGTGTCGACGCGCTCCGGAATGTCGGGCGCGATCCAGTCGGGCAGCAGCCGTGCGCCGGACGCACTGCGGATCGGCCCGGGCCCGCTCGCGATGATCCGCAACGTGTAGAACGGCTTGCCGCACTCGGCGTTCGCTTGCGCGAACACGTCGAGCGGCGCGGAGACGTCGAGCAGTTGAACGCCCGGAACGGCGAAAATACCCACGACCTTCGGCATGATCGATTGCGTGTCGTATCGAACGTGATGCGCAGCAGTATAGGAGCGCTTTCTTCGCCGCGCAGGCACCATGTCCGTTCGTCGCGCGAAATGGCAGGATTCGGCGTGATACGTCCATTGGAGACACCCGTCGGACTCCGGAAAATCGAAGGTGTCTTCCATGGAGGTCGATCATGACTGTGAGCGTTGCCGGCATCACCCTTCCCGATACGCGTTTGACGCGCGAGATCACCGAGCTCGTGCGCGATACCGAATCGGAGCTGCTGTTCCACCACTCGAGCCGCGTGTTCTATTTCGCGGCGCTGGCGGGCCGGCGGCGCGGGCTCGAGTACGACCCCGAGCTGCTCTATTGCGGCTGCATGTTTCATGACATGGGACTCACGCACCGGCACAGCAGTGCATGCGAGCGCTTCGAAGTGGACGGCGCGAACGCCGCGCGCGATTTCCTGAAGGGCAACGGGATTTCTCAACAGGACATCGATGTCGTGTGGACCTCGATCGCGCTGCACACCACGCCCGGCATCCCGCAGCACATGCATCCGGTCGTCGCGCTGGTCACGGCGGGCGTCGAGATGGACGTACTGGGCCTCACTTACCCGGAATACAGCGATACCGAGCGGGAAGCGGTCGTGCGCGCGCATCCGCGCACGCCGCATTTCAAGGAGGACATCATTCAGGCGTTCTACGACGGCATCAAGCACAAGCCCGGCACGACGTTCGGCAACGTGAAGGCCGACGTGCTCGCGGACAAGGATCCGCATTTCCGTGCGGGCAACTTCTGCAGCGTGATCCGCTCGTCCGCGTGGGCCGGCTGAGCGCGCACGGGCGACCGCGCATCAGCCGACGTTGATCGACTGCCCGACATGCAGCACGTTCGGCGCCGACGCCAGGCCCGGATTCAGCTGCAGGATCTCGTTCAGCGCGCGCGCATCCTGCTGGTCGCGCGTCATCGCGTTGCGGTCGTGCTGCGACACGTGCGCGGCGTCGAGCAGCGACTGGCGATGCGCGTCGGCGATCACCCACAGCGAATCGCCGGCCACGACGATGGTCGGCTGCGCGGCCGACGACGGCGGCGCGGCGGGCTGAGCGGGCGCCGTAGTGCCCGTCGTGCCGGTCCCGGGTGGTTGCGTTGCGGTAGTGCCCGGCGCGAGGCCGGCCGTCGGCGCGCCGGCGGTCGGTTGCGGCGGCTGATGTGATGGCGACGGCGATGCCGGCGTCGACTGCGGCTTGTGCGGCGACGAGCCCGAGCCGCCCGACGGCGGGCCGAAGAACAGGTTCTGCAATTGCGTGAAGCCCCAGATTCCGATCGGCACGAGGATCAGCGCGGTCGGATATTTCCTGACCCAGCGCGTCGCGTTCGGGAAATGCGTGTTCAGGCGCGCGCCGAGCAGCATCAACGTCGACGTCGCGGCCGTTGCCGCGAGCCCGTAGTGACCTTTGTCGTATTGCGCGATCGAGCCCGCGACGCCGCTCGCGACGCCGACGAAATCCGACGTCGAGTCGATCAGGCGCACGACGCGGCTGCGCTTGTCCGCGTTCACGCGGTGCGCGCTCACCGCATAGACGAGGCCCGAATACGTCGCGGCGAGCGCCGCGCTCGCGGTCGTCAGCGCGCCCGCGACGGTCGGCGTGGTCATCAGCCCGTGCACGCCGACGGCGATCGTCCCCGAATAGCCGACGATCGCGCTGCCGCGTCCGACGAGGCCGAGCAGCCGGCGGGAATTGCCGTGATGCAGTTGCGCGAGCGACGTGCCGCCGACCATGCCCTGCATGTTCGCGAGCAGGTCGACCGACAGTTCCCTGATCTGCGCGGCCGCATCGTCGAAGCCGATGAGCCCCTGGCGATGCATGTCGACCAGGTGGGTCGCCTTCACGCGGGTTTCGTTCGTCAGCAGGTCGAGCTGTTGGAGCCGCGCCGGGTTGTAGCCGTGTACCGGCGCGGTCAGCTGCTGCGCAAGCGAGCGCTGCAGGCGGTCGAGCACGTCGTGCACCGCGCGTGGATCGCCGCTCTGCAGGCTCTGCACCGCGCCCTGGTGCATCGCGCCGAACACGCGGCCTGCACGCGCGCCGACGAACAGTGCGGTGTTCGCGTGGGTCAGCGCATCCGAACTCATCACGGTCATGCCGTTGAACACGTTCAGCGCGACGAGCGAGCTGGCGCCGGCCACCGTGCCGCCGAAGCCGAGCGACCACGCCCAGTCGCGCTTGCCGAACGACGGGCGGTGGACGCGCAGCGCATTGAGCTGCGCGAGCGCGGCTTCCTGCGGGTTGCCGAGCTGGTGGCTCGGCTGTGCGACGATGTCGCGGTTCACGAGGACGGGCTTGGTCTCGTCGATCGCGAGCTTCGGATCGGCGGCCACCGCGCGCCAGAACGCGGTGCTCGATGCATTCGGGTTCGCATGCGCACCCATCTTGCGTTCGGTAGCGGGCTTGCCGTACTGGTTCAGCCAGCGCTTGCCGGCATCGCGTGCGCGCAGCTCGGCCCGGTTGGCGGGTGCGGTGCTGTTCCAGTAGTTCTCCTGCGCATAAGTGATCGTCGCCTGCCGTGCGCGGTCCATCAGCGCGGTCGTATGGCCTTCGTACAGGTCGGCGCGCAATTGCGCGAGCTCGTCGGGTGTCATCTTGTTCGCGAGGCCGACGCGTTCGACTTCGGCGAACAGCACCTGATGCTGGTTCGCGAGCGTTTGCGCGCCGACCCGTTCGAACACGCGCGTGAGCGCATCGGCGCCGTGCAGGCGCGCGAGTTTGTCGGGTGCATGCAGCTTGTAGTCGACGAGCGTGCGGGCGAGGGCGGCGGTCAGATCCTGATTCGCGACGAAGTCCGAGCCATGCGTCGCATACGACAGCCCGAGATGAACCCAGTCGAGTTCCTTGCAGTCGAGCACGGCCTCGACGAGCTTCAGGTGGCCGTCGCCGGGCGCCGGTTCGAGCACGGCGTCCCAGCCGTGGAACGTCACCATCACATGCGGCGCGGTTTTGCCGGTGTGCTGCCGCGCCCACGTTTCGAGCGCGTCGAACGTGCGCACGTAGTCGTGGTACGCATCGTTGGTGCCAGCCAGCGTGCGCTGGTCCTCGGCCGACACGAGCGCGCGCGACGGCGCGGTTTCGAGGCGCAGCACGAAGCCGCCTTCGGACGCCGCATCGAGCCATTTGAACAGGTGGTCGAGGTCGTCGAGTTCGAGATGGCGGCCCGTGCCGACGATGTCGATCCGCGCGTTCGCTTCGTCGAACTGCGCGTTGTCGAGCTTGCCGAGTTCGCGCACGCGGCGGATGAACGCGGGGTCGTGTTTCCGGCCGAGCGCGGCGGCCAGCGAATACGGATCGACCGCGACGGATACGGCCGGCATCGCCCCGCCATAGCGCTTCACGAGCGCGAGCATTTCGGCGGGGTCGTCGCGCAACGTGAAGCCGCGCGCCATCAGCGCGAGGCGATCCTGGAGCTCGGCCTTCGCGCGGGCATAGGCCTGCAACGCGTGCCGGTCCGCGGCGCGTGCGATCGACAGATAGGTGATCGCGCGCTTCGCATGGCGCGACACCAGGTTCGCCGCATGGTCGGGTCGCGACAGCGGGCCGCGCCACGGCATGCTCGACACATCGCGCGCGAGCCGCAACGGGATGCCGAGCGCCTTCATCATCACGCTGTCGGCCATCATGACCTGGCGTGTCGCGCCGAGGTCGAGCGGCTCGCCGGTGCGGCCCGCGAACGCCTTCACGCGCTCGTGCTCCGGGAACCAGTCGTCGAGCTTCGCCTTGCCGAAGCGGAGGATCCATTCGGCGACCGTCGCGCTCGTCAGGCCCGGCTGATAGGTCTTGATGCTGAACGGCTTGCCGGCCGGCGCGGCCTGCGGCGCCGGCGACGCGGCCGGTGCGGGCGCCGCCGGCGCGTTCCGGCTGCCTTTCTTGCCCTTGCCGCGCGCAGCCTTGTTCGGTTTCGCGGGCGGATTGGCGGACGCCGTGCCGGACGCGGGATCGCCGGCAAGTGTGGCCTGCTGGTGCTTCGCGGCCGCCAGTTCGGCCGCGATGCGGCGCCGCAGTTCGCCGAACGGCGCGGACGATTCCGCGGCGGCCTTCTGCAACTGCTTGTCGAGTTCCGCTTGTTTCAGCGCATAGGCCGCGACCTGCGTCGGCTTCGTGCGTGCATCGAATTCCGCCGGGTCGAGCCGCGTCACGAGAAAGTGCCGGTCCGAGCCGTCCGGACCGCCGCCGATCTTGGTCCTGTCGAGATCGACGCCGGGCTTGCGCTCGTCGGCGAAATGCGCGGCATCGTCGAACCATTGCAACGTGCCGTCGCGGGTCGCGAGGAGGCCGTCAGGCTGATGCAGCGTGTCGATCAGCGCGCCTTCCGTGCCGTAGACGTAGATGAAGTATTCCGGGCCGACCTGGCCGAGATCGATCACGCGCCGCAGGTGCAGCGTGTTCGCGCCGTTGAAATCGTGCACGTCGTCAGCCGATTTCGGCAGCAGGTTCGGCGCGACCCACGGGTTGGCGAGCGATGTCGCGCCGGCCGGCGGCTTGCCTCTCGACTGAAGCTTGCCGAGCCGGCGCTGCACGCGGTCGCTCGTTTTCATCGACGGCGGCTTTTGCTCGGCGATCGGCAACGCCCGCTCGGCCGGCGCGAAGCCGCCATAGCGGGATACCACCGATTCCGGCAGCGACGACGGGACGAACACGACGCCGCGCCGTCCGTCGGGCAGGCCGCGGGCGCGGCGGCGGAATGCGGCGCCGAGATCCTGTTCGGCGATCGATGCATCGCCGACCGAGGTTTTCTCGTGATACGCCCAGCCGCTGCCGCCTTGCTTGGGCACGGCGTAGCCGAGCACCTTGCCGGTTTTCCGGTCGACCGCGAAGATCGTCGTGCTGTCGTCGGCGACCTTCGCGGCCGCCTTGGGCCGCTTGAATTGCGGCGCGCCGGCGAGTGCGCCGATCTGCTCGACGACCTCCTGCGCAGGCGCGTCGCCGGAAGGCTCGGCATTCCATACGCGTTTCGAGTCGACGGCTTCGACCTTCGCCGCGCCGCCGAATTGCCGCAGCTCGTCGAGCGACACCGGCGACAGGTAGAAGTCGAATTGCGCACGCGCTTCATGCGGCGTCGCGCTGCCGCTGCGCTTGCGCGGACGCGTGCCCGGATAGAGCGCGTCGCGCAAGTCGTGCGACGGCGCGCCGCCCGGATCGGTCGATTCGACCTGACCGGGCTGGCCGTGCGCATCGGTCGTCAGGCTCGCGACGAATTCGGGTTGCGGATGCGTGCCGTCGTCCGCCGGCCGGTCGGCGTGCTTCGCGATCAGCACGTGGGCGTTGGGGCCCGCGTATTGCGCGAGGTCGCGGATGTCGGCCAGTTGCGTGCCGTCGATGCGCTTCAGATCGCGCTTGCCGTGCGCGTCGAGCCAGTCGGCCGCGCGGGCCTCGGGCGCAAGCACGGGGGCGGCCGGCAGGAACGACGACGGGTCCATCGGCCACATCATCATCGACGGCATCGTCCGCGGCATGGCGCCGGCTCGCCCGGCCTCGCCGTCGCGCAGCGCCTGCTCGGCCTGCGTGCGGTACAGCGCCCGATAGACGGGGTTGCCGGGCAGCGACGTCTGCACGTTGCCGAACGCGTCGGCGAGGCGCGCGAGGCCGGCCGCGTCGCCCGGCATCACATGGTCGGCTTCGCGCGCGATCGCGTCGGGCAGTACCGCGTGCGCGGCGATGTCGATGCCGGTCGATTCGAGGATCTGCTTGCGCACCGCGAACGCGTTGGCCTGCGCGCGCGCCTCGGCGCGCAGCGCGCTTTCCGCGTATGCGTCGGGGCTGCTGGTGTCGAGGTCGAGCCGGTTCGTCGCCACGTCGACCGCATGACCGAGCTCGTGGGCGAGCACGTAGACGATCGTGCCGGCGTTGCGCAGGCCGCCGTCGATCACGATCCGGCGCTGTTCGGCATCGACCTTGCTGCCGGCGCCCGCGCGGCCCTGCACGATCTGCCAGCGGCCGGGGTTCAGCAGCCGCAGTTGCGCGGCGAGCAGGCTCGACTGGTCGGCCAGCGCGTACGCGGCGTCGGGTAGCGGCGCGCCGCCGAACCACGTCCGGATCCGCGTGAAGCGCGACGGTTTCTGCACGAACGCGCCGTCCGGCAGCGATTCGCTGATCAGCGGGTGCGCGAGTTCGACGTGGCCGCTGGCGATGCCGCGTTCGAGCGGCTGGATGACGGCGTCGATCATCCCGGGCGTGCGGTTGGTTGCCGGGTCCGGATGCGGGATCAGGACGGACGGGTCGCTGAAGTGGAACTCGCCGTTCGCATCGAACAGGCCCTCGAAATCGAACGACAGGCCGTGCCGCGCGGCCAGCTCGCGCATCGTGGCGAGCTGGCGCATCGATTCGCGCGTCACGCGCTTCGGCAGGATGCCGTGCATCACGTCGAGGCTGCCGAGTTCGGCCAGCGGGCTGTACAGCACCGCGACGCGCCCGTGGTACGTGAACGGCCCGTCGACCGTGACCGTGCGCATGCCGAGCTGCGTCAACTGCTCGAGCCCGCGGTTTTCGTGGGCGAGCATCGTGCGGGCCTTGTCGCCGCTGGCGTCGAACACGCCGATCGCGTTGCGCTTGCCGAGTTCGAATACCGCCTTCGCGGTGCCCGCGCCGAGGAACGGGCCGAGCAGCGCATCGGGATCGGCGCGCCGCGCCGGATCGCCGGCGACGTGCAGCCCGTGTTCGTCGACGGCGAGCGCGCCCGCGTCGATCCGTTCGCGCGGCGACGGCGTGTAGCGCGTCCATGCGCGCGGGCCGCCGAACCGCATGCGCTGCGTGCCCTCGTCGCGCGGTTCGCCGAGCGTGCGGACCGTGCCGCTGTCGGGCACGTAGATCGTGCGTTGCCACAGGTTCGCGAGCCACGCGGCGTGTGCGGCCCCGCCTTCGCCCGCGAGCACGATGGGGGCGCCGGCCCGTGCGGGCGTGAACGCATGGCGATGGTCGATCGAATAGTCGACCGGCGTGGCGGGGTTGCCACGTGCGTCCAGCAGGCCGCCGGCTGCGTCGGTTCGCGCATGGACGAGCGTCAGCGGTTCGCCGTTCGCATAGGACACCGGACCGTGGCGCGAGAAGGACAGTGTCGGCGAGCCGCCGCCGAACCAGCGGCGCGGAAACGGCGATGCACGGTCCGCGTGCGCGTGGCTCCACTGCGCCTGTTCGTCGAGCGTGCGCGGCAGCCGAGCGCCGCCGCTGCCGCCGGACGATTCGGCCGTGTGCGGCGCGGGCATGCGCAGCGCTGCGTTGCCCGGCTGCTGCTGGCGGTCCCATGTGCTGCCGTAGAACGCACGGTAGTGTTCGCCGTCGCGGCCGGATACGGGGGCATTGCCGAATGCGTCGGCGAGGCGCGCGAGGCCGGCGTCGTCGCCCGGCATCACGTGATCGGCTTCGCGCGCGATCGCATCGGGCAGCACCGCGTGCTCGGCGATGTCGACGCCGGTCGATTCGAGGATCTGCTTGCGCACCGCGAACGCGTTGGCCTGCGCGCGCGCTTCGGCGAGCAGCGTGCTTTGCACGTACGCTTCCGGGCTGCTGGTATCGAGGCCGAGCCGGTCGTTCGACACGTCGGCCGCGTGGCCGGCTTCGTGCGCGAGCGTGTAGACGAGCGTGCCGGTGCCGCGCAGGCCGCCGTCGACCACGATCCGGCGCTGCTCGACGTCGGTGCGGCTGCCGCGTCCCGCGCGGCCCCACACGACCTGCCAGCCATCCGATTTCAGCAGGCGCAACTGGTCGGCAAGCAGGCTCGACCGGCCGGCGAGCGCATAGGCGGCGTCGGGCAGCGGCGCGCCGCCGAACCACATCCGGATCCGCGTGAAGCGCGACGGCTTCTGGATGAACGCGCCGTCCGGCAGCGATTCGCTGATCGCCGGATGCGCGAGCGCGATGCTGCCAGTGCGGATGCCGCGTTCGAGCGGCGCGATCACGGTGTCGATTTCCTCGAGCGTGGCGTCGATTTCCTCGCGGTCATCGGTGCGGAATATCGTGGCCGGGTCGCTGAAGTAGAACTCGCCGCGCGCGTCGACCACCCCCTGAAAATCGAACACCAGGCCATCGCGCTCGACGATTTCGCGCATCGCGGCAAGCTGTTGCATCGAGTCGTGCGTGATACGTGACGGCAACGCGCCGAGCGAGATGGCACGGCTGCTGAGTTCGGCGAGCGGATGGTAGAGGATCCCGATCCGGTTGCCGACCGAGAACGGGCCGTCGATGGTCAGCGTGCGCATGCCGTAGCGGCGCAGCAGGTCGAGCCCGGTGCGTTCGGTGTCGAGCGCGTCGTAATGATTCGCGAGCTGGCCGTCGCGCGGCCTCGATGGATCGACGTCGTACAGGCCGATCGCGTTGCGCTTGCCGAGTTCGAACACGCTCTTTTCGATGCCGGCGCCGAGGAACGGCCCGATCAGCGCTTGCGGGTCCAGTCGCCGTGACGGATCGCCCGCGACGTAGAGGCCGTGCGCGTCGACGGCCAGTTCGCCGTAGTCGATCCGCTCGCGCGGCGACGGCGCATAGCGGGTCCACGTGGGGACGTGGTCGAATCGCGCCTCGGGCCGCTGGCTCCCCGGGTTGCGCATGGCCGCGTCGAACGCGCGGATCGTGCCGCCGTCCGGCACGTAGACCGGCCGTTGCCAGGTGTTCGTGAGCCATGCCGCGGCCGCGTGTCCGTCGTCGGCCGCGAGGACCAGCGCGCGGCCGGTGCCGGCGCTGGTCGACGTGCCGGCGAGGAAGTGCGCGATCGAAAACGGCACGTGCTGCGCGGGGCGGCCGTGTGCGTCGAGCAGTTGGCCCGTGGCGTCGGTTCGGCCGCGAATGATCGTCACCGGTTCCTCGGTTCCCGACGACGTGCGTTCGTCCAGCATCCGCAGCGTCATCTGCCGCGGCTCGTGACGCCCGCGTTCGGCGAACGGCGAGATCGTTTCCGCATGCGCGACGCTCCACCGCACCTGTTCCTCGAGCGTGCGCGGCAGGTGCGCGCCACCGGTCCCTTCGGTCGTGTGCGGCGCCGGCATCCGGCGCGGGGCGCCGCCGTGGCGCTTCTGCTTGTCCCAGATGCCGTCGTAAAACGCCTGGTACGTCTCGCCGCGGCGGCCCGACACCGGCGCATCGGCGAACGCGTCGGCGAGCCGCTCGACCGTGCCCGCATAGTCGCTCGATGGCGACCAGCGGTCGGCCTCGTGCTGCAGCGCATCGGGCAGCGTCGTGTTCGCCGCGATGTCGCCGCCGCCCGCGAGATCGATCTCGTAGCGCGCTTCGAACGCGTTGATCTGGGCGCGCGCTTCGGCTTCGAGCGCCTTGCGCGTGAAGCGGCTGCGGCCGCTGTAGTCGAGCGAATCCAGTGTGCCGTCGATCGCCTCGACCGCATGCTTCGCCTCGTGCGCGAGCGTATAGGTGATGCTGCCCGAATCGTGCAGCGCGCCGTCGATCGTCACGCGGCGCCGCTTCGGATCGATCCGGCTGCCGCCGCCGCGCTTGCCGAGGCTCACGCGCCAGCCGGCGTCGCTCAGCATCCGCAACTGCTGCGTGAGCGTGCCCGATTGCTGCGCGAGCGCGTGGACCGCGTCCGGCAGCGGCGCGCCGCCGAAGCGCATCTGCAGCCGCGTGAACAGGCCCGGGCCGGCAAGCGACGGGTCCGCCGGCGCTTCGGTGGTGTCCGGGTGGGCGGCGGCCGGGAGCGCGTGGTCCTGGGTTCGTGCGTCCCGGGCCGGCTTGGGCGCGGCTGCCTCGCGTGCATCGTTCGCCGCTTGCGTGGGGGCGCGTTCGGCCGGCTTGACGAGCACGAGGATGCGGTTGGGCGCGCTGAATGCGCCGTCCAGCGCACGCGCCGCGCGCGCGGGCGGCTGCGGCACGGCGGCATGCGTGTCGGGGTCGGCGACGTTGCGCCGGGTCGACGCGAGCACGACGACGGTGTCGTCGTTCACGGGGCGTGGCGCGCGGCGCGCGGCGGGCGCGTCCGGATCCGCCGCAGGCGCGTCGGCTTCGACGACGCCCGCCGCGTCGGCGTGGGCCGCCTGCGCGTTCGTGCCGACGACGCGGCCGCCGGCCGCCGCGGCGTCGGGGGCGGGCAGGTAGCGCGTCAGCGGCGCATCGGCGCGCAGCGTGCCGTCGGCGTGCAGGGCATCCGGCGCGGCCGCGAATACCGGCCGCTGCCAGCGGTTCGCGAGTTCGGGGGCGACGTGCGCGTCCGCGGCATCGGCGATGACGACGATCGGTTCCGCGACGTCGGCGGGCAGCTCGCCCGCCGCGCGCGGCCGCGCGGCGTCGGGCCGGGCGGCCGCCGGGTCCTCGCCGTTGCGCACGATCAAGAGCGTGTGCTCGCCATGGTCGAGCGCCTCGACCGACGGGCCGCGCGGTACCGACACGCCGGCCGGGTCGCGCGTCGCGGGCCGGGAGGCCGGTTCGGCGTCGGTCAGGTCGATCACGCGGACCGGCGTGCGCGGCGCGACGCTGGCCGGTTCCTCGAGCGCGCCCGCGCCGGGTGCGCCGGGCGTCCGCGCGACGGCCGGATCGTGCGCCGCGCGCAGGTCGCTGCTGCGGCGATTCTGCGCGGCGACATGCGAATCGGACGCGCGCGTTTCCTGCTGGTTCTCGTCGCGCGCGGCCTGCGCTTCGCTCGTGTGCTGCGCGTTGCGTGCGCTGGCGGCCGTGGTCGCGGTGGCCGTGTCGTTCGCTGCGGTGGCGCGCGCCGCGGCTTCGTTGGCGGGCGTGGTGCGCGGCGCGCTGTCGGCCGGCGGCGTGTCGTTGCTTGCCGGTTGCCGCGGGTCGTTGCGCGACGGGACGGGCGTTTTCGCGACGAGCTTCGACGGCGCGTTGATTTCGCCGTCGCTGCCGAACGACAGCCGGTCGCCCGTCTCCGTGACCGAATCGATCTTCGTGCCTTCGGTCCAGGTCTTGCCGGTCAGCTTGACGATGCTCAGTTCGCCGTTCTCGCCGAGGATCACCGACGTCCCGCGCGGCAGGTGGTTCAGGTCCTTGTTGTTGAGCGAGTCGAGCACGCGCACGGGCATGTTGTCGTAGGTGAGCACCTTGTCGCCCGCCATCAGCGTGCCGTCTTTCGCGACCTTGATGTCGACGCCGTCGAGCGACGCGCGCGTCGCGCCGAACGCGAGTTGCGACGGCTCGTTCCTGCTCAGGATCTTCTGCAGTTGCTGTCCGTCGATCGAGATGCGCTCGCCGCCTGCCGAGCGGGCGACCACCGGCCGGCCGGTGACGCGCACCGTCGCGTTGACCACGCGGTCCCGCACGCCGCCCGCGCCCATCAGCGCGACGTTCGTGAAGCCGGACTTGAGCGCGTCCCAGCCGTGCTCGCGGTCCCCGTGCGCGAAGTCGACAGCGGCTTCGACGAAGCTTTCGCCGGCGGCGCCGAGGCCGGTGGCGAGCGAGGTGCCGCGCACGATCGCGGTGCTGATTCGCGCGGCCCTCGCCGAGCGCAGCGCGGTGACCGTCTTGGCGAAGACTTCCGAGCCCGCGAATTTCGCCGCGCCGGCCGCGCCCATCGGTACGAGGTTGAGCCAGTCGCCGCGCGCGCCGGCGTCGGTGAACGGATTGATGCTCTGGTTGTGTTCCCAGCGCGAGCCGATATCGAGCACGGATTTCGTCATGCTCGAGCCGATCGCCGTATCCATCATCAGCCCGCCCGCGAAGTTCAGCGCGCCGCCGGCGAACACGCCGACGCCGGTTGCGTCGAGCAGCACGCCGGCGCCTTCCATCAGCAGCCCGAGGCCCATCATCCCGAGATTCACCTTGCCGCCGGTCAGCGTGTTCAGCGCGCTGTCGAACCAGTCGTCGTGATGCGCGCTCTTCTGCTGGAATTGTGCGTGCCCGTTGTCGTCGTAGCCGGTCACGAGATCGAGCGTGCCGCTCGACGCAAGCTGGTTGTTGTCGAGGTAGTCGCCGATGTTGTCGTAATTCGCCGACGTGTCGTCGACGTACTGGACGTGGCCCTTGCTGTCGGTGACCTTGAAGAGCGCGCTCGTTACCATCCCGGCCGTCTTGTCCGAGTAGATCAGCGGCAGGATGTTGACCTGCGTGCCGCTGCCGCCGCCGAGCTCGAGGATTTCGCCGCGCACCTTGTTGATCGTGTCGAGCTTTTCGTTGTCGGTGTAGCGCACCGAGTCGTCGTTGACCGGCGCGGTGGGCGTGCCCGTGTCCGCCGACGGCTGCACGTCGGGCGGGAGGCCGATCGCGGTGCCGATCAGGTTGCGCTGCTCGTTGTCGGTCAGCTTGCCGAAATCGATCGTCGCGGCCTTGTTCGTGCTCGCGCCCGCCTGGTCGAGCAGCGATTGCGACAGCTCGCCCTGGTGCGCGCGGAAGAAGCCGTCGAGCGCCTTCGAATAGGCATCCTTGTCGTCCTGGCTCTGCGGGTTGCGCAGGTTCTCGGCGAGGCTCGCATCGAACTGGTCGAGCAGCACCTGCTGACGCGACATCTCGGTCAGCAACTGCAGCTTGTTGATGGTCGCGTCGGCCTGCTGCAGGTTGTTGCGCGCCTCGTCGAGCCGATCCTGGTACGGATTCGGCCGCCGCGGCGTGGGCATCGGGATCTCGTCGCCGTTCACCTCGCGCATGCGCACCGGCGTCGGGTGGTTCGCGTACCAGTCGTCGTAGGTTTTCTGCATGTCCGCGAGCTTGCCCTTCAGCACGCCTTCCTGCGTCTTCGCGTTCGCCAGCTGGAATTTCGCGGCCGCGTCGTTGAACGTGTTGGACAGGCGGCCGTCGGCCGCGCGCAGCGCGCCCGCGACGACATGGAGCTTTTTCGCGTCGAGGGCGGTCTGGCCGGTCGCGGTGGTCGGCACGGACGTGTTCGAGCCGGGCGGCTGCAGCACGAACGACGGATTCGTGAACAGCGTCGTGGGCGGGAGCGACGTCGATAGCGCGGCGGGCGGCGCCGACGTGCTCAACGACGACGACGGTGTCGGCGTCTGGGTCGTCGACGGCGCCGCGGAACTCGCGGTGCTCGATGGGCTCGGCAGCGACGTGCTGAGCGACGGCGACGGCTGCGCCGACGGGGACGGCGGCGTCGTGGACGGCGGTGGATTCGTCGACAGTGTCGGTGTCGGGTTCTGCAGCACGAACGGCACCTTCGGCTTGAGCTGCGCATCGATCTGCGCGCCGGCGTCGTCATACTGCTGCGCGAGCGTCTGGCCGTACGCGACGACGAATCCGTCGTGCGCGAGGCTGGCCTTCTGCTTTGCCTGTGCGAGCGCATCGGACGCGGCGGCGAGGTCGGCGTCGACGGTCGGATGCGGGTCCAGCGAGCGCGGATTCGCGATATGCCAGTCGTCGGATGCCGATTTCGCGGTGTCGTACTTGGTCTGCAAGTCGTCGACGGTCAACTGCGCGCCGAGCATCTGCATGTAGCTGCCGCTCGTGTTCGCCTGCGTCGTCGCGCGATCGAGCGCGGCCTTGTCGTCTTTCGTCGCGCCGGGCGTCGAGCCGATCAGGCACGCGCTGTCGGCGTCGTATTTCTGCTGCAACGTCGTGACCTGCTGCAACGTCGTGACCTGCTGCGCGTCGAGCGATGCCGCATAGGCCGCGTTCGAGTAATTGGCGATCTTCGCGGCCTGCGCGATATTGGCCTGCACCGCGTTCATGTCGACGTTGCCGTTCGCGTCGGCGGGCGGCGGATCGGGCAGGTCGACCTGCAATTGCAGCGGCTCGAGCGCATCGTTCAGCTTGCCGACGCCGGTATCGATCGCATCCTTGTAGGCAGGGTCGGCCATGTACGACTGGAATTGCGTATAGGCGAGATTCGCGTTGCTGACGTCCGCCCAGTACTTCGCCTGCGCCGTGACCGCGGTCGACGTCGCCGACTGCCAGTCGTCGTAGGCCTGGACCTGGGCGGGCGTCTTGCAATCGCCCTGCTGCGGGATGAAGTTCGGATTCGCCTTGGTCTGGTCGGGAAACAGTTTCTGCAGCGCGGCGAGCTTCGCATCGGCCTGCTGCTGCGCCGGCCCCTCGATTTTGTCGTTGCTCGGGTCGGCGCTGTACTGGTCGGCTTTCGCCTGTTCGCCGTACAGGATCCGGTAGCCGGCGTCGGTCGTGACGTCGAGTTCGCGTTGCGCGGTGGCGGCCGCGTCGTGCGCCTTCGTGTAGTTGTCGCGCGCGGCCTTGCGCTCGTCGGGTGTCGCTTCGGGGTCGCGGTTCGTCATCCGCAGCACGCCCTGCGCGCCTTGCAGCGTGTGTTGCGCGTCGTCGTACCTGGTCTGCGCGTCCTGGATCACGCGCTGGACGGCTTGCGTCGTGTCGTTGTCGACGGTGATCTCGGGCGGCGCGACGCGATACTGGTCGGCCATGTTCCGGAGCAGCGCGGTGGCCGACGCGATTTCGGCATTGGTCGGCTTGGACGGATCGGTGCCGAGGTCGGCCTGCACGGAAATCGGCGGCACGGTGGTCGGGTTCACCGGGTTGGCCGGGCCGTTGTTCGGGCCGTCGTTGGACGTACCGTCCGTATTGCGCGGCGGTTTCGGGGCGAGGTCGGGATCCAGCGTTTGCGACAGGAAACGCTGCCAGTTCAACCCCAAACCCATTCCATCGATGGACAACATGCAAGGCTCCCGTCAGGCGCGGCCGTACGCAGGGTGCACGCCGCCAGCGCCGCATGGCGCGATTTCGAGTGTACGGAAGCGGTTGGGGCAGGCACGGGGGCGATTCGTAGCGTGCGACGAGGGCGAGACGAACGGTCCGGGGATCGCTACGAGACGCGATCATGCACCGATAGTGCGCGGGACCCGACGCGGGGCGATGAGGCGGTTTGCGCATCGATTCGGGCGAGGGCGTGTGTTACAGCTGGCTTTCGGTGGTGGATGCTGTCTTACCGTTTGCTTTCCGTTTTTTTGATCAGGTATGCGAAGTAATGGGTGGTGGTGGGGGTGTTGTGGGGTCGTGCTGTCTGCCCGGAAGCGGGCGAGAGAGTGCAGCGACACGAGTGCGTCGAATCGATATCGATGGGAGGGGGAACAGGAACCGATACAGCGGGTGATTCGCTTTCGCGGCGGGCCAATAGCTGGCCACTATCTGGCTAGGTCGCGTCGACCTCTGGTGGGCCGCGGTCGACTTGCTGGAGCATGCGGTCGACGTGTAATTCGCCGAGTGCTATGTCACACCGAGGACGGACAACGCACCGGCCGGGGAAGCGGCGCGCTTCCTTCATTCCGTTCGGTCACCGTTGGGAAATTGTTACGTGACAACTTCAGATCATCATGGATCGACGACTTTATATACTGAATATGAGCCCCGCCTCCCCGAGGCGAATCTTCGATTCGCATACCGCGAAATACCGGCCTGCCAGCGCAGTCGCCCGCTCCGCCACTCGACGATCCGCAAGCATCCGGCAAAACGCCTATAATGATTGGGCAAATTGCCAGAGAGAGGTTATGAGCACCATCGCTTTTCATCCTTCGGGCGTCGCTCATCCGCGGCAGGCCGAATTCACGATTCTCGAGCAGCTGCTGGCGATCCGCGTCCGTTCGGGCGCCGATCTGGCCGAGCTGGCGAGCGCGCGCGTCGACGTGTCGGTGATCGACCGGCTGTCCGAGCGCGGGCTGAAATCGGACGAGCTGGCGTTCATCATTCCGCGCCGCACGCTGAGCCATCGTCGCCAGGCGCACGAACGCCTGTCGCCGGAAGAGTCCGACAAGGCGATCCGCCTCGCGCGCATCGTCGCGCAGGCGACGGCCACGTTCGGCGATCAGGACAAGGCGATGGCGTGGCTGCGCAACGGGCTTCAGCGCTTCGGCGGCCGCACGTCGCTCGACATGGCGAGCACCGAGCATGGTGCGCGGCTCGTCGAAGAGGCCCTCACGCAGATCGACGAGGGGTACTTCGCTTGACGACGCTGTGGCGGATCAGCAATTACGCCGATCTGAAAGGCATCGGCGGGTTGCGGGCCGGCGGCCGCTGGCATTTCGCCGGGCAACCCGTCGTGTATCTCGCCGAGCATCCGGCGCTCGCGTTGCTCGAGACGCTCGTTCATTTCGAAATCGCCACCGTCGCGCAATTGCCGAGCGCGTACCAGTTGCTGCGGATCGAGGTGCCCGATTCGGTGGACGTCGCCGAAATCGCCGAAGGCGATGCGCCGGACGACTGGCGAACGAACGTCGACTGGACGCGTAGCGCCGGCACCGAGTGGCTGCACACGCAGCCGAGCGCGCTGCTGCGCGTGCCGAGCGTCGTCGTGCCGCACGCCCACAACTTCCTGTTGAATCCGCTGCATCCGGCCGCGTCCGACATCCGCATCGCGGAAGTGATGCAATCACCATACGACACGCGAATTCTGCGGCTGGTCCAGTCGAAGCCGGGCGAATAGCGCGCCGGCGGAACAACGTTCGCGCCGGCGGCGCGCGATCAGCGTTCGTGGGCAGCGCGATCCGCGGCCGCATCGGGCGGCAGCGTCTGCCGGATACGCGTGACCGTTCGCATGCTGGCGAGGCCGAGCATCGCCGTGACGTCGGCATGCGCGTGACCGGCGAGCAACTGGCGGCGCGCATAGGTATTGCGCAGCACGCGCGGGCTCATGTCCGCTGCGCGAAAGGCGATCGCGTTCAGCGCATCGCGTACGACGAGCAGCAGGAACATGTCGTTCATGGCCCCCCCGCGCGGCGCGGGAAACAGCAGCGCCGACGGCGGCGCGTCGGTCGAGCGCGCGCGCCATGCGGCGAGCGGCGCCACCGCGAACGCGGCGAGTTCGATCCGGCGCGCCGGCCGCGCACGATCGCGCGGCACCGACAACACCGGCGGTCGCGCATCGAGTTCGGGCGCGTCGGCTGTCGCCGCACGAATTTCCGCCGACGTGATGCCGCTCGCGAGCAGCAGCGCGACGATCGCGCGATTGCGGCAGTCGGCCGGCGTGTCGTCCGCTCGAGGCTGCACATGGCGCTGCAGCGCCGCGTCGGCATCGGGCGGCAGGTAGCACGGCTCGGGCTCGCCGTCCGGCCAGGCGAGATCGCGCGTCGACCGGCCGGCCGGGTGGACCGTCCGCACGCCGGCGTCGACCAGATGCCGGCCGAGCCGGTCGATCAGCTTCGCATAGCGCACGCGCGTCGACGTGCCGGGCGCGCAGGTACGGTCGAGTTCCGCGAGGAAGGCCGCGACGTGGTCGGGCCCGAACGTGGCGAGCGACACGCGCTGCGCACTCAGGTGGCGCAGGAATCGCTCGAACATCGCGACATGCTGCACGACCGAGCGCGGCGCGAACGGCCGGCGGCCGGCGCCGGTCGCGGCGGTTTCCTGCCAGACGCGAAACGCGCCGACGGGGTCGTGGATCCAGCGATTCGTGTCCATCTCCGCTTTATAGCCGGACGCGGTGACGCCGGCAATCGTCCCGATGTCCGGTCGGCCGGCACGCGACGCAACGGGCGCGTCAGTGCGCGTGACGCGTGTCGTCGATGCCGTCGTTGTTCATCGTCAGGTAGACGAGCACGAGCAGCAGCGTGATGAAGAACCGGAACGCGTCCGGCACGCCGTTCCATTGCTTCGACATCCACATCCCGAACCATTCGCCGCCGACCGACATGAACGCGACCTGCCACGTGAGGAAGCCGAGCGTCAGGCCGGCGATGCGGAATTCCGCATGGCCCTTGGCCGTGCGGAATTCCGCATCGCCGGCGCGTCGCGCGCGCAGCAGCCGTGCGCCGCCGATCCAGCACAGCACGGCCGTGAGCGTTTCCATCGAAATGATGCCGATATAGCCGGCGTGATGGACCCACGGCGTGTCGATCGCGCGATACATGATCCCGTTGCCCGGGAAGGTGGTATCCATCAGGAAGACGTGGTGCACGAACGCGAAATTCGTCGCGTAGTCGGTGATGTTGCCGAATGCGACGAGCGACGCGAAAAAGGCCATGGCCAGCACCATGGCTGCCTTGGAAAGACGAATGATCATCATGGACTCCGAAGTGAACGGGCAGGCACGAGCGTGACCGCGCGGCTATGCGCTGGCGTTCAGGGGCGGTACCTGCGTTAAGCGTGTCCGGCGAAGCCGGTCGAAGAGCGTGCGCGTGCACGGCGGCGCGGAGATCGGGACTGGAAAACCTGAAGCCGGTGCGGCGTCGAGGAGACGCACGCGCCGGCTGGATCGAGTGCCCGCGCCAGGAGGGAGCGGCGATTGTCGGTCGATCCGCGGGCGTCGTCAAGCGGCGCGCCGCGTGTGCGTGCCGCTGCCGTTATGCGTCGTGCGAAGGCGCCGCAGCCGCACCCGCGTGTGCCTGCCCGTTCAGCCGCGCGAGCGCGGCGAACGCCAGTTGCGTCGCGATCGCCGCGAGCGTGCCGGCCGCCATGCCGTTGCCGAGCACGATCTGCACGGGTGCGCCGAAATGGCGATACAGGTTCGGCACCAGGATCGGTGCGAGGCCGACCACCAGTGCGGCGGCGAGCGTGTACTGGTTCGCGCGCGCGTGCAGGTCGACGCTCGCGAGCAGCCGGATGCCCATCACGCCGATCATCGCGAATACGACCAGCGCGGTGCCGCCGACCACGGCGGCCGGAATCGCATACGCGAGCCGCGCGAGCGGCGCGAACAGCGCGATGACGATCAGCATCGCGCCGGCGGCGGCCGTCACGTAGCGCGAGCGCACGCCGGTCGTCTGCACGACGCCGATGTTCTCGGCGCTGGTCACGATCAGCGGCGTGCCGAACAGCGCGCCGGCCAGCGACGCGAGCGCATCGCCGCGTATCGTCTTCGGCACGTCGCGCCGGAGCGCAATCGGCTTGCCGCACGTTTCGCCGACGGCGACCGTCTGCGCGGTGGCCTCGGCCATCGAGATCGCGGTGAAAATCAGCAGCGGCAGCGCGGCCAGCACGTCGAAACGCGGCATGCCGAACGGCAGCCACACCGGATGCGTGAAGAGCGGCCCGTGCCACACGTCGGCGAGCGCGGGCATCGCGCCGAGCGCCCAGCCGAGCGTCGCGCCGGCCATCAGCCCGATCAGCACCGCGAGGCGCCCGGCCGTGCCGCGGAACGCGCCCGCGACGACGACGGTGGCGACGATCGTCGCGAGCGCGAGACCGAGCGCGCGCGGCTGCGCGAAATCGGCCGAACCGGGCTGCCCGACGACGATCGTCGCGTAGATCCGGATCAGGTTGATCGACACGAGCAGCAGCATCGCGCCGACGACGATGCGCGGAAAGAGCCGCAGGCAGCGCGTGAAGACGGGCAACAGCACCCAGTAGAACGCGCTGGCGAGCAGCGCCGCGCCAGCCGCGGTCGGCAGGCCCGATTGCGCGGCGATGCCCGCGAACAGCATCGTCGGTGCGCCGCCGGGCACCATCACGAACGGCATGCGCGCGCCGATCGGGCCGGCGCCGAGCGATTGCAGCAGCGTGCCGATGCCGCACGCGAAGAACGTCGCGCCGATCAGCTGGACCGTCAGGTCGGCCGGCAGCGCGAGCACTTTCGCGATCAGGAAGACGGCCGTGATCGGCGATGCGGCCATCGACAGCACGTGCTGCAGCCCGAACAGCGCGAGCTGCCACGCGGGCAGCCGGGCATCGACGGGCGGGGAAATCGGATCGTGCGACACGGCAGGCCCCTCGAAAACGAACGGCGACGATCGCCGGAAACCGGCGGTGAACGAAGGCTCAGGTCCGTAGCCAGGGCAACTGCGCGGCGCTGTAGCGGAACGTCTGGAACACGCTGTTCAACTGGCCGGGGCCGGTCTTGCGCGCCGCTTCGTCCGGGTATTCGGCGAACCACGGGATCACGTATTCCCAGACGACCTCGCCGGCCGGCGTCACTTCGAACAGCCGGCCCGTGGACGATTCGGTGACGTGCGTGTTGCCGTTCGGCAAGCGCTGCGCGTTGCCCATGAACGGCGTGTAGAACAGGTTCACGACGTCGTCCGCATACGACCACACGACGCGCCGCGTCGCCGGATCGATTTCCACGACGCGCGAGAACACGACGTGCGCACCGTGACGGAAATTGCCGTTGTCGAACGCGAGGATGTTGCCGTTCGGAAGCGGCACCGGCGCATGCTGGTGCGATACGACGTCGGGACCGATGTGCAGGTCGACGCGGCCGGTTGCGCGGTTCACGCCGATGATCCCCGACGTCGTGCGCAGGCTCATCAGCACGCGGCCGTCCGCATCGACCGCGAGACCGTTGACGAGCGGCCAGTGATAGCGGCCGAAGCCTGCCGCGATCGGAAAGTCCTCCGGCCGCAGATGGTCGCGTGCGTGCCATTCCCAGACGATCTGGCCGGCGCGGTTCACTTCCCGGATCACGTCCGCAAACATCACCTCGTCGTCGCCGTGCGCGGTGCCGCCCGGCACGCGCCGCGCGAAGGCCGCGTCGACCGGTTCGCACGCCGCATACAGCAGGTTGCCGTTCGGCAGCCACTGCGCGTCGTGGTGATGCGCGGGGTCCTCGTAGCGCCACACCGTTTCGCCTTGCGGCGTGACCTCGTAGAAGTCGCCGCCGTGCCACATCGACCACGGTGCGTAGCGCGATTCGGAGTGCGGATGATTGCCGTTGTAGCCGAGGTTGCCGTTCGGGAGGATGACCGCATGGCGGCCGGGGCGCACGGGCATCTTCCACTGGTAGACGACCTCGCCGTCGATGCCGACGAGATAGACGTTGCCGTCGGCGGTCTGCGGCGCGATGAGCGTATAGCCGCCTGCGGACAGCGCGGGATCGTGGGCGATGAGGCCGACGCCGCGGCGGCGCTGGGTGATCTGGTCGACGGTCGTCACTGCGGTCTCCATTCGAATCGGATACGGGGATGCAGCGGAATCTAGACGATTCGTCCGGTCAGTAAAATCGGATTATTCTTGACGGCCTGTTCGGAAAAATCTAACGGACTCCACATGCGTTCGATATCGCAGACATTCCGCTGTTTCGACGAAGTCGCGCGACGCGGCTCGCTTCGCAAGGCAGCCGATGCGCTGCACCTGACCGCCGCGGCGGTACACCAGCAGATCCGCAATCTCGAGGAGCAGGTCGGCGTGCCGCTGTTCGACCGGCTGCCGCGCGGCATGCAACTGACGCTCGCCGGCGAGATCGTGATCGCGGCCGTGCGGCGCGGCCAGCGCGATTTCGACAACGCGCTGACGCAGGTCGAGGACCTGCGCGCGTTGCGGCGCGGCCACGTGAATCTCGCGGTGCCCGCGTCGACCGCGGAAAAGCTCGTGCCCGACGCGATCCTTGCCGCGATGCAGCGTTACCCGGGCGTCACGTACAGCGTGCGCTCCGGAAACGGCGAGAGCATCGTGCGCTGGGTCGAGACGGGCGAGGTCGACATCGGTTATGCGCTGCGCCGGCGTACCGCGCCGGGCGTCGTCGAGGTGCGCGCGTTCGCGCAGCCGCTGGGTGTCGTCACGGCGCCCGGTCATCCGCTGGCGTCGACGGGCGGCAAGGTGCGCATGCGCGACTGCTTCGCGCATCCGCTGATCCTGATGACGCCCGACACGGAGCTGCGCGCGATGTTCGACCAGATCGATGCGCGGCAGCCGCGCAACGTACGGCCGCTGGTCGAAACCGGGTCGGTGTCGATGGTGCGGCGTCTCGCGGCCGAAGGCGCCGGCGTCGGCTTCCTGATCGCGGAAAACGTCGCGGACGACGTGGCCGCCGGCCGGCTCGCCTGGACGCCGCTGGCCGATGCGGGCGCGCGCTCGTTCAGTTGCATCTACCAGCGGGCGGACATGAGCGCGACCGTCGCGATGACGATGTTTCTCGAGTTCTTTTCCGAGGCGATCGACGCGATGGAGCACGGCTTCGCACGCAGCGGCCCGTCGAGCGGCACGCGTCGCCGGGCGAAAAGATAACGACGTCGCGCGGCGAGCCGCATCGGCGTATCGAAACGCGATGCAGTGCAACAGGTGAACCCGCATGCCGGTTCGGTGACGTTGCGCACACAACGTCCGGTTGCACTACGCCATTTCCTTATTGCGGAAAAAATTTTGTTCATGGGACCATCGAACGCGTTGCCCATGCCCCGAGGGGGTTGCAGGCAACAGGATGTCCATCGCAACGATCGACGAGAACATCGGCAGACAATGAACAGAACAGCGATTTTTCCGTATGCGTCCGCGTTGCTCGCGGCCGCCCTGTTGACCGCCTGCGGCGGCGACGTCGAGAACGAGGCGGGCCGCACGACCGCACCTTCCACCGATGCGAGCTGCCTCGCGGTCGACAACAGCGGCGCGACGGTCGTGGTGGGCTCGAACCAGCCGGGTGACCCGTCGCTGCCGGAAGCGTCGTCGGGCTATCGCACCGGGATGAAGCCCGTCCATGCGAAAACGTACCTGGTCGCCACGTCGAACGCGTACGCGAGCGCGGCCGGTTGCGCGGTGCTGAAGAAGGGCGGCACGGCCGCCGACGCGGCGGTCGCCGTGCAGGCCGTGCTCGGCCTGACGGTGCCCGAGGCGACGGGCCTCGGTTCGGGCGGCGTATTGCTCTACTACGATGCGCGAGGCAAGACGCTGCAGGCGTACGACGGCCGCGAAACCGCGCCGGCCGCCGCGACCGAGAACTACCTGCGCTACGTCGACGACGCCACCGATCATTCGGCGCCGCTGCCGAACGCGCGCGCGAGCGGCCGCTCGATCGGCACGATCGGCGTGCCGCGGCTC
Source organism: Burkholderia sp. 9775_39 (assembly GCF_015712225.1). NCBI lineage: Bacteria > Pseudomonadati > Pseudomonadota > Betaproteobacteria > Burkholderiales > Burkholderiaceae > Burkholderia > Burkholderia sp. 9775_39. The sequence continues at coordinate 11,065 of NZ_JACCQC010000001.1, read as the reverse complement.
ATCGAGGCGCTGCAACAGGATCATGGCCGCCTGCCGTGGCAGAGCCTGTTCGGCGACGCGATCACGCTGGCGACCAACGGTTTCCCGATCGGCGGCCGGCTGGCCGACGCGATCGCGGCGAACGCCGCGAACCTGAAGCGCGATCCCGAAGCCGCCGCGTATTTCCTGAACGCCGACGGGTCGCCGAAGACGCTCGGCACCGTACTGAAGAACCCCGCGTATGCGCGCACGCTGTCGCTGATGGCGCAGTCGGGCGCGAATGCGCTGTACACGGGGCAGATCGCGCAGGACATCGTCGCGAAGATCGCGGTGACGAAGGGCGCGGACGGCTCGACGCTCACGCCGGGCAAGACGACCGTCGCGGATCTCGCCGCCTATCAGGCGAAGCGCCGCGACCCGGTGTGCACGACCTATCGCAGCTACTGGGTGTGCGGGATGCCGCCGCCGTCGTCGGGCGGCATCGCGGTCGCGTCGGCGCTCGGCATTCTCGAGAACTTCGACCTGAAGTCGCTGAAGCCGACGGCGATCGATCTCGAAGGCGGCAAGCCGACCGTCGCGGGCGTCCACCTCGTCACCGAGGCCGAACGGCTCGCCTATGCGGACCGCGACAAGTACGTGGCCGATACCGACTTCGTGCCGCTGCCGGGCGGCACGTGGGACACGCTGCTGAACAAGCCGTACCTGAAATCGCGCGCGGCGCTGATCGACACGACCAAGAGCATGGGCACCGCGCAGCCCGGCAATCTCGGCGCGGTGCCGCTCGGCGTCGACACGACGCTGATCGAGCACGGCACGAACCAGTTCACGATCGTGGACGGCGACGGCAACGTGCTGAGCGCGACGACGACGGTCGAGTCGAGCATGGGCTCGTTCCACATGACCAACGGCTTCCTGCTGAACAACCAGTTGACCGATTTCTCCGCGAACCCGCTCGACACGTCCGGCAATCCGGTGGCCAACCGCCTGCAGCCGGGCAAGCGGCCGCGCAGCTCGATGGCGCCGACGATCGTGTTCGGGCAGGCCGCCGACGGCTCGCGCGGCGACTTCGTGATGGCGACCGGTTCGCCGGGCGGCGGCACGATTCCGCAATACGTGGTCAAGACGCTGGTCGGCGCGCTCGACTGGGGGCTCGATGCGCAGCAGTCGGCGGGCCTCGTCGACTTCGGCGCGAGCAACAGCCCGACGACCACGGTCGGCGGCGAACATCCGAACGTCAACGCGGCGAACAACGGCGCGAACGATCCGCTGATCACGGGGCTGCTCGCGCTCGGGCACAAGGTGTCGACGTCCGCGCAGGCGAGCGGCGTCAACACGGTGATGCGCGTGACGGTCGGCCAGTCGCCGGCGTTGCAGGGCGGCACCGATCCGCGTCGCGAAGGCGTCGTGCTCGGCGATACGTTCCGGCCGTAACCGCGTGGAATGCGCACGGCCCCGGTCCGCTTGTCGGCGACCGGGGCCGTGCGTCATGACGAGGCCGCATCGACGACCGGGCGTCACTCGTCCTTCGGGATGCAGATAAAAGCGGCCGGCTCGTCAGCCGGCCGTTGCGTGGATCGGCTTGCCCGATACCTGACGATCGGGCAGGTCGTCGCCGTGACGCAGCCGGTCGTCCCGGTTCGCGGTTCACACCCGCCCGTCGTCAAATACGGCGTTCACCCGCCGCAAGCTCCCGATTGTCAAACAGTGTGAGTCAATCGTCAGCATTTGCAACGGAAGTAACAGTCCCCGCAATTCAATCGTTTTGCGCGTCGGCGCCGCTACATTAGCTCCACCTGCCGCATGTCGCGGCGAGGCATGCGACAAGCCGCACGAAGGCGGCCCGCAGCAACAACGTCTTTGGGGAGAATGACCATGAACAAGATTCGTACGATTCTGCTGGGTGCCGCTCTGACGGCGATGGCGACTTCGGCTGCATTTGCACAGACCGCCCAGACCGGCGCCCAGGGTTCCGCAGGTGTCGGCGCCCAGGTCCAGACGCCGCTGCTCGGTGGCGGCGTGGGCGTGCAGGCGGGCGCCGGCGCGAATGCGGCAGGCTCGGGTTCGGGCGCGGGCAACGTCGTCGGCGGCGCGCTGAACGGCGTCGGCAAGACGGTCGGCGGCGTGGGCTCGGCAGCCGGCACGGCAGTGGGCGGCGCGACGCAGGCGGTCGGTTCGGCGGCGGGCGCGACGAAGGATGCGGCGGCATCGGCCGTGCATGCGACGAAGTCGCACGTGAAGCACGTCGCAGGTTCGACGAAGAGCCATGCGCAAGGCGCGGTGTCGACCGCGGGCGATGTCGCGGGCGGCGCGAAGGCGAAGGCCGGCGAAGCGCTCGAAGGCGCGACGAACGCGGTGCAGGGCGGCGCGTCGGTCGGCGTGAAGGGTTCGGCGTCGGCGCAAGGCGGCGCGCTGTAATAAACAGCACGCATCCCGCCACGGCCCGGTCCGCTTCGATGCGGGCCGGGCCGTTTTTTTATCGGCGCGCGGCCCCTGCCCATTGCCCGCGCGCCATGCTTAAATAGCAGGGCGCCCGACAGCCGGTCGCCGCGATGGTCGTACCGGCCGGCATGGGCCAGCATGTCCGATCGACACCGTGACGACAGACGATACAAAAACACCGTTCCGGCGAGCCCGGCGCGGTCCGATAACATTCCGAGGCATCACGTCATGACCCTCCTGTTCCGTCTTCTCGCGCTCGCCTGCGCGCTCTGGCTGGCTGCCTGCGCGGCGCCGCCCCCGCCGTCCGCCAGTACCGCCGCGCCCAGCGCCGCGCCGGACGCCAGCGAACGCCGCGGGCTCGGTACCGCGTGGGGCGAGTCGGTGAGATCCGAAACCCGGCAGGTCGAATTCGAACGCGCGGATCCGGCGAAGCCGACGGACCTCGCGTCGGTCTACTACAACGACGTGCTGCCCGGCCAGCTTCCCGCGTCGCAGGTGCGCCGGCTGCCGACCCGCATCGCGCTCGCGAACGGCGACATCGCGCTGTCGTTTACCGACGAGAAGGGGGCGCCGCTGCGTCTCGCGCGCAGCAACGGCCGCTGGCACATGGCCGGCGTCGAAGGCTCGCGCTACATGATCGTGTTGCGTAACCAGGGGCGCCGCGCGTTCGAGGTCGTGTCGACGGTCGATGGACTCGACGTGCGGTCGGGGCGGCCGGGCAGCTATACGAACGGCGGCTACGTGCTGTATCCGGGCCGCACGCTGACGATCGAGGGTTTCCGCAAGAGCCGCGACGAAGTCGCCGCGTTCCGCTTCGCGGCCGTGCCCGACAGCTATGTCGCGAATTCAAGGTATGGCGATGCCGCGAACGTCGGCGTGATCGGTGTGGCGCTGTTCGCACGGAAGGAGAGCGACGAGGATGCGCTGCGCCGCAACGCGAATCCATTCCCCGGCAACGACAACGGCTATGCGCCGCCGCCCGTTCCGCGCGGCGAGTGAGCGCAAGCCGGGCGCGTGCGTCGCGACGCACGTGGGGCGATCCCGCGTGTGTTCCTGCTCCCCGTTCGGCGCTTTCCCGGCGTCGTTTCGCTGTCACGCGATCGTGCTGCGGCACAATGGCGGTTCGCATCGGTATCGCGTGCTTCCCCGCCGTCCGGACCGACGGAGAACGCATGTCGTTACCCGCTTTCAGGTACCATCGCGACCCGCTTGCAACGGGCAGCGCGATCCGGCTCGGCGCGTGTCGCATGTGCGGCGGCAGGCCCGGCGGCTACCGGGGTGACGCCTGACGGCACGGGCCCGTGCGAGCGGCGTCGCCCCTTCGCCATGAAACAGAGGAACCTTCGTGAAGTTCATCCACGCGGCAGACATTCACCTTGACAGCCCGTTGCACGGCCTGAGCGCGTACCCCGACGCGCCGGCCGCGCAGTTGCGCAACGCGTCGCGCGAGGCGCTGCGGCAACTCGTGGATCGGGCGATCGAGGAGGAAGTCGCGTTCCTCGTGATCGCGGGCGACCTGTACGACGGCGACTGGAAGGATCACAACACGGGCATCTTCTTCGGCCAGCAGATGGGCCGCCTGCGCAAGGCCGGGATCCGCGCGTTCGTCCTCGGCGGCAACCACGATGCCGAAAGCGAGATGACGAAGAAGCTGACGCTGCCCGACAACGTCACCGTGTTCGGCCATCGCAAGCCGGAAACCTTCAGGCTGCCGGAATTCGACGTCGCGCTGCACGGGCAGAGCTTCAAGGACAAGGCCGTCGTCGACAATCTCGCGGTCGGCTATCCGGACCCGGTGCCCGGGTACTACAACATCGGCGTGCTGCACACGGCGCTCGAAGGGTATGCGGCGCACGCGAACTACGCGCCGTGCACGCTGGCCGAACTGCACGCGAAAGGCTACGACTACTGGGCGCTCGGCCACGTGCACGAATTCCAGCAATGGACGGGCTCGTCCACCGTCGTGTTTCCCGGCAACCTGCAAGGGCGCCATATCCGCGAAACCGGCCGGCGCGGCGCGGTGCTCGTGACGGTCGAGCAAGGCAACACGCAGGTCGAACGACTGTATCTCGACGTGCTGCGCTGGGAAGCCGTGTCGGTCGATGCGTCCGATTGCCTGTCGGTGGCCGATCTGTCGCGAAAGATCGGCCAGTCGCTGGAGGCGCTGTTGACCGTCGACGGCCACGTGCCGCGCGCGGTGCGCGTCACCGTCACCGGGCGCACGCCCGCGCATGGCCTCTTTTTCGGCCGCGCGCCGCAGTTGCGTGCGGAAGTGCTGAACCAGATCGGCATCATCGGCAACGAGCGGCTGTGGCTGGAGAAGGTCCGGCTCGCGACGTCCGCTGCCGATCGGCAGCCGGGCGAAAGCGAACCGCTCGAGGCGCTGGAGGACCTGAAGCAGATCCTGGCCGACGCCGCGCATGATCCGGATTTCCTCGCGCTGCTCGAACGCGACCTGAAGCCGTTCGTCGGCAAGGTCCGCAGCGACGTGAAGGAGGAGGTGCCGTTGCTGACGATGGTGCGCGCGGGCGAGCTGACCGCGCTGGTCGAGCAGGTCGGGCCCGCGTTGCTTGCGCGGCTGGCGAGGGGGGAGTAAGCGATGCGCATCAGCCAGCTCGATCTGATCAAGTACGGCAAGTTCACCGACGAGACGCTGCGTTTTCCGTCGGCCAGCGAGGATTTTCACGTGATCGTCGGGCCGAACGAGGCGGGCAAGTCGACGATCCGCACGGCCGTGTCCGAGTTGCTGTTCGGGATGAAGCTGCAGACGCCGCTCGATTTCCTGCACAGCACGCCCGAGTTGCGAATCGGCGGCGTGCTGGAGAGCGGCACCGGTGAGCTCGCGTTCCACCGGGCGCGTGGCCGCAGTTCGTTGCGCACGCCCGCCGACGACAAGCTGCCCGACGACTATCTGGCCGCGATCCTCGACGGTGCGACGCGCGAATTCTTCGAGCAGATGTTCGGGCTCGATCACGGGCGGCTGGTCGATGGCGGCCGCAGCATTCTCGACGCATCGGACAAGCTCGGCCAGGTGCTGTTCGAATCGGCGGCCGGCGTCGGCAGCCTCGGGCCGGTGCGCGAGGAACTCGACGCGCGCGCGCTCGAATTGTGGGCGCCGCGTCGCAGCGGCAGCGCGTTTGCGCTGGCCGAAACGGCGTTCAACGAAGCCGTTGCCGAACTGAAGACGGTCCAGGTGCGCACGCGCGACTGGGTCGATCGCAAGGACGCGCGCGAAGCGGTCGAGCAGCAGACCGAACAGGCGCGCGCGGAACAGCGCCGGCTCGAAGCGCTGCGCTCGAAGCTCGAACGCGTGCGGCGGCTCGCGCCGTACCTGAAGGAACTGACGGTCAAGGACGCGGCGCTGGCGGAACTCGGCGCGGTCGTCGAGTTGCCGCCGACCGCGTATGCGGATCTGCTGAAGGCGCAAGGCGATCTCGCGGCCGAGCAGAAGGTGCTCGAGGAACGGCGCGCCGACCTGCTCGCGAAGCGGCAGGCGCGCGATGCGATCGCCGCGGACGCCGACACGCTGGCGCTCGAAGCGGATATCGAGGCGCTCGACCGGCTGCGCGGCGCATGCATGAATCACGCGCAGGATCTGCTGCTGCTCGGCGCGGACGTCGAGCGGCACCTGTCCGCCGCGCTGTCGGCGGCCGCGCAACTCGGCTGGCCGACGGACGAAGCGTCGCTGCGCGCCGCGTTGCCGACGGCGCTGTCGCTGCAGACCGTCGCGAACCTGCTGCGCGAGCATGGCGCGTTGCGCCAGGCGCTCGCCGGCGCGCGCGAATCGCTCGACGAACGCACGCGCGAGCTGGCGCAGGTCCGCGAACAACAGGCGCGCCTGTCGACCGTCGACGTGCCGCAAGCATTGCGCGCGGCGCTGGCCGATGCACAGGGTTTTCGCAACACCGGCCCGCGCGAGCAGGCGCTGGCGCATGACATCGCGGCTGCCGAACGCACGCTGACCGGCGCGCTCGATGCGCTCGGCCCATGGCGGATGCCGGTCGACGCGCTGCGCGCGCTCGACGTGCCGTCGGCCGCGCGGCTCGGCGCGTTGCTCAAGGAAGACAGCGAACGCGCCAGCGCGGCCGCTGCCGCGCGCGACGCGCGGGATGGCGCGCTCGAGGAACTCGAACGGCTTGTGCTGCAGGAGAAGCATTTCGCGGAGAACCACAAGGTCGTCACGACCGCCGACGTGCTGGCGGCGCGTGCGCGGCGCGACGGCGCGTGGGGCGAGATCCGCAGCGGGGCCGTCGATCTCGCAACGGGCGCACCGGCGGTCGACGCCGCGATTCGCCTCGCCGACGAACTCGTCGATGCGCAGCTCGGCGCGACCCAGGCCGCGGCGACGCTGCAATCGCTGCGTCAGCAGGTCGAATCCGCCCGTGCAGGCGTGACGCGCCGGCAAGCCGCGCTGGACGAACGCGAGCGCGAGCTCGCCGCACATCGCGACGCCTGGGCCGCGCTCGCGACGACGGCCGCGGTGCCCGGCATGCCGCTGGCGGCGATGGGCGACTGGCTCGCGAAGCGCGACGCGGTGTTCGCCGCGCAGGCCGAGCTCGATCGTCAGCGTCGCGAATTCGACGCGATGCGTGCTGCCCGTGCCAGCGCGGAAGCCGCGCTGCGCGCGGCGCTGCTGCCGGTATCGCGGGGCGGCGAGGCGGACGGATTGGCCGCGCTCGTCGCCGTCGCCGAGACGTTCGTGCAGTCGGCCGAGAAAGCGGCCGCGCAGAAGGACAGCCTCGACGATCGTGCGCGGGAAGCCGAACGCGGCTGCGCGACCGCGCAGTTGCGGGCCGATCATGCGCAAACGGCTTACGACGCATGGCAAGCGCAATGGCGCGACGCGCTGGCCGACGCGAAACTGTCCGCGAGCGCGACGACGCTGGCCGCGGCGGAAGGCGCGCTCGGGCTCGCGAATACGGTGACGGCCGAACTGGCCGATGCCGACGCGCCGCGCAACCGGATCGCCGCGATCCGCGCGGAGTTGAACGCGCTCGAGGCCGGCGCGCGGCGGCTTGCCGAAGCGCTCGCGCCGGAATGGCTGGCGAGCGGCGACTGGCCGGACGTCGCGCGGCGGCTGACGATGCGCCTCGCGGCCGCCCGGGAAATCGCGCGTGCGATCGATCGTGCCGACGAGGCCGTGCGGCAGGCCGACGGCAAGGTCGCGGACGCGGCGGCCGCAGTGGCCGGCGCCGACGCGCGCATCCAGCCGCTGCTGCAACGGGCCGGCGTCGCGTCGATCGATGCGGCGCTGCCGCTGGCCGAGCGTTCGGATCGCCAGCGCCAGCTTCGTCAGGCGGTCGATGCCGCGCACGAGGCGCTGGTGCGCGACGGCGACGGGCTGTCCCGGTCCGCCGTCGAGGCCGAGGTGGCGGAACAGGACATTGCCGACGTGCCGGCGCATCTGGAAGCGGTGAAGCAGTCGCTGGACGATGTCGGCAAACGGCTGAACGCGTTGTCGCAGCAGCAGGTCGTGGCCGATCAGGCGTTCGGCGCGATCGACGGCCAGGCGAACGCGGCGGTCGCCGAGTCGAAGCGGCAGGAGGCGCTCGCGGCAATGGGCGACGCGGCCGAACAGTATCTGGAAGCGGCCACGGCGAGCCGCTTGCTGAAGTGGGCGACGGATCGCTACCGTGACCAGAAGCAGGGGCCGATGCTGCGGCGCGCGGGCGAGATCTTCGCCGGGCTCACGCTGGGCGAATTCGCGAAGCTGACCGTCGATACCGAACGGACGCCGCCCGCGCTGTATGCACGGCGTACGAAGGGGACGTCGGTCGAGGTCGCCGGGTTGAGCGAAGGGACGCGCGATCAGCTGTTCCTCGCGCTGCGGATCGCGGCGCTCGAGTTGCAGCTCGGCAGCCGCACGGCGCTGCCGTTCGTCGCCGACGACCTGTTCATCAATTTCGACGACGCGCGTGCGAAGGCGGGGCTCGATGCGCTGCGCGATCTGTCGACGCGTACCCAGGTGCTGTTCCTGACGCACCACGACCACCTGCTGCCGCTCGTGAGGGACGTATTCGGCGCGCGGGTCAACGTGGTCGAGTTGCAGCGCGCGCCGGTCGGCGCGTGATGCGGGCACGCCGGGAAGCCGGCGCACGGGAAGCGGCATCGCGTACAGGTAGTATGAGCGGTTCCGAAATGCACGCGGCCGGTTCAACGGCCGCGGTCTGGCCACACGAGGGGTGAATATGAAGAAGCTGGTAGCCGCGATTGCGTTCGCGGCGGACAAGCATCGCAATCAACGGCGCAAGGACGAAGAAGCGTCGCCGTACATCAATCATCCGATCGCGCTCGCCGACGTACTGGCCAACGAGGCCGGCGTCGAGGACGAGCGCGTGATCGTCGCGGCGGTGTTGCACGACACGGTCGAGGATACGGAGACGACCGAGCAGGAGTTGCTGCGGCTGTTCGGCAAGGATGTGGCGGACATCGTGATGGAAGTCACCGACGACAAGTCGCTGCCGAAGGAGGAGCGCAAGCGTCTGCAGGTCGAGCACGCGGCCACCATCAGCCGGCGCGCGAAGCTGGTAAAGCTGGCCGACAAGATCTGCAACCTGCGCGACATCGCCCGGCATCCACCCGCGGACTGGCCGCTCGAACGCAAGCAGGCGTACTTCGACTGGGCGAAGTCGGTCGTCGACCCGATGCGCGGCGTCCATCCCGGTCTCGAGGCAATCTTCGACACCGCGTACGCGGCACGGCCGGCGGACTGACGCACGCGCATGCGATCGGCCCGATCCGCCGCACCACGACCGGCTGCAGTCGCGGGTGTCGACGTCGGCGGCGACAGGAAGCTGTGCGATCTCGTGATCCTGCGTGGCTCGACGGTCGTCTGTCGGGAAGCGCGAATCGCGCCCGAGTCGCTGCCCGCACTGTGTCTCGCCCATGACGTCGTGGCCGTCGGCGTCGACGCGCCGAGCCTGTGGTGGACAGGGAGCGGCCGCCGCGCGGCCGAGCAGGCGCTCGCGCGCGAACGGATCTCGTGCTTCCCGACGCCGTCGCGCGAGCAGGCCATCGCGAGCACGTCGGGCTTCTTCGACTGGATGTTCATGGGAGAGCGCGTCTACCGCGCGCTTTCGGACGCCTATCCGTTGCTGACGGACGCGCGCTACGCGGGCGGCCGTGCGAGCTTCGAAACCTATCCTTATGCGATTACCTGCGCGATGCTGGGCAAGGCCGTGGCGTCGGCGAAGCAGAAGCGCAATCAGCGGCGGCAATTGCTGGAGCGGCTGGGAATCGACGTATCGACGCTGCGCACCGTCGATGCACGAGACGCCACCTTGTGCGCGTTGACGGCGCAGTACGTGATCGACGGGAACGCGCATGCGTATGGCGATGCGGCGGGCGGGTACATCCGCGTGCCGGTGATGAGCGAGACGATCGTGCTCGATTCGCCGTAGCGGCGACGTGCGGCTCCGCGCGGGATGGCGGTCGGAGGGCGAACGCTTCGTGCGGGAAGAATGCCGCAGGCCCGGCGATGCAGCGGGCGGCTAGCGGCTGTCGGCGGGCACGACGTGAGGCCGGTGCACCGCGCGATGCCGGGCGAGCCTGTTCAATCCTCGAGGATGGATGTCGGCACGCTGGACAGGTCGCATGCTTGGGCATGCGCGAAGTAGCTGTCCGCATCGTCGATCATCACGACCGCGACATCGATCAACTCGTCCAGCCGTTGCAGCAGCGATTCCCGCCACTCGATGTCTTCGTCGCGCTCGGGCGTCTTGTCCAGCTGCTCGATGATCGAGTCGGCGGTCTGCAGGAATGGAATCGCCTGCTGATAGTTTTCGATCGAGACCAGCGCCGCGTTGCGCGCACCGACGAGTCGCTCGCGATGCGTATCCGCGAGTTCGGATTCGCCGCTGATGCGCGGCAGCATGTCCGAGATGCGTTGCAGAAGCGGCGGGACCTCTTGTTCCAGCAGGATCGCGCGCTCGCGCAGTGCCGCATATTCGTCGCGAAGGTCGGTGTCGCCGGGTTGAGTCGTGCTGTCCATCGTCAATATGAGTGCGTGGTTCGGTCGCGGCATGATACTCGACCGCGCCGGGTTCCTTGGCCGTTCCGCGCCCCCTCATATAGGGGGAAAGAGACGTGTTCGTCATATCTTTGGACGGCGGCGCGCGTTGCGCTTCCTGGCCCATCGAGCCCAAAGCCTCCGTGCGCGTGAGCGCACGGAGGCTTTTTCAAACTTTCTTCACAAAGCGCTTGCATGGATGGGGGCAGGTGCTTAGAATCACGCCTCTTTCGCGCTAACGGAAACGCGGCGCGGGAGGAAGGGAAGCAGTGCCGTTGGAGTTCGGAAGGTAGCGAGCCTCGGCGGTACGGAAGTTGAGCCCCGCAGTCGCAACGAAGTCGTTCAGAAAGTTGTTGACGAACTGCGAAACACGGTTCATAATCTCGCTTCTCTGCTGCTGAAAACGCAGCGCTGCTGAGGGGTTCAAGATCCCTCGCAGACATGCTCTTTAAAAATTAACAGCCGATAAGTGTGGGCGCTTGATGACAGCGAGCTGATCCTCGGATCAGATAGCAAAAGTATCAAGAGTCTCACACTAAAGTAAGTCAGGTTTATGAAGTGATTCATATTCCTGTCAGCTTTGAGTGAGCGACCGGTTCTTAACTGAACCGAAAACAGTAACAGGTTTGAACTGAAGAG